>CAYMIH010000019.1:0-30527 GCA_964390585.1 uncultured Alistipes sp.
AGGTACGACAAGTCAGGAATCGCGCATCTTTATTATGCGTTCCCAACTGTTCGTCCGTTACTTGCTTAATTTTCGAATCTTTATGAATTAAGACAAGCAGCTGCAACTATATCATAGTCGCAGCCGGTATCTCCTTCAACAGATTTAGACCATTTTTACCGGCTTTCAGAATTAAGGCGATCGAACAGCAAAAATGGGTATATGGGATAAGCCGATTTTCGCAGTTTGCCGTCGGCGACGGAATGCACGAGCATCCGCGAGTTGCAGTCCGCCGCATGGGGCGGCGGCGAACTGCCGATATCGCGCAGCGATATCGAAATATCGACTAAAACGGGACCGCCATCCGAGGCGGTTCAACTATTATCTGTTCCACGGGCTGTTCACGCACCTTGTCGAGCGGGTGCGTCCGGGTACTGCACCTTTCCGAAGTCGATGCTGTTCAGGTCGATGCAGCGGATCGAGTTATTGGAGGTGTTTCGATTGCAGCAGGAGGAATGAATCGTTACGAAATCGCACGGCAGCCCGCGACCGTAAGATGACGGCCGAGCGAATCGAAGCGGCAGAGGAAAAATAAATAGGTGTTTCCCACTGAGGAGCAAAACCTAATTTCGTCTCTCGGCTCCCTCGCAACTTCGGTCGCGGCCTGCTCGGATTGTAAACATGGGGATTCTTTTCCCCACCAACCGCATGGCGACGGTTTTTACCTCGCCGAAAGCCTCCATGCGGGTTATGCGGGCTCCTGCCGCATATACCGATGCGCCGAGAACTATTTCTGCCGCGAGGCGTGCGGCCACATGCCAATGTGCCAAAAGATGCGCTTCGGCGATTACTACGGCATACATGAACGATGTCAGTAGGATTATGGGCAGCAGCGTCCGCAGCGTGCGTGCGATCCCGAGCGAGGTGCAGCGTCGCGCGGCGAGCATGTTTACCGCAGCCTCGCACGCGGCCGACACCGCCAGCCCCCATGCCACCGCCTCGACGCTTAGGGGGATGGTGACGGCGAGGATCAGGGTCGTGATTGCGCGCTTCGCTATCTCCAATCGCAGGATTATGCCGCCGTCGGTCTTTACTTTCAGTATGTTGCAGGCGATCATCGAGAGCGGATAGAAGATCCCCGCCAGACACATTATGCGGAAATAGGGTATGGCGGGGCGCCAGTCGGGTTTGAGCAGGAGCGTGTAGATGTCGTCGGCCGTGGCTATGAGCCCCGCCATCGCGGGGAACATGACGAATGCCGTCACCATTATCACGCGGCGGTAGCCCTCGGCGAACTTCGCTTCGTCGCCGCCTATGCGCGACAATGCGGGGAAGGTTACGCTCTGTATCGACTGCATGGTCGAGTTCACGGGCATGTCCTTCAGTTTTTGCGCTTGGTTGAAACAGCCCAAAGCGTTGCCCGAGTATATTTTGCCGATGAACAGCTGCGCTATGTTGTTGTAGAGCGCCGTGATGATGTCGGCGGCCATAAGGCGCAGACTGTACGGAGCCATTTCGCCCAGCGGCGAGGCCTTGCATGCGGCGCGCGGACGCCACGTGCTGCCGCTCCACAGCAATGCGGCCTTGACTGCCATCATGCTCACCCGCTGCCCCACGAGACTCCAGATGCCGCAGCCGCTCACCGCCATCGCTATCGCCACGATGCCGCTCGCGAACGACGAAGCGAATGTTATGGCCGAGAGCCGCGCGAACCGAAATTCGCGCACCATGATGGTGTTCTGTATGACGCACAGCGCGTTGACGGGCAGCAGCAGGAAGAGGACGGGCGCGACACGAGACAGCTCGGGCCATCCGTAGTAGCGTGCTGCGAGGGGCGACAGGGCGGTCAGAAGGGCGTAAAGGATGAGCGACGTGACTATGTTGAAACGGAAAACGGCCTTGTAGTCGCCGTCGGTCGGCCGCGCCTTGCGTATGAGTGTCTGCGAGAAGCCGCTGTCGACAACCACCTGAGCCAGCGCGGTGAATACGGTGAGCACCGCCATTATACCCAGATCCAAGGGTACGAGCATGTTGGCCACGACGATGCTGACCACGGCCTGCAACAGCATGGAGCCCGCCTTTTCGGATATGCTCCACGCCACGCCCGACGCCACGCGTCCGCTCAGATCGCCGTTCTCATCCATTTTGCGCGCCGCTTTAATCCAAAAGCGCCTCCACGCCGAGGCGGTACGAGTCGAGTCCGAATCCCATGATCGAACCTTTGGCCACGGGGGCCAGCAGCGACGTGTGGCGGAACTCCTCGCGCGCGAGGATCGACGATATGTGAACCTCCACCACGGGAGTATCCACCGCCGACACCGCGTCGCGCAGCGCGACCGACGTGTGGGTGTAGCCGCCCGCGTTGAGCACTATGCCGTCGTAGCGGCCGACCGAGGCGTGTACGGCGTTGATGAGTTCGCCCTCGATGTTCGACTGGAAGTAGTCGAACTCCGCGCGGCCCTCGTAGCGCTTGCGTAGCGAGGCCATGCAGTCGTCGAACGTGGTCGATCCGTAGACCTTCACGTCGCGCTTACCTTGCAGATTGAGGTTTGGTCCGTTGAGTATGAGAATCTTTTTCATGGTCGTTTTATTCGTAAATTTTGGGTTGCGTCTCGCCGCGAAGCACGCGCAGGGCGTTCGCCGCCAGAGCCCGCAATTCGTTTTCGCCCGCATACACCGCCACGGGGGCGATGAAACGGCAGTAGCTCTCTATGGCGTCGGTGACGCGTCGGCTGTAAGCTATGCCGCCCGTGAGGATTATCGAATCCACCTCGCCGCGCAGCGCCACGGCCATGCGGCCGATCTCTTTCGCCACGGTGTAGCAGAGCAGATCGAGAGCCTTGTGCGCCTCCTCGTCGCCGCGGCTTTCGCGCTGTTCGAGCTCTCTGACCGAGTTGGTGCCCGTGAGCGACACCAGACCTCCGCGGCCGACGAGGAGCGACCGCGCCTCGTCGTGGGTGTAGCGGCCCGAGTAGCACAGGTCGATGAGCGCGCCCGCGGGTATCGATCCCGCGCGCTCGGGCGCGACGGGACCTTCGCCGTCGAGGGCGTTGTTGCAGTCTATGACGCGGCCTTTCAGGTGCGCCGCGACGGATATGCCGCCGCCCATGTGGGCTATGACGAAGTTCATATCCTCGTATCGGCGCCCGAGGCGTTCGGCATGGACGCGCGCGGTGGCTTTCTGGTTGAGCGCATGGAATACCGAGCGGCGGCGAATTTCGCGTATGCCGCACATCTTGGCTATCTCGATGCGTTCGTCCACCACCACGGGGTCGGCTATGTAGGCCCCGATGCCGCAATCTCGTGCGATCTCGGCCGCGATCATGGCGCTGAGGTTCGACGCGTGCTGCGGCCTGCAACGCCGCAACTCGTCGATCATGGTGCTGTTTATGCCGTACACGCCGCTCTCGACGGGGCGCAATAAACCCCCTCGGCTTATTACGGCCGAGAGGGTGTCGAGGGGTATTCCGTGCTCGTCTATCGCCGAGAGTACGATCCGCTTGCGCCACTCCAGCTGGTCGGTGACGTCGGCGAAACGCGCTATCTCCTCGGCCGAGTGCGACACCGTGAGTTCCACGATCGGAGCTTCGTCGCGATAGACCGCCATCTTGGTGGATGTCGATCCCGTGTTGACGGCCAGAATCGTGAATCCGTGCGGAGCTTCGGGAGCTACGGCGGTCGAATCCCGCTCCTGCGGGGGATTGTCGGTAACGCGAGTGAAATTCATCTCCATCGGCGAGCGGTGTTTGGTTTCATTCGTTGTGTGCGGCCCGATCGGCCGCTTTGCCGCACGAGGCGGCTATCGTACCGCCAGACAGGCCAGCGCGATCGAATACTTCTTGGTCAGTGCGGTGTCGCCGCGCGAGGTCAGCACGCAGGGAACCTTGGTGCCCATCACCATCGCCGCAAGCTCGGCGCCGCCGAAGTGCGACACGGCCTTGAAGAATACGTTTGCCGACTCGATGTTGGGGAAGAGCAGGCAGTCGGGGTCTCCCGCCACGCTCGATCCCGTCACTTTCTTGTGCTCGGCAACCTCCTTGTAGAGAGCCACGTCGAGCGACAGAGGTCCGTCCACGGTCACCTTGCCCAGCTGGCCGCGGTCGCCCATCTTGGCGAGGATGGCGCCCTCGGTCGACGACACCACCGACGGAAGCACCTGCTCCGAGGGGGCTATGCAGGCGATCTTGGGGTTCTCGACGCCCAACAGGTTCGCCGTTTTGGCCAGATAGCCTATGAGTATGGTCTTCTGCTTGAAATCGGGCAGAGGAATTACGGCCACGTCCGATACCGACAGCAGCTTGTCGCGGCCCGGCATCTCGATGACGGCCACATGGCTCAGCGTGCCCTTGGGCGGGAAGAGGCCCGCCTCCTTGTTCAGTATGCCGCGCATGTATTTGTCGGTCGACACCAAACCCTTCATCAGCACGTCGGCCTGACCGTTCACCACGGCCTGCACCGCCAGCTTGACGCATACCACGTCGCTGCTCTCGTCGACGATCTTGAATACGCCCGCGTCGATATTCAACTCCGCGCATGCCTTCTCGATGGTGGCCTTGTCGCCGAAGAGAGTGGCATCGACCAAACCCTCTTTCCATGCGTTGTAAACGGCTTCGATCGTGTGCGTGTCCTGCCCGTAGGCTACCGCGAGACGCTTGCGGCCGCGTGCCACGGCCGACGATACTATCTCGTCCAAATGCTTTATCATAATCGTTTATTCTTTTAAGTTGTTCAAAATGCCGTTATTGCATATCTTTCGTCAGACGGTAGGTGTCGATGGCGATCACCAGCTCCTCGTTGGTGGCTATGACGGCCACCTTCACTTTCGAGTCGGCGGTCGACAGCACCGCGTTGTCGCCGTGGGTGGCGGCGTTCACCTTATCGTCGATCTTTATGCCCATGAACTCCATGTTCGAGCATACGTAGCTGCGCAGCTCGCTCGAATTTTCGCCCACGCCGCCCGTGAAGATCAGCAGGTCGACACCGCCCATCTCGGCGGCATACTCGCCCACGAACTTCTTCACGCGGTTGTAGTACATGTCGCGGGCCGTGATGGCGCGCTCGTTGCCCGCGTTGTAGGCGGCGTCGATGTCGCGCATGTCGCTCGACAGGCCCGTGAGGCCCAGCACTCCCGATTTCTTGTTCATCATGGTGTTGAGCTCCGAGTAGGTCATGTTCTCGTGCTCGCCGATGAAGGTTATGGCGCTGGCGTCGACCATGCCGCAGCGGGTCCCCATCACCAGACCGTCCAGAGGCGAGAAGCCCATCGAGGTGTCGAACGACTTGCCGTTGAGAATGGCCGTCACCGAACCGCCGTTGCCGATGTGGCAGGTGATGATCTTCGACGCGTTAAGGTCGATGCCCGTGAGCTCGGCGCCCGCCTTGGCCACGAACTTGTGGCTGGTGCCGTGGAATCCGTACTTGCGCACGCGGTACTTATCGTAATACTCCGAGGGCAGCGCGTAGAGGTAGTTGACGGCGGGGATGGTCTGGTGGAACGAGGTGTCGAACACCGTCACCTGAGGCACGCCCGGGAGCACCTTCTCGATCGAGAGCACACCCTCCAGATTGGCGGGGTTGTGCAGCGGCGCTATCTCGAACAGCGAGCGGATGTGCGCCTTGGCCTGCTCGTCGACCACGCAGCTGTCGGGGAAATACTCGCCTCCGTGGGCTACGCGGTGACCCACCGCCTTCACGTCCGAGAGGCTTGCTATCACGCCGTGCTCGGCGTCGGTCAGAGCCTTAAGCACGAGGCTTATACCCGTCGTGTGGTCGGGTATGGGCATGCGAAGCTCGAATTTGTCCTTGTCCGTAGGCTTGTGAGTGAGGCTTCCCTCGGGAAGACCTATGCGGTCGACCAGACCTTTTGCCAATAGTGCGTTGCTGTTGTCGTCGATATCGATTACCTGATATTTGATCGACGAACTGCCGCAATTGAGAACTAATACTATCATGATGTATAATGTTGTTATTGTGTATTCAACCTCATTCGGCAAACCCAACTAATGTGCCATCGCGGCGCGGCGGGTAGGCGGTGCGGGGATGAATTTATCCGTTTGCAATAGCAAAGGTACGAAAAAGCCGACCGCAAAAGCAAATTTTATTCGCGATTTTGCCGCCGCGGAGTAATAAATTGCTGAATTATTCGCTTTTTTGCTTGCGATGTTTAAGGTCGAGCCGAATTCGGACTCGTCGGCGGGCGGGTCGCAGCCTGCGGAGAGAGCGACAGCGAGCCTCCGCGGGGCGAGGCTGCGGCTCGCGCGGCTCTGAAGAGCCGCAAAAAAGCGGCCGTTTACATTCGTCTCCTTACTTCTCCTCCTCGGTATTGTAGCGTATGATCCGCTCTATCGCCCTTTGGCACACGGGACAGAACTGCGTCGCCTCGTTGTCGCGCATGCGGCACACCACGGCGGGACGGTACATGCCCTTGGTGATGTAGCCTCCGCCCTCGTAGACGCCCACGGTGTAGTCGCGTTTGCGTTTGTCGGTCGGCTCGGTGGGTACGGGAGTCCGCTTGTCGAGCATGTCGGCCCACTTCGATCCGAAATCGACCAGCGAGGTTATGTTCTGCTCCCACGGCTCGAAATCGAGCTTGTAGGTGTTCTCCGTGTGGTCGGGCTCGTCGTAGAAATACTCGTCGGCCAGAGCGCCGAACGAGTGGCCGAACTCGTGCACCACCACGGGCTTGAACATGGGGTTGTGCGCCGTGGTGAGGGTGTAGGAGTTGTAGATGCCTCCGCCGCCGTAGGTGTCGGTGTTGGCGAGGATTATGAGGTGCTCGTAAGGGATGCCCGCGAGCAGGTCGTGAATGGTGTGCACGCTGTTGGTGGTCAGGTAGCGCGGCGAATAGAACGTCATGAAGTTGGAGTTGACGGCCGTTTCGCGCCATGCGTCGTCCTGCGGCACGCTGACGTCGCTCTGCTTCGAGGGCGACATCACGGCCACCACGTTGAAACGCTCCCTGAGCGAGGCGAACGGTTCGTAGCGGAATATCTCGTCGCAAGCCGTGCGGGCGTCGCGCAGGAACGTATCCATCTCGTCGGCGGTGTAGCCTTCGGCCATTATCGCTATGTCGATGCACTTGTCGGGATCGCCGCTGCGAAGCAGATATTCGTGCGGCACGGCGGCGCGCCCCGCGAGGTTGCGGATCAGTTTGTCGGCAGGGGTCACGCGGTGGCGCAGCGAGGCCTGCTCGCGGCCTTCGTTGTCGCGCAGGGTGATCTCCACGTCGACATCGTGTTTGGGGTAGGGTACGAGGAACGTCGCCTCGAAGCTCTTGGCGACCGTGCGGGCCTCGTCCGTAACGAGCCACTCTTGGAACAGACTCGAAAACGAGGTGCGGTAGAGCGTGGCGCCGCTTTCGGGATCGGTCACGCGCACCTCGCCGTTGCCTCGGACGGGTATGGCGTCGAGGTTTACGCGGCGGCCCGCCCAGCCGTCGAAAGCGGCGAGTTCGTCGAGTGCGATCATCTGCGCGTCGGCGTTGCCCGCGAAGATGTAGTCCAGCCGTAATGTCTTGTTCTCGAAATGGTCGTCGAAATTCTGCGCTGCCGCCGTCGCAGCGAGTGCCGCGCAGAGGAGCATTGTTGTCAATATGCGTTTCATGCGTTTTGTTGTTTGTCGTTGTCGTTTTTGTCGGCAGCTTCGAATTTGTAGCCCATGCCCTTTACGGTGATTATCCTCTCCTCGCCTATCTTCTGGCGGAGTTTGCGGATGTGCACGTCGATGGTGCGGTCGCCCACCACCACTTTGTCTCCCCAAATGCGCGAGTAGATCTCCTCGCGGGTGAAGAGCTTCCCGGGCTGCGAGCATAGCAGTTGCAGCAGGGCGAACTCCTTGCGCGGGAGCACGAATGTCTCGCTGCCGCGGCGCACCACGTAGTGCTCGGTGTCGATGGATATGTCGTCGGTCTCGGCGGGCAGCTCGATGCGCTTCAATATGGCCTGCACGCGGCTGCGCAGGATGTTCATCTTTATGGGCTTGCTGATGTAGTCGTCGGCCCCCGCCTCGTAGCCTCCGATCTGGGCCTCCTCGTCGCCCACGGCCGAGAGGAACACCACCATCACATTCTTGAGCAGTGGCGAGTTGCGTATGGCCTTGCATGTCTCCATGCCGTCGAGGACGGGCATCATCATGTCCAGAAGTATGAGGTGCGGCTTTACGGCGAGGGCCTTTTGCAGCCCCTCGGCGCCGTCGGAGGCGGTGAACACCTCGTAGCCGTCGCGTTCGAGATTGTATTTCACGAACTCCAGAATGTCCTGCTCGTCGTCGATGATAAGTATGCGGTATCCCATGATCGGATTAATTTTCTACAAATATATGAAATTCCGTGTAAAAAAGGACGTGGCTCACGGATAATTTGCTTATATTTGCCAC
Source organism: uncultured Alistipes sp. (assembly GCA_964390585.1). Taxonomy (GTDB): domain Bacteria; phylum Bacteroidota; class Bacteroidia; order Bacteroidales; family Rikenellaceae; genus Alistipes. The sequence continues at coordinate 8,353 of CAYMIH010000019.1, forward strand.
ATCCATGCGTTTCGATGCGACGCATGGCTAATCTTAAAACGAAAAGCGATGGCTACTGAAAATTCGAACCCTGCGACTCCCGCGGAGTCGATCGGCAATGCCGATGATATGCGAAACGTGACTGCCACGGATGCCGTGAAGGCCGTGGAGGCTGCTCCCGAATCCGAACCCGTGAATCCCGCCGCCGCTCTCGACGCCTGCGAGGTGTCGGAAGAGGAGGCCGTGCTCGATGCCGAACAGGCAGGGTTGGAGCTGGACGAGGAGACGACCGAGGAGGAGGCTGCCGCGGAGGTCGACAAGACCGATCTGAGCGGAAAGAGCAAACGCGAACTTGTCGACATGTTCGCAGAGATGCTCGAAAAGGAGCCCGTGCAGACCCTGCGCAAGAGCGTGGAGGCGATAAAGATAGCATTCTATAAATTGCATCGTGCCGAGATCGATGCCGCGCGCCGCGATTTCGAGGCGCGGGAGGAGGACGGAGCCGTATTCGTTCCCGCGGCGGACGAGTCGGAGGCGCGCTTGAAAGAGTTGTTCCGCGAGTATCGCCGCCGTCGCGACGAATACATGGCGGGGCTGGACAAGATCAAGGAGGAGAATCTTCGGATCAAGACGCAGATAATCGAGGAGCTGAAGGAGCTGGTCGACTCGGACGAGACCCTGAACAACACTTTCGCCAAGTTCCGCGAGTTGCAGCAGCGGTGGAAAGAGACGGGCGTGGTGCCGCAGCAGAAGGTGAAGGATCTGTGGGAGACCTACAATCTGCATGTCGAGAATTTCTACAATTTCATAAAGATAAACAAGGAGCTGCGCGATCTGGATCTGAAGAAGAACTACGAGCAGAAAGTGGCTCTGTGCGAGCAGGCCGAGGCGCTGGTGACCGAGCCGTCGATCGTGGAGGCGTTCCACAAGTTGCAGAAGCTGCACGACGAGTGGCGCGAGACGGGTCCCGTGGCCAACGAATACAAGGAGGCGCTTTGGGAGCGTTTCAAGGCGGCTTCGGCGCGCATCAACAAACAGCATCAGGAGTTTTTCGAGCGTCTGAAGCAGGAGCAGGTGAAGAATCTGGAGCTTAAGAGCGAGCTTTGCGAGAAGACCGAGGCTCTGTCGGAGCAGCCCTACACCTCGCGCAAGGAGTGGAACAAGGCGGGCGAGCGTCTGATGGAGATGCAGAAGGTGTGGCGCACCATAGGATTCGCACCCAAGAAAGACAATACCCGAATCTACGAGCGTTTCCGCGCGGCGTGCGACAAGTTCTTCGAGGCCAAGCGCGAGTTCTATGCGGGCCTGAAGACCGAGATGGATCACAATCTCCAGCTCAAGACCGAGATATGCGAGGCCGCCGAGGCGTTGCAGAACAGCGAGGAGTGGAAACGCGCGACGGAAGAGTTGATAGCCCTTCAGGCCAAATGGAAAGAGATCGGAGCGGTGTCGCGCCGTTATTCGGATCAGATATGGAAGCGTTTCCGCGCGGCGTGCGACACGTTCTTCGAGCGCAAGTCGCGCCACTTCGCCGACGTGGAGGGCGAACACGAGAGCAATTTGCAGAAGAAGCAGGCGTTGCTCGACCAGATGCAGGCTGCCGACGTTAAGGAGGGCGGTTACGAGATGATAAAGGATTTCCAGCGCCGCTGGAGCGAGATAGGGTTCGTCCCCATAAAGCAGAAGGATGCGTTGCAGAGACGTTACAAGGAGACGGTGGACGCCATGTTCGGCGTTTTGCGCGGAACGGAGCGCGACCGCTCGATGAACCGCTTCAAGGAGCGTTTGCAGACGATGAAGTCGTCGGGCGACAAGCGTCTGCGCAGCGAGCGCGACCGCCTTTACAACAAAGTGCGACAGATGGAGCAGGACATCGCCCTGCTGGAGAACAATATCGGCTTCTTCTCGAAATCGAAGAACGCCGACGCCTTGGTGGCCGACATTCGCGAGAAGATCGAGAAGGCGAAGCGCGAGTTGCACGACACCATAGAGAAGGTGCGAATGATCGACAGCCGCAGCGCTGAGGAGGCGGGCGAGGAATAGACTGCATCTTCGGCCGTTTGTCGGGGCGTGCGGCCGCACGGCGGCAGCTCGACGATGTTCCGAGGAGAAGAACAAATTGATAGCGAGAACGCATGGTCGGATTCTCGGCTCGGGCCGAGGGACCGACCGTTGCGGTGAATATAAGGAAATTTTTTTTGAAACAATAAGATAAATTTATATTGATGAAACTGAACAAACCGAAATACATCTTCGTTACGGGAGGTGTGGCATCTTCGCTGGGCAAAGGCATCATTTCCGCCTCGGTGGCCCGTCTGCTTCAGGCGCGCGGTTATTCCGTGACGATTCAGAAACTCGACCCTTACATCAACGTCGACCCGGGTACGCTCAACCCCTACGAGCACGGCGAGTGCTACGTGACCGAGGACGGCACCGAGACCGACCTCGATCTGGGCCACTACGAGCGATTCACCTCGATAACCACCACGCAGAACAACAACGTGACCACGGGCAAGATATACAAATGCGTGATCGAAAAGGAGCGCCGCGGCGAGTTTCTCGGAAAGACCGTGCAGGTCATTCCCCACATAACGGACGAGATCAAGCGACGCATACAGCTGCTCGGCACCACCAAGAAATACGACGTCATCATAACCGAGATCGGCGGTACGGTGGGCGACATCGAGTCGCTGCCCTTCATCGAGTCGGTACGACAGCTGCGCAACCAGCTGGGCTACCAGAATTCGGTGTTGATTCACCTGACGCTCATTCCCTACATGGCCGCTTCGGGCGAGCTCAAGACCAAACCGACCCAGCACTCGGTCAAGGAGTTGCAGTCGGCGGGTCTGCAACCCGACGTGCTGGTGCTGCGCACCGAGTATCCGCTCTCGCCCGAGGTGCGACGCAAGGTGGCGCTGTTCTGCAACGTGACGCCCGACGCCGTGGTGGAGTCGATCGACGTGCCGACCATTTACGAGGTGCCCCTGCGCATGCACGAACAGCATCTGGACGAGGTGCTGCTCGCCAAACTCGGCGTGGAGAGCCACGAGGAGCCCAACATGGATTCGTGGCGCGAATTCGTGGATAAGATCAAGCATCCCGCAAGTACGGTGGAGATAGCGTTGGTGGGCAAGTATACCGAGCTGCCCGATGCCTACAAGTCGATCAGCGAGTCGTTCATACACGCGGGCGCGGCCAACAACTGCAAGGTGAAGCTTACCTACGTCAATTCCGAGAAGATCACCGCCGAGAACGTGGGCGAGATGCTGGGCCGCATGGCGGGTATTCTGGTAGCCCCGGGCTTCGGCAACCGCGGAATAGACGGTAAGATCGAGGCGGTGCGTTACGCCCGCGAGAACGATGTGCCGTTCTTCGGAATATGCCTCGGCATGCAGAGCGCCGTGATAGAGTTCGCGCGCAACGTGCTGGGCATAAAGGATGCTCATTCGAGCGAGATGGAGCAGACGAAGAATCCCGTCATCGACCTTATGGAGGAGCAGAAGGGTATCACGGCCAAGGGCGGCACGATGCGTCTGGGCGGATATCCGTGCGCACTCAAGGCGGGTACCAAGGTGCACGACGCCTACGGCAAGGATATGATCGTCGAGCGCCATCGTCATCGTTACGAGTTCAACGAATCGTATCTCGCGCAGTTCGAGAACGCGGGCATGATCGCCGCGGGGACCAATCCCGAGACGGGATTGGTCGAGGTGGTGGAGCTGAAGAACCATCCGTGGTTCGTGGGTACGCAGTACCATCCCGAATATAAGAGTACGGTCGGTACGCCCGCTCCCCTGTTCGTCGCTTTCGTGGCTGCGGCCCTGAAGTACGATGCCGCCCGCAAGGCCGAGACCGAACCGACGAAGTAGTTGTTAACGTTAATGCTTACAGATGGATAAAAAGACACTTACGGGTATTGTGCTCATGGCCGTGATCTTCATCGGCTATGTGGTTTACAGTTCCAAACAGCAGGAGAAATACAGGGAATACATGGCTCGGGTCGAGGCCGAGACCCGAATCGAGGCCGAGAGTTCGATTTCGGAGGAGATAGCGTCGGATGCGATCGTCCCCGAGCTTGCCGACAGCATGGCGTCGGCCGCGGCCGCGAATGCGGCTTCGCGCGAAGCCGAGATGTTCGGCGAGAGACTTGCGGCGGCACGGAACGCCGAGCCTTCGTCGGTCACTCTCTCCAACGACTATCTTACGGCCGAGTTCACCACAGCGGGCGGTATGCTCTCGAAGGTGACGCTTAACGACTATACCAAATATGCGCCCAAGGGCGAACGCAACGAAAAGGTGGTGTTGTTCGACCCGTCGAGCGCGGAGTTCGATTTGGAGTTCTACATAAAGCGCGACCGCAAGAACGTGAAGATCAATACGGCCGATTACGTATTCACCAATGCGGGCGTGAGCCGCGGCGACGGATTCCAAACCTTGGCCATGCATCTCGACGTGAGCGAGGATGCCTATTTGCTGTTCGAATACATTGTCTACGACGAGAAGTATCCCGCACGCGACTACATGATCGACTTGAACGTGAAGATGGTGAACATGGCCCCGATAATGGCGGCTCAGTCGACGCTGGGGCTGGAGTGGGGCAACCGCACCTACCGCAACGAGCGCGGCTTCAAGAACGAAAACATGTACACCACGCTGTCGTATCGCCTGCCCGACGAGGCGTCGATCGAGGATCTGGGCATGGGCGACGGCGAGAAGCGCGAGAGCGTGAAGAGCGAGATAAATTGGATCGCATTCAAGCAGCAGTTCTTCTCGGAGGCGCTCATCGCGCACGGCAATTTCGCCTATGCCGATATGGGCTTCACGACCGAGGCCGAGGATTCGGGGTATATAAAGACCTTCTCGGTGCGTGCGGGGCTGCCTTACAATGCACAGACCGACAGCTATGCCCTGTCGATCTACTGCGGTCCCAACAAGTATGCGGTGCTGTCGAAGATTACCGATCCCGACGGCCGAAAGATCGCCATGGAGCGTCTTATCCCGCTGGGCGGCTGGCTGGTGGGGTGGATCAACCGTTGGATCGTGATCCCCGTGTTTGATTTCCTGCACAACTACATCGCCAGCTTCGGTTTGATTATCCTTATCCTTACGGTGCTCATCAAACTGTTGATATATCCTCTCACATACAAAAGCTATCTCTCGACGGCCAAGATGCGCGCCATAAAACCCGAGGCCGACGCCCTGAACGAGAAGTATCCGCGTCAGGAGGATGCCATGAAGAAGCAGCAGGCGTTGATGGAGCTCTACAAAAAGGCGGGCATCAACCCTCTGGGCGGCTGCATACCGATGCTCATCCAGCTGCCCATACTGTGGGCCATGTTCCGATTCTTCCCCGCGAGCATCGAGTTGCGCGGGCAGTCGTTCCTGTGGGCTGACGACCTTTCGTCGTATGACAGCATAGTGACTCTGCCTTTCACCATTCCGTGGTACGGCGATCACGTGAGCCTCTTCGCTCTGTTGATGTGCGTGGCGATGGTGGGATTCTCGTATTTCAGCTACCAGCAGACCGCGTCGAGCCAGCCCCAGATGGCGGGCATGAAGATCATGATGGTGTATATGATGCCCATCATGATGCTCTTCATCTTCAACGACTACGCCTCGGGATTGTGCTACTACTATCTGCTTTCGCAGCTTATAACCATCGCACTGATGACGGGCATGCGCCGTCTGGTCGACGACGATAAGATTCGTGCTATGATTAGTCGCAATGCCGAGAAGCAGAAGAACAAGAAGAAGTCGAAGTTCCAGCTTCGTTACGAGGAGTTGATGCGCCAGCAGCAGGAGCAGATGCGTCAGCAGCAGGGCGCCAAGGGCAAGCGCAAGTAGCGAATACGTTTGTCGGAACGTGTATGTCGGGATCCGCGTCGTTGCGGGTCCCGATCTTTTTTGCGGCTCGGGGCATAAAGAATATTGAGGTACGGCCTGCGGTTTGCTGTTCGCCGACGGCTCGGTGGCTTGACGCAATATATTGCAGTCCGCAGGACTGCGCGGGCCGCAGCTTCCCCGCGCGGAGGCCCGAATATATAATTTAGGTATTGCGACTCTTTGAGTCGCGCAGTTCGCCGACGCCCCTCGCGGCGGACTGCTAAAGCACTCCTGCCGCCGTCGGCGAACAACAACGATAACATGACGCGAGTGTTGCAGTCCGCAGGCTGCCGCCCGAATACCGACAATTCCCCGTTAGCGATACCAATCCTCGCTTCGCGACTCGGTGGCATGACGGGTTATTTTTCATAAAACAGGCGTTACGCCTGCGACTCGATTTCGAGTCGCAATATTCACATTCGTTAGCCTAACCCGCGGCCGGCATGATGAATTATTCGGATTGCACCTCGCCGTTGCGACATACTTCGGCGTCGCGTTCGAGCTGACGGCGCAGTTCGTTGATGGAGTCGAAACGTTTCTCGTCGCGGATCTTGTCGAGCAGACACACCTCTATTTTGCGACCGTATAGGTCGCCGTGAAAGTCGAAAAGATGCGTCTCCAGCAGTCGGCAGCGTCCGTCGACCGATGGTCGCAGACCGATGTTCGACATTGCGCGGTAGGTGATGCCGTCGATAGTCACCGTCGAGCGGTAGACGCCGTTTTCTATATCGTTCAGTTCGCGTGCGTCGAGATTGGCTGTCGGGAATCCCATTTTGCGCCCGAGTTGCGCGCCGTGAATCACCACGCCTTTTATTATTGTCATTGTCGTGTAGTCCTTAAAAAACTCTCTTCCTGCCGCCCGTCATATCTTTTGCGTCAGCTTCTGCACCAGCGAGAACTGCGAGAAGAACTCCTTGGCCAGCACGCGCAGCACGGTGTACGAGGGTATGGCCAGCAGCATGCCGAGTATGCCCGCCATGTAACCCGCCAGCAGGATCACCAGAAATATTTCGAGCGGATGGGCTTTCACGCGTTCGGAATATATGGTGGGTTGCAGCACGAAGTCGTCTAATCCCTTGATGCAGAACAGCGAACAAGCTATGACAATGGTGGTGTGCATGGCCGTGTACCCTGCGATGGGGCTGACTATGCCGATGAATACCGAGATTATCCCGCCTATTAGCGGCCCCGCGTATGGGATGACGTTCATCACGCCCATGATGAGACCTATGAGCAGTGCGTTGTCGGTCTTCATGCCGAAGAGCATCATGACGGTCGAGATGACGATCATCAGTATGATGCTTTCGGTGAGTATTCCCATGAAGTAGCGCGACAGCAGCACCGTGATGGAGTCGAGCGCGCGCGTCACGTTCTGTTGCAGGCGTTCGGGGAACATGGCCTTCACCATCGCATAGAACAACCCGTCCTCCTTGAGGAAGAAGAACGTTATGAACGAGATGGAGAACACGGTGATGAGCGTCGACAGCGCTATGCTGATGATCGAAGCGAAGAAGTTGTTGATCGTTTCGTAGTCGATCAGGTCGTGCAATGTCGATATCAGTGTCTCGCTGAGCGAGAAATTGGTTTCGGGCAGGATGAACAGGTTTTGCAGGTATGCCTGCACATACGATATCGGGTACTCGACGGATTCGATCACCGACGTGAAATCGAGCGCGGCGAACTCGCTGATCTTGTTGAATACGAGAGGTATGCACAGCGAGCACAGCGTGGCCAGCACCACCCATATCACCAGCAGCGTGATCGATGCCGCAGCCCATCGGGGCATCCGTCGTCCGCATATGTTCAGACTCAGCAGGTAGCTCACCAACGGCCGCCCCATGATGGCCAACACCGCCGATACCAATATATATATGACCACAGAGCTGAAATACCATATCAAAAAGAGTATGGCAGCCGTGACTGCGAGTCCGACGATGAATCGTAGTATGTTCTGCGGTGTGAGCGTCATGCCGTTACTGTTTTGCTGTGCGCGGTAGGTGTCGTCGGACGCACTACTTTCTGAGGCGTACTATGGGGGTTTGCGATCCCACCACGGGGTCGCCTATCTCGACCAGCAGTTCGCTGTCCTTCGGTACGAGCAGGTCGATGCGCGATCCGAATTTTATGAATCCGAATACGTCGTTCTGCGTCACTCGGTCGCCGACCTTCATGTACGACACTATGCGTCGTGCGATCAGGCCCGCCACCTGACGGAACAGGATGCGTTTGCCGTTCTCCATCCTCACCACGGTGGTGGTGCGTTCGTTCTCGGTCGACGATTTGGGATGCCATGCTATAAGGAAGCGTCCCGGGTGGTATTTGTAATACTCCACCTCGCCGCTCACGGGGATCCAATTCATGTGGACGTTGGTGATCGACATGAATATCGATATCTGCAACATGTTCTCTTTCAGATATTCGTCGTCGTGTACGATTTCGGTAACCACCACGCGGCCGTCGCACGGCGAAAATACCAGCTCCGGATCGTGTATCTTCACGCGGCGCGGTTCGCGGAAAAAGGCGACGATGAAGAACCAGAAGGCCACGAGCAGCAACGTGCTCGTGATGAGCAGGCCCGTACCCGAGTGGCTGTTCTCGAAATAGTATATGAGCGCCCAGAATATCAGGCATATAAGACCCGATATTGCTATTATTCGATAACCTTCTTTATTGATCTTCATATTGTTAGGTTTAAGGTCATTTTAATTCATGCAAAATACGAGGTAGATGAACACGAACGGCACCGACAGTATCAATGCGTCGAAACGGTCGAGCCATCCTCCGTGCCCGGGGATTATGCGTCCCGAATCCTTCACGTCGACCGAGCGTTTGAACAGCGACTCCACCAGATCGCCGAATACGCCCGTGATGGCGGCTATCAGTGCCATGCCGATCCACTCGAAGTGGTCGCCGCCCATCGCCGTGGCGGCTATGTATCCCATTGCCATCGCGCCTATGAGTCCGCCGATGAAGCCCTCCCACGACTTCTTGGGCGAGATGCGTTCGAACAGGCGGTGTCTGCCCAGCGTGATCCCGAACAGATAGGCGCAAACGTCGTTGGCCCAAATTATGAAGAAGTAGAACAGCAGCGTCCACGGGTTCCACACTCCGTGTCCCAACAGCAGCGGGATGAAGAAGAGCAGCGACATGGGCAAAGCCACGTACACCACTCCCGTGAGGGTCGAGCCTATGTTGGCTATGGGCGTGGCGCTCTTGCGGTAGAGCTCGCAGATGAACATCAACGGCACCAGCATCATTATGTAGAGCATCAATCCCACGGTGAGCACCAAATATTTGTTGCCCAGCGTGCTCTCGGTGTCGAAAAACCACATCAAGGCGAACGCCACCGTCATGATGATGGCTCCCGCGACCAGCCCCAGAGTCTTCTGCGGCGAGTAACCCGCTTTCTCGGCCATGCGATAGAACTCCCATTCGCCGCCGAGGATTATCACCAACAGCAGCGCGCCGCAACTCCATTTCGACCATAGGAGCGTTCCCAATACGATTACGAACAGCACCACGCCGCTTACGGCGCGTACCCAGAGGTTTTTCATTTTGTCGGTCATATCTTTCGGGTCTGTTCTTCATTTTCGGGCTCCGACACGGCGGCGGTTCCGCCATTGTTCGGTTCCGCATTTTCGGCCTCTTTGTTCTGCTTGGCGCTTTGTGCCGACGAGCCGAGTATGGGTTCTATGTCCTCGGCATATATGGTCTCCTTTTCGAGCAGCAGATCGGCCATTGCGTTTATCAGATCGTTCTTCTCCTCTATGATTCTTCTGGCGCGTTCGTAGGCCTCGGCCATTATGCGGCGCACCTCGTCGTCGATCTCGCGGGCGGTCTGCTCGCTGAAGGGCTTGGTGAAGGTGTCGCGCGTTCCCGCGGAGTCGTAATAGCTTATGGGACCTATCTTTTTGCTCATGCCGTAGTAGGCCACCATGGCGTATGTCATCTTGGTGGCGCGCTCCAGATCGCTCAACGCTCCCGCGCCGAGGGTACCGTAATTGACCTCCTCGGCGATGCGTCCGCCGAGCATTCCCGCCAGTTGCTCTTCGAGAGTGGCGTTGGTGACGTGCACGCGCTCCTCGTCGGGCACCGACCACGTGGCGCCCAGACTGTTGCCGCGCGGCACGATGGTCACTTTCAGTACGGGGTCGCACTCCGCCAGCGACCACATCACGGTGGCGTGGCCCGCCTCGTGGATTGCCGTCGCGCGACGCTCGGCCTTGGTCATGAGCTTGTTGCGTTTTTCGAGGCCGCCGATTATGCGGTCGATGGCAGCTATGAAGTCTTCCTTGGTAATCTGCTTTTTGTCGTGGCGGGCGGCTATGAGCGCGGCCTCGTTGCAGACGTTGGCTATGTCGGCACCCGAAAATCCCGGGGTTTGCTTGGCAAGGAATGCGCGGTCGAGCTGCGGATCGAGCTTCAGATTGCGCAAATGAACATTGAAGATCTCCTCGCGCTCCTTGGCGTCGGGCAGTCCTACCTGTATCTGGCGGTCGAAACGTCCCGCGCGCATCAACGCCTTGTCGAGAATGTCGGCGCGGTTGGTCGCGGCCAGCACTATCACGCCCGCGTTGGTCTGGAATCCGTCCATCTCCGTGAGGAGCTGGTTGAGGGTGTTCTCGCGTTCGTCGTTGCCCGAGAAGCCCGCATTCTTGCCGCGTGCGCGGCCTATGGCGTCTATCTCGTCGATGAACACTATGCATGGGGCCTTCTGCTTGGCCTGCTCGAACAGATCGCGGACGCGCGACGCGCCCACGCCCACGAACATCTCCACGAAATCGGATCCCGATATCGAGAGGAACGGCACGTTGGCCTCGCCCGCCACGGCCTTGGCCAGCAGCGTCTTGCCCGTACCCGGGGGGCCTACCAGCAGCGCGCCTTTGGGGATCTTGGCTCCCAGCTCGCGGTATTTGTCGGCCTTGCGGAGGAAGTCGACTATCTCCATGATCTCGACCTTGGCCTCCTCCAGTCCCGCGACATCCTTGAACGTCACGCGTTTGCCCGCATCGTCCTTGTCGAACACCTGCGCGCGCGCCTTGCCCACGTTCATGATGTTACCGCCCGCGCCACCGCCGCCGCGCGACATGGTGCGGATGATGAAGAACCATATGCCGATCAGTATCACCCACGGCAGCAGATTGATAATGATGCTGCCCCAAGGGTTCGATTCATTCTTGTATTCGATACTTACGGGGTTGTCCTCCATGCCCGATTCGGCTACGGCCTCCTTCACATCGTTGTCCAAAAGCTCCACCGAGCCTATGTTGAATACTATCTGTTCGCCCTCCGCAGGCATTCTCTTCAACATGTCGTCGCTTCCGCCGCGATATTTCTTTATCGCTTCGTCGGTCAGATACACATTGGCGATTTTCCCGTCGATGACGGTTATGCGCTCCACCTCGCCGTTGCGGATCATCTTGCGCACGGTGTTCCAGTTGCCCGCCAAGGGCTGCGAGTTGCCGCCGGCATAGAACGAATAACCGATGATAATCATTATCAACGCGGCCCATATCCACATGAAATTGGGCCTTACGGTCACCCTTATATCGTTTTTTTTCTTGTTTGCCATATAATGACTAAAGTTCGTAATCGTATTTTTTGATCGGCGCGTCGGCCCACAGCTCTTCGAGCTTGTAGTATTGGCGAAGCTCGGTTTGGAAGATGTGTACCACCACATCCACATAGTCCATAGCTATCCAGAAGGCGTTCTGCTGCCCTTCGATCCGCCGGAGCTTCTCGCCCGTCTTCTCCAGCACCTCCTGCTCGATGCCGTCGGCTATGGCCGCCACCTGAGTGGTGGAGTCGGCGTTGCATACGACGAAATGCGAGCAGACGGCTCCGTCGAATCCCGAGAGGTCCAACGATACAATATCCTTACCTTTTTTATCCTGAATGGCTTCGACTATGGTTTCGATCAATTTTTCCATATATAAAAAATGCACGCGTATAACTTCGCAAATATATTACATTTTTGCGAGATTACGAAATCATGCAGCGGGGTATGTTCGTCGGGAAATGTGCAGTGCATAAAAACGCTTTGTTTTTCGACATCGCCGAGCGATGTCGGCAGTTCGCCGCCACCCCATGCGGCGGACTGCAACTCGCCGCAGGCTCGTGCCGCCCTCCGCTGTCGGCGAACAGCGCATTGCATGCGAGACGCTAATCTACTTCATCGCCGCCGTGCCCGCGTGTTCGAGGATGGTGCTTTCCAGCGCGTTGATTATCGAGTTTTTGACGTAGGTGCGCCGCACGGCTACGGCTATGCGCCGCGAGGTGGCGCCCTTGGCCAGCGTCTTCACCTGTCGGCGGCGTTCGGCGGGGATGTATTCGAGAGCCATTTCGGGTATGATGGTGAGACACGAGGTGCAGTCGACGATACGCATCAGCGTGTCGAGCGATCCCGACTCGAAGTGGTAGTGCGACGGGACGTTGCGGCGTGCCTGACAGAGCTCTATTATCTGGTCGCGCATGCAGTTGCCCGGGCTGAGCAGTATGAGATCCTTGAGGTCGATATCCTCTATGCGTATGTTCGAGCGTTCGAACAGCGGGTTCGACTGCGACACGTAGGCGTAGAAACGGTCGCTGAACAGGTCGTGTTCGGGGATTCCCTCGCCGCAGGTTCCGCTGGCCACCAGCGCGGCGTCGATGTCGTCGCGGCGGAGCGCCTCCACGATGTCGGCCGTCACCATTTCGCGTATCTCCAGCTCCACGCGCGGATAGCTCTTGACGAAGTCGGGGATGAACTTGTGCAGCAGGTAGGGGGCTATGGTGGGGATCACGCCCAGCCGCAGCTTTCCCGAGGTCTCGCCCTTGAGCTCCAGCACCGATTCGCGGATGCTGTTGTAGGCGCGCAGAGTCTCGCGGGCTTGCGCTATGACGACCGTACCCACCTCGGTGGGGATGACGGGCTTTTTCGAACGGTCGAGCAGCACCGCGCCTAACTCCTCTTCCAGCGATTTGATCTGCATGCTGAGCGACGGCTGCGTCACGAAGCAGCGCTCCGAGGCTGCCGAGAAACTGCCGCAGTTGGCCACTTCGAGAAGGTATTGCAACTGAATGATCGTCATAGGATGCGGATAAATGTTTTCGCAAATGTATAAAAAAAAATTATAGACGTCAAGTTTTTTGGCCCCGCGGGCATAAATTCGTATTTTTGCGGCCAATAGGGTGGTCGCAATGCCGCCGCGATATATTTAAGGTATTTAATTTAAGACATATAAAAATGGGTAAAGTTATTCTTACGGGCGACCGTCCCACGGGCCGTCTCCATCTGGGACACTACGTGGGTTCGCTCCGCCAGCGTGTCGAGTTGCAGAACTCGGGCGAGTTCGACAAGATTTTTATCATGATAGCCGACGCGCAGGCGCTCACCGACAATGCCGACAACCCCGACAAGGTGCGTGAGAACATCATCGAGGTAGCGCTCGACTACCTGTCGTGCGGCATCGATCCCGTCAAATCGACCATATTCATTCAGAGCATGGTCCCCGAGCTGTGCGAGCTGGCGTTCTATTACATGAACCTCGTGACGGTGGCGCGTCTGGAGCGCAACCCCACGGTGAAGAGCGAGATCGTCATGCGCGAGTTCGGCAAGTCGATCCCCGTAGGATTCTACACCTATCCCATTTCGCAGGCCTCGGACATCACCGCTTTCCGCGCCACGACCGTCCCCGCGGGCGAGGATCAGGAGCCTATGGTGGAGCAGACCCGCGAGATAGTCCACAAGTTCAATTCGGTGTACGGTCCCACGCTGGTCGAGCCCGAAATACTGCTGCCGAAGAATGCCGCGTGCCTGCGTCTGCCCGGTACCGACGGCAAGGCCAAGATGAGCAAGTCGCTGGGCAACTGCATCTATCTCTCCGACTCGGCCGAGGATGTGCGCAAGAAGGTGATGAGCATGTACACCGATCCCAACCACCTGCGCATCGAGGATCCCGGGTCGCTGGAGGGCAATAGCGTCTTCACCTACCTCGACGCTTTCTCGCGTCCCGAGCATTTCGCCGAGTTCCTGCCCGACTACGCCTCGCTCGACGAGCTTAAGGCCCACTATCAGCGCGGCGGTCTGGGCGACGTGAAGGTCAAGAAGTTCCTCAATGCCGTGCTGCAACAGATGCTGGAGCCGATTCGCGAGCGCCGAAAGGAGTACGAGCACGATATCGAGGGCGTGTACGACATGTTGCGGCGCGGTTGCGTCGTGGCGCGCGCCGAGGCGGCCGAGACGCTGGAGATGGTGAAGCGCTCGATGAAGATCGACTACTTCGAGGATACGGAGATGATCCGCCGCCAGTCGGAGCGGTACAAGCAGGGGAAATAGGCGTCGCAGTTCGCCGACGGCGGAGGACGCAATCGAGCGTAAAGCGAGTTGCAGTCCGCCGCGTGGGGCGTCGGCGAACTGCCGACATCGCTCGGCGATGTCGAGATATTTCCACGATTATTAAATTTTCGATATGTCGATATCTTCCTTGAAAAACAGAGCCTCGCATTGGCTATTCGCTCGATTGAAGCGTCTGAGCAACCGCCAGATGCTCATTCTGCTGGCCGTCGTGGTGGGCGCGCTGGCGGGTCTGGGAACGTGCGTGTTCGAGATCCTTCTCTACGGCGTGCGCTCGGCTCTGGTGACGTGGTTCCCCGCCGACCGCGCGCAATTCCTCTACCTCGTCTATCCCGCCGTGGGAATCGTGCTGGCAACGCTGTTCGTGAAATATATCGTCAAGGACGAGATCTCGGAGGGCGTGACCCGCGTGCTCTACGCCATGTCGCGCCGCGACTCGCGCATCGCTCCGCACAACTGCTGGAGTTCGATCGTGGGCGGCGCCACCACCATCGGATTCGGCGGCTCGGTGGGCCCCGAGGCCCCCATCGTGCTTACGGGCGCGGCCATCGGATCGAACGTGGGCAAGCTGGCGCGGCTCAACTACAAGGAACTGACGCTGCTGCTCTGCTGCGGCGCGGGAGCTGCCGTGGCGGCCATATTCAAGGCGCCCATCTCGGGCGTGGTGTTCGTGCTGGAGATATTGATGCTCGACATCACGGCGGCGTCGGTGATTCCGCTGCTCATATCGTCGATCACGGCGACTACCGTGGCGCTGGTGTTCCGCGGGTTCGACCCCATCATATCGGTCACATTGAGCGAGGCCGACGCCTTCGTGCTCAAACAGATACCGCTTTACATCGTGCTGGGCGTCTGCTGCGGATTCATGTCCTACTACTTCACGTCGGTCAACTCCGTGGTGGGCTCGTTCATAAAGGGCATAGGCTCGCAGTACAGGCGCTGGGCCTGCGCGGGCGTCGTGCTCGGCGTGTTGATATTCGTGTTCCCGCCGCTCTACGGCGAGGGTTACGAGGGCATGACCGCGCTCATGCGCGGCAATGTGGCGGCGCTGTTCGACAACTCGCTCTTTTTCAAGTTCAGCGGAATAGAGTGGGTGGCCATAGTATACGTCACGTCCATCATGTTCTTCAAGGTGATAGCTATGGCCACCACCAACGCTTCGGGCGGCGTGGGAGGTACGTTCGCCCCCTCGCTCTTCGTGGGTGCGTTCATGGGCGCCATCGTGGCGCTGGTGTGCAACGCGTGCTTCCACTGGCAGGTGTCGGTGGTGTCGTTCACGCTGGTGGGCATGGCGGGCGTCATGGCGGGCGTGATGAAGGCGCCGCTGACGTCGATATTCCTCATCGCCGAGCTGTCGAACGGCTACGGGCTGTTCATCCCGCTGATGATCGTGGCGTCGATATCGTTCGCCGTCGACTACACGCTCGACCACGACTCGATCTACACCAAGCAGCTGCGCATGCGCGGCGAGCTTCTGACCCACGACAAGGACCAGTCGGTGTTCGTGTTCCTGCGGTTGGAGGATCTTATGGAGACCGATTTCATACGTATCAAGGAGCACTACACGTTAGGCGACGTGGTGAGCATCATATCGTCGGCGCACCGCAACATATTCCCCGTCATAGACAATTTCGGGCATCTTCTGGGCGTGGTGCAGTTGGACGATCTGCGCGAGGACATGTTCAAGCGCGAGCGGTGGGGGCGCTCGATCACCCATTACATGATCCAGCCCCCCTACAAGATCCTCGAACACGAGCAGGTGCAGAGCATCCTGCCCCATTTCGAGGCCAACCATACGTGGATGCTGCCAGTGGTGGACCGCGACAACCGTTATCTGGGCTTCATCTCCAAGTCGCGCATCCTGAACGCCTACCGCGAGGCGCTGGTGAAGATTTCGCAATAGCGGCGCCGCCGTGTTGCTGACTGCGGCTTGCGTTATGCGTATTCATCTCTGTTGCCGATGGCAGAACTGCTGTTCGCCGACGGCGGTGTGAGTGCGACAGCAGTCCGCCGCGTGAGGCGGCGGCGAACTGCCGACATGGCAGAGCCATGTCGAGGTATCGACGAGTAACTTTATGATTTGCCTTTATGATAAAAAACATCGTATTCGATTTCGGCGGCGTGCTGGTCGACTGGAATCCGCGCTATCTCTACGACGGTTATTTCGGCGACGAGGATAAGAGCCGTCGGTTCATCGAGAACATCTGCACGGGCGAGTGGAACGTGCAGATGGATGCGGGACGGCCGTTCGCCGAATGCGTGGCCGAGCTGTCGGCGAAGCATCCCGAGTGGGCCGACGCCATAGAGATATATCGCAGCCGCTGGACGGAGATGATCGGCGGCGAGGTGGAGGGTACGGCCGACGTCGTGCGACGACTGAAGGATGCGGGATACGGCGTGTACGGACTCACCAACTGGTCGAACGAGACCTTTCCGTCGGTGCGCGACCGTTACGAGGTGTTCTCGTGGCTGGATGGCATAGTGGTGTCGGGCGACGAACGCATGGTGAAACCCGATGCGCGTATATACCGCTGTCTGCTCGACCGCTACGGATTGAACCCCGCGGAGTCGGTCTTCATCGACGACAACGAGAATAACGTGGCCGCCGCCCGTGCCGTAGGCATGGAGGGGCTGCGCTTCGAGTCGGCCGCGCAGTTGGAGCGCGATCTGAAAAACATTTACGGATTGAACATATAGGCCGCGGCCCCTATATCTCCTCGCCGAACAATGTCGCCGAGGTGCAGCCCGTGACGCGCACGCGCACGTAATCGCCCACGGCGCGGCTGCCTTTGTCGAATACCACCACCTTGTTCTGCGAGGTGCGGCCGAACAGCTGGTCGGCGCGGCGTTTCGACACGCCCTCCACCAGAATCTCGAACTCGCGGCCCACATCGCGGCGGTTGCTCTGCTCGGAAAGGGTGTTCTGCAACGCTATGATCTCGTTCAGACGGCGCGTCTTCACCTCATCGGGAACATCGTCGGGCAGGTGGCGTTGGGCGAAGGTGCCCGGGCGTTCGGAGTATTTGAACATGTAGGCGAACTCGTAGCCCACCTGCTCCATGAGCGACAGGGTCATGCGGTGATCCTCCTCGCTTTCGCCCGAGAATCCCGCTATGATGTCGGTGGTTATGGCGCAGTCGGGCATGTAGCGCCGTATGGCCGCAATGCGGTCGAGATACCACTCGCGCGTGTATTTGCGGTTCATGCGTTCGAGCATGGCGCTCGATCCCGACTGGGCGGGCAGGTGTATGGCGCGGCAGATGTTGGGCATCGAAGCCATGGTCTCCAGCAGACGGTCGCTCATATCCTTGGGATGCGAGGTGGCGAAGCGCACCCGCAGCAGCGGCGATATCTTCGCCACGCTGCGCAGCAGTGCGGGGAAGTCGACGTCGCCCGTGCGGTAGGAGTTGACATTCTGCCCCAGGAGTGTCACTTCGCGGTAGCCGTTCTCGAAAAGCGAGCGGGCCTCGGCCACGATGGTTGCCGCGTCGCGGCTGCGCTCGCGGCCGCGGGTGTAGGGCACCACGCAGTAGGAGCAGAAGTTGTCGCATCCGCGCATGATGGCTATGAATGCGCTCACTCCGTTCTTGTCCAGACGCACGGGGGCTATCTCGGCGTAGGTCTCCTCCTGCGACAGCAGCACGTTGACGCCCTTGGCGCCCGCTTCGGCCTCGCGCGCCAGCCGCGGCAGATCGCGGTAGGCGTCGGGACCCGCCACGATGTCCACCGCGGCGTCGCCCTCTAGAAGTTTTTCCTTGAGCCGCTCGGCCATGCAGCCTATGATGCCCACCAGAAGCGACGGCTTGCGCTTGCGGTAGCGGCGTATCTCGCTCAGGCGGCCCCATATGCGCTGCTCGGCGTTGTCGCGTATCGAGCAGGTGTTGAGCAGTATTATGTCGGCCTCCTCGATGTCGTCGGTGTAGACGTAGCCCTCGCTCTGCATGATCGACACCACTATCTCGGTATCGCCCGCATTCATCTGGCATCCGTAGGTCTCGACGAAGAGTTTGCGTCCGTCGCCCACGATCGGCCGCAAGGTGTTTATGCTTATCATCTTTCGAATCTCGTTTACGGGGTTAGTCGGCGAGTATGGTATCCTTGTCGGGGAAGGGCTTGAATCCCTCGCCGTAGGTGTCGTATGCGTCGGTCACCACGAGGAACGCCCGCGGGTCGATCTCCTTGATCTTGCGCTGCACCTGCGCCACTTCGCGGCGGCTCACCACCAGAAATATCATCTCTTTCTCGTCCTTGCTGTACATTCCCGAGGCCTTCAGGTAGGTCGCGCTGCGGTCCATGTCGCGTATGATGTATTCGCGCAGCTGCTCCGAATGGTCGTTGCTTATGATGAACAGCAGTTTGTCGTACGACGCTCCGTCGATGGCGTAGTCTATAACGCGCGACGAGACGAAGATGCAGATGAGCGAGTAGAGCGAGAGCAGCCACCCGCCCTCGGCGTTTTCGCCCGATCCGATGCCGAAGCCTATCACGACCAGACCCGTGAGCACCACGCACGAGTCGGCCAGCAGCACGCCGCGCGAGAAGCGGATGTGCAGGTAGCGGTTGAGGATCATGGCCACGATGTCGGTGCCGCCCGAGGTGGCGTTGTTGCGCACCACCAGACCGAGTCCCGCGCCCATGATCGTACCGCCCAGTATGCAGGCGAGCATAAGGTGCTGCGAGAGGTCGACGGCGCCGCCGAGAAGTTGCGACGGGTCGAGCGCCTGCAACGCTTCGCGGGTGGGGTATACGGCGGCCGACATTATGTTCATCATACCCGGGGTGATGCAGGCCGCGAAGAGCGTGCGCCCGCCGAACTGCTTGCCGAAGATCATTATGGCCGTCAGCAGCAGGGGGATGTCGAACATGTAGCCGAACGTTCCAACCTGTACGGTCGGAAAGATCTGGTGCAGCACGATGCCCAGACCGTAAACGCCTCCCGGGACAATCTTGTAGGGGTTGATGAAGAATACGAATCCCGCCGCGATCATTATGCAGCCCAATATTATGGCGGCCATTTCGCGCCACCACACGAGGTTGGCGAGCGTATCTTTGATGGTGTGTCTTATCGTCATGACGAATGTTTTTCGTTAATCTGCAAATATACTAATAAGCGTGGGCAAAAACAAGTCCGTCCGCGTTTTGCCGAGCGGGAGTATCCAAAATGCGGCCAAAGGTACGAATAATTTATGTGATTCGAATGTTTTCTGTGCCGAATACTCGTCGCCTGTGTCACCGTCGCCGCCGCCGCGGGATGCGGTCCGCACCCTTTCCAAAATGTTTCTTTGCCGTGCAATTTTGCGGGAAACAACGGAAAAGTAAAAATTTTTCGTACATTTGTGCGAGATTAAGTTTCGACGGAAACGGCGTCGGTCGGTTTCCAGATCGTCGTTTTCGCACTATTTTGTTTTATGCCAATGGGAAATTGGAGTCTTATAACATACTACTGCGCCATAACGATGCTTATCATAGCATATGTTCTGGGATCGATTCCGAGCGCGGTGTGGATCGGAAAGAAATATTACGGAGTCGACATTCGCGAACACGGCAGCAAGAACGCCGGTACCACCAACATGCTGCGCGTGCTGGGGCGCCGCGCCGCGATTCCCGTGTTCATTCTCGACTTTTTCAAAGGGTTCGTGGCCGTGTCGATCATAAGCCTTATGCGTTATGATGTCGATATCTCGTCGGCGTGGTTGATAAATCTCAAGATTCTGTGTGTTTTTGCCGTTGTGCTGGGCCATATTTTCCCCATATTCGCCGATTTCAAGGGCGGCAAGGGCGTGGCGACGCTGGTGGGTGCCGTTACGGGTATCTATCCGCAGATCGTATTCCTCTGCTTCGCCGTGTGGGTACTGGTATTCATGGTATCGCACTACGTGTCGCTGGCCTCGATGACGGCGGGATGCTGTTTCCCTCTCTTCGTCATGATCTACTCCTCGGCCGAGTGGTCGCGCTATAACGACGTGTCGTTCACGTTCATCGTCTTTTCGTTCGCCGTTGCGGGGCTGCTCATCTGGTCGCACCGCAAGAATATCGAACGGTTGAGGGCGGGCACCGAATCGAAAATATATATATGGCATAAGCAGGATACCGATCCCAAGAAGTGATAGAGGGGCTGTGGCCTGAATGAAGAGAACCGAAAAAACAGAGATCCATGTTGCAGGAGAATTTAATCGGGATGTATGAGGCGAGTTTTCGCGAAAACAGCGCCTTGCCGGCATTGACCGACTATTTCAGCGGCGAGACGCTGTCATATAAAGGTATGGCCGAGGAGATGGCGCGGCTGCATATTCTGTTCCGTAATGCCGGCATTGTCGAGGGCGACAAGATAGCTCTCATAGGACGCAACAACGTGCGTTGGTGCGTCACCTACATCGCGACGATCACCTACGGCGCCGTCATAGTTCCCATACTTCAGGATTTCAATCCTGCCGACGTGATCAACATCGTCAACCACTCCGAGAGCCGACTGCTCTTCGCGGGCGACAATTTCTGGCAGGCGTTGGACGCCGAGCGCATGCCCGCGCTGGAGGGAGCGTTCGATCTGGCCGATTTCGGTGTCATGTACGAGCGCGAAGAGGGTCGTCTGAGCGGAATAACGGATCGTCTCGACGCCATGTTCCGCGACGAGTACCCGTCGGGTTTTGGCGTGGAGGATATAAAGTTCCGCAAGGTGGCCAACGATCGGATGATACTGCTCAACTACACCTCGGGCACCACGGGTTCGTCGAAAGGCGTGATGCTGTCGGTCAACAACCTCACGGGCAACGTGCTTTTCGCCAAGAACTTCCGCAATGCGCGCACGGGCGAAATCTATTTCGTGCGCGGCGGCCGCACCTTGTCGTTCCTGCCTTTGGCCCATGCCTACGGCTGCGCGTTCGATTTTCTGGCGCAGCTGGCCGTGGGAGGTCACATAACCCTGCTCGGACGCATTCCCTCGCCCAAGATATTGGTCGAGGCCATGCAGAACGTGCGGCCGACGATAATTTGCAGCGTGCCCCTGATTCTGGAGAAGGTCTATCGCAAGCAGATCATGCCCATGCTCGAAAAGGGCCCCATGAGCATCGCCATGAAGATTCCGTTGCTCAATACGGCGCTCTACTCCATAATACGTTCCAAGATGATGAACTCGTTCGGCGGCGAGTTGAAGGTGTTCATCGTGGGCGGTGCGCCTATGAATCAAGAGACCGAAGCGTTCCTGCGCAAGATCGATTTCCCGCTCTCGATAGGCTACGGAATGACCGAGTGCGGTCCCCTGATAAGTTTCTCGTGCCCCACCGAGTTCAAGAACGGGTCGTGCGGCCGCTATCTGAAGGGGCTGCTCGATGCCAAGATCGATTCGGCGGACCCCGCACGCGTCCCGGGCGAAATCATGATCCGCGGCGAGCACGTGATGCTGGGCTATTACAAGAACGAGGAGGCCACGCGTGCCGTGTTGACCGACGACGGCTGGCTGCATACGGGCGACATGGGTACCATGGATCCCGACGGCACCATATTCATAAAGGGCCGTTGCAAGACCATGATTCTGACGGGTACGGGGCAGAACATCTATCCCGAGGAGATCGAGGACAAACTCAACAATCTGCCGTTGGTGCTGGAGTCGCTGGTGGTGGAGAAGGGCGGCCGACTCACGGCGTTGATCGTGCCCGACTACGATCAGGCGGCGCAGGAGAATATCGACGACGAGGGGATAGACAAGATGATGGCCGAGAATATCAAGACGCTCAATGCCAGCGTGGCCGCCTACGAGAAGGTGGCTTGCTACGTGATCCATCCCACCGAGTTCGAGAAGACTCCCAAACGCAGCATACGCCGTTTCCTCTATCAGGACATGGCCCGTTGATCGGTCGGGTTTGAGAGTCCGTCGTGCGGCAAGGCATTTATACGAAAAAGGCAGTCTTTCGCAGACTGCCTTTTCTCGTGGAGAATATCGGGCTCGAACCGATGACCTCTTGCATGCCATGCGTAACTTTTA
>CAYMIH010000020.1:0-22852 GCA_964390585.1 uncultured Alistipes sp.
GCGGCAACGAACTCTCGCCGTCGAATATGAAGCCGTAATAGGATGCTATGCGCATATCGAGTGTGAACGAGTTCTCCTTGTCGCACGCTGACAATAACAGCAGGGCGAGGACGCAGATAATACGATGTAACAGTCTCATTATTTTAATTATTAATACGTACTAACAGTGGATTCGCTTCTATAATAATCACGATATTCGCCCCTGTCTTTATTATAATAATATCGGTCCTCAAAATCACAAGATGAAGAGCCGCTTTTCGCAATAAGGTAATTTTCTATCGTATTGTATGAATATTGGCCTTTGCTGGAAATAGACTCGATTAGTACAGTTTTCTTAAATAGTCTATCTTCATTGAGTGTTATTTTATGGGTCCGTTCTGGATCGCTATAAAATGTGATAGTGTATGTCGTAGTTTCCCAATAGTCTTCGTAGTCCTGTCCATAGTTTTCAGTTCTATCGACTACCGATTCTATTTTATAATATATAGGACCATATATAAATCGTAAAGATTTAGCATCATTGTCTGACAAATACGATCGTTGAGCATAAAATGCGCTTCCGTCTTTCAAGGTAAATGAATAAACATTTTTATCAATCGCAAAATCGATTGAAGAATACATCATTATAGAATTATAATCAAAAGATCCTATTTCAAATGAAGTGTATTGAAGATAATTATGCTTTTTTGAAGATAATATATTATTCCAATTAATAGTTATATAATCATCTCTGTCACTTCTACTCATTTCATGATACATGCCGAGTGAGTGCATAATTTCATGGGCAATAATTCCACTATGATCCCTATTATATATAGTTATATTTTGTTTTCCTCCTTGCAATCCAATTTGCGAAGAGTTGGTTTTGTCAGATTCGGATGACGGTACAAAATTAATGTAGTTTGGCTGGTTGGTTCTTTTTATAAAGGTTATTTCAGCAACATTGGAAATCATGTTCATGGCGCTTATTATAGCAGAATCGCTACCAAAATTAGCGTCCACGGTATAATATACTTTCCCTTCCGGCCAATATTTCGCAAAATCACGAATTACAGCACCTCGCGTTTGTGGTGTATTAAGAAGCTCCAATTGCCTTTCGTTTAATATCATATCTCCGCCGAGGACATATACACTATCTGTTTTTTCAACCGTAACACCACTGTCAAGGGTTATGATCTCACGTGTAGCATTCGGCATATATTGTTCTGCAGGCAAGTGTTTTGCAGCGGCTTCCTGCGACAATACGGCATCTTCATGCTTTTGACAAGCAATTGTGCTGTACAAATAACAAAACTTTTTTCATAATTGATTTGTTGTAAAAATTAAGTAATACACAATCAAATTATTTAATCCGCTTTGAAACTCTTTTGCAAGATAAGTATTTTATTTTAATATATCAAATTTTTTTGGTTGATTGTTTGTGTATCATACAGCACCTGCCTGTCGGTCGAGTGACGTGCAAGATGTCTTTTGCGCAGCGTCGCGGGCGTAACGCCTGTTTTATGGATATGGTTACTTCATGCTAATGGGGAATTGTCGGTATTCGGGTCGCAGCCTGCGGAGACGGCGATGTGAGCATTGGCGAACAATAGCGGGCCTCCGCGCGCCGAGGCTGCGGCCCGCGCAGTCCTGCGGACTGCATTTTCGGTTTTGGGCGTGCTGTTCGCCGACGGCGGCTGCGAGGCTCGCGCAAAGCGCGACTCTTCAGAGCCGCATTTAATGCATACTTGTCAGTTTGCGCCGCAGCGCGGCGTTGTTCCGAAAAAATCCGCAAAGCGCAGAAAAACACGCGTTTGACGACGAGGATATAAATAAAACATTATCATTTTGAAAAATCCATAAGCAAAAAGAATCGCAAACGGGCCGAAATGCCTGAAAAAGCCGAAAAAAGAGTAAGATATATGGTGCGGTTTAAAAAAAATGATTACCTTTGCAACCCGATTGTGTGTGTTTGCGCGCAATCGATTAGTTAACAAATTAAAGGACAAAAGTTTTTACAATGCCAACTATTCAACAGTTAGTAAGAAACGGCCGAGTAAGTCTGGAGGACAAGAGTAAGTCTCCGGCACTCGCCGCGTGTCCCCAGCGCCGAGGCGTGTGCACCCGTGTGTATACCACGACCCCGAAGAAGCCCAACTCGGCAATGCGTAAGGTGGCGCGTGTAAGATTGACAAACGGCAAGGAGGTCAACGCCTACATCCCGGGCGAGGGCCACAACCTGCAAGAGCACTCGATCGTGCTGGTTCGCGGCGGTCGTGTGAAGGACCTCCCGGGTGTACGTTATCACCTCGTGCGCGGAGCGCTCGACTCGGCAGGCGTGGACGGTCGTCGTCAGCGTCGTTCGAAGTACGGTGCCAAGCGTCCCAAGGCAGGAAAGAAGTAAAAAACGGAAATCGAATTAAATTGATCGAAACAAAATGAGAAAAGCTAAGCCAAGAAAGCGAATTCTACTTCCAGATCCCAAGTTCAACGACATCGAGGTGACTCGTTTCGTTAACAACCTCATGCTGGATGGAAAGAAGAGTATTGCTTACACCATCTTCTACGACAGTCTGGAGCTGGTGGGCAAGAAGATGAAGGATGCTGATAAATCTCCGTTGGAAATCTGGAAACAGGCTCTTGAGAATATCACACCCCAAGTCGAGGTAAAATCGAAGCGTATAGGCGGTGCGACCTTCCAAGTTCCCATGGAGGTTAGACCGGAGCGCAAGATTTCAATTTCAATGAAAAACCTTGTCCTTTACTCTCGCAAGCGCGCCGGTAAGTCGATGGCTGAGAAGCTCTCTGCCGAGATCGTGGATGCCTACAACCAGCAGGGTGCCGCATTCAAGCGCAAGGAGGAGATGCACCGCATGGCGGAGGCGAACAAGGCATTCGCACATTTCAGATTCTAAAAAAGGAAACATTAAATGGCAAGAGATCTTAAATATACTCGCAACATCGGCATCATGGCCCACATCGATGCCGGCAAGACGACCACTTCGGAGCGTATCCTCTTCTACACGGGTAAGACCCACAAGATCGGCGAGGTGCACGAAGGCGGTGCCACCATGGACTGGATGGTTCAGGAGCAGGAGCGAGGCATCACCATCACTTCGGCCGCTACCACCGCATTCTGGCAGTATAAGGGTCACCAGTATCAGATCAACCTGATCGACACCCCGGGACACGTCGACTTCACCGTGGAGGTGGAGCGTTCGCTGCGCGTGCTGGACGGTGCCGTGGCCACTTTCTGTGCCGTGGGCGGCGTCGAGCCCCAGTCGGAGACCGTATGGCGTCAGGCCGACAAGTACAACGTGCCCCGCATAGGTTATGTGAACAAGATGGACCGCACGGGTGCCGATTTTCTGGGGGTGTGCGCCCAGATCAAGGAGCACTTCGGCGCTACGGCTCTGCCCGTGGTTCTGCCCATCGGTGCCGAGGACAAGTTCGAGGGTCTTATAGACCTTATATATAATAATGCCATCTACTATTACGACGACAAGTCGGTTCGCGACAACTTCGAGTTGAAGGAGATCCCCGAGAACATGAAGGCCGAGGCCGCCGAGTGGCGCGCCAAACTGATCGAGGAGGTGGCCGCTACCGACGACGCATTGATGGAGAAGTTCTTCGAGGATCCCGATTCGATCACTCCCGACGAGCTTATCGCTGCCATCCGCACCGCCACGATCAACATGTCGCTGGTGCCCATGATGTGCGGTTCGTCGTTCCACAATAAGGGTGTGCAGAAGCTGCTCGACTACGTTATGGCATTCCTTCCCTCGCCGCTGGACGTTCCCGCCGTGGAGGGTGTGAACCCCAAGACCGACGAGACCGAGGTGCGTCACGTATCGGTCGACGATCCGTTCTGCGGTCTGGCGTTCAAGATCGCTACCGACCCGTTCGTTGGCCGTCTGGCTTTCGTCCGCGTTTACTCGGGCGCACTGGACGCAGGTTCTTACGTACTGAACGCACGCAGCGGCAAGCGCGAGCGCATCAGCCGTATCTATCAGATGCACGCCAACAAGCAGAATCCTCTGGAGCGCGTCGAGGCGGGCGATATCTGCGCAGCCGTGGGCTTTAAGGAGATTCGCACGGGCGATACGCTTACCGCCGAGAATGCACCTCTGGTGCTTGAGCAGATGACTTTCCCCGAGCCTGTGATCGGTTTGGCTGTTGAGCCCAAGACCCAGAAGGATCTCGATAAGTTGGGCATCGCTCTGGCCAAGCTGGCCGAGGAGGATCCCACCTTCACGGTTCGCACCGACGAGGAGAGCGGCCAGACCATCATCAGCGGTATGGGCGAGCTTCACCTCGATATCATCGTCGACCGTCTGCGTCGCGAGTTCGGCGTGGAGATCAACCAAGGCGCTCCGCAGGTCAACTACAAGGAGGCTCTCACCCAGACGGTTCAGCACCGCGAGGTATTCAAGAAGCAGACGGGTGGCCGCGGTAAGTTCGCCGACATCATCTTCGAGATCGGTCCTGCCGACGACGACAAACCCGGCCTCACGTTCGTCGACGAGGTTAAGGGCGGTAACATCCCCAAGGAGTTCATCCCCGCAGTCCAGAAGGGCTTCGAGTCGGCTATGGCCAACGGCGCTCTGGCGGGTTACACCATCGATTCGATGAAGGTGACTCTGAAGGACGGTTCGTTCCACCCCGTCGATTCGGACCAGCTCTCGTTCGAAATCTGCGCCCGCAACGGTTTCCGTCAGGCGGCTCCCAAGGCAGGTTCGGTCATCATGGAGCCCATCATGTCGGTGGAGGTCGTTACTCCCGAGGAGAACATGGGCGACATCATCGGCGACCTGAACAAGCGTCGCGGACAGATTCAGGGCATGGAGTCGAAAGGCACCGCCCGCGTGGTGAAGGCCAAGGTTCCCCTGTCGGAGATGTTCGGCTACGTGACCGTGCTGCGTACCATTTCGTCGGGCCGCGCCACGTCGTCGATGGAGTTCTCGCACTTCGAGGAGGTTCCCGCAGGCTTGGCCAAGGAGATCATCGAGAAGAGCGGCAAACGTAAGGATTTAGAATAATAACGAGTTAAAATATGAACCAGAAAATTAGAATCAAACTCAAGTCTTTCGACCACAACTTGGTGGACAAGTCGGCCGAGAAGATCGTGAAGACGGTGAAGGCTACCGACGCCATGGTGAGCGGTCCTGTGCCCCTGCCCACGAGAAAGCAGATTTTTACGGTTAACCGCTCGACGTTCGTTAACAAGAAGGCTCGCGAGCAGTTCCAGTTCTGCACTTTCAAGCGCATTATCGACATCTACTCGTCGACCCCCAAGACCATCGACGCACTGATGAAGCTGGAGCTTCCCTCGGGCGTGGAGGTCGAGATCAAGGTCTGATAAACCGATAACCGCGGAGTCGGGGCGCATTGATTTGTTGCGTCCCGAATCTCTGCGATAATCCGAAGCGCTGCGGCGGCCGGAACCCGCACGCGGCGGCAGGCAAACGAAAATTGCTCAAGAAAATACAAATCACTTTTTAACAAACGTAATTCGACAGAAAAATGTCAGGACTAATTGGAAAGAAAATCGGAATGACTTCCGTTTACAGTGCCGAGGGTAAGAACATACCATGCACTGTCATTGAGGCTGGTCCGTGTGTAGTTACGCAAATCAAGACGGTGGAGAAGGACTCTTACGAAGCCGTACAGATTGCCTATGACGACAAGAGTGAAAAACACACCAGCAACAGTTTGTTAGGTCACTTCAAGAAAGCGGGCACCACTCCCAAGCGCAAGATGGCTGAGTTCAAGGGTATGCCCGAAGTGAACCTCGGCGACACCCTCACGGTCGACATGTTCTCGGAGGAGGACTGGGTAGACGTGACGGGGATCTCGAAGGGTAAAGGCTTTCAGGGCGTAGTGAAGCGTCACGGCTTCGGCGGCGTGGGCGGTCAGACCCACGGTCAGCACAACCGTCAGCGCAAGCCCGGTTCGCTGGGTGCTTCGTCGTATCCCTCGCGTGTGTTCAAAGGCAAGCGTTTGGCTGGACGCATGGGTGGCGATCAGGTTAAGGTGGTGAACCTTAAAGTTTTGAAAATCATTCCCGAGAACAACCTCATTCTGGTGAAGGGTTCGATTCCCGGGGCTAAGGGTGCTTATTTAACAATTGAGAAGTAGTATGGAATTAGCTGTTTTGAACACACAAGGACAAGAGACCGGACGTAAGGTGGTCCTTTCGGATGCGGTCTTCGGCGTGGAGGCTAATGACCACGCTATCTACCTCGACGTAAAACAGTATCTGGCCGATCAGCGTCAGGGTACTCACAAGTCGAAGCAACGCAACGAGGTTGCAGGCTCTACCCGCAAGCTCAAGCGTCAGAAGGGTACGGGCGGTGCACGTTGCGGCAGCATCAAATCGCCTCTGTTCCCGGGCGGCGGCCGTATCTTCGGTCCCGTGCCCCGCGATTACAGCTTCAAGCTCAACAAGAAGCTGAAGCGTCTGGCACGCCGCAGCGCCCTCTCTTACAAGGCTCAGGCCGGCGCCATCACCGTGGTGGAGATGCTCTCGCTGGAGGCTCCCAAGACCAAGCAGGTGATAGCTCTTACCCAAGCTCTGAAAGTTGCGGACAAGAAGGTCCTGCTGGTTCTGCCCGAGGGCAACGCCAACCTTCAGCTCTCGTGCCGCAACATCCCCTCGGTGAAGCCCATATTGGCCGCCAACATCAACACCTACGAGGTGATGAACGCCAACACTCTGGTAATGGTCGAGGGTGCGGAAAACGTATTGAATGTAATGTTAGCTTAAAAACGCAGTAAAAATGGAAGTAATAATTAAGCCTGTATTGACCGAGAAAATGACGATTCAGGGCGAGAAACTGAACCGCTACGGTTTTATCGTTGACGTAAGAGCTAACAAGCTGCAAATCCGCAATGCCGTGGAGCAGATGTACAACGTCGTGGTGACGGATGTGAACACCATCCGCTGCATGGGCAAGCTGAAGAGCCGTTACACTAAGGCGGGCCTGCTGGAGGGCCGTGCCAATAACTTCAAGAAGGCTATCGTCACCTTGAAGGATGGAGATAAGATAGATTTTTACAGTAATATCTAACAGAGATGGCAGTAAGAAAGTTTAAGCCGGTAACAGCCGGTACCAGACATAAGATCATAGGCACTTTCGACGAGATCACTTGCTCGGTGCCTGAAAAGTCGTTGCTCAGTCCCAAGAAGAGCTCGGGCGGACGTAACAATACGGGTAAGATGACCGTGCGCTACATCGGCGGCGGCCACAAGCAGATGTATCGTAACGTCGACTTCAAGCGCTCGAAGGACGGTATTGCCGCAACTGTAAAGACTATCGAGTACGACCCCAATCGTACCGCACGCATTGCACTCGTTGTGTATGCCGACGGCGAGAAGAGCTACATCCTCGCTCCCAACGGATTGAAGGTAGGCCAGACCGTGATGAGCGGCGCAGGCGCAGCCCCCGAGGTGGGCAATACCTTGTTCCTGAGCGAAGTGCCTCTGGGAACCGTGGTTCACAACATCGAACTCTACCCGGGTCAGGGAGCCGCGATGGCTCGTTCTGCCGGTTCGTACGCTCAGCTTCTGGCACGCGAAGGTAAATTCGCCATCATCAAGTTGCCTTCAGGTGAGACTCGTATGGTACTCGTAACTTGCCGCGCCACGGTAGGCGTGGTGTCGAACGTCGATCACAACCTCGAAAGCTCGGGTAAGGCAGGCCGCAGCCGTTGGCAGGGCCGTCGTCCGCGCAACCGCGGTGTGGTTATGAACCCCGTCGATCACCCGATGGGTGGCGGCGAAGGCCGCGCTTCGGGAGGTCACCCGCGTTCGCGCAAGGGATTGTTGGCTAAGGGTTATAAGACTCGCAACCCGAAGAAGACGACCTCCAAGTTCATTATTTCAAAGAAGAAAAAATAATTAAAAGAGTATCATAATGAGCCGTTCATTAAAAAAAGGACCATTCATCGACCCCAAGCTGGAGGCGAAAGTAGTCGCTCAGGCCGAGGGTAACAAGAAGACTGTCATCAAGACATGGTCGCGAGCAAGTATGATTTCGCCCGACTTCGTGGGGCAGACGATCGCTGTTCACAACGGAAATAAGTTCATTCCCGTTTACGTAACCGAGAATATGGTGGGTCACAAGCTGGGCGAGTTCGCCCCCACCCGCAATTTCCGCGGTCATGCAGGTAACAAGAAAAAATAGGAAAGACAATGGGTGCAAGAAAAGCAATAAGAGCCGAGAAATTAAAGGCTGAAAAGAAGCAGAAGGCCATCGCCATCATGCGCGATTGCCCGACCTCTCCCCGCAAGATGCGCCTTGTGGCCGACATCATCCGCGGCGTGGAGATCAATAAGGCGCTGGGTATCCTTCGCTATTCGAAGAAGGAGGCATCTATCCGTTTGGAGAAGCTCCTCAAGTCGGCAATCGCCAACTGGGAGGCCAAGAACGAGGGCGAGCGTCTGGAGGACGTAACTCTCTGCGTTAAGGAGATCATGGTCGACGGCGGCCGCATGCTCAAGCGCATACAGCCCGCTCCGCAGGGTCGCGCTCACCGCATTCGCAAGCGTTCGAACCACGTGACCATCGTAGTAGACAAAATGGTAACCGCAGAAAACAACTAAGCAAATGGGACAGAAAGTAAATCCAATAGCAAACCGTCTCGGCATCATCAAGGGTTGGGATTCCAACTGGTATGGTGGTAAGGATTTCTCAGAGAAATTGGTAGAAGACGCTAAGATCCGTAAGTACTTGAATGTCCGTTTGGCCAAGGCAAGTATCTCGAAGATCATCATCGAGCGTACGCTCAAGCTGGTTACCGTGACCATCTCGACCGCACGTCCGGGTATCATCATCGGCAAGGGCGGTCAGGAGGTCGACAAGCTGAAGGAGGAGTTGAAGAAGCTCACCGGCAAGGAGATTCAGATCAACATCTTCGAGGTCAAGCGCCCCGAGGTCGATGCCGTGATCGTGGCCAACAACATCGCCCGTCAGTTAGAGGGCCGCGTGTCGTACCGCCGCGCCATCAAGACCACCATCGCCTCGACTATGCGCATGGGTGCCGAGGGTATCAAGATCCAGATCTCGGGTCGCGTGGGCGGCGCCGAAATGGCCCGCAGCGAGACCATAAAGGAGGGACGTATTCCGTTGCACACTTTCCGTGCCGACGTGGACTACTGTCTGGCCGAGGCTCTCACCAAGGTGGGTATTCTGGGCATCAAGACGTGGATCTGCCACGGTACGGTTTACGGCAAGCGCGACCTGTTCGAGATTCAGGGCGCCGCTTCGCAGCAGGCCGGCAACGCTCCGCAGCACCGCGGCGGCAAGGGCGCTCCCCGCAAAAGACGCAATAACAACAGTAAGTAGGACCTTTTAAGCGAAAAAACATCATGTTACAGCCAAAAAAGACCAAATTTAGAAGAATGCAAAAGGGTCGTATGAAGGGTCTCGCTCAAAGAGGAAACCAGCTTGCATACGGTTCGTTCGGAATCAAGGCACTTGAATCGACGTGGATCACAGGTCGTCAGATCGAGGCAGCCCGTCAGGCAATTACCCGTTATATGAAGCGTGAGGGTCAGATCTGGATCCGCATCTTCCCCGACAAACCCATCACGAAGAAGCCCGCCGAGGTGCGTATGGGTAAGGGTAAGGGTAATCCCGAAGGATTCGTGGCTCCCGTTACCCCGGGACGTATCCTCTTCGAGGCCGAGGGTGTGCCCTTGGAGATCGCTCAGGAGGCACTCCGTCTGGGTGCGCAGAAGCTGCCCATTACGACCAAGTTTATCGTAAGACGCGACTATGTTGAATAATCCTTAAACGAGAAAGAGATGAAAAGTGCTGAAATAAAGGATATGTCGGTTCAGGATCTGCAAGAGCGCATCGCCGCCGAGAAGGCACGACTCGCCACGCTGAAGGTGCAGCACGCTGTATCGGCGATCGAAAATCCTTCGATAATAAAGAAATCCCGCAGAGATATAGCTCGCATGCTGACGATTCTGCGTCAAAAGAACCCTAAATGTTAATTACCACTATGGAAAGAAATCTTAGAAAAGAGCGTATCGGGTTGGTTGTCAGCAACAAAATGGAGAAAACCATTGTGGTTGCCGTGGCGCGCAAGGTGAAGCACCCCATCTACGGTAAGTTCGTGAACAAGACTACCAAGTTCGTAGCCGAGTGTACCGACGAGACCGTGAAGGAGGGCGATACCGTCCGCATCATGGAGACCCGCCCTCTGAGCAAAACCAAGCGTTGGAGATTAGTACAAATCATTGAAAGAGCTAAGTAGTTATGATACAGCAAGAAAGTAGATTAGTAGTAGCTGACAACAGCGGTGCGAAGGAGGTTCTTTGCATCCGCGTGCTTGGCGGAACGAAGCGTCGCTACGCCTCTATCGGCGACAAGATCGTCGTTGCGGTGAAGAGCGCGAGCCCCTCGGGCGATGTCAAGAAGGGCGCCGTATCGAAAGCGGTGGTTGTAAGAACGACCAAGGAGATCAGACGCGCCAACGGTTCGTACATTCGTTTCGACGACAACGCCGTAGTGCTCCTTAACAATCAGGGCGAGATGCGCGGAACACGTATCTTCGGTCCCGTGGCCCGCGAGCTGCGCGATCAGTACATGAAGATCATCTCATTGGCACCTGAAGTATTGTAATATAAAAAACAGATTAAAAGATGTCAGTCAAATTACATATTAAGAAAGGTGACATGGTTTACGTCAACGCGGGCGACGACAAAGGCCGACAGGGCAAAGTCCTGAAGGTCGATGTTGCGAAGAAGCGCGCCGTGGTCGAGGGCGTGAACATGAGCAAGAAGGCCACCAAGCCCAATGCACAGAATCCTCAGGGTGGAATCGTCGAGCAGGAGGCTTCGATCCACATCTCGAATTTGCAGGTGCTCGATCCCAAGAGCGGCAAACCCACCCGCATCGGCCGCAAGGCAGGTGCAAACGGTAAATTAGTTCGTTACGCTAAAAAGTCAGGAGAGGAGATCAAATAATGGCATACGTACCAACACTCAAAACCCAGTACAGAGAGCAGATCGTTCCCGCTCTCATGAAGGAGTTCGGTTACACCAGCGTAATGCAGTGTCCCAAACTTGAGAAGATCGTCATCAATCAGGGTATGGGTCAGGCCGTGGCCGATAAGAAACTTATCGACGTGGCTCAGGCCGAGCTCACCCAGATAACAGGTCAGAAAGCTGTTCAGACCAAGTCGAAGAAGGATATCTCTAACTTCAAGTTGCGTCGCGGCATGCCCATCGGCGTGCGTGTAACGCTCCGTCAGGACCGTATGTACGAGTTCTTGGAGCGCTTGATCGCCGTGGCTCTGCCCCGTATCCGCGACTTCAAGGGTATCAACGAGAAGTTCGACGGCCGCGGCAACTACACCCTCGGCATCACCGAGCAGATCATCTTCCCCGAGATCGACATCGACAAGATCACCAAGATCTTCGGCATGGAGATAACTTTCGTGACCACGGCTCAGAGCGACGAGGAGGGCCACGCCCTGCTGCGCGAGTTCGGTCTTC
Source organism: uncultured Alistipes sp. (assembly GCA_964390585.1). GTDB lineage: Bacteria > Bacteroidota > Bacteroidia > Bacteroidales > Rikenellaceae > Alistipes. Next base: position 11,489 of record CAYMIH010000020.1, read on the forward strand.
CTTTCAAGAACGCTAAAAAGAATAACCAATAGGATATGGCAAAAGAATCAATGAAAGCACGCGAGGTGAAGCGTGTGAAACTTGCAAACCGTTACGCTCACAAGCGCGAGGAGATTGCCGCCAAGGTTAAGAGCGGCGAGATGGATCACGAGGAGGCTTGGATAGCTCTTTCGAAGCTGCCCCGCAACTCGAACCCCATTCGCCAGCACAACCGTTGCAAGCTGACGGGGCGTCCGAAGGGTTACATGCGCCAGTTCGGTATCAGCCGTATTCAGTTCCGCGAGATGGCATCGAGCGGTCTGATCCCGGGTGTGAAGAAGGCCAGCTGGTAGCCGATTCGCGGAGCCGCTGCAAAAGGGCGGGTCTCGTGTAAAGTATCGCGCGGGGGCGCGACACGCGTTGCGTCCCTTGCGTTTTTTCGACGCAGGAAGGAGCCGAGGCTCCTGATCGGTGTCGATTATCTCTCGGAATTTTTATTCGAGGGTGCCTCCCGATCGGGGCCGTCGTATTATATAACGGAACTATCTGTTTTAGGCTTGCCGTATTTTATTCGGATATTTTGCGGCTCCGAGGAGCCGCGCGAGCCGCAGCCTCGCCCCGCGGAGGCTCGCCGGTCGCTCACTCCGCAGGCTACGCCTCGCAAAAACGAGCCGAAATCGGATAATAACCTTATATAAAGTGGCTGTGCTGACGGGTGAAGCCGCGAAGCGGTGAAGAGGCGGAGGACGAAAGGGCGGGATTGCCGCAGTCGGAAAGCAGGATGCGATTCGATGTTTTCGTCGCGACGCAACAGGTGCCTGCACTTATGAAACAATTATATATTCGATGTACTTCCAAGATACCTTCTTTCGGAGCGTAGCGACCAAAGTCCCCTCCGAGGAGGGGATTTAGGGGAGGGTCAGAATTGTAAACGCGGCCTGTGGCCGCGGGTAACGGCCGTCGGATGACCGATGCGTTGGGATAATTCGATGACGTTCGGATATAGGATAACTTTCATATAAAAGAACAAAAATTCTATACGGATGCAGAATCCCGAGTAGTTCGTTCGCGAGCGTCGGGGAAAGTGCCGCCTCGTGGCGGTAACTTCTCGGTGGCGCGGCGGGTGAAAGGGTTAGGCATCGAGTTGCACTTTCAAGGATCGCTGCGGGCTCGTGTTCGGGTCGGGGCGGTGCGTGAAAACGGAATTTCGGGCGGATCGGTCCGCGGGATTCGGTGCGACGACAGGTTGTGGCAGTGCCGCGCGGACGCGGTATCGGTTGCACCTTTTGTCGTGCGGAGCGCGAAGCGAAAAAGCCCCCGACGGGACCGCCGAACGGTCAGTTTCGGTACGTTTTGACGCATAATCGCCCTAAAAACCGAATATCTGCCTGAATTATGGCGATTTCCGAAATTTTTTTCGTATATTTGCGCGCGTTTCGACCGCAACGGGCAATGGTCCTAAATCTCAATCGGTTAGAGCGGGAGCAGGGCGGCAAAGCGGGAAGCGGAGGCGCGAAAGATATGAAGAAAAGCAAAGGGTCGCGAGGCCCTGTGTAAGAAAATAAACTTTTTATATTAATTTTTAATTTTTAATTCATTATGACAGATCCAATTGCGGATTTTCTGACCCGAATTAGAAACGCGGTGAAAGCCAATCACAAAGTGGTTGAAGCTCCCGGTTCAAAAATTAAGCGTGAGATCACCAAGATTCTCTACGAGCAGGGTTACATCCTTGCCTACAAGTTCGACACCGACGAGAAGGGTCATCCTACGATCAAGGTCGCACTGAAGTGGGACGCAGCCACCAAGACCAACGCCATCAAAGGCCTGAAGCGCGTAAGCCGCCCGGGTCTGCGCCAATACGTTTCGGTCGACAGCATGCCCCGCGTGCTGAACGGTCTGGGTATCGCCATCCTGTCGACTTCGAAGGGTATCATGACCGACGCCAAGGCTCGTAAGGAGAATGTCGGCGGCGAGGTATTGTGCTACATCTACTAACCGCGCCCGAGCTGAAATTATTAACAACACAAACTCAAGAAAAATGTCAAGAATTGGTAAATTACCTGTAATCTTACCCGCGGGCGTGACCGTCGAGGTCGCAGCCGACAATACGGTAAGCGTGAAAGGGCCACTTGGTACACTGAGTCAGAAGGTCGACTCGGACATTAAGGTCGAGGTCGGAACTCACACCGACGTTCATACGGGCAAGGAGGAGCCTGCCGTGATGGTAAGCCGCCCCACCAACCAGCCCCGTCACCGTTCGCTGCACGGTCTCTACCGTGCGCTGATCAACAACATGGTCATCGGCGTATCGAAAGGCTACGAGATCAAGCAGGAGCTGGTCGGCGTGGGTTACAAGGCCGAGATGAAGGGCAACGTGCTGGAGATGAGCCTCGGATACTCGCACGACATAGCGTTGATGCTCCCCGCCGAGGTCACCGCCACCGCCGTGACCGAGAAGAAGGGCAACCCCATCGTAACGCTCAAGAGCTCGGACAAGCAGCTCATAGGTCAGGTTGCGGCCAAGATCCGTTCGCTGCGCAAGCCTGAGCCTTACAAGGGTAAGGGTATCAAGTTCGTCGGCGAGACTTTGCGTCGCAAGGCCGGTAAGTCTGCATCGAAATAATAAATTAAGTCAAGCATTATGTTAACTAAGATAGAAAGAAGAGAGAGGATCAAGATGCGTATCCGCAAGATCGTGAGCGGTACGCCCGAGCAGCCTCGTATGACTGTATTCCGTAGCAACAAGCAGATCTACGTGCAGTTTATTGACGACCTCGCAGGCGTCACTCTGGCCACGGCGTCTTCGCTCGACAAGGAGATCGCGGCCGACGCGGCAGGCAAGAACAAGTGCGAAATCGCCGCTCTGGTGGGCAAGCTGGCCGCCGAGCGCGCGACCGCGAAGGGTATCTCTACCGTTTCGTTCGACCGTAACGGATACCTCTATCACGGAAGAGTTAAAATGTTAGCCGACGCAGCTCGCGAGGGCGGTCTTAAATTCTAAGCGATATGTCAAATACCAACATAAAGAAAGTTCGTACAAGCGACCTTGAGCTTAAGGACAGGCTCGTAAGCATCAACCGCGTCACCAAGGTGACCAAGGGCGGTCGCACATTCAGCTTCTCTGCCATTGTCGTGGTGGGTAACGAGAACGGTGTGGTAGGCTACGGCCTCGGCAAGGCATCGGAGGTTACGTCGGCAATCGCAAAGGGCGTCGAGGATGCAAAGAAGAATCTGGTGAAGATCCCCGTAATCAACGGAACCATTCCCCACAAGCAGGAGATGCGTTTCGGCGGTTCGCTGGTGATGATCCGTCCGGCAGCTCCCGGTACGGGTATCATCGCGGGCGGTGCCATGCGTGCCGTGCTGGAGTCGGTGGGCGTGAAGAACGTGCTTGCCAAGAGCAAGGGCTCGTCGAACCCCCACAACTTGGTGAAGGCCACCGTAGGCGCATTGTGCGAGTTGCGCGACGCGCGCAGCGTAGCCCAAGCCCGCGGCATCTCGATGAACAAGGTGTTTAACGGTTAATCGCACGGAGAACTATGGCAAAATTGAAAATCACTCAGGTACGCAGCCGCATCGGCGCATCGCTGCGTCAGCGTAAGAATCTCGATGCTCTGGGACTTCGCAAAATCAACCAGAGCGTGGAGCACGAGGACTCGGTTATCATCAAAGGTATGCTGGAGCGCGTGAAGCACCTCGTTACGATCGAGGAGGTAAAGTAAGTTTAACGAAAAAAGATTGATCTTAACATGGAACTCAATAACATGAAGCCCGCAAAGGGCTCTACTCACCACGACAAGCGCGTTGGTCGAGGAGCGGGTTCGGGTCGCGGCGGTTACTCTACCCGCGGTCTGAAGGGCGCCAAGTCGCGTTCGGGTTATTCTCGCAAGCTCGGTTTCGAGGGCGGTCAGATGCCTTTGCAGCGTCGTCTGCCCAAGTTCGGCTTCAAGAACCTGAAGCGAGTGGAGTTTAAGCCTATCAACCTCTCTACGCTGGAGGAGCTTGCCTCGAAGAAAGAGCTTAACGTAATCAACGTCGATACGCTGATCGCCGCAGGATTCGTCTCGTCGAACGACAAGGTGAAGATTCTGGGCAACGGCTCGGTAAGCATGGCCCTCACCGTTACGGCTCACGCCTTCTCGAAGAGCGCGGAGGCGGCCATCGCGGCAGCCGGCGGCAGTGTGGAAAAGTTGTAAATTAAAACCCAATTCGATATGAACGGTTATCTTATTGTCGGTCTGGTGGCGGTGGCGCTTATAGTGCTGCTGTTGGCGACCAACAAGAAACTCGTCGAAACGCTCAAGAACATCTACAAGATCGAGGAGCTGCGCAAGCGTGTGTTCTACACCCTTGGCCTCCTGCTTGTATTTCGTTTGGGTTGTTTTGTGGTAATACCGGGTATCAACCCCAATGCGTTGGGCGAAGGGTCGGCTTTGGCAAACCAGATGAACAGCAACACCCTGCTGGGTCTGCTGGACGTATTCTCGGGTGGTGCATTTGCCAATGCGGCCATTTTCGCGCTCGGTGTCATGCCCTACATCACCGCTTCGATCATCATTCAGCTCTTGGGCATGATGGTGCCCGCGGTGCAGAAGTTGCAGAAGGAGGGTGAAAGCGGCCGCCGCAAAATGAACCAGTGGACGCGTCTGCTGACCATCGGTGTATTGTGCCTTCAGGGTCCCGCATATGTGGCCAACCTGTACCGCACCTCTTCGGAGGCGTTCGTCTACGGCGGTACGTTCTATTTCTTCGCCTATGCGACCGTCATCCTCATCGCCGGCACCATGTTCACCATGTGGCTGGGCGAGAAGATCACGGACAAGGGCATCGGCAACGGCATTTCGCTCATCATCATGATCGGTATCGTGGCCCGTCTGCCGCAGGCTCTGCTGGCCGAGTTCACGGCCCGCGTCGAGACCTCGACGGGCAGCCTCATCATGTTCGTGGTCGAGCTGGCGCTGCTGTTCCTCGTGTTCATGGTGACTATCGCCGTGGTGCAGGCAGTCCGCAAGGTGCCTGTGCAGTATGCCAAGCGTATAGTAGGTAACAAACAGTACGGCGGTGTGCGTCAATACATCCCGCTTAAGATGAATGCGGCCAACGTGATGCCCATCATCTTCGCGCAGGCATTGATGTTCATCCCCGCGTTCATACCGGGTCTGAAAGGCGCCTTCTCGAACTTTCAGGGATTCTGGTACAACCTTACGCTGGCAGTGCTGGTAATCGTCTTCACCTATTTCTATACGGCGATTATCATCAATCCTCAAATGATGGCCGATGACATGAAGCGCAACGGCGGCTTTATCCCGGGAATCAAGCCGGGTAAGCAGACCGTGAGCTACATCGACACCATCATGACGAGAATCACCCTCCCGGGATCGATCTTCCTCGCGCTCGTGGCCATCATGCCCGCGCTTGCGATGCGGTTCCTCGGCGTGCAGCAGCACTTCGCTTACTTCTACGGAGGTACGTCGCTGCTGATCATGGTGGGTGTGGTGCTCGACACTCTGAAGCAGATTGAGAGCTATCTGTTGATGCGTCACTACGACGGTCTGATGAAGACGGGACGCATACAGGGACGTTATTAGAGTCGGAGATACGTTTGATATATAGAGAGTCCGACGACGAGTTGCGCGACGCGGGTCGCGCGGCATGAAAAAACACGAACGAGATGATACATCTGAAGACAGACGAGGAGATCGAGATCCTGCGCGAGAACAACATTCTGGTGAGCCGCACGCTCGCCGAGGTGGGACGCCACATACGTCCCGGTGTTACCACGCGTTATCTGGACAAGATCGCCGAGGACTTCATCCGTGCCAACGGAGCGATTCCCGCATGTCTGGGTTACGAGGGCTATCCTGCCGCGACCTGCATATCGGTCAACGAGCAGGTGGTGCACGGCATCCCGTCGGATCGTGTCATCGAGGAGGGTGATTTGGTATCGGTCGATTTGTGTACGCTTTTGAAGGGGTTTGTTGGTGATTCGGCATATACGTTTGCCGTGGGCGAGGTCGGCGAAGAGGCGCGACGACTTCTGGAAGTCACCAAAGAAGCTCTTTATAAGGGTACGGCGCAGGCCAAGGCGGGAAATCGCGTGGGCGATATCTCGGCGGCCGTGCAGGAGTACGTCGAGAGCTTCGGCTACGGCGTAGTGCGCGAGCTGGAGGGTCACGGATTGGGGCGAGGAATGCACGAGGCCCCGGGTGTCCCCAATTTCGGCGCGCGCGGCAGAGGCCCGCTGCTCAAGGAGGGCATGGTCATCTGCATAGAACCGATGATTACGATGGGCGGCAGAGCGGTGGTTTTCGAGCGCGACGGCTGGACCGTGCGCACCCGTGACCGCAAACCCGCGGCGCACTTCGAGTTCGCCGTGGCCGTCCGCCGCAACGGACCCGACGTGTTGACGGACTTTAATATAATCGAACAGGCAATTAACAACAAGTAGCTAAGACTCTATGGCAAAACAAACTGCTATTGAACGGGACGGAACCATCATCGAGGCGTTGTCGAACGCCATGTTCCGTGTCGAATTGGATAACGGCCACGTTATCACGGCCCACATCTCGGGAAAGATGCGCATGCACTACATCAAGATCCTTCCCGGCGATAAGGTCAAAGTGGAGATGACCCCCTACGATTTGAGTAAGGGTCGTATATCCTTCAGGTACAAATAACATTAGATTGCTTGAAAATCATGAAAGTAAAAGCATCAATCAAGAAGAGAAGCGAGGATTGCAAGATCGTGAAGCGCAAAGGTAAGCTCTACGTCATCTGCAAGAAAAATCCCAAATTCAAAATGCGCCAAGGGTAGTATTCAAACGATTAATTAAAGTAAAGTATTTATGGCACGTATAGTCGGTGTAGATTTACCGAAAAACAAGCGGGGCGAGATCGGCCTTACCTACATTTACGGTATCGGTCGCAGCACTGCCCGCAAGATTCTCGACAACGCGGGAATCAGCTATGATGTAAAAGTAAGCGACTGGTCGGACGATCAGGTCGGAGCGATACGTTCGACGATCGCCGATATGGGCATCAAGGTCGAGGGCGAGTGCCGCTCGATCGTCCAGCTCAACATCAAGCGATTGATGGATATCGGCTGCTATCGCGGTATCCGCCATCGTCTGGGACTTCCCGTTCGCGGTCAGAGCACCAAGAACAACGCGCGTACCCGCAAGGGCCGCAAGAAGACCGTAGCAAACAAGAAAAAGGCAACGAAGTAATAAATAGGAAGTTATGGCAAAGAAAACAGGAACTGTCAAAAAGAAGGTTGTCAAGGTGGGTGCCGTGGGCATGGCTTTCGTTCACTCGACTTTCAATAACGTAATCATCACCATCACCAACGAGGTAGGCGAGGTAATCAGCTGGTCGTCGGCCGGTAAGATGGGTTTCCGCGGTTCGAAGAAGAATACTCCCTATGCAGCGCAGACGGCGGCCGCCGATTGCGCGAAGGTTGCTTTCGATATGGGCTTGCGCAAGGTTAAGGTTTATGTCAAGGGCCCGGGTCAGGGTCGCGAGAGTGCCGTGCGCACTATCCACGGTGCGGGTATCGAGGTGATGGAGATCATCGACGTCACTCCGCTGCCGCACAACGGCTGCCGCGCTCCCAACCGCCGTCGCGTATAACGCCGCGACGCGGAGACATGGACTTTAATGAAGAAGTTATTTTAATAAAAGTTTGAAACAATGGCAAGATATATAGGACCAAAATCAAAGATCGCCCGTAAGTTCGGCGAAGCTATCTATGGTGCGGACAAAGTTCTTGAGAAGAGAAACTATCCTCCCGGACAGCACGGTCTTGCTCGCAAGCGTAAGAAGAACTCGGAGTACGGAGAGCAGCTTAGCGAGAAGCAGAAAGCAAAGTACACATACGGTATTCTGGAGAAGCAGTTCGCCCGCACCTACGAGACTGCTGCCCGCATGGGCGGTATCACGGGCGAGAACCTGCTCAAACTGCTGGAGTGCCGTCTGGATAATGTGGTTTACCGTCTGGGCATAGCTCCCACCCGCGCGGCTGCCCGTCAGCTGGTGTCGCACCGTCACATCTGCGTGAACGGCTCGGTGGTGAACATCCCGTCGTATTCGCTCAAGGCCGGCGACGTGGTGTCGGTACGCGAGAAGTCGAAGAGTCTGGAGGTGATCACGACGTCTGTTTCGGGTTCGTCGAGAAGCCGTTACGCATGGCTGGAGTGGGATGGCGCCACGATGAGCGGCAAGTTCCTGCAAAAGCCCGAGCGCGAGGAGATTCCCGAGAACATCAAGGAGCAGCTTATCGTCGAGCTGTACTCTAAGTAGTAATCAAACAAATTCAATATTTTATGGCAATATTAGCATTCCAGAAACCTGAAAAGGTTATTATGCTCGAAGCCACGGCGTCATTCGGAAAGTTCGAGTTCCGTCCGCTGGAGCCCGGTTTCGGTATGACAGTCGGCAACGCTTTGCGACGCGTTTTGCTCTCATCGTTGGAGGGTTATGCAATTACGACCGTAAAGGTAGCCGGAGTGAACAACGAGTTTGCCGCTATCCCGGGCGTGATGGAGGGTATGATGGACATCATCCTGAAATTGAAGCAGGTCCGCTTCCTCCGCACGGTCGACAATCAGGAGTCGGAGAAGGTGATCGTGAATGTTGCCGGTGTGACGGAGCTTACGGCCGGTTACATCTCGAACTACCTGTCGTCGTTCAAGGTGCTCAATCCCGAGCTGGTGATTTGCCACCTCGCTCCGGGCACGAAGATGCAGATCACCATCACCATCGGTAAGGGCCGCGGATACGTGCCTTCGGAGGAGAACGCACCCGCCGAGAAGGAGTTGGACGTTCTGCCGATCGACTCGATCTTCACGCCCATCAAGAACGTCAAATACTCGATCGAGGATTACCGCGTCGAGCAGAAGACCGACTACGAAAAGTTGAATTTGGAGATTACCACCGACGGATCGATTCACCCCAAGGATGCCTTGAAAGAGGCTGCCAAGATTCTCATCCAGCACTTCATGCTCTTCTCGGACGAGAAGATCACCATCAACATGGACGACAGCAGCGAGAACGAGACTCTGGACGACGAGGCTCTGCGCATGCGCCAGCTTCTGAAGACCAAGCTCTCGGATCAGGACCTGAGCGTCCGTGCCCTGAACTGCCTGAAGGCTGCCGATGTCGACACCGTAGGCGATCTGGTGAAGTTGAACCGCAACGATCTGCTGAAGTTCCGCAACTTCGGCAAGAAGTCGCTCACCGAGTTGGACGAGTTGCTGATGTCGTTGAATCTTAAGTTCGGAATGGACGTATCTATCTACAAACTTGATAAAGATTAATTAAATGAGACACAATAAGAATTTCAATCACCTTGGCAGACAGGCGGGTCACCGTCGTGCGATGCTGTCGAACATGGCGTCGTCGCTTATTCTGCACAAGCGCATCGAGACTACGGTTGCTAAGGCTAAGGCCGTGAAGCAGTTCGTAGAGCCTCTGGTAACCAAGTCTAAGGAGGACACCACCCATTCGCGTCGTGTAGTCTTCTCGTACCTCAAGCAGAAAGAGGCCGTAACCGAGCTGTTCCGCACGATCGCTCCCAAGATCGCCGACCGTCCGGGCGGTTACACCCGCATCCTGAAGACGGGCTTCCGTCTCGGCGACGCTGCCGACATGTGCATCATCGAGTTCGTCGACTTCAACGATGCTTACACTTTCGGTAAGGTTCCCTCTGCGGAGGAGGCCAAGCCCAAGACCCGTCGTTCGCGCAAGCCCGCGGCTAAGAAGACCGACGCCGTGGAGGATGCCACCGTGGTAGAGGAGAAGAAGGCCGTGAAGGCCAAGGCTCAGGCTCCCAAAGCTGCGGCCAAGACCGTTGCTCCCAAGGTTGCCAAGAAGACCAACGTAGGCAAGAAGATGTAATCCCGCGGCGCGCGAGCGCTGCCTCGATATTTCGATTGCGGTCCCTTTTTCGAGAGGGGCCGTTTTTTGTCTTTTAGAGCATGATAAAGTCGAATCTTTTAGAGGTATCCTTAGGTTGCTGTTCGCCGACGGCTGCAGGAGTGCTTTAGCAGTCCGCCGCAAGGGGGCGGCGAACTGCGCGACTCTGCGAGCCGCCGAAGATAACGCCGCAGCGCGGCGCCGTTGTTCGGGCTGCAGCCTGCGGAGAACGCTTTCGAACGTAAGTGAGTTGCGGGCCTCCGCGGGGCAGAGGCTGCGGCCCGCGCGACTCTAACGAGTCGCAGGCGTAATGCCTGTTTTATGAGATATAATCTTTTATTTCTATATATATGCGCCAGCCTCACCCGCGGCAGAAGCGATTTCGGGAATAGGGCGGCATTGCATAGACCGCAGCCCGAATACCGCCGCACCGCGGGCTTACGGCAATCCGCAAATCATAGTTTTAGAAGTATGTAATCGTCCTATTTTTTCACGAAACTGTCGAGCGGGTAGCGCAGCCCTTCGTAACTCGACAGATAGGCGCATACGCTGCCCACTTTTATGGGCGATTTCAGATAGAGCGGAATTTTGTTGCGGTCGTCGGATATCCACACCTCGAACTCGGTGCCGTCCTTGAACGCGAAGCCGTCGGAGGTGGCTATCTTACAGCGGAACTTTATGGTGTTGAAGTGGCCGAGATTCTTTATTTTCTTCACCTCGCGGCCCACGTAACGGAACTTGAGGTAGCGTATGGTATCCTCCAGCACCATCTCCAAGTCGCGTTCGTATCCCTCCTTTATCTCGGCGTCGTCCACGGTGCGCAGATTGAAGTAGAGCGATACGGCGTCCATGCTGTTGTCGGAGATCTTCATGGTCTTGAACTTCTCGGGGTTCTGCTTCTTTTGCCAGCGCGTGTGGACGTTGTGGTTGTACCAATCGAATATGAAAGTGCTGCGGAACGTGTAGCTGCCCTCGTGCAGGTCGCTGTCGAATCGTTTTGTGCGCAGCGTCGAGGGGTCGACCCACACGGTGTAGGCATCCTTGACGGGAAGCACCCAATTGAAGGCCTTGGCGGTTTGTCCGAATCCGTATACCTTGTATACGGGCATGCCGTCGAGCGTGGTCTCGGTGGTCTGGATCACCACCTTGGCCACCTCGGTGTTGGGGATTAGTTTGGCGCGGTAGCTCATTCGGTAGTTCAGCGTCTCGCCCGGGACATAGAGCTGCGCCCGAGCCGCCGATGCTGCGAGGAGTATGGCCGCGAGGCCGATAACGAATCTTTTCATGCTTCAATAGTTTTTAACGGTTTCCGTTGTTGGCGACTCGGAGAGTCGCTGCGGGCCGCAGCCTCGCCCCGCGAAGGCCCGCAAACGGCATTCGCCACGTTCGCGTTCTTCGCAGGCTGCCGCCCGAAAGGCGTCACGATATCATCGAGAAGTCGAACTTCGCGCCTCCCGCATGCCGTGCCCG
>CAYMIH010000020.1:22952-30158 GCA_964390585.1 uncultured Alistipes sp.
GGCGTCACGATATCATCGAGAAGTCGAACTTCGCGCCTCCCGCATGCCGTGCCCGCAACGCTTTCAGTGCGGCGTGCTCGGGTCGTGCGAGGGCGGGATCGTCGTTGAGCAGCGCTATGGCTGCCTCCTTGGCCGTTTGCAGCAGATCGGCATCGAGTGTGGGATTGGCGATCTTCAAATCGAATGCCACTCCGCTCTGCTGCGTGCCGTTTATGTCGCCCGCGCCGCGCAGCTTCAGGTCGAGTTCGGCGAGGCGAAACCCGTCATTGGTCTCGCACATGGCCCGCAGTCGCGCCCGCGCCTCGCGCGAGAGCTTCTCGCCCGTCATGAGTATGCAGTACGACTGCTCGCCGCCGCGCCCCACGCGTCCGCGGAGCTGGTGGAGCTGCGAGAGGCCGAAACGCTCGGCCGACTCGATTACCATCACCGTGGCGTTGGGCACGTCGACCCCCACCTCGATCACCGACGTGGCGATCAGAATGTCGGCCTCGTGATCCTTGAATTGGCGCATCGACTCCTCCTTGTCCTGCGGCTTCATCTTGCCGTGGCACACCGTCACGCGATAGTCGGGCAACGGGAAATCGCGCACGACCGATTCGAATCCGTCCTCCAAATCCTTGTAATCCATCGTCTCCGACTCCTTGATGAGCGGATAGACTATGTAGACCTGCCGCCCTGCCGCGATCTGCTTGCGCAGGAATCCCCACAGCTTCAGCCGCGCGGCGTCGGTGTAGTGGAACGTGCGTATGGGTTGTCGCCCGGGCGGCAGTTCGTCGATCACCGACACGTCCAGATCGCCGTAGAGCGTCATGGCCAGCGTGCGAGGTATGGGCGTGGCCGTCATGACCAGTATGTGGGGCGGTTGCAGGTTCTTGGTCCAGAGCCGCGCGCGCTGCTCCACGCCGAAGCGGTGCTGCTCGTCGATCACCACGTAGCCGAGGTTGGCGAACTGCACCTTGTCCTCTATCAGGGCGTGCGTGCCGATGAGTATGCGCACCTCGCCCGAGGCGATGCCCTCCAGCGCCTGCCGCCGCTCGGCCGCCTTCGACGATCCCGTGAGTATCGCCACCCCGAGTCCCATGCCCTCGGTAAGACGCGAAACGGTGGCGAAGTGCTGGCGGGCGAGAATCTCCGTCGGCGCCATCATACAGGCCTGAAAGCCGTTGTCGGCGGCCAGCAGCATCGACATAAGCGCCACCATGGTTTTGCCGCTGCCCACGTCGCCCTGCAACAGACGGTTCATCTGGTAGCCCGACACCGTGTCGCTGCGTATTTCGCGTATGACCCGCTTCTGCGCTCCCGTGAGCGAGAAGGGCAGGCGGTTTTCGAAGAAGTCGGTGAAAAATTCGCCCACTCGCGGGAACAGAAAGCCGTTGCGACGGGTCATGCGGTCGGTACGGTGCGACTGCACCGAGAGCTGCACACCCAGAAACTCGTCGAATTTCAGGCGGCGTTCGGCGCGGGCCAGAGCCTCGGCCGACTGCGGGAAGTGGATATTGAACACTGCATCGCGCAGCGGCATCAGGTCGTAACGCATGCGCACCGCTTCGGGCATGGTCTCGGCGATGTGGTCCTGCGCGAGCATCCATGCGTTGCAGACGATGTTGTAGAAACCCTTGGTGCCGAATGTCGATGCCATCTTCTCCGACGACGGGTATATGCCCTGCATGCCGCTCCGCACGGGGCGGCTGAGGGCCTTCTCGACCATCTCCAATTCGGGGTGCGCCATCGACAGCTCGCCCCGATAGAACATCGGACGGCCGAAGATGATATATTCGCGGCCTACCTCCACGCTCTTCTCGATCCACTTCACTCCGCGGAACCAGATCAGTTCGGCCGAACCCGAGGCATCGGACACGTAGACCGAGAAGCGCTGTTTGCGGCCCGCGCCCGCATAACCCACGCCCGTCACGCGGGCGCGCAGCTGCACCAGCGACGAGGCCATGCGCTCGTCCACCTCGGCAATGCGGTAGATCTTGGTGCGGTCGATGTAGCGGAACGGATAGTGGCGCAGCAGGTCGCCGACGGTGAGTATGCCCAGCTCCTTTTCGAGGACCTTGGCGCGTGCCTCGCCGACTCCCGTAACGTATTTCACGCTGCTGTCGAGAATATTCGCCATAGTGCAAATATACGAATAAGCCGAATACAAAACCAAACTTGTTTGGGTTTTATTGAGGCGCAGCTTACTGTTCGCCGACGGCGGTCGGAATGCGATAGCAGTCCGCCGCAGTGGGGCGGCGGCGAACTGCGCGACTCTAAAGAGTCGCAATACCTAATTATATATTCGGGCCTCCGTGAGGCAGAGGCTGCGGCCCGCGCAGTCCTGCGGACAGCAATATCTATACGCGTCAGCCCACCCGCGGCCCGATTGTATTTTCGCCGAAAAGAATTAACTTTGGAGACAAAACCTACGGGATCATGAGGATTGCTCTTTTTCAACGCGATATCGAACTTTTGGCGCGGGAGCGGAATTTGCGGCGCGCCGAGGAGGCTTTCGAACGTCTCTTTGATGTGCGGGACGGCGGCGGAGAGGTCGGAAAGGCCGATCTTGTCGTGCTGCCCGAGATGTTCGCCACAGGTTTCGTGCCCGCGGCGGATGGCGTGGCCGAGAGCGACGGCGCCACGGCGGAGTGGATGCGCCGCATGGCCGCGCGGTACGATGCCGCCGTGGCGGGCAGCGTGGCGGTCGAGGAGAATGGCCGTCGTTACAACCGCCTGTTGTTCGTGCGGCCCGACGGTTCGGCGGCGCGCTACGACAAGCGCCATCTCTTTCCGCTCGGCGGCGAGGATCGCCTCTTCACCGCGGGCCGCGAACGGGTCGTCGTCGAGTGGCGCGGCGTGCGGATCCTGTTGCAGATATGCTACGATCTTCGGTTTCCCGTATTTTCGCGCTGCCGCGGCGACTACGACATGATGATCTTCGTCGCATCGTGGCCCTCGTCGCGCAGGGCGGCGTGGGACGTGTTGCTGCGTGCGCGCGCCATCGAGAATCAGTGCTACGTGGCAGGGGTGAATCGCACGGGGAGCGACGCCTCGGGCGTCTATTCGGGCGGTACGGCTCTGATCGACCCGCAGGGGCGTACCGTCGCGGCGTGTGCCGACGGGGCGGAGGGTGTCATAACGGCGGAGATCGATATCGAATCGTTGCGGCGGTTCCGCCGCGAGTTTCCCGCATTGGACGGCCGCGACTGAACGGGTTTCATCCTGTCGCCTAACTGTTCGCCGACGGTGGATTGCTTGTTAAGATTTATCTTCGGCGGCTGCGGGGGTCGCGCTTTGCGCGAGCCGCCGAAGATAACGCCGCTGTGCGGCGCAGTTGTTCGGGCAGCAGCCTGCGGGGACCGCGTGAATGAGCGATAAGCGAATAGCGGGCCTCCGCGGGGCAGAGGCTGCGGCCCGCGCAGTCCTGCGGACTGCAATTTCACACGCGTCAGCCTATCCCGCGGCAGAAACGATTTCGGACAGAGGGTGCCCCTCCCTCAAGGCCCCCCTAATAATACAAACCTTTTCGGCCGAAGATGGCGTAACCGAAATTGAACGTCACGTAGAGGTTGTCGCGTGAGTCGAGATCGTATTTGGTGAGCGACAGACTCAGCGGCCCTATGCGGGTGTGGTAGACCAGCGACAGATCGGTTATGTAGCGCATGTAGTCGTCGCTCTCGGTCGGGTCGCGCAGCATGGCGTAGAATCCCGCGCGGAGATAGAAGCTGCGCACCAGCTCGAACGTGGGCATGACTCCCGCGGCCGCATAGCGGTCGGCGGCGTATTCGGGCATGTAGATCATCTTCGAGTGGGGCGTGGGGGTGTATCGCGGCGACGAGAGTATGGTCGACATGCGGCTGTAAAAGCGCGGATGCGTGGTGTATACCGCTTCGAGCGTGTAGCCCAGCGAGAACCACGAACGCCTCCAGTCGCTCGGGTGGTGCTCCCATTGCGCCTTGGCGCCCACCCACGAACGCAGCTCGTGGTCGCGCTTGCCCAATGGGCGCAGTATCTCGTTCTCGTAGCTGTCGCGTCCGTGAACGGCTATGGCCGAGACGGTTATCTTCGATCCCGACGTGGGGTACATTATCTTGTCGAGCGTGCTGCGCTCCAGCGCCATGCGGGCCGCCACGTAGCGGAATCGGTCGTGAGCGTGAGGGTCGCCCTCGTTGTCGTAGTAATCCTCGTAGGAGTAGAAGTTGAATCCCGTGTTCACCCCCACCTCGAAATAGCTTTTGCGCGTGAGTGCCGTGCCGAATGCCGCATGTGCGAAGATCTCGTCGGTGCGGGCCTCGACGGCCCCGCTCGCGGGCGTCACGTTGCCGAACGAACCGTGGAGGGTACTCATGCGCTGAAGCGTGAGCGAATAGTCGAGATACATGGGCGTGCGACGCAGGATCACCGTGCGTCCGCCGAAACGGCCCATCGACGACACGGGCCCGAGAAACAGGTCGCCGTAGGCGAACTGCGCGGTGCGTCCCACCGAGAAGGAGCTGAATCCCAGATAGGCCTGATTGAACGCCGTGGAGGATATGTTTCCGCCCACCGAGAAGCGGAACCGAGGTTTGGTGCTGAGGTTGAAAGTGATGCCGAAATCGTGCCGTAAGGAGTCGTAACGCACCTCGGGAAAGGCCGTGGTGTTGAATTCGTCGGTGGCCATGAGGCTGAAGTAGCGTTCGCGCACCTCGTCGAACGACAGGTCGGCGTTGCTCGTCGTGTCGTACGACGGCTCGTCGAAGTGCATGAAGGTGCGGGCGTAATACTTCTGGCGCGGGCGCAGTCCTTCGAGTTCGACCCGTCCGAATTCGAGTGCGGGGCATTGTTCGCGGAATGCGCGACGCATGGCGGTCGTCTCGTCGGGTGTGCGGCGCGATGCGACGCGGCGCAGCAGTTCGGGCATGGCCTTCATGGCATCCTCGTAACCCTGTTCGATGGTTTGCAAACCGCCTGCGAAGTCGAGCAGTCCCGCGTCGACCTTGCGTTTTATGAGCAGGCTGTTCTTCTCGGGCAGCACGTAGTCGGTGGGCATGGTCACCAAGGCCATCACCTGAGCCTCGACCGACGACTCCTGCGTGACGGGTTCGTCGTCGTCGACGCACTGCGATCCGATGAGAAAGGCGGGACTGAACTCCTCCACCAGCGGCTGCCACGGGAAGTTGTTGTAGCATCCGCCGTCGACCAGCACGCGTCCCTCGCTGTCGGTGACGGGGCGGAACACTAACGGATAGGACATCGAGGCGCGCACGGCGAAAGGCAGAGCGCCGTTGCGGAACTCCACGGCCGTGTGGCTGTTCATGTCGGTGGCTATGCAGCGGAACGGCACCATCAGACGATCGAAGTCGTCTCCGCAGGCTGCCGATGCCGACGCGAAAAGTTCGGTCAGAGCCATGTCGATCTGCGCGGTGTTGACGAAGGCGTGCGGCAGCGCCAGACTCATCGAGTTCTTGTTGCGCAGCGAGTCGCGCTTTATCTCGGCGTAGACCGAGAGCATGGCGGGCGAATCCGCCCGATCGTTGTAGTAGAAACGGTATTTGTCGTCGATGCGTCCCGAAACCCATTGCTCCACCTCGCCCGAAGTGACTATGGCCGTCATGTCGTCGGCGCTGTAACCCGAGGCGTACAGTGCGGCGATGATGGCGCCCATCGAGGTGCCCGACACGTAGTCGATCGGTACGCCGTTCTCCTCCAAAGCGCGTATGACGCCTATGTGATAGAGCCCTTTGGCACCGCCGCCCGCCAGCACGAGACCTATTTTACCCGATACGGGCTCCGTCGCGGCACTGTCGGTGACGATGCGCACGGCGTCGAAGTTCTCCTCGGCCATCGCCTTGCGCAGTGCCGCCAGCGAGTCGGCTTCGGCCCGCGCGGCACGGCGCATCTCGCGTCTTATCTCTTTCGATACCGTCTCGCGATGCACCGTATCGACCGTTTTTCGCACGGTGTCGGCCATATCGTGCGATGCCGAGAGCGGGCATGCGGGGCGCGAAAAAGCCGCAGCGGTGAACGACAAGGCGATAAATAGCGTTAAAAATCGGGCTGTTTTCATATTTTTTGGTAACTTTGCGCGTGCCTGCATGTGTCGGCAACAAATTTATCGAAAATATATAAAACTGCAAAATAGCGATGACTGACAAAATCAACGATCTGCTCAAGCGCGTGAAGGAGTTCTCGCCCAAGGCTGCGGCCGAGGTCGAGGAGTTCCGCATAAAGATTCTCGGCAAGAAGGGCGAGTTGAACGCCTTGATGGAGGAGTTCAAGAGTGTGGCTCCCGAGCGCAAACGCGAATTGGGGCAGAAAATCAATGCGTTGAAGACCGCCGCGACGGAGCGTATAGCCGCGCTGAAATCGGCGCTGGCCGATGCGGCCGACACGTCGGCCGAGGGTGTGGAGGATATGACCCGCCCGGGTTCGGCCGACGGAATAGGCTCGCGCCACCCCATTTCGATCGTCAAGAATCAGATCGTGGAGATCTTCTCGCGTCTGGGCTACACCGTGGCCGAGGGTCCCGAGATCGAGGACGACCACCATGTCTTCTCGGCTCTGAACTTCCCGCCCGAGCACCCCGCGCGTGACATGCAGGATACTTTCTTCATCGAGAAGAATCCCGATATCCTGCTGCGCACACACACCTCGTCGATTCAGGTGCGGGCCATGGAGCGCACGCAGCCGCCCATACGCATCGTGTGCCCGGGCCGCGTGTTCCGCAACGAGGCCATTTCCTACCGCGCCCACTGCATCTTCCATCAGGTGGAGGGACTCTATATCGACCGCGGCGTGTCGTTCGCCGACCTGAAGCAGTCGCTTCTATACTTCGCCAAGGAGATGTTCGGCGAAAAGGCATCCATACGTCTGCGCCCGTCGTACTTCCCCTTCACCGAGCCGTCGGCCGAGATGGACGTGTCGTGCAACCTCTGCGGCGGCAAGGGCTGCAACGTGTGCAAGGGCACGGGATGGCTGGAGATCATGGGTTGCGGAATGGTCGACCCCAACGTTCTGGAGGCTAACGGAATAGATTCGAAAGAGTATTCGGGCTTCGCGTTCGGCATGGGTGTTGAGCGTATAGCCATGCTCAAGTACGGCGTGAAGGACCTGCGTCTCTATTTCGAGAACGACGTGCGCTTCCTGCACCAGTTCGACAGCGCGCTGTAAACGCTCGGGAGAGAGGCTGTTGTTCGCCGACGGCGGTCGGAATGCTTTAGCAGTCCGCCGCGTGGGGGCGGCGGC
>CAYMIH010000021.1:0-30002 GCA_964390585.1 uncultured Alistipes sp.
TGCAAAGTAAAACACTTTTTCTCTCCTTTCCAAATATTTATAAACCTTTTTTTACACATTTTTTATCAATCTCCCAAACAGCCCCTGAAGATCAACGAAATACAGGAAAAAGAAAATCCGCGCCGCCGAACCGTCGGAGGCGCATAAACGGGTCGCGACCGCGGCTCGCGACAAATGGCGGGCAGCCTTGTTATTCTCATTGAATATGTATACATTTGTAATATTTAATTACAGCAACCCAATAAATCACTATGAAAAAACTATTATTTCTATTCGCGGCGCTGGCAATGTCGGTCGGCGTATTCGCCCAGAACATGCAGGGAACCGTCTATCTCAAGAACGGCAGCATAATACATGGAACAATCACGGAACTGGTACCCGACAAATCGGTGAAGATACTCACCCGAGACGGCAACATATTCGCATACACCATGTCGGAAGTGGAAAAGATCACCAACGAAAGTGTTCCGACAAGCACTATCGATCCGAACCGTGCGGGATATTCGAAATGGAACGGCCCCGAGACGGGATATCGCGGATTCGTCGACATGAACTGGACCGTAGGCATAGGCGAATCTTCAGGCGCCGATTACATAGGAGTGCTCACATCGCACGGCTACCAGATCTGTCCCTACATCTACACGGGTCTTGGCATCGGGTTCAACTATTTCTACAACGGTTCGGCCGTCTGTATGCCCATATTCGCGAACATACGTAGCGACATATTGGAAGACAGGGTCGCTACGCCGTTCATCGACCTGAAAATAGGATATTCGGTATTGGATGCCGAGGGATTGTACCTCTCGCCTTCGATCGGCTGCCGAATCAGAGTAAAGCGGGGCCTCGCATTCAATATAGGTGTGGGCTACACGCTGCAAAAATACAGATTCGACATTTTCGACGGTTACGATTATTATTACGACGGCAACCTCAATCTCGACGGCATAAGCATCCGCTTCGGGATAGAGTTCTGATGCGAAGCAAAGCAAACGACGGCTCACCCCGTTCCTGCTCCGAAGAGCGGAACGGGGTGAGCCGTCGGATCGGGTTTTGCGCCGATGCGGCACCTATACATTATATATATAAAAGCGGCGGCCCTTTCGGGTCGCCGCTCTGCATATCGGATCAGAATCGCGATTACTTGTTGTAAGCCTTCATTACCGAGATCAGGTCGAGAACCTTGTTCGAGTAACCCCACTCGTTGTCGTACCACGATACGACCTTAACGAAAGTGTCGGTCAAAGCGATACCGGCAGCCTTGTCGAAGATCGAGGTGCGGGGATCGCCCAAGAAGTCCGACGATACGACAGCCTCCTCGGTGTAACCCAGAACGCCCTTCAACTCGCCCTCCGAAGCCTCTTTCATGGCTGCGCAGATCTCGTCGTACTTGGCGGGCTTTGCGAGGTTTACGGTCAGGTCGACAACCGATACGTCCAGCGTGGGAACACGCATCGACATACCCGTCAGCTTGCCGTTCAACTCGGGGATAACCTTACCTACGGCCTTGGCAGCGCCTGTCGACGAGGGGATGATGTTGCCCGAAGCGGCACGTCCGCCGCGCCAGTCCTTCATCGAGGGACCGTCTACGGTCTTCTGGGTAGCGGTGGTCGAGTGAACGGTGGTCATCAGACCGTCGGTGATGCCGAACTTGTCGTTCAGGACCTTGGCGATGGGAGCCAAGCAGTTGGTGGTGCAAGATGCGTTAGAAACGATCTTCTGACCTGCATAGGTGTTGGTGTTTACACCGCATACGAACATGGGGGTAGCGTCCTTCGAGGGAGCCGACATAACCACGTACTTGGCACCTGCGGCGATGTGAGCCTGAGCCTTCTCCTCGGTGAGGAACAGACCCGTAGACTCTACGACGTACTCTGCGCCCACCTCGTTCCACTTCAGCTGCGAGGGATCCTTCTCGGCGGTTACGCGGATAGCCTTGCCGTTAACGATGAGCTGGTTCTTCTCGGTGCAATAGTCGATCGTACCGTTGAACTGACCGTGCATGGTGTCGTACTTGAGCATGTAAGCCAAGTAGTCCACGGGGCAGAGGTCGTTGATACCTACTACATCATACTTGTCGGTCTGAGTGCAAGCTGCACGGAATACCATACGGCCGATACGTCCGAAACCGTTGATACCAATCTTAATCTGTGACATAATTTAGTTTGTTATATTAGAACTCTGTTATTTTTTTCACACCGCAAAGATACATACTTTCGCGTGTTTTTCAAAATTTTTCGTTAATTATATGCGATTCGGCCTATTTCATGCCGTGCGGGTACCGCGCGAGCGGCGGGCGAACGTTCCGATCATGTCAAATATCGTGCGGGAGAGTGCTAACGACGGCGCGAAATCTCGTATTCCTCGACCTTTTTCGCACGTTTGGCCATCGCCGAAGCGAACACGAAGTCGTTCAACTCGCGGTTGTCGGCGTGCAATATGTCGTTCTTGGAGCCTTCCCACCACTTGTTGCCCTCGTAGATGAACACTATCTTCTCGCCGATCTCCATCACCGAATTCATGTCGTGGGTGTTGATGATGGTGGTCATGTCGTACTCCTCGGTTATGTCGCGGATGAGGTTGTCGATCACGATCGAGGTCTGCGGGTCGAGGCCCGAGTTGGGCTCGTCGCAGAACAGATAGCGCGGATTGAGCACTATGGCGCGGGCTATGGCCACGCGCTTCACCATGCCGCCGCTCAGCTCCGAGGGGTAGAGTTTGTGGGCATTGTCGAGATTCACGCGTTTGAGGCAGAAGTTCACCCGTTCGAGCTTCTCCTCCTCCGACTGCTCGGTGAACAGGTCGAGCGGCAGCTTGACATTCTCCACCACGGTGGACGAGTCGAGCAGCGCGCCGCCTTGGAATATCATCCCCACATCCTTGCGGATGGCCTTGCGGGCCTTGAAATCGAGCGTCGAGAAGCACACGTCGTCGTAGAATATGGCGCCCGAGTCGATCTCGTGCAGCCCCACCAGACTTTTAAGCAACACCGTCTTGCCCGAACCGCTGCGGCCGATGATAAGGTTGGTGCGCCCCGTGAGGAACTCCACCGAAATGTCGTTCAGCACCGTGCGTCCGTCGAACGACTTGACTATGTTTTGCGCCTTTATCATTTACGTGAGCAGCAGTTGCGTGAGTATGAGGTTGAATATCATTATGACTATCGAGCTCGACACCACGGCGCGCGTCGAGGCCTTTCCCACCTCCAGCGAGTTGCCCTTGGTGTAGTAGCCGCAGTAGGCCGATATGCTGGTTATGATGAATGCGAACACGGCGATCTTGATGAGCGAGTAGATCACCTCCCACATCACGAAGCAATATTGCAGTCCCTCGATGTAGTCGGCGGGGATCATTATGCCCGTCAACACGGCTATCAGATAGCCGCCCGCCATGCCGATGAGCATGCTGAAGATGGTAAGGAACGGGAAGAACACCACCGTGGCCACGATCTTGGGCAGGATAAGGTACGACGCCGAGTTCACGCCCATGATCTCCAGCGCGTCGATCTGCTCGGTGATGCGCATGGTGCCTATCTCCGAGGCGATGTTGGAGCCCACCTTGCCCGCGAGGATGAGGGCCACGACCGTCGACGAGAACTCCAGAGTCATGGTCTCGCGCGTGGCGTAGCCTATGAGGTAGCGCGGGATGAAAGGCGATTCGAGGCTTATGGACATCTGCAACGTGATGGCCGCGCCGATGAACACCGAGATGATGGCCGTGAGACCTATGGAGTTGAGACCCAGCGCCTCCATCTCGTAGAATATGCGCTCGCGATAGATCCGCATCTTTTCGGGACGCGAAAACACCTTCTGCATCAGCAGGAAATATCGGCCTATCGATTCGAACATAATCAAACGGCGAGCAAGGGATCGCATCGGGATGCGCCCTCCTCGCGACGGACAAAATTATGCAATAATTTCCAATACTCCAAAACCGTGCCCCGAGCAGGGGGGGGGCAGCTGCCACCGTCATTGCGGCTCTTCAGAGCCGCGCGAGCCGCCGAAGATGGTAATGCCGCAGGCATTACATCAATCTTGCCGGTCACCTGTCCGCTCTCTTACGACCCGCTTCACGGCCGCGTCCCGATCTATCGGTTCGCGTCGTCGCTTTTATCCTCCACCTCCTCGAACTCCACGTAGTCGCCGACGTTGGACTTCACGCGTTTCTCCCTGACCGAGGCGGTGTATATCTTCACGTCGCCCGCGCTGCGTTCGCCTCTCTCGCGCCGCGAATATTGTCTGTTCGGATCGTACCCCTCGCCGAAGTTGCGGGCGGCCTCCTCCTCGATGCGGCGCCCCATGCGGCGCAGACGGAAGAGCATGATGACGGGCCATGCCGCCAGAAGCAGCACGAGTATGAGGACGCCTATGAGCAGCGCCCCGAAAAGCGAGGGCACGAATACCGCCAGCATGACGATGATGACCACCGTCAAAGGGTTGTTCCTGACGAAAGAAGCCATCGCGTCGATCAGAGCCGAAAACATGTTCATAATGCGGTGCCGAATTAATTGTAACTTTCGCAAAAATACAAAAAAATCGCCATTCCGTAAAAGATATGCTTCGAGTGTGGATAAAAAGTGTTATTTTTGACGACTAATTAACACACATCGATATGTCACACCAGCTTTTAGCCGTTTCGCCCGTGGACGGCCGATATAACAGAGTCACGGCGGTCCTGTCCGACTATTTTTCGGAATATGCGCTCATCCGCTATCGCGTGCGCGTCGAGGTAGAGTATTTCATCGCCCTGTGCCGTCTGCCTCTGCCGCAGCTGCGCGAGGTGCCCGAATCGGCATTCGCCGAGCTGCGCAAGCTCTACACCGAATTCACCATGGCCGACGCCGAGCACGTGAAGGAGATCGAGAGCGTCACCAACCACGACGTGAAGGCCGTCGAGTATCTGCTCAAGGAGAAGTTGGAGGCGCTGGGCCTGAACCGCTTCCGCGAGTTCGTACACTTCGGCCTGACCTCGCAGGACATAAACAACACCGCCACTCCGCTGCTGCTCAAGGAGGCGCTGGCCGATGTCTACAAACCCGCTCTGGATGGCATCGTGGCCGAGCTGCGCGGGATGGCCGACAAGTGGAGCGACGTGCCGATGCTGGCCCACACCCACGGACAGCCTGCGTCGCCGACGCGTCTGGGCAAGGAGTTCCGCGTGTTCGTCGAACGACTGGAGAAGCAGATCGCGCAGCTGGATGCCGTGGCTCCCGCCGCCAAGTTCGGCGGTGCGACGGGCGGATTCAACGCCCACCACGCGGCCTATCCCGAGATCGACTGGGTGGCTTTCGGCAACTCGTTCGTGAACGGCACGCTGGGCCTCTCGCGCTCGCAGTACACCACGCAGATAGAGCATTACGACAATCTGGCCGCCACGTTCGACGCCCTGAAACGCATCAACACCGTTCTGATCGATCTGGCGCGCGACATGTGGACATATATTTCGATGGAGTACTTCCGCCAGAAGGTGAAGGCGGGCGAGGTGGGATCGAGCGCCATGCCCCACAAGGTCAACCCCATCGATTTCGAGAATGCCGAGGGCAATTTCGGCATGGCCAACGCCATATACGAGTTCCTCGCGGCCAAGCTGCCCGTATCGCGCATGCAGCGCGACCTGACCGACTCCACGGTTCTGCGCAACGCGGGCGTACCCGTGGCGCACTCGCTCATCGGCTTCGCGTCGCTGCGCAAGGGGCTGGGCAAGGTGATCCTGAACGAGGCCAAGTTAGCGGCCGATCTGGAGGATAATTGGGCCGTGGTGGCCGAGGCCATGCAGACCATCCTGCGCCGCGAGTCGTACCCCAATCCTTACGAGGCCCTGAAGGCCCTGACCCGCACGGGAGGCCATATTACCGAGCAGACCATACGCGAGTTCGTCGAGACGCTCGACGTGGCCGAAAGCGTCAAAGCCGAACTGCGCGCCATCACGCCCCATAATTATATAGGTATGGTGAAATAGCTCTGCTGCCGCACGGCACGAACAATCCCCCTGCCCGAGGTCGAGCAGGGGGATTTTCATTCTCCGTCCGCCGTCTACAACTTGGGGAACACCATCGGGGCCTGCACGGTGACGAACGCCGCGCCGTTGCCGTCGGTGGTGCACACCACCCGCACGGCCTTTATCGGCCGCGACGGATTGTCTATCGCCCCGCCGCCGTTCTTCAAATCGCACACGCGGCGGAACGTCACGCCGTCCTCGCTCACCTCCATGTATCCCGAATTGAACACGTATCGCGGCAATTGCAGATTGCCCGTGCGAACTTCCAGTCGGCGGCATTCAACGGGTTTCTCGAAGGTGTAGAGGATCCAATCGCCCGCGCGCGAGGTGCGCGAGGTGCGCGCTATGCGGCCGTAGCTCTCGGCATTGGAATAGGGGAAACGCTCGCTCTGCGCGACCGACGAGGTGATGTGCACCTTCGGCTGCGCCATGCGGAAGCGCCCCGCCACGCCCGCCTCGGGACTGCGCGCGCCGCCGTACATGCTGCGGAACGAATAACGCTGCGGCTTGTCGGTGCGTATCGGTCCGTCATAGGGACGTTCACCCTCCTCGCCGACCACGCTGTAATATATGCGAGATCGGTCGTCGGTCGATGCCGTCAGCACTCCGTCGGCATACTTCACCGCGGGCGGGAAGAGGCGGAAATCGATGCCCATTTCGGCCATGCGGCTGTAATGGCTGCTCGTAAGGCGCGAATAAAACTCCTCCCAACCGTCGCTGCGGCCGCGCCACGCCAGCTCGCTGAGCGCGCATATGCGCGGATAGGTCTGGTAATAGAGAAAATCGTAATCGATGCCGGCATCGCGCTGCGACAGATAGACTTCGCTCCAGAAATTGGCCTGCAACCCCGCCACGTTGCGCATCTCGGCCTCGGTGAAGCCCTGCTCGGCGAAATCGAACGACAGCACCTTCTTGGCATCGAACACGGCGGCCCAGTCGTGTCCCGCCTCGCGCGGCGTCTGGCGCATGTCGAAATAGAAGTAGGCCCCGGGCAATACCACGGTCGAATACCCCTCGCGCGCCGACTTGCGGCACGCGCCGACATCCTTCCACGCGTAAACGAGAGCCTTGCGGTCGAGACCGCCCGAGTTTATCGCCTCGTTCCACACGCACGGTATCTTGCCGCGCTCCTCGACCATGCGCGCCACGCGATTCATGAAATACTCCTGCAACTCGGCGCCGCTTCTTATGCCGCGGGCCGCCATGAGCGCCTTGCAGTCGGGGCACGACATCCATTGCGAGGCGTCCACCTCGTCGCCGCCGATGTGGATGTACCGCGACGGAAAGAGTTCGGCCAGCTCGCCTATCACGTCGTCCAGCAATTCGTAGTTGCTCTCCTTGGCCGCGCACAGCACGTTGCGCGTATCGTAACCGTCGGAGGCCTTGAGCGACGGCGTGTAACCGCACAGCACCTCGGGATGCACGCTCGCCAGATCGAGGCTGTGCCCGGGCAGATCGATCTCGGGGATGATCTCGATGTTGCGCACGGCAGCGTACTCCACCAGATCGCGCATCTGCTCCTGAGTGTAGTATCCGCCGTAGCGTTCGTCCCAACGGCCGTAGCGCGGAGCCACGGGCGAGTCGCCGCCGCGGAATCCTCCGACTTCGGCCAGTTCGGGGTGCGACTTTATCTCGATGCGCCACGCCTCGTCGTCCGACAGATGCAGGTGCAGCTTGTTGATCTTGTGGTGGGCCAGATTGTCGACAAAACGTTTCACCTCGTCGATCTCCATCCACGTGCGGCACACGTCGAGCATGAATCCGCGGTAGGCGAAACGCGGCTCGTCGGCCACACGGCACGCCCCCGCCATCACGGGCGGAGTCAAGGCGTGCGAATATACCTTCGCGGGCAGCAGCTGCAACAGGGTCTCGATGCCGTTCTGCACTCCCGCGGCCGATCCGCCCTCGATCGTTATGCCCTCGGCGCCGATGTCGAGCACATAGGCCTCGGCCGCGAGATTTTTATTCGGTTTCAACACAATATTCCTCGAAGAGTCCCCGTTATATTCCTGAACCGACAGCGGAAGATATTCCGCGAGGTACATTGCCGAGGGGCGGAGTTCCGGGTAGTGTGTAATCTTAGTTGTTGTTAGTATGGTAAATACTCCGTCCCTTTTCTTATACTCCCTCGGTGCGGGGATGATGTCGGCGGCACCGGCCGCAACCGAAAAGATCATGGCCGAAACGGCAAAAAATAGAGTTCGAAATCCCATATCGCAAAAAATTATTCATCGCAAAGTTACCATTTCCGTCGGAAAATAATAACTTTGTGTGACATAATTCGATTTCGATATGAACGAACAGAAGAAACTCAAGGCTGTCGAGAGGCTGTTGGAGGTGATGGACACCCTGCGCGTGAAGTGTCCGTGGGACCGCGAGCAGACCTTCGAGTCGCTGAGAAACAATACCATAGAGGAGACATACGAACTCGCGGACGCCATCGCCGACCACGACATGGCGGGCATAAAGGAGGAGCTGGGCGACCTGCTTCTGCACGTGATATTCTACTCGAAGTTAGGAGAGGAGCAGGGTGCGTTCGACATGGCCGACGTGGCCGATGCCGAGTGCGACAAGCTCATATACCGCCATCCGCACGTTTACAGCGACATACATGCCGACACGCCCGACGAGGTAACCAAGAACTGGGAGGCTCTCAAGCTGCGCAAGAAGAAGCGTCGGGGCGGCATTCTCGGCGGCGTACCGCGCTCGCTGCCCGCGATGGTGAAGGCCTACCGCGTGGGCGAGAAGGCCGCCAACTCGGGATTCGACTGGGAGCACAAGGAGGATATATGGGCCAAGGTGAAGGAGGAGATAGCCGAGGTGGAGGCCGAAATGGAGCGTCGCGACGCCGACCGCACCGCCGAGGAGGTGGGCGACCTCTTCTTCGCGCTGGTGAACATGTGCCGCCTCTACGGCATCGATCCAGAACTCTCGCTCGAACGCGCCAACAAGAAATTCATCTCGCGCTTCTCGCACATGGAACGCGAGGCCGAGAGCGATGGCCGCCTCTTCACCGACATGTCGGCCGAGGAACTGGACGTGCTGTGGCGCAAAGCCAAGCAGGCGGAGAGCGAGCGGTAAGAAGTCCCGCACAGGATCTGCAACCGAGGTTTCGGGCGCAGCCTGCGAAGTCGGCTGCCGAGCGGCAGCGAGCAGCGGGCCTTCGCGGGGCGAGGCTGCGGCCCGCACGACTCTGACGAGTCGTATATGTTAACCGATAAAATATTTACCCCTATGGCATACATCAAGGAAATACGCGGCCATACGCCCGAGATAGGCGAAGGCACTTTCGTGGCCGAGACCGCCGTAATAGTCGGCGACGTGAAGATCGGCCGCGACTGCTCGATATGGTTCAACGCCGTACTGCGCGGCGACGTGAACTCGATCACCATAGGCGACCGCACCAACATACAGGACGGCGCCGTGATACACACCCTCTACGACAAATCGCCGCACCCGTCGCAGACCCATATAGGCAACGACGTGTCGGTAGGCCACAACGCCACGATCCACGGAGCCGTGATCGAGGACAACTGCCTGATAGGCATGGGATCGACCGTGCTCGACAACGCCGTTGTCCGCAGCGGCTGCATCGTGGCGGCGGGTGCGCTCGTGCTCTCGGGCGCGGAGCTGGAGCCCGACTCGCTCTATGCGGGCGTTCCCGCGAAGAAGATCCGCGAGGTCACGCCCGAGCAGCGCGAACAGATAATCAAACGCACGGCACACGACTACCGCCTCTATGCCTCGTGGTACGAATAGACCGCACACACCGAATGGACTGAATGAAAGATACCGCCGAAAAACCTCAAAGACCGAATCCGTTACACGCCATGAATAAAAGGTTGAACCTCAAAAACTTGGCGAATATGACGAAGTTGAAACACACGCAATCGACAGGCATTCTCAACCTGCTGATAGCCATTGTCATCACGCTCACGGTCAACTTTTCGTATCTGCTGTCGATGATGGTCGAGCAGCGCGAAAACAACGACCAACGGCGTCAAAGCGAGCACACGGAATTTCGCAAACCCAAGCGCGAAGGCGTGCTGCATCTGTCGCGCGACGGATACGGCTACCTGCTTACCGAAAGCGAACCGTCGCCCGAGCATCCCGACTCGGCGCGCGTCGACAGCATTTTCGTGAACAACCGCAAGGTCAAATGGTACAATCTCAACGACGGCGACATCCTGCTGTGCACCATATTCCCCGGGCGCGGCAACTCCAACCCCGCCCTCGACGAAGTGCTTCGCCAGAACGGCAACGATATCAACGCCCCCGTGATCTTCGACCGCCCCAAACGCGATCAGGACATGGCGGTGCAGATATTGTATTACTTCCTGCTGTCGTATCTGCTCATGACCGTAATGACCGCGCGCATCCACAAGCAGAAATTCCATACGCGCAACTACTTGCAGCGTTGCGCGCTGGCCGTCGCCGTAACATTCGCCTGCTACTTCTTCGCACCCGTCATCAACTGGCAAACGGGTAAGGTGATGATGATGTTCCGCCACGAAAACATGTTGCTCGACTTCATCGTCATACTCAAATGCACCGTGGTGCTCACCGTGGCGGTACTCTACGGCCGAATATACGCCCTGCTCTACCGCCAGCAGCAGATACTGCTCGAAAACGAACATCTGCGCAACGAGAACCTCCAGACGCAATACAACATGCTGATGGGTCAGATCAGCCCCCATTTCTTCTTCAATTCGCTCAACTCGCTGGCCATGCTGGTGCGCGACGACGACGAACAGAAGGCGCTGGCCTACATCGACCAGCTGTCGTATACGTTCCGCTACATCATCCAGAACGGACAGAACACCAAATCGACCCTCGAAGAGGAGATGGCTTTCGCCCACGCCTACGGCGAACTGTTCAAGGTGCGCTACGCCGACAAGTTGTTCTTCGACACCGACATCGATCCGCGTTACATGAAATGGACGCTGCCCGCGCTCTCGCTGCAACCGCTCATAGGCAACGCCGTGAAGCATAACACCATCACGCGCAAACAACCTTTCCACGTATCGATCCGCACCGAGGGCAGCATGCTCGTGGTATCCAATCGCAAGAACCCCAAGATAGAACCCGAACCCGGGATGGGCATAGGACTCAAGAACCTGCGCAGCCGCTGGCAGCTCATCACGGACGAAGAGATACAAATCATCGAGACCGACGACGAATTTACCGTGCGCCTGCCTCTGCAAAAACCGATCGCCGAATGAATGTCCTGATAGTGGAGGACGAGACGGCCGCCGCCGCCAACCTCAAAGCCATACTGCGCTCCATCGAGCCGTCGTACAACGTGATAGCGGTGCTGGAGAGCATCGAGGAGACGGTAGACTACTTCCGCGACGAGAATCGGGTGGTGCCCGACATCGTGTTCATGGACATACATCTGGCCGACGGCGAATCGTTCCGCATATTCGATTCGGTCGACATAGCCTCGCCCATCGTATTCACCACCGCATACGACGAATATGCCCTGAAAGCATTCAAGGTGAACAGCATCGACTACCTGCTCAAACCCATCAAGGCCGACGACATGCGTCACGCCATCGAAAAATTCGCCCGTCTGAGCGGCGCCGAGCGCATCGACTACAAAAACAAGGTCGACACCATGATCGAGACCTCGAAACGCGACTGCCGACGCGTGTTCCTCGTGCACTACAAAGACAAGATCATACCTCTCAATATAGACGACGTGGCCTATTTCTACACCTCGAACGAGAAGGTCACCGCCTCGACATATTCGGGCGAGCGCTACGCGATCGACCGTACTCTGGAGATGCTTCGGACCTCGCTGCCCGACGACGAATTCTTCCGCGCCAACCGTCAGTTCATCGTCGCACGCAAGGCCGTAAAGGATATCGTCGTATGGTTCGGCAGCCGTCTGTCGCTCAATCTGACGGTCGAAATACCCGAAAAGATCATCATATCGAAAGCCCGTGTGCCCGAATTCAAACAGTGGCTCACGTCGGTTCACCCCTCCGATTAGGCGATTCACCCCACCGATTTGACGTTAGACCGAGGCTTTGGCTTCGGTTTTGCCGTTTCACCCCTATCTTTGTATCAACGAAAGGATCGTAAGTCTCGGACGAATCCCGACGACGATAACACTAAAACAAAAACAATATGAAACGAGTAACATTAGCAATCGCAGCGGCTCTGCTTATGGGAACAGCCGCTTTCGCACAGGATCAGAACGAGCAACAACGTCAGCAGCGCAAACAGCTTTCGGCTGAGGAGATCGCAAACATGAACACCGAACGCATGGCAAAAGCACTCGATCTCACCGACGAGCAGAAAGCCGAGATCCAAAAGATCAATCTCGAAAACGCCACCGAGCAACAGAAGGAGCGCGAGGAGATGATGCAGCAGATGCAGGAGCGCCGTGAAAAGCAAAAGGCCCGCGAAGAGGCCATCGACGAACAGATGCAGAAGATACTCGATGCGTCGCAGTATAAGAAATGGTTGAAACAGAAGCAGAACGAGCAGAATCGCAGCCGTACGGGACAGAGCGGCGAAGGACGATTCAACGGAGGCGGCAGCCCTGCGGGCGGCCCCGGCGGATTCGGCGGCGGTTTCGGCAACGACATGGGATTCTAATTTCTTTCAGTCCAATCTTTTATACGGAATCCCATACATTCCATTCAAGGCAGTAATGGAAATTAGGTTGTTTTTCGGAAGGGGTGCCGACAGTCAATTGGCACCCCTGTTTTGTCGATTCACCCCCGAATCGATTCTTCAAAGGTAAAGAAATCCCTATATTTGTAACGTTTTCGTTAAGCCGAGAGCAGAGCCGAACTCGTTCGAGCTATGCCGAGGCGAGAAAACGAAGGCAAACAAAGCCAAGGTTTTTTTCGCACATCGCTCGTGTGCGACGGCCATTCGTGTGAAAACGAAATTTAACAAACTATAAAAAAGCGAAAAGCAGACAGGAGTATGAAGAAATTATTTGGTATCGTTCTTTTCATTTGCCTGACAACGGCGGCATTCGCCCAGCAACGCGGCAAACTCACCATGTCGGTGATCGATTCTCAAACCCGCGAAGGCATAGCGGGTGCGGTAGTCGAAGTTTCGCCTTCGGACACGCCCGACGGCGAGAAAAAGTATTACACCTCGGGATTCGGCGGCAAGATCGAAATCTCAAACCTCAAATACGGCGATTACGACGTTGTGATAACATTCCTCGGATACGACGACCTGAAAAAGAGCGTCAAGGTCGACGCGGCCGCCAAGGACCTCGGCACCGTTGAGATGACCGAGAGCGCCACCAAGATCGACGCCGTGGTTAAGGAGGTGCAGGCCATCCGCGCCTCGCAGAAGGGCGACACGGTCAGCTACAACGCCGAAGCCTTCAAAGTGGCCAACGACGCCGACGTGGAGGGACTGCTCAAGAAACTGCCGGGCATCACCATCACCAACGGCAGCGTGGAGGCTCAGGGCGAGACGGTGAAGAAGATCTTCGTCGACGGCAAGGAGTTCTTCGGCGAGGACGTATCGACGGCACTCAACTCGCTGCCTGCGCAGGCGGTGAAGAACATCGAGGTGTACAACAAGCTGAGCGACAACGCCGAATTTTCGGGTATGGACGACGGCGAGGGTTATAAAGCCATCAACATCGTCACGCACGAATCCATGCGTCAGGGCGTGTTCGGCAAGATATACGCGGGATACGGCTACCAACCCGACACCGACGACATCACCGAATCGAACAAATATGTCTTCGGCGGTAACGTCAACTATTTCAACAACAACCACCGTCTTTCGGGTATCGCGCTGCTCAACAACATCAACCAGCAGAACTTCTCGTTCGAGGATATCCTCGGCGTGTCGGGCTCGACAGGCGGCATGGGCGGCGGCATGGGTCGCGGCGTGGGACAATACATGGTGCGCCCGCAGAGCGGCGTGGCCAAAGTGGGATCGATAGGTCTCAACTACACGGGATCGTGGGGCGAAAACGACAAAGTGAAATTAGAGGCCAGCTACTTCTTCAACCGCACCCGCACGAAGAATCTTTCGGAGACTATAAAGTGGTACGAGGCTCCGCTCGAAGATCTGGGTACGCTGGAGCAGACGGGCTATTCCGACAACCTGAACTACAACAACCGCCTCAACGCCCGTTTCGACTGGCGCATATCGGAGAACCAGTCGATCATGTCGCGCACGGGGCTCAGTTTCCAGTCGTACGATCCGTACAGCATAACCGACGGTTTGCAATACGGCGACGCCATTCACAACATCATAATGAACGGCAACGAGGCTAACCAAGGAGGATACAACATATCGGAGTTCCTGCAATACCGCCTCAAGCTCGGCAAGCCGGGCCGCCTGTTCACCGCCGACGTAAGATTCAGCTACCGCAACAACGACAACGACTCGAAGAGCTATTCGAATCAGTCGACCATCGACAACGGCGACGGCACCTACTCGCCCCTGCTGCGCTATCTGGCCGACGGAAGCGATTCGAACAACCTCGGCATCGAAGGTGCCGTCAACTACGCCGAGCCTCTGTCGCAATACTCGCAGCTCAACTTCCAGTACCGTCTGGGCTACACGGGACAGGAGCGCGACAAACAGACGTGGAACTTCGGCAACGACGACACCTACACCAACGGCGTGCTCGATCCGCAGCTCTCGAACAAATATACCAGCGACTACACCACCCACCGCATAGGCCCGGGCTTCCGTTACAGCAAGGAGCGCAATACGCTCGTGCTCGACCTGAACTACCAATACTCGACCCTCAACGGCGAGGTGCGGGCCACGAACACTCAGGCGGTGAAACGTTCGTACAACGACGTCACCTACTTCCTGATGGGCAATTTCAACATCGACCGCCAGAACTCGATCCGCATGTTCATCATGTCGGGCACCGACAACCCGAACATCACGCAGTTGCAGAACCTGCTCGACATATCGGATATGCAGTACGTGACGGGCGGTAACGACCGACTCAACCCTGCCTACTCGCACCGAATCAATTTCCACTACAACAACACCAACCTCGAAAAGGGACGCACTTTCATGTGGATGTTCTCGTTCCAGAGCACGTCGGATTACATATCGTCGAGCATCTACACGGGCGAGCATATCCCGCAGAGCGTAATCGACGAGGTGGGCTCGACTCCCGTGCAGTATACCACTTACGACAACGTGGACGGCTACCGCAGCCTCCGCACCCACTTAAGCTACGGTCTGCCGCTCAACTTCATGAAGTGCAACTTCAACATCATGGCGGGTGTCAACTACACGAGAACGCCCTCGTTGGTAAACGGCGAGCGCAACATGGCAAGCAACATAGGTTACGACGCCAACGTGGTTCTGGGCAGCAACATATCGGAGAATGTCGATTTCACCCTCTCGTGGAACGGCACCTACAACCAAGCCGACAACTCGCTGGCTTCGGGAGGCAGTAAAAACGAGTATTTCAACCACACGGCCTCGGGCTCGCTCAAAACGGTGTTCTGGAAAGGATTCACCTTCACCGCCAGCGCCAACTACGTGCAGTACATAGGCTTCACCAACGACTACAACGACTCCTACACCCTCTGCAACGCCTACATAGGCAAGAAGCTGTTCCGCAACCAGCTGGGTGAGATCATGGTGGGCGTGAACGACATCTTCAACCAGAACACTTCGTTCGCCCGCACCACGGGATCGGGCTACACGCAGAACTCGTGGAACAGCGTCATCGGACGTTACTTCACGGTGCAGTTCAACTACAACCTCCGCGTATTCGGCAAGAAGGGCTCGCACGTACTCTCCGACTACAACATATCGGACGGCAAGAGTTCTTCACGTCGCATGGGTTCTCCGATGGGAGGTCCCGGTGGCCCGGGCGGCGGTCCGAGATAATCGGCAACCCGTAAAAGACAATTTCCCCGCTGTCCGAACAGCGGGGGAAATTGCTTTATCGACTTGCAAGAGTTATTTCAGCTTGTCGCGCTTCACGCCCTCGAAGGTCATCTTCACGGGCAGGATATTGCCCTCGGCGTCGAACTCCAACGGATCGATGCAGGTGACGCGGTCGTTGCCGTCGGTCGCGCCAAGCGGATGGCGATGGTAGACTATATAATACTTTCCGCTCTTGGGATTGTGTATCACCGAGTGGTGTCCCGCACCCGTCGCCACGTTCTCGTCGGTGCGCAGAATCACGTCCTTGCGCACGAACGGACCGAACGGATTGTCGGCGATGGCGTATGCCACGCGATAGTCGGGTCCAGTCCAGCCGCCCTCCGACCACATGAAGTAGTACTTGCCGTCGCGGATGAACATGAAAGGCCCCTCGACATAGCCTTCGGGGGTGATCTCCTTGAATACGGTGCCGTCCTCGAACGGGACGAAGCCCTTGAAGTCGTCGCGCAGCTTGGCCACATTGCAGTGTTGCCAGCCGCCGTAATACATATACCACGAACCGTCCTTGTCGCGGAACACGAACTGGTCGATGGGCTGCGCGCCGTTCACTATCTCGTTGATGAGCGGCTTGCCCAGATAATCCTCGAACGGA
Organism: uncultured Alistipes sp.; assembly: GCA_964390585.1. Lineage (GTDB taxonomy): Bacteria > Bacteroidota > Bacteroidia > Bacteroidales > Rikenellaceae > Alistipes. The sequence goes on from CAYMIH010000021.1 coordinate 16,505, forward strand.
CCCGCGGGATTGTCGGCCACGGCCACGCCTATGCCGCCGATCTCGCCCTCGTGCACGTCGTTAGCGCCGAAGAAGAGGAAATATTTGCCGTCCTTCTCCACGATGGCGGGCGCCCACAATGCACGGCGCAGCCACTTGATGCGCGAGTTGTCGATGATGCGTTCGTGCTTGGTCCACTTCACCAGATCTTTCGACGAGAAGCAGTCGAAAAAGAGCTGTTCGTCGAACGGATGCGAGTAGGTGGGATAGATCCAATAGGTGTCGCCGAACACCACGCCCTCGGGATCGGCATACCACCCCTCGAAAACGGGATTGCCCGACGTCTTCTGCGCCGACGCACTCAACGATGCCGCGGCGAAAATCGCCGAAAGTAAAATTCTGCCTGTTGTTTTCATATACGGTTTATTTAATTTCATTGTCAAATAAATCGACATGGCTATGCCATGTCGGCAGTTCGCCGCCATCCCGCGCGGCGGACTGCAACTCGCCCGAAGGCTCGCTTGCGTCCTCCGCTGTCGGCGAACAGCCTGTCGGCGCTATTTCAACCCCATCGACTCTATCAGAGCCTTCACCTCGGGCTTGTGGCCGCGGAACTCGACGTATATGTCCATCGGATGGCGCTGTCCGCCCTGCTCCAGCAGGTGGCGGAACGCCGCGGCCGTGTCGCGGTCGAATATCCCCTTCTCCTTGAAGAGCGAGAAAGCATCGGCCGCCAGCACCTCGGCCCACTTGTAGCCGTAATATCCCGCCGCGTAACCGCCCGCGAAGATGTGGGTGAAAGCGTTGCTCATGGCAGTACCCTTCACCACGGGCGTGATCTGCACAGGCGCCATCGCAGCGCGCTCGAAGGACTCGATATCGCCCTCGTAAGGCTCCTTGAGCGTATGCCATGCCATGTCGGTGAGGCCGAACGAGAGCTGGCGCAGGTTCGAATAGGCCGCCAGATAGTTCTTGGCCGCCACGATCTTGGCCACCAGCTCGGCGGGAATGGGTTCGCCCGTCTTGTAGTGCACGGCCCAACGGTCGAGGTACTCCTTCTCGGTGGCCCAGTTCTCCATGATCTGCGAGGGCAGCTCCACGAAGTCGCGATAGACGTTTGTGCCGTTCAACGACTCGTAGTCGCCTTTGGCCAGCATGCCGTGCAGCGAGTGTCCGAACTCGTGCAGGAAAGTGTTGAACTCGTCGAATGTGAGCAGCGACGGAGTGGTCTCGGTGGGTTTGGTGAAGTTCATCACTAACGACACTAACGGACGTGTCTCCGCACCGTCCTCGACGCTCGTGCCGCGGAACTCGGTCATCCATGCGCCCGAACGCTTCGACTCGCGCGGAAAGAAATCGAGATAGAGCACGGCCAAGAAATCGCCATCGGCATCCTTGACGTCGTAAGCCGTCACGTCGGGATGATATACGGCGATATCCTCGTTGGGCGTGAACGTCAGGCCGTAAAGATTCTCGGCCGCCATGAACACGCCGCGGATCACGTTGTCGAGCTTCAGATAGGGTTTCACCTGCTCGTCGTCCACGGCATACTTCTCCGACTTGTACTTCTCGGCCCAATAGGCCCAATCCCAAGGCATCACGTCGCCTTTGAAGCCTTTCGACGCGGCATAGGCGTTTATCGTCTCGTAATCCTTGCGGCCGTAATCGATCGTCTCGGCGCGCAGCTCTTCGAGGAACGAATTAACCGTGGCGGCACTCTCGGCCATACGCTCTTCGAGAACGTAGTCGGCGTAGGTTTCATAGCCCAGCAGGTTGGCGATCTTCAGGCGCAGCGACACGATGCGGCGTATGAGCTCCGAGTTGTCGAACTCGCCGCCCAACGCACGCGAATTGTAGGCGCGGTAGAGTTTCTCCTTTATGTCGCACTGCGACGAATAGGTCATGAAGGGTACATAGCTCGGCGCCTTGAGGGTCACCGTCCAGCCCTTCTCGCCGCGGCCCGCGGCATCGGCGGCGAGCCCCTCCCGAACGAACTCGGGCAACTCGGCCACCTTCGATGCGTCGGTTATGTTGCAGGCGAACGCGTTGGTCGCCGCCAGCGAGTTCTGTCCGAACTTGAGCGTGGCCTCCGAAAGCTCCGAGGTATACTTGCGGTAGAGCTCCTTGTCCTCGTCCGACAGAGCGGCGCCCGAGCGGGCGAAGCCCTTGTAGGTATCCTCCAACAGTTTCACGTCGACCTCCGACAATCCGCGGCGCGAACCGTCGTAAACAGCCTTCACGCGGGCGAACAGAGCGGGATTCAACGCTATGTCGTTGCTCAGCTCGGTCAGCTTGGGCTGTATGCGCAGCGCTATGGCGTCCATCTCGTCCGAGGTGTCGGCCTCGCGCAGATTGTAGAATATGCCCGATATGCGGTCCAGCAGACGCCCCTGACGCTCCATCGCCACTATGGTGTTGCGGAACGTGGGACGAGCGGGATTGTTCGCTATGGCCTCTATCTCGGCCCGCGACACGGCGATGGCCGTCTCGAATGCGGGTTCGTAATCGGTGATCTCGATCTTGTCGAAAGGCGGGGTGTTGCGGGGAGTGTCCCACTCGCCCAGCAAAGGGTTCGTCGTGTCGATCTCGGGAAGATCGGCCACAGGCATCGAATCGCCCGCACAACCCGCCGCAAAAGCACTGATTGTCATAAGTAAAAAGAGTTTTTTCATCGTTATTTTCAATTCGGTTTCTTCATTTGACGTAATCGACATGGCCGCGCCATGTCGGCAGTTCGCCGCCACCCCGCGCGGCGGACTGCAACTCGCCGTAAGGCTCGTGCGTCCTCCGCCGTCGGCGAACAGCATACTACTCCACCACCGCCGTGGAATCGGCCTCGGCGCGTGCCGCCGCCTCGCGTTCGCGTCGCGACCTCTCGGCCCTCTCGCGGGCCTGCGCACGGGTATCCACGGGTCCGATCGCGCGAATCTCGGGCGCCTCCGCCTGCTCGGGCGCCTCTATCAACCCGCGGCCGATAAGCATCGCATCGGCATCGGGCTCAGCCCCGCGGAACGCACGATACATATCCATGCCCGCACGGCTGCCTCCGCGCGAGAGGATCTCGCGGCGGAAACGCTCGGCCGTGTCGCGGTCGAACAGGTCGCCGCTCTCGACGAATGCACGGAAAGCATCCTTGTCGAGCACCTCGGCCCATATATAGAAGTAGTATCCCGCCGAATATCCGCCGTCGAATATGTGGCTGAAATAGGGATAGCGGTAACGGGGAGCGATCTGCGGAATAAGCCCGCGCTTCACCGTAAGCGCCTCGCGCTCGAAAGCGTCGACATCGATCGGTTCGGCACTCGCTATCGAGTGTATATCCATGTCCGACAGCGCCGCGGCGACCAGCTCGGTCGTGGCGAAGCCCTTGTTGAACAGCGAGCTGCGGCGTATCTTGTCTATCATCTCGTCGCTCATTACCTCGCCCGTGCGATAGTTGACGGCATACTGGCGCAGCATCTCGGGCGTAAATGCCCAGTTCTCCATGATCTGCGACGGCAGCTCGACGAAATCGCCCTCCACATCGGCCAGTCCGCGGTAGCGCACATCGGCGAAGAGCCCGTGCAGGGCATGTCCGAACTCGTGGAACAGCGTCTCGGCCTCGTCTATCGACAGCAGGGCGGGAATGCGGCCCGACGGACGGGTGAAGTTGCACACGATGCTCACCACGGGCCCCACCCGACGGCCGTCGCGATAGGTCTGCTCGGTGAAATGGCCGCACCATGCGCCGCCGCGCTTGCCCGCGCGGGGATGGAAATCGAAATAGAGCGCTCCGAGCGGCGTCTCGTCGGCGTCGATCACCTCGTACACCTCGCACTCCTCGTTGTAGACGGGCGCCGTCAGCGGACGGAACGTAATGCCGTACAGACGGTTGGCCAGAAAGAATATGCCGCCCTTGACGTTGTCGAGCGAAAGATACTGGCGCACGGCCTCCTCCTGCAAGTCGTAATCCTCCTTGCGGACCTTCTCGGCGTAATACCACCAGTCCCACGGCTCGAACACGGCATCCTCGCCCTCGTCGCGGCGCAGCATGGGCATCATGCGCTCCAGCTCACCGCGCGCACGCTCCAGCGCGGGCTCCCACACGCGGTCCAGCAGGCCGTACACGGCCTCGGGACTGCCCGCCATCTGGTCGGAGATGACGTAGTCGGCATAAGAGTCGTACCCGAGCATGGCCGCCTTCTCGTAACGCAGGGCCGCCATCTCGGCCACCACGGCCTTGTTGTCGTGCTCGTTGCCGCGGTCGCCGCGCGATATGTAGGCATTGTAGATGCTGTCGCGCAGAGCGCGGTTATCGCAATAGGTCAGCAGGGGCAGCATGCTCGGCTTTTGAAGAGTGAACACATGCTTGCCCTCGCGGCCCGACGCCTTGCCCTGCTCCAGAGCGGCGTCGCGCACCACCGAAGGGATACCTTTCAGATCCTCGGCCGCGAGCTCCATCGCGAAATCGTTAGTCTCGGCCAGCAGATTGCGCCCGAACGTGACGCCGAGTCGCGACAGACGCTCGTTTATCTCTTTCAGACGCGCTTTCTTATCGGGGGGCAGCAACGCGCCCGCACGGACGAAGCGGTCGTATATCTTCTCGGTGAGCCGCAGTTGCTCGGCGTCGAGATCCAACGCCGCGCGGCGGTCGTAGACCGATTTTATCTTGGCGAACAACGCCTCGTTCATCATCACGGCATCGCGGTGGGCCGCCAGCACGGGCATCATCTCGGCCGCCACGGCCTGCATCCGCTCGTCGGTGTCGGCCGCGTCGAGCAGTCCGAACACGGCGCTCACGCGCGCGAGCATGCGGCCCGACTCGTCGAAAGCCAGTACGGCGTTCTCGAAATCGGGATCGTCCTTGGACGACACTATGGCCGCTATCTCCTCGTCGTGCAGCGACATGCCGCGCTCGAAAGCGGGCCTGAAGTGGTCGGCGGTTATACGGTCGAACGGAGGCGCGCCGTAGGGAGTGTCCCACTCAGCCTCGAAAAAGGGATTTTCACCCGTGTCGCCCGCGCGGTGGCAGGCCCCGAAAGTCACGACAGTCATCGCCGACAGGAATAAAGGAATGAAGCGTTTCATTACTTGACATATAATTAATACCTTTGCAAAGTTAATACAAAATACGTATCCGCAAAAACATCTTCGGCGCCGTCGGCGGCAGGAGCGCGGCGGAATGCCGGAATCGCGCCGCGACGCCGAAATGCCATGCGGACAAACGCAATATCAAACGATCGACCATGCAACTATTCTACGCACCCGACATGGTTCCGCCGCACCACACGCTGAGCGAGGAAGAGTCGAAACACTGCGTGCGCGTGCTGCGTCTGGGCGTCGGCGACGAGCTTCACCTCACCGACGGCCGCGGCAATCTCTACCGCTGCCGCGTGACGGATCCCAATCCCAAGCGCTGCGCCGTCGAGACGGTGGAGACCATCGCCCAATACGGCAGGATGCCCTACGGCCTGACCCTCGCCGTCGCCCCCACGAAGAACATCGAGCGCTTCGAGTGGTTCCTCGAAAAGGCCACCGAGGTAGGCGTGACCCGCATAGTACCCGTAGAGTGCGAGCGCAGCGAACGCCGCATCATAAAGTACGACCGCGAGCTGCGCGTGATAACCTCGGCCGTCAAACAGTCGCTCAAGGCCTACCACCCCGCGCTCGACGAGCTCACCCCGCTGCGCCGACTGATCGCCGCGCCGTTCGACGGCCGCAAGTTCATAGCCCATTGCGACGATAACGCCGCCGAGCGACGTTATCTTGCCTCGGAGATAGGGAAAAATGAAAATATTTTAATTTTGATAGGCCCCGAGGGCGATTTTTCACCCGAAGAGATTAATTTTGCGCTCGAAAACGGATTCGAGCCCGTAACGCTCGGGCCGCAAAGGCTCCGCACGGAGACTGCGGCCGTGGCAGCCGCGGTAATGGCGGCCGTAGTGAACGGGCTGTAAAACAATTTGACGACAATCTGATATGTTCTATCTCTACCTGTTTCCGGCTCTGGCACTGTTGGCAGGCGTGCTGTTCGTCGCACCGCTTCGCTGCAAGGTGTGGGTGGCGCTGGCCGCAGTGACCGCAGCGGCAGCGGCCGTAGCGGTGCCGGCTATCGGCGTGCTGGCGGGAGCGCCCGCCGAGACGCTCGTGCACATCGAAGGGCCGCTGTTCGGCTGCGAGCAGATCGCGATCGATCGGCTGTCGGCGCTCTTCCTGCTCATCATAGCGGTGTCGGGCATTGCCACGGTGCTCTATTCGCGGGGCTATCTGCAAAACTATCTGACCGAAAAATCGTCGGCGCACATCTCGCTGCACTACTTCTCGCTCACCGTGCTGGTGCTCTCGATGATGCTGGTGGTGATGTCGAGCGGCGGATTCTCGTTCCTGTTCGCGTGGGAGCTGATGACCATAGCGTCGTTCCTGCTCATACTCTTCGACGCCCAACGCGCCGAGGTGCTGCGCGCCGCGCTGGCATACCTTATAATGATGCACATAGGCTTCGTCTTTCTGGTGGCGGGCTTCGTCGGGATATACGCCGCGTGCGGCTCGGCCGACTTCGCCGATCTGCCCGCATGCTTCGCGGCGGGACGCACCATGCCGCTGTTCCTGCTCTTTCTGGCGGGCTTCGGCATGAAGGCGGGTCTGTTTCCGATGCACGTATGGCTGCCCGAGGCGCACCCCGCGGCTCCGTCGCACGTGTCGGCCGTGATGTCGGGCGTGATGATCAAAACGGGCGTCTACGGCGTGATACGCGTGGCGTGGGAGATCACCGACCCCGCGCAGATACACACGGCGGGCGTCATACTCCTCGCGGCGGGTGCCGTCACTGGATTGTGGGGCGTAATCCTCGCCGCGGTGCAGAACGACGTGAAGAGGCTTCTGGCCTACTCCAGCATAGAGAACATAGGGGTGATCTTCATCGGTCTGGGCATAGCCATGCTGGGCCGCGCGGCGGGCAATCCCGCCATAGCCGTACCAGCACTGTGCGGCGCGCTGCTGCACACGGTCAACCACTCGATGTTCAAGTCGCTGCTCTTCTTCGGCGCGGGCAACATCTACTCGAAGATGCACACCACACTGCTCGACCGCTTCGGCGGCGTGGCCAAGAGCATGCCCGTGACGGCCATACTGTTTCTCGTCGGCACGCTGGCCATCTGCGCCCTGCCGCCGCTCAACGGCTTCGTGAGCGAGTTCTTGATCTACTTCGGCATGCTCGACAGCGTGAGCGACGGCACCGACACGCTCTGCGCCGCGGGCGGGCTCATGGCCTTGGCCCTTATAGGCGGCATAGCGGTGCTGGCCTTCACCAAGCTCTACGGCACCGTGTTCCTCGGCTCGCCGCGCAGCCACCGCGTGGCCGAGGCCGACGAGGTCGACAACTGCCGCATAGCGGCGATGGCCATACCCGTGGCGGGAATCGCGGCGATAGGCCTGCTGCCCCAATACGCCGTGCGCGTGGTGAGCGGCATAGCGGAAGGATTCGTCCCCTCGGCCGCGCAGGTCGTCGAGGCCGACATGGTGCCCGCCCTCGGGCGCGTGTCGCTGACGGGATGGCTGCTCGTGCTGGTCACGGCGTTGATCTGCACGGCCAAGAGCCGCGCGCAGCGCAACCGCACGATAGCCGAAGGCCCCACGTGGGGCTGCGGATTCACCTCGCCCGACATACGCATGCAGTACACGGGCGAGTCGTTCGCCGAAGGTCTGGAGTCGATAGCCGACTCGCTCACGCAGAACACCGTCGAGGGTCGCGCCGTGGGCAAGAGCGAGATATTCCCCTCGGCACACAACTACAACGTGCGCCACAAGGACCGTGTCGACCGTCTGTTCGCCGCATGGTGGATGGAGATGCTGCGCATGATAAACAAACGCATCATGCGTCTGCGCACGGGCAAGATCAACCACTACATACTCTTCGCCCTGCTCTTCCTCGTGGCGGTGTTCATACTCTCGATCCTAAACCTCATTTAGCGTATGGGAACAGCACTCAATACCATTCTGATGATAGCGGTGGCCCTGCTGACCACGGGCGTCATAAACCGCACGCGGGCCATCCTCGCGGGGCGCAAGGGCGTGCGGTTCTTCAACCACGTGAACGGCGTGGCGCTGCTGCTCCGCAAAGGCTCGGTGTACTCGACCGCGACCACGGCCCTGTTCCGCATAGCACCCGCCGTATATCTCGGCGCGGCCGTTACGGCCATGCTCTTCATCCCCGTGGCCGATCTCGACCCGCTCATCTCGTTCGAGGGCGACATGATATGCTTCGCCTACACGCTGGCGCTCGCACGCGTGGCCATCATCCTCGCCGCGATGGACACGGGCAGCTCGTTCGAGGGCATGGGAGCCTCGCGCGAGGCCCTCTACGGCGCGCTCGTGGAGCCCGCCTTGATGATAGGCTTCGCCACGCTGGCCATGTTCTGCGGCTACACCTCGTTCGCCGACATCTTCGCGCGCGAACAGTCGTTCGACCTGCATCTTACGATCGTGATGCTGCTCACGGCCTACCTCTTCGTGAAGATAGCCTTCGTGGAGTCGGGCCGCGTACCAGTCGACGACCCGCGCACCCATCTGGAGCTTACGATGATCCACGAGGTGATGTGCCTCGACTACTCGGGCATCGATCTGGGACTGATCCACATCGCGGGCTGGCTCAAGACGGCCTGCTTCTCGATGATCGCCGCCGACGCCGTGGCCGCCGTATGCTGCTTCCGCTGGTGGTTCGCCGCGCCGCTGGCCATAGCCCTCACGGGCGTGGCCGTAGGCATAGTGGAGTCGACGCAGGCGCGCAACAAACTCGCGCGCAACACCACGTTCATAGTGACCCTGACCGCGCTGGCAGCCTTGATCTTCTTCATCGGCTACCTGCTGCAACTCGACATAAACATTTAACCGCCCGACCATGCTTCTATCGCTTATAATATTGTACGTACTGACGCTCATCTATCTGTCGATCGTCGAGCGCTTCCGCAACTACGCCTCGCTCATAGCCTTTCAGGGCTGGATCCTGTTAGGCATAGCGCTGCTGCGGCTGCATTCGCTCGACTGGATCGAGCTGTCGTTCGTCATACTCGAAACATTGATATTCAAGGCGTTGATCGTGCCAGCCATATTGCTGCGCGTCATCCGCAAGACCAAGATCAACCGCGTGCGTACCTCGGGTTCGGCGCAGTTCAACTCGCTGCTGCTCTCGGTGGCGGCCCTTATAGCCAGCGCGCTGGTGACCTACTACGTGGCCGACTCGTCGGTGCACATGATCTTCTTCGGCGTGGCCCTCTACGCCCTGCTGAGCGGATTGATCCTCATCGTGCTGCGCTCGCGCATCTTCACCCACATGGTGGGATTCCTCGTCATCGAGAACGGCGTGTTCCTCTTCTCGATGGCCATAGGAGTGGAGATGCCCATACTTATCAACACGGCCATCCTGCTCGACATCCTCATCTCGGTGTTGATGCTCGGGCTGTTCATGACGCGCGTCGACCGAGAGATACACACCGACGACAGCGATTCACTGACCCACGTAAAGGATTAAAGCGACATGATATACATCTTCTTTGCCATGTGGCTGGCCGCAGGAGCCGCCGCTTTCTTCGCCCGCAGCCGACGCACGGTGCATCTGCTCTGCGGATTCTACATGTGCGTGCACGCCGCGTTCGCCGCCCACCTGCTCTTCGGCAGCGCGTACCTCTCGACCTCGGGCGCGTTCTTCACCTTCGACGAGACGGGAACGGCGTTCTACATACTTATGGCCGTCGTGGCGGCGTTCGTGTTCCTGCATTCGCAGGAGTATCTGCGCGACGACGGCATAACGGCCTACCGCACCTACTTCGCGCTGCTCATGCTGCTCACGACGGCCATCACGGGCGTATACTTCGCCAACAACATAGCCGTCACGTGGATCCTGCTGGAGACCACCACGCTGTGCGGCGCGGGAATCATCTATCACCGCCACTCGGAAGCCGCTCTGGAGGCCACGTGGAAGTATCTGTTCGTATGCTCGACGGGCATCGCCATAGCTTATCTGGGAATCCTGCTGCTGAGCGCCGCCGCGGCCAACCGCTCGCTCGGCTACGACGAATTGCGGCTGCTCATCGCCGAGGGCAACCCGCTCTACCTGAAGACGGCGTTCCTGCTCATCCTGACGGGATACAGCTGCAAGATGGAGATATTCCCGCTCTACACCATCGGCGTCGACGCCAACTTCGCCGCGCCCGCACCCGCCTCGGCCATGATATCCACGGGGCTGGTGAACGCGGGCTTTCTGGCCATATTCCGCGTCTACAAGCTGTTCGCCTCGACCGAGGTGTTTCCGTGGGTGCGCCACGTGCTGCTTATCATCGGCGTGCTGAGCCTCTCGGTAGGCGCGCTGTTCCTGCGACGCACCAACAACTACAAGCGTTTCTTGTCGTACTCCACCGTCGAGAACATGGGCATAGCCGCCATAGGTCTGGGCATAGGAGGCATAGGCGTGTGGGCGGCCGTGTTCCACGTGATGTGCCACACGCTCATCAAGAGCAGCCTTTTCCTGCAAATAGCCGTCGTGCGTCAGGTCTACAACGGTTACCGCATAAACCGCATAGGCGACTACATCAACATCAACAAGGTGGGCGCCATAGGTCTGCTGGCGGGCATGGTCGCGGTGCTGGCATTCCCGCCCTCGCCGCTGTTCGTGTCGGAGTTGATGATCCTCTCGCAGACCATAGCCTCGACGGGGTGGTGGCTCGCAGCCGTGATGGTGCTGCTGCTCTGCATCGTCATCTATTCGATCTGCTACCGCGTGATAAAGCTCTGCTACCAGCCCAATCAGGACGAGCTGCACCTCTCGAAGATCAACCGACGACTCTCGTACGGAGCGCTCACGCTGCTCGTGGCCGCCATAGTGCTCGGCATCTGGCAGCCCGCGCCACTGCTTACGCTCATCGACCGAATAGCAACCCTTTAAGCCGTCAAGCCATGAACTACCACATAACAGACAACTTTTCGCACGCCGTAGCGCTGAAAGAGATACCCACGGTGGAGTACGCCGCGCTGTACGCCGATCTGCGCGAGCGGCTGAAGCAGGAGCGCTACCACGTGGCGCACTACTTCGCGCTGCCCGACGGCTCGCTGCTGCGGTTCTACATCATCGTGCTCGACGACGAGGAGCACCGCATAATGCTCGCCTCGTTCACGATGGACTATTACGACGACACGGCGCTGCCGTCGCTCACGGCACTGCACCCCGCCATGCATCCGTTCGAGCGCGAGATAGCCGAACTCTACGACGTGGAGTTCGACTCCATGCCGTGGAACAAGCCCCTGCGCTTCTCCTTCGACCGCCGCAACCGCAACTCGACCATCGACAACTACCCCTTCTACACCATCGAGGGCGACTCGCTCCACGAGGTGAACGTGGGACCCATACACGCGGGCATCATCGAGCCCGGGGCATTCCGTTTCATCTGCAACGGCGAGAACGTGCTGCATCTGGAGATCGCGCTGGGGTACCAGCACCGCGGCGTCGAACATCAGTTCGCCGCCACCGACAACCGTCTGCGCCAAACCCTGCTCGCCGAATCGGTGGCGGGCGACAGCGCGGTGTCGCATGCCTCGGCGTTCGTGGCGGCCGTGGAAAAGCTCGCCGGCCGCATGGCCGACGACCGCTTGGCAACGGAACGCGCCATAGCGGCCGAGCTGGAGCGCATGGCAATGCACATAGCCGACACGGGAGCCTTGTCGATGGACGTGGGTTACCAGTTGGGGCAGGTGGCGTGCGAGGCGCTGCGCACCATGACCATAAACACCACGCAGGCTTGGTGCGGAAACCGTTTCGGCAAGGGACTCCTACGTCCGTTCGGCACCAACAAGCCCCTGACGGCCGAAAAGGCCGCAATGATACGCCGCAACGTGGCCGAGATACGCCGCCGTTACGACGAGGTGCGGCAGGATATAAAGAGCTCCCCCACCCTGCTGGCCCGTTACGAGCAGTGCGGCGTGGTGCCGCGCGCCGACATGCTGCGCATAGGAGGAGTGGGAATGGCGGCCCGCGCGAGCGGAGTGGCCCGCGACATACGCGCGTCGCACCCCACGGGGGTATACGCCGCGATCGCCCACGAGAGCATGGTGAAGCGTCACGGCGATGTGATGGCGCGCCTAATGGTCCGCTGCCGCGAGGTATTGCAGTCGGCCGATCTGATCGAACGCCTGCTGGCCGACTTCGCTCCCGCACCCTGCCCGTCGCGCCCCGACTACGAGGCCGCCTTGACACCCGCCTCGCTCGCCGTAGGGCTCGTGGAGGGGTGGCGCGGCGAGATATGCCACGTGGCAGTGACCGACACCGAGGGGCGCATCGCCGCATACAAGATAAAGGATCCGTCGGTACACAACTGGCTGGCCTTGGCGATCGCCGTGCGAGGCGAGGGCATATCCGACTTCCCGATATGCAACAAGAGTTTCAACCTCTCCTACTGCGGCCACGATTTGTAAGGTGCGAGCCGCCGAAAAGGGCTCCGAAACGAAGATTTAACGAACGAAGCATCATGATACTGCCGAAGATAAAAGTGTTGCGCAGCCACGGTCTGCAATACATACCCGACCTCAATGCCGTGGAACTTACCGAGGAGTTCCGCGGGCGTCCCGTGCTCACCGCCACCGACGACATGTCCGATGCGGAGGCCGCCGCCGCGCTCTGCCCCACGGGTGCCATCCGCACGGCGCCCTTCACGCTCGACATGGGCCGCTGCCTCTTCTGCGGCGAATGCGCCCTGCGCGCCCCGCGCAACATACGTTTCACCAACGACTACAAGATAGGCTCCACCGACCGCGAGGCTCTCGTGGTGCGCGTCGGCGACGAGGCGATCGATTTCCACGCCGAGAAGGTGCGGCCCGAGATACCGCGGCTGTTCAACCGCATACTCCGCCTGCGTCAGGTGTCGGCGGGCGGCGATGCGTCGGTGGAGATGGAGTTGAATGCCACGGGAAACGTCAATTTCGATTTCGGACGCTACGGAGTGGAGTTCACCGCTTCGCCGCGTCACGCCGACGGAGTGGTCGTGACGGGTCCCGTAACGGCCAACATGGCCGAGCCGTTGCAGATATGCTACGATGCCGTGCCCGATCCCAAGGTACTTATCGTATGCGGATCGGAGGCCTGCTCGGGAGGTCTGTACGCCGACAGCCGCGCCGTCGACCGCTCGTTCCTGAGCCGTCACCGCGTCGATCTGTGGCTCCCGGGAGCACCCACGCACCCCATGACGTTCATCGACGCCGTGATGAATCTCGTGGGACTGAAAAAACGTTAGGCCGACAGCCGCCGTCATCGCATGCAACCGAATCGGCGTGGGAGAACGGCGCCGCCTTGCGGCGTTATCTTCGGCGGCTCGCACCTTCGGTGCGCCCCCCCCCGCAGCCGCCGAAGATAAGTTTTAACGGGTAATTCTCCGCTGTCGGCGAACAGCAAGCCAAAAACCGAAAAATGCAGTCCGCAGGACTGCGCGGGCCGCAGCCTCGCCCCAGCGGAGGCCCGCTGTTGTTCGCGAACGCTCACACCGCGGTCTCCGCAGGCTGC
>CAYMIH010000022.1:0-29213 GCA_964390585.1 uncultured Alistipes sp.
GATTATCGCGACAGGATGGATTAGATCGTTCGCCGACGGGGGCTTTTCGGGCAGCGGCCTGCGGAGACCGCTTTCGAACGTGAGTGAGTTGCGGGCCTCCGCTGTCGGGAGGCTGCGGCCCGCGCAGTCCTGCGGACTGCAATTTATTGTGTCATGCCGCCGAACGTAAGTGAGGATACGGGTTGTCAGTCGATGAATCGGCGGGTGAGGGGTTCGAACTCGTCGATGCGGCGATCGCGCAGGAACGGCCACCAACGGCGCACGTTCTCGCAGCGGCGCATGTCTATGTCGACCGTCATGACGCACTCGTCGCATCCCGCCTCGGCCAGCATCTCGCCCTGCGGACCCGCCGCGAAGCTGTGGCCCCAAAACTCTATGCCTCCCGTCGCCCCGCTCGGATCGGCCTCGCGGCCGCAGCGGTTCACCGCCACCACGGGCAGTCCGTTCGCCACGGCGTGACCGCGCTGCACCGTCTGCCAAGCGCACAGCTGACGCTGTTTCTCGTCGTCGGCATCGCTGCTCTCCCAACCTATGGCGGTCGGGTAGATCAACAGCTCGGCACCCTGCAAAGCCATCATGCGCGCCCCCTCGGGATACCATTGGTCCCAGCACACCTGCACGCCAAGCACTCCGACCGAGGTGCGTATGGGGCGGAATCCCAGATCGCCCGGGGTGAAATAGAACTTCTCGTAATAGGCGGGATCGTCGGGGATGTGCATCTTGCGGTAACGGCCCGCCATCGAACCGTCGCGCTCCAGCACCACGGCGGTGTTGTGGTAGAGTCCCGCCGCACGACGCTCGAAGAGCGAAGTGACCAGCACCACGCCGTTGCGGCGTGCCACATCGCCGTAGAACTCGGTCGAGGGGCCCGGGATGGGCTCGGCCAGATCGAAGTTGGCCGTCGACTCCGTCTGACAGAAGTAGGGCGTATTGTGAAGCTCCTGCAACACCACCAGCTCGGCGCCTTCGGCCGCGGCGGCATCTATGCGGTCGGCGAGTTTGCGTTTGTTGGATTCGATATCGGCCGATATCGACTGTTGGATGAGTGCGATTTTCATCGTATATTCTATTTATTTTTATTTCTAATATAAAGTTATCGACATGGCTCTGCCATGTCGGCAGTTCGCCGCCGCCCCCACGCGGCGGACTGCTGAAGCACTCCTGCCGCCGTCGGCGAACAGCCTGTTTTTCTCGGCGGTTGCGGGGCGTATTACTGCGCGATCCGCACCCCCGCGGGATATTGCATCGTCACGCAGTGCAGCGAGCCGTGCCAGCGTATCAATACGCGGCAGTCGACGGGCACGATCTCGCGGTCGGGAAAGGCTTCGGCCAGCACCTCGGCGGCGCGGCGGTCGTTGTCGGGCTGTGCGTAGGAGGGCATCAGCACCGCGCCGTTCACGACGAGGAAATTGGCGTAGGTGGCGGGCAGACGCTCGCCGTCGCACCGCACTTCGTCGGCCATGGGCAGCGGCAGCAGGCGGTAGGGCCGCCCGTCGGCCGTGCGGAAAGCACGCAATTCGCGTTCCATGGCCTCCAACTCGGCATGGTGCTCGTCGGCGCTGTCGTCGCAGCGCACGTACACTATGGTATCGTAGGGACACAGACGCGCCAGCGTGTCGATATGACCGTCGGTGTCGTCGCCCGCGAGATATCCGTGGTCGAGCCGCAACACTCGCTCGGCGCCTAACTTTCGGCACAGCATGGCGTCGGCCTCGTCGGCGGACGCATAGTCGTTGCGTCCCTTAGCGAGCAGGCACGACGAAGTGGTGAGCAGCGTTCCCCGTCCGTCGGACTCCACCGAACCGCCCTCCAGAATCGTGTCGTTGTCGTCGACGTAGACCGCCGAGCCGCGGTCTATCGCCCCCGCGTAGAGAGCGGCGTTTATCCTGTCGTCCTTCTCCGCGGCGAATTTGCCGCCCCAACCGTTGAAACGGAAGTCGTGCAGGGCAAGGCCGCCGCCGAAATCTCGGCAGGTGAGGAACGCGTGGTCGCGCGCCCACGTGTCGTCGGTCGGGCATTCGAATATGGCGATGCGAAATCCGCCCGTAGAACGCACGGAGAACAATCCCTCCCGCACCTCGGCGGCGCTTTCGGCCGTTATGCCCGCTGCACGAAGCTCCTCGGCGACGGCCCGAGGCTCGGGGGTCACGACGAGCAGATCCTCGCGCCGCGCCACCTCGCGGGCGATGGCGGCGAAACACGCCTTAGCCTCGTCGAGGCACGACGCCCAGTCGGTGGCGTCGTGCGGCCACGTGAGCTGTACGAAACTCTGCGCCTCCCACTCGGCAGGCAATCGGAAATCTATTTCGGACGACAGGGTCATTTTATTTTCGTTTGAGAACGTAAAGATATGCAATTTCGGCGGTTCGATTCGCTTTTTTTTCGTATTTTTGAAACATATAACTCTAACACACTGCTTTTACCATGAAAAAAATCCTCATCACGATCTGCGCCGCGGCGGCTATGCTGGCCGCAGGCTGCGGTAAGAATGCCGCGGGCGACGGCTTCATACGTATCGACGGCACTGACCTCGTAGGCCCCGACGGCGAGAAGTTCCTTATCCGAGGCACCAACCTCGGCAACTGGCTCAACCCCGAAGGCTACATGTTCGGATTCTCGAAGACCAACTCGCCCTCGAACATCGATCTCATGCTCCGCCAGCTGGCGGGTCCCGACTACGCCGCCGAGTTCTGGGCCCGATTCAAGGACAACTACATCACCCGCGCCGACATAGACTTCATAGCCTCGACGGGCGCCAACACCATCCGCCTGCCGTTCCACTACCGTCTTTTCACCGACGAAGACTACATGGGACTCACCTCGGCGCAGGACGGCTTCGAGCGCATCGACACCCTCGTGGAGTGGTGCCGCGAGGCGGGTCTCCGACTGATTCTCGACATGCACGACGCCCCGGGCGGACAGACGGGCGACAACATCGACGACAGTTACGGCTATCCTTGGCTCTTCGAGAGCGAGGCGAGCCAAAAGCTCTTCTGCGACATCTGGCGGCGCATAGCCGACCGCTACAAAGACGAGCCCGTGATTCTGGGATACGATCTTCTCAACGAGCCGATAGCCCCCTATTTCGACAACATGGAGCAGATCAATTCGCGTCTGGCCGCCATCTACAAGATGGGATTCGACGCCGTGCGCGAGGCGGATTCGAACCATATAGTCATGCTCGGCGGCGCGCAGTGGAACGGCAATTTCCGCCCGCTGGAGAACACCGTTTTCGACGACAAGGTGATGTACACCTGCCACCGCTACGGCGGCGACCCCACTCCCGAGGCTATCCGCGGGTTCATCGAGTTCCGCGACCGCACGGGTGTGCCGATGTACATGGGCGAGATAGGCCACAACTCCCACGAGTGGCATGCGGCATTCCGCAAGACGATGGAGGACAACAATATCGGATGGACGTTCTGGCCCTACAAGAAGATCGGCGGCTCGTCGTTCACCTCGGTCGAGGCTCCCGAAGGCTGGCGCGAGACGATAGTGGCTTTCGCCGAGGCTCCGCGCGGCACCTACAACGAAGTGCGCGCGGCGCGTCCCGACCAAGCCGAAGCCCGACGCATCCTCGATCGGTTCCTCGAAAACTGCCGATTCGAGAACAACAAGGTGGAGACGGGATACATCGAGTCGCTGGGCCTGAAGGCGCAATGACATGAAAACGGGGGATGCCTTATCGGGCATCCCCCGTCTCTTTAGCGGCATCGCAACTTGTAGCCCACGCCGCGTATGCTGACTATCTCCACCGAAGGGTCGGCCGCGAGCCTGCGCCGCAGACGCGACACGAAGACATTGAGGCTGCGCAGATTGAAGAAGCTGTCGTCGCCCCACAGCTCGCGCAGCACGCCCGCCGCCTCGACCGTCTCGCCCATGCGGCGGCACAGCCGTGCCAGCACCTCCGACTCGCGCGCCGACAGCGTGACGCACTCCCCGTCGAAGCAGAGCCGTCCCGTCTCGGCGTCGAACTCGTAGCGTCCTATCTCGTAGCGCAGCTCTGCCGCGGCGGCGCCCGACACGCGTCCGACCAGCGCGCGCACCCGCACTATCAACTCGTCGATGGCGAAGGGCTTGCGCAGGAAGTCGTTGCCGCCCGATTCGAATCCGCGTACCACGTCCTCGGTGGCCGAACGCGCCGTGAGGAACAGCACGGGGGCCTCGCAACCCTCGCTGCGCAGCGTGCGCACCAGCGTGTAGCCGTCCATGCGCGGCATCATCACGTCGGTCACCACGGCGTCGAACCGCTCGCGGCGGCAAATCTCCAGCGCCTCGGCGCCGTCGTGAGCCAGCCGCACGTCGAAATCGCGGTCGGAGAGCGTGTCGGCCAGAATCTCGGCCAGCATGCGCTCGTCCTCCACCATCAAAAGTCTTATCTTATCGTTATCGGCCATCGTCGGGCAGTATTATGGTTATGGTCGTTCCCTCGCCCTTGCGGCTGCTCGCCGTTATGCGGCCGCCGTGACGCTCGGCCACCTGCCGCGCGTAATAGAGTCCGAGTCCGTAGCCCCGCACCTCCTGCACGTCGCCCGTGGGGATGCGGTAGAATTTGTCGAATATGTGTTTCATGTGACGGGGATCCATTCCCATGCCGTCGTCGTCGACGCTTATCGCGATCCCGCTGTCCGCCCGCCGCGCCGAGATCGCGATCCGCACCCGTTCGCCCGAATATTTGAGCGAGTTGTCGACCACGGTGGCTACGATGTTCGTCAGATGGAACTTGTCGGCCCTGACGCACAGATCGTCGGGGCAGTCCACCGAGACTTCGGCGTGTTTGCCTGCCGCGCCGCACTTCGCCGCCGCGCCGTCGAGCACGGGCCGCAGCGCGAACGTCGACATATGGAGCCGTCGAGGCTCGTCCTCGGCCACCGAGACCGACAGGATACGGTCAACCATCGACGACAGTTGCGCGAGCTGCACGCTCACCATATCCGCATAACGCTCGCGCTTGGCGCGATCGGCGTCGGCCGAGAAGTTGCGCAATGCGTCGCACGCCGCGCAGGCCACCGATATGGGCGTCTTCAGTTCGTGGGTTATGTTGTGCGTCAGATCGCGGCGCATCTCGTCGAGACTCTTTTGGCGGAACATCGTCCGCAACAGGCCGACGAACGTCGCGGCCAGCAGCAACACCGTCGCCGCCGCCGAGAGCAGCACGCCCCGCATCTCGGTCAAGAAACGTCGGTACGGCACCTCGACATAGACCCGCAGTGCGAAATCCCCGTCATCGTCGATCTCTATCTCGACCGTCATGGGGTCCCTCAACGGCGTTTCGCTTCCGCCGCGCATAATCACCCGATCGCCGTGCGCGCGGTCGATAATCTCGGCGATGTGAGGCTGCAACGCATCCAGCTCCAACAGGTTGGCCGAGAAGTAGAGCTCGAAATCGTCCAGATCGATGTTTATCACCTCCGACGTCCCGCGGCCCGGGACATCCTCCATGCGGAACGCCTTATACACGCTTTTGTAGGCCGCCGACCACACGCGACGCCCGAACTCCTCCGCGGCATCGCGGCGAAACCGCCACACGAAGAAGCACTGCACCGCAATCAGCAACATCAACGACATTGCCGCCGCGATCGATATGTTACGAAACGTTCCGCGATTCATGCAACCGTGGTCCCCGCGCCGAGCGGTTTCCCGTTATGCAAAGATAGTCGTTTTGTCGCCGACTCGGCCCGCCGTTAACAATTCTTAACAAAATTAGCCCCGTCGGCCGAGCTTCGGATTAGCGAACGCATTACTTTTGCAGCAAAGACAAAAACCAGAGGATAATGGCAAGACGACTCTATGCACTCCTTGCGGCCATGCTGTTCGTTGCAACGGCGGAGGCACGTCGCAATCCGATCGATATCGCGGGATACATCCTCGACGGACGCATCGTCACCGCCGAAGAGTTCGAAGCGGCGCGGGACGACATGGGATCGGTCGCCATATACAAAACCGACAAAGCGAAGAATGCGCCTTCGGTGCTGGTGGCCGACACCCGCTCGGGGTCGGATCGGCGGCCGTCGTACACATGGGTCGAAAATGTCTGCATAAACGGAATAAAGGCTTTGCAGGCCGACAACATAGGGCAGATAAGGAAGGAGTTGATCGAGTTCGTGAGGATCGTGCCCGCCGACAAAGCGGCGCGCATCTACGACAAGGCGGCGCATATCTACGGCACCGCGGACCGCGACAGCATGATAGTGGTAACGCTGCGCACCGTTGCCGCCGACGATCCCGACCGCCCCGAGAGAATCGTCGACATATTCAATCCGAAAACGTCGGCGAAGAGGGCCGATGCAGCGGACCTCGGCGACCGAACGAAGTCGTTGGCAGGCCGAATAAACGTCATACGCTACCGCGCCGACAAACAACCGCTGATAGTCGTGCGACAAAAGCAGACCGACTATGTATTGTCCTCCACGTCGTTGAACGACATGGGATCCGACAACATAAAATCGGTATTCGTAGTGAAGAACAGCGACTTGCTGCACGATTTCGACTCTTACGGCGACACCTCCGACGGAGTTATAATAGTGGAGCTCCGAGACGATACGCCCCTGCCCGCGGATGCACGCCGCGTAGCGCCGAAAACGGCCGAAAGTCCGCAACCCCGAACGAAAGACGACTCGGCGGAAGAGAGGCGTTCGAAAAAGCCGTTGATACTTGTCGTGAACAAGAACGGCCGGCAGAACGTCGTGAAGACGCTCGGCAACATCAAAGCCGAAGACGTGGAGGCGATAACGATTATCAAGGACGAAGATGCACGCCGCGAATATGACTCTCTGGGCGACACGTCGAACGGAGTCATCATCGTCAGATTCAAGAAAGGCCGCATTTCGGAGAAAACCGAATAAGATGTGCGCCGCGCCGAAAACCTTGTCCTGCCAACGGATTCATTTTCTGTATTCGGTCGGATTGAGCCCGAGATTCTGCTGCACGTAGCGGCTGAAATAGGCGGGCGACGAGAAGCCGAACAGATCGGAAATCTGCACGAACGACAACGACTTGTCGCGCAGCAGACGCGAGATGTCGAGTATCGTATAGCGGTTGATCCAATAGTTGGCCGCGTATCCGCTCACCTTTTTCGACACCTCCGAGAGGTATTTCGACGTAATGCACAGACAGTCGGCATAATAGGACACCTCGCGGTGCCTGCGGTACGTGCCGTCCTCCAACATTCTCAGAAAACGGTGCATGATGGAGGCATGTTGCGTCGAAATGTCGCTCTCGCCGCAGATGCGGGCATGGAAATCGAAGAAGTCGAGTATGGCGGCCTGCATGGCGTTGATGAGCGTCTCGCGGTAGAAACGGTGTTCGGTGTCGCGGATGCGCAGCTCCAGCAGCTCGAAGTCGCGGCGGCAGACGATCTGCTGCTCGGGCGAGAGGTGCATGACGGGATCGAGGAACAGTGCCAGCTGCCCTTTCATGCCGTAGTTGCTTTGGGGCGTACACAGCTCGACGAACCCGGGCCGCGCGTAGATGATCTTACAGCGGAAGTCCTCCGAGGCCTCTATCCGCTCGATCATCTTACGCTTGCGGACGATGGACAGATCGCCCGCGTGCAGCTCGAAATCACGGCCGTTGAACCGATAGCGACACTTGCCCCCCAAACAGAGCAGATGCGACAAATAATCCTCTTCGATATCGGTCGGAATACGGGCGGCCCAGTCGGTCACCATTATGTCTTTGCTCTCCTCCATGCTCAAGGCAATTATTTGACGATGAGAACAAATATACGCAAATTTTCCGATTAGCGAACTATCGCCGCCGCAAAAACGCATGGTCGGGACCTTTTCAGCCGTTCTTCACGGGCGACCCTCCGAACACCTCGCTCATATCCATGCCGTCGAGCGCCGCATCGACAGCCGCCACCGTTTCCGCCGAAAGACATATGTCGGCAGCCCCGATGTTCTCCTTCAGACGGCACAGACGGCGTGTCCCGGGAATGGGCACGATCCACGGGCGCTTGTTCATCATCCATGCCAACGCTATCTGCGACGGCGTGGCGCGATGCTCCTCGGCCAGACGGTCGACAAGGGCGAACAACGGTTCGTTGCGTTCGAAGCTCTCGGCGCGGAACTGCGGCATCGAGGCCCTGTAATCCGTTCGGGCGTCGAACCGCGTCGCGGCGGTATAGCACTTCGTGAGCAGTCCGTTGGCCATCGGCGAGAAGGCCACGAAGCCCACGCCCAGCTCTTCGAGCACGGGAAACAGCGCCTCGTGCCACCGTGCCATCATCGAATAGCGGTTCTGCACGGCCGTGACGGGGCAGACCGCATGAGCGCGGCGAAGATACTCCTCCGTGGCCTCCGATATGCCCCAATGCAGGATCTTGCCCTCGCGGATCAGGTCGGCCATCACGCCCGCCACCTCCTCGGGCTCGACTTTCGGGTCGATGCGATGCTGGTAAAAGAGGTCGATACGGTCGGTGCGCAGGCGGCGGAGCGACCCCTCGACCGCACGGCGTATGACCGAAGGCCGCGAGTCGGGAATCACGGCGTGCGGCCCGTCGGTGCAGGGACTGTCGAACGATATGCCGAACTTGGTGGCGATCACCGCACGGTCGCGGAACGGCCGCAGCGCCTCGCCCAGCAGCTCCTCGTTGTCGTGCGGACGGTCGGGGGTGCCGTAGGTCTCGGCCGTGTCGAAGAAGGTGTAGCCCATCTCCACGGCGTCGGCCAGCAGTTCTGTCATCTCACGTCTGTCGGCAGGCGCACCGTAGGCATGGCTCATGCCCATGCAGCCCAGCCCCACGGCCGATACGCGCAGGCCGCTCAATCCGAGTGTTCTGTATTTCATGGCCGATTACTTGCGGAACGGTTGCAGTTTAAGGTAGGTGGCCGAACGCCAGAACCACTCCAGCGGGCCGTATTTGAAATAGGCGAGCCACAGCTTGCTGAACACGATTTGCAGTACGTAGAACGCAAGTCCCAGACAAAGCAGCTCGGTGGCGTGCCAGCGGCCGAATATGGCGCCGAATCCCCACAGCGAGAATATCGCGGAGCCGACGATGCCCTGCATCTCGTAGTTGGTGAGTCCCATGCGGCCGTAGGGCGCGAGCACGTCGAGGCACCGCCCGATGCCGCGAATATGGTACAGAACGATGAAGCCCATTGTCATGGCGGCGGAGAAGAGTACCATGTTCACGTCGCCGAGCGTCATGCGCAGAAGCGCCGCGGCCGACGGAGGGCCCTGCATGAAGAATCCCTGCTCCTGCGGCAGGAGCCCGCCGAGCTTCCCGACCAGCCACGCACCCGCGGCGAACGACACGAAGAGCAGGATATTGCGGCGCATGTGCAGATGCACCGTCTCGAAGAAGCGTATGCGGCCCACCACGAGTCCCAGAATGAACAGAGCGAAGGTCAGGTAACCGCGTCCGCCCAAGCCGAACTGGTAGCGCAGCGTACCCCGTCGGCCGTCGGTGAGGTTGCGTTTGACGGAATCGACGAACGAGGGCGCCTCCGCAGCGGCTTCGGGCGCACGGCGCGGACGCTCGGTGCGGACACGCTCCGTCTCGGGAGCGGCCGTCTCGACCGTCTGTCGGGGAGCCGTGATCCTGTCGTAACCGACCGAGATCCAGCGGGGCGCACCCGCCAGAATCAGACATGCGATGGCTATGAGTATCTTGTTCTTGAGCGGATAGAGCACCACCAGTACAAGGCCGAACACCGCATAGATCGACAATATGTCGCCCGAGTAGAATGCGCTGCCCACCAGACCGATGACGAAAAGCACCGCCATGCGCCACACGAATCGGCGTCTGAAATCGACTCCCTTTCGGGCGGCGCGGTCCATCTGTATGAAGAAGCTCATGCCGAAAAGGAATGCGAAGATGTTGATGAAGCGTCCCATGAGCACGTTGCGGGTCAGCCACCCTATCCATTCGTCCATCGCGGGAAAAAGTGGCTCGGAGGGTGCGAGCGCTCCGAAGTTGAAGATGCTGTAATGCTGCTGCATGTGCACCAGCACCACGCCGAGCAGGGCGAATCCGCGCAGGGCGTCGATCACGGTTATGCGGCCGTCGGCCTGAATCTGTCGTTGTTCCATAGTAATCGGGGGGGGGATTAATCCTGCATCTGCATGTTGAGGTAAACGCGCTCCTTGTCGCCGAGCGACATGTTGAAGAAACGCCGCTCCTTGTCGAGCGAACGCATCGCCGCCATCTCGTCGTCGCTCAGCTCGAAATCGAATATGGCGATGTTCTCCTTTATATAATCGGGGTTCGACGCTCCCGGGATGGCCGAGAAGCCCTCCTGCATGTGCCAGCGGAGAATCACCTGCGCGGGGGTCTTGCCGTGCGCCTCGGCTATCTTCATGATCGTCGGGTCCCTGAACAGCGCGCCGTCGCTCATCGCGCCGCCCAGCGGAAACCAGCAGGTGACGTGAATGCCGTAGGGCTTCACCTTCTCGCGCATGGCGCGGCGCTGGGCGTAGGGGTGACACTCGATCTGCAATACGGCGGGCTTCACGCGCGACTCGCTCATGATCTTCTCGAACACCTCGTCGCTCGCGTCGAAGTTGCTGATGCCCAACGCGCGCACCTTGCCCATGGCCATGGCCTTCTCCATGTCGCGCCACGCGCCCACGAAATCGCCCACGGGCTGGTGGACGTAGAGCAGGTCGATGTAGTCGAGCCCCATGCGGGCGAGCATCTTGTCGATGGCCTCCAAGGTCTTGCCCTCGCCGTACTCCGTAGGCCAGAGTTTCGAGGTGATCCATATCTCGCCGCGCGGCGTGCCGCTCTCGGCCATGAAGCTCTTCACGGCGCGTCCCACGCCCGCCTCGTCGTTGTAGGCATGGGCGGTGTCGATGTGGCGGTAGCCCGCCCTCAACGCGGTGAGGCACGACTGCTCGCACACTTCGTCCGAAGGCTGGAGGAATGTTCCTAATCCGAACTGCGGCATCAATATCCCGTTGTTGAGCTGCACGAGCGGCACATCGGCGGCAGTCTTATAAATATCCTGCGCGGAGGCAGAGGCGCAGATCATCGAGGCTGCGCACATAAGCGTTGCGATAAACAGGTTTTTCATATGAATCGGTTTTTAATCGTTTTATGGTACAAAATTAGCTATGTCCGCATGCAAAGCCGTTACGAGAAATACTGTTCGGATTACAATTATTTCGGTTTCGGGATTCGGGCACGGCGCCTATCCGTAAAAAAGGTTATCCGAACCGAAATTTATGTAACGACGATACGAAGCGGCGAATATAATTTTGCATTCGGAACAATTCAAAACACATACAAATATGAAAACGGTGAAATTGAACAACGGCGTCGAAATGCCTCAGATGGGTTACGGCGTCTATCAGGTGTCGCCCGCCGAGTGCGAGCGTTGCGTTGCGGATGCCTTGAGCGTGGGCTATCGCATGATCGACACGGCGCAGGCCTACCACAACGAGGAGGGCGTGGGCAATGCCGTGCGCAAAAGCGGCATCGACCGCGGAGAGATCTTTCTCGTGTCGAAAGTGTGGATCTCAAACTACGGCTACGAGAAAGCCAAAGCATCCGTCGACGAGAGTCTGCGCCGCTTGCAGACCGACTACATCGACCTGATGCTGCTGCACCAGCCCTTCTGCGACCGCTACGGCGCATACCGCGCATTGGAGGAGGCATACAGAGAGGGAAAATTGCGTGCGATCGGAGTATCGAACTTTTACCCCGACCACTTCATCGACATCGCCAGCAACATGGAGATCGTACCTGCCGTAAATCAGGTCGAAACGCATGTGTTCGACCAGCAGCGGGAGCCGCAGCGCATCATGGAGGAGTTCGGCACGCGCATCATGTCGTGGGCGCCGTTCGCCGAGGGCCGCAACGGCTTCTTCACCAATCCGCTGCTGGCCGAAATCGGCCACAAATACGGCAAGTCGGTGGCTCAGGTGGCCCTGCGCTGGCTCATCCAACGCGGCGTGATCATCATCCCCAAATCGACCCACGCAGAGCGTATGCGGCAGAATATCGACATCTTCGACTTCTCGCTTTCCGACGAGGATATGGCCGCCATCGCCACGCTCGACACGGGCCGCAGCCTCTTCTTCGACCATCACGACGCCGAAACGACCCGCATGTTCATGGGATGGAGGTAATGCGATGGAAAAAATTAAAACGCCCTACTTTACATATTCGATGCAAGTAGGGCGTTTTTAATAAAATGCTTGAAAAAGCGGCTCCGAAGAGCCGCAAATAGTGCGAAGACTATCGCACCACTTGCGTGAACTCAGGCGTACCGCCCTTCGGGACAACGACATAGATGGTCGACGACGTTTCGTTGCCGTCGGGCGTCTGCGACTTCACATCGAAGCGGTAATCATCCGTACCGTCATAGCTGCGCTTTGCCACCTTTACGGGAGTTCCGAGCGGGAACTGATAACTGCCGCAAGCGGCATCGAAGAGGGCAATATCTTCCTCCGTTACCGACACCGACTCGCCATATTTCGGCAGCGGAGCGATTTTGCCCTCGACATATCCGTTTTCGATGAGGAAACGCGATATCTCGGCTGCCGCCTTTTCTGTTCGGGCATTGCGGACACCGTAGCCCTTGACAACCGTTGCGTCGGGTTGGGCTTCGGCAACATCGGCAGTCGCCGAGTCGATGCCGCCGCTACCGAATGTGGCAAAGGTTACGACCGTCTTGCCGGCCAGCGAATTGTCGGCGAGGAAAGTCTCCATCGGCGATGCACAGGTTCCGCCCCAAACGGGAAAACCGAGGAAGATCGTGTCGTACCGATTGAGATCGACTGCCAACGGCTTGATAGCGACCTTAATACCCTCGTCGTGTTCCTTTCTCCAACGCGCTATCGTAGCGGCATAGTCCGCGTCATACGGCTCGACCGCCTCGATGCAGGCTATATCTGCGCCGAGCTGACTTTGCAGCGTCTCCGCCACGGCCTTTGTCGCGCCCGTCTGCGAATAGTAGAGTACGAGCGTCTTTTTCTTTTCTGCGGATGTCGAGCAACCGCACAATGCGGCCACCGTCAGTGCCGCAACAGCGAATAATCCGAACTTCATAGTGACTTTTTTTAATCGTTTTCTTCTGTCTGCAACTATTCGGAAGATCCGAATAGTTCGTTTCCCGACAGCCGTTTTCTCGCCTCGGCATAGCTCGTGCAAGCACGGCTCTGCCCTCGGCTTATCGAAAACGCTTAATTCTTTCACCGCAAATATATTGAAAATAATTCTGTCTGCATCATAAGTTTGAGTTCACGACGAATTCTTGCGGGTTGCCATATTCATCGGCCTCCGAATCAAAGATGTGAATTTCCCGCAATTTTCTGCATACATTTTGAAAAGCATCCCGTACCGATCTCAAAAAAGGCGAACTGTTCGGGCTGATCGGTCCCGACGGAACGGGCAAAACAACATTGTTCCGCCTGCTCGCGGCGCAAAACGGGGAGAGTAGCTTATGGAAAACAATTTCCTTTCGTTCGTAAAAAAAGAGTCGCTGCACATTTTGCGCGACAGGCGCACGATGCTTATCGTGATACCGATTCCTATTGTCCTGATGGTGCTTTTCGATTTCGCCATGCAATGTTTGGAGGAGGGCAAAGCAGATGCAATAGTGCAGATACCCGCCGACTTCGAGCGCGACATGACGGTCGCCGAGCCCGAACGCATCATCATCGCAAATGCGGTCAATGCCAACGGCAGAATTGTGGAGCAATTACTTTGCACCGGGTATTTTCGCCATTTTCTTCAAACGGATTCGATCCTGCCGTTTTGCGGCTCTTCGGAGCCGCGCGAGCCGAAAGGGGATAATACCCTTATATATTTCAATGCTCCAAAGTTCCATCGGCGCGAAATCGAATCCGCAAACACGGGTTACTCGGGCACATAGATGATCTCCCCGTTTTCCAGCTCATAGGCGATACCTACCTTTTTGCCCCGTTTCCCGCTCTTGGAGTCCTGATCCTCCGACGGAGTATAGCGGTTGATCGTCTCGCCCTCTTTGGTGATGATCTCCATGTTCTCCTTGCCGGGGTTCTTCACCATCGTGAAATCTTCCTGACTGAACATCTCAGTCATGTTGTAGCGGCTCACGAGCGCCACCATGAGCGCGACGGCAAAGACCATCGCCACATCGAAAAGGTTGCTCACCACGCTCATCGGATCGCCTCCGTCCTCTCGGTTCAACAATCTGCGCTTCATGATTCGGGCTGTGTTTCGTTCAACAATTCGGCGACAAATTCGAGATCGGTCATGTCACGCAAGTACCAGCGCTGTTTCACCTGCTGGGTTATAAAACCTATGGCGGCGGCAAACAGTCCCACCACGGTGGTGGCGAATGCCACCTGCATGTTGTAGGCCATCGAGGCGATGTCGCCTGTCGAGAGTCCGACCAGCGCGGGACCCATCGGGATCAGCGTACCCATCAATCCGAGCATGGGGCCCATCTTGCCGAGCGTTTTCGAGACGGA
This sequence comes from uncultured Alistipes sp., assembly GCA_964390585.1. GTDB lineage: Bacteria > Bacteroidota > Bacteroidia > Bacteroidales > Rikenellaceae > Alistipes. The sequence goes on from CAYMIH010000022.1 coordinate 14,407, forward strand.
CAGATCCTTGTCGGCCTCGATTTCGAAATCGGCGAGCAGGCGATGCCTCATCGCCTCGCTGTCGGCTTCGAGCAGACGCTTCATATATATTACGACGAGTGAAGGATTCTTCTTGGGCAGCCGCTCCGACAGGGTCATGACATTGCCCGCGTTCAATTCGTCCAACTCCTTGTCGAGCAACGCAGCCGTGCGGCGGATGGCCAGATATTGCCCGAAGAAATTGCCTATCAGCAGCAAAGCCCTGCCGAAAAAGATGATAAGCAACACGATAACGGGCACGAGCAGGCCCGTCGAGATCCAATAGAGGATATCCGATATGTAATTCATAACGTTATTTGTTTTTGATTATTCGTTTCAATTTAATTCCGTATACGACGACGCCCCCGACAAGTCCGAGCACGACGAGCGCGCACACGCCGACCGATGCACTCGGGTCCACTTCACTGATACCCGCGACGGCGGTACGGCCGTTTACCGTGGCGATGACTCCCAGAACAGCGATCAAGGCATTCGAGAGAAAGAGCAGTTCGAGGCGGAGATCCTTTTCGGGCAACAGCCATTTCAACCCCCATGCGCCCAAGGGAACAGCGACGAATACGGCACCTGCCAGCGACCATGCCGTCAGTGAAAACGACGTGCCGGGCATGGAGAAGATGACCGATACCAGCAAGCTGAACAGTACGGGAAAAATGAGCACCCCGGGAAACCACCTCAGGATGCGGTATGTCCATATCGTCCGAGGTTTTACCTTTCCCGAAGCACCGATATGCGCCGACAGGACGCAGAACGCCATCTGCACCGCCACCTCCGGCGTGAGAATGACGGCCACGTCGAGCATCAGCGCGGAGTCCGAAAGCCAATCGGCGATCTGCGATTTCGACTGTTCGATGGCATAGGGCCACATCAACCCTACGAAGAGCGCACACACGGCCGCCGAACATGCCACCGAGTACGGTTTCCGATAGGTCTGCTTCAGGATGTAATTGAAGCAGACCAAAATCATCATGACCAGCAGGACGGTTTCCATTACTCCTCCATCTTTTTGCGACGTCGGCGTATCATCCACACCAATGCGACGATTGCCGCCAGAACCAATACGACCACCACCGTATTGCTGATTATCGTCGTCACCTTGTCGGATGCGGTCATATCCTCGCGTTTCAATACCATGCTCTTGTCCTCCGAGAGAGAAGCCTCGCGAATATCTCGGATATTCCGTTCATACCGTCGGGCCGCGTCGGGTGCGACCTTCGCCGCGATGAACTCGCGCAGTTTCGCATTGTTGCATACGAATCCCGAGCATGACGGTTTGTATTTCTCCACCAAATCGGTGTGGAGTTCGGCCACGGCCGCCAACTGCTCTGCCGAAGCGTTCCACATCCCTTTGCGGGCCGTCTCCAGCATCACTGCGGTCATCTCCTCCAGAGCTGCGGGATTCTGCCGCTCGAAATAGTTGCGCAAGCCGAGTTCGAATTTGTCGCGCACGTAGATATCGCATATCTCGTCCCACATCTCGTTGTCGACGGCCTCGGGCTTCATCACGTTCCAGCCGTAGGTGTTCTGCACTATCTCGGCGAAACCGCCCGCGGCACCCGCCCCGCCTTTCATCTTCTCGCGGATGTAGGACGGATTGAAGATCGTGGTGCGGCTCTCCACGCCGATCGCCTCCTTCAACTCCTGCATGCGCATGTTGTTGCGGTTGCGGTAGTCGCTCAGATAGGCGTCGGGCTCTTTACCCGTCACATTGCGCACGGCCAGATTCAGACCGCCCATGAACTCGTAGACGTGGTCGAGACTCAACGCACCCCACGTATTGCTCTGGCGAGGCTGGATAACGGCGTCGGTATTGGTCAGCGCGGCCTCCAAAGCGAATTGCTGCACCTGCTCCCACGCCTTCTCGCTGCCGTAGAACGCTCCCATGTTCCGCAGATACACATCGGCTATCTCGGCACTGCTTTCCCAGCGGTCGCCGCTCTGCACCATATCGGTAATGCCCGTGCCGTAGTTGCCGTTCACGCCGCCGAACACCCGGTAGGTCGAGACCTCACGCGCCTCTTTCGGCGAGAGGCCCTTGTCGATCAACGTCCGTTCGGCATCGACAACGCTTTGCGCCACGAAATTCTCATACTTGTCCTCCTTTGCGGCGGCAGCCATCTCCACGGCGCGCGATATGAGGAACAGACGCGACGCGGCTATGTCGCGCAACTGACCGCTGGTCTGCACCACCACGTCGATGCGCGGACGGCCGAGCTGCTCCGACGGAATCAGACGTATGTCGTTCACACGGCCGAACGCATCGCGGATCGGCTCGACGCCCAGCATGTAGAGTACCTGCGCGACGGTGGCGCCTTCGGTCTCGACGAACTCGCCGCTCCAGAGCGTATAGCTCACCTTGCGCGGGATGGAGTCGTCGTGCCGCTCGCGATACATTTTAATGGTATTTTCCGCCAAATCCTTGCCGCGCTCCCATGCCACCTCGCTCGGCGTCGCCTCGGCGCTCACGGCGTAGAGGTTGCGTCCCGTCGGTACGGTGTTGGGGTTGGCGATGGGATCGCCGCCCGACGACGGAGCGGTATACCCTCCGTCCATCGCATTGAGGAGCGATGCGAGCTCGGCTTCGGGACTCTGTTCCAACGCCGCTTTGTAATTCCCCACGTTGCGGATGGTGCGCTCGATCTCCATAATCACACGGGCGAGCTCCTTCTCATCCTTGGTGTACTCCTTCATGCCGGTCATCATCGCCTGCATGGCCGCGGCCGATCGTTCCGACGTCTTTTCGTCCTTGTCGGATCCGACATTCGCGGGACGTTTGCCGACCTTCGGAATCCACGACGGATGCTTCGCGCCGCTTCCCTTCTCGGCTGAGGCTCCCGACGGATGCTGCATGGCTCCGCCCGAAGCCTGCATGGCCATCATGCGCGCCATCATATCCTGCGGGGCATTGAGCGCGCGGGTGATCTCCTGCGCCTCGGCAAGCTCTTCCGCCGTGATTCCCGCGATCGCGCAGATTCGGGTGTCGGAGATCTGCTCGGAGCCGTTCAAAAGTCGAGTAACCAACTCGCGTGCGGGGGTCAGATAGCGACGGGTAAAAAGCGACTTGTGCTTCTCCAGATCGTCGGTCGCTCGGCCGCGCAACTTGTCCAAAGCCAACAGCGAATAGGCGATCGGCTCGGCAGACATGGCATACACGCTGCTGCGGATACGTTCCGGAGCGTACGGCTCACCCATCGTATAGAGCGTGCCCGTGACCTTTTCGCCTGCCAGCTCTTCGGCGAAGGACTCTATGCGGGCGATTTCCTGTTCGGTGTAGGGAACCGTCGTCAGGCTGTCCATGCGCAGCTCGCGATGAATGCCCAACTCGACGGTGAGGCGCTTTACCTTCAATGCCGCCTCGCGCGTATCGGGTTTGCCGTCGGCATACAGCAGATCGTTGTACTGCTGAATGGCCGTACAGAGATCTTTATAAACTCCCCGCACGTTGCTCTCCATGAACGGAGGCGTCAGATGCGATTGCAGCGTAGCATACGAACGGCGCTTGGCGATCATTCCCTCTCCGACGTCGCCGATCGAATAGATATAGAGATGCGGCGTGGCACCCACCAGCGCATCGGCCCAATCGTCGCAGCTCAATGCCACCTGCTTGCGGGGCGTGAACTCCAGAGAGCCGTGCGTGCCGAAATGGATCATCACATCGGCACCGAAGCCGTAGCGCGCCCACAGATAGGAGGCGATGTAGGCGTGCGGCGGCGCGGCATCGGTACCGTGCACGATGGCGAAGTCATCGTCGCCCGCACCCGCCGCCAACTGCGGCAGCAGCACGACATTGCCCAGCTCCACGCGGGGCAGTGCCAGCCGCCCGTCGTCGGTCGAGATATAAGAGCCCGGGAACTCGCCGTCGAGCGCCGTGACCTCGGCCATCCGTTCGGGACGGATCGCGGCTGCCGTCCACTCGGCGTACTGCTCGGCCGAGACGAGTTCGGGGTTTCCGTTCTTCAGAAAATCGGCCTTGGCACCGCCCGCATAGGCATTGAATACCGCGCCCTGACGTTGTATCATCGTCTCCAGCTCCGCCGCCGAGGCAGGCAAATTATCTACGCGATAACCCTCGCGCTTCATTCTGACCAGCAGATTGTAGAGCGACGGAGCGACCTCCATGCCCGCAGCCGTCAGTGCGTTCTGCCCGGGACCTTTATAGTAGTAGACGGCCACCCGCTTCTCGCCGTTGGGCTTGTTTTGCAGGGCGATGTGGTTGTTCACGGTCTGCACGAATGTCTTCAGACGCTCGGGAACGGCATATACCTGCTGCAAACCCTCGTCGTCGAAACGGTGCCCGAAGAGTGCATAGGGGCGGATGGCTCCGTCGATTTCGGGCATGACGATACTCTGCGACAGGAAACCGCCGTTCATGCCCATCTTATCGGCCTCCCATTCGTCGACCAATCGGTTTACGTTCAGCGGGGCGAACAGCGGAATGTTCCGTTTCGTGAGATAACCCACAATGTCATCGCCCATGCGGCCGTGCGCCATGTTTATAACGGCCGAAGGGCGGATCGAGTCCGCCTGACCGTTTCGCACCGCCGTTTGCATGTTGCGGATGCAGTAGACCGTGTTGCCCGTCTCTTCCAACGCGGCAACGAGCTCCTCGGGTTCGCCCATCTGCCCCGTAATGATAATTCGCGGAGCGTTCTCTTTCAGGAGACCGTATTTGCCGAGGAATGCCTCGTATTCGGCCACGCTGCCGAAATCCGTCTCCTCGTCTTCGGGGTTCGACGGATCGATGTGGTAGAACTGCTTCTGGATCCGTTCGACGGGCGCATCGGGTTCGTCGCTGTCGAAAGTCTTGCCGTCGACGCTGCGACGGATAAAGGTGAGCATATTGCGATAGTTGCGGCGGCCTCCGCCGTTCAGATAGCCTTTGACGGTGGCAACGGTCGCCGAATCGGCCGAAATGATTTCGTTGGCGGGATTGGTAGCCATCGTGGTGATCACGACGAGTCCGTTATCGGCTGCCCGCTGTATGGCCGCCCGCTGTTCGGCCGTGATGCGCAGGCCCATGCCGTTGATCAGCACCATGTCGTATTTACCGACTTTATCCGCCTCCTCCACGTCGAGCGCCGAGAGGCATATACGGTCGTTATCGTTCGCCTTGGCAATCTGGCCGAGCGTAATGACCTGATAGTTTACAAACGCAATACGCGTGGCGGAGAATCGGACGTTCCACGCTATGACTCCTGCCGCGATGACGAGCAGGGCGATTCCTGCGCGGATTATTACTTTTCGTCTCATATCGTTTCTTCTATTTTTTCTTAAACATCCTTTCTATGTCGAGCGACAGGCCCACCGAGCAGGTGGTTCCCGTAGTACTCGGAGAGTTGCTGTAATAGTAATCGGGGCGGTAATTGAAGAGATTGTCCACAGCCAACGTGACATTCACGCCCTGCCATACCCTCTGCGACAAATTCAGCTTCCAGACCGTATAACCCGGGTAGGTCTGCCGTTCGGTCTGTTCATATGATGTGATCTTGGTATAGACGTCGGTGGTTACTTTCGACAGCCAACGGCCCGACAGAACCACGCTCAAACCGTAATTCTGCCAATCCTTGTCGTAGGCGATGCGAGCCGTAGCCGTGTGCGGACGGGTCGAAGCGAGCATCGGCTCCCCCTTTTTGATGTGCTCGTGGGTATAGGCATACGACAGCCGCCACGAAATGCCGCACGGATAGCGGCCCGAAGCGTTGGCGTCCACGCCCGCGACCTGCAAGCGCGACATGTTGGTGTATACCTGCCCGCCCAGAGCCTCATTCCACGCCGTGGTGATACGGTCGTCGACCATGTTGTAGAATCCCGTGACCGTAAAGTTGTGGCGGCCCTTCATATACTCGGCCGAGAGCGAGAAGTTATGGCTCGACTCGGGGACCAGATCGGGATTGCCGTAGATCATGAAGATGTTGCCCATGTAGAAATTCATGTACATCTCCTTGAGTGTGGGAGCGCGAAACCCGCCCGCATACGAACCTCGCAGGGAACAGTTCTCCAACTTGTACATCAACCCCACCTTGGGAGAGAGATGCGAGAGATTCGCCTCCGAGAACCAATCGAAACGCAACCCCGCGATCAGATTGAATTTCTTGTGGGGGTTCCAATCGAATTGGGCGAAGGCATCCGCCGTGTGCTGGGTGTGGCTGCCGTTGTCCTCGAATTGGTACGACATCAGATAATCGCGCATGTAGTCGCCGCCCACCGTCAGGATATGCTTGCCCGTGAAGGTATGGTTATAGAGCGTGCGGAACGTATGCTGCACGTTGCTGTAATCGCGCACGTCGCGGTCATTGGGCACGAGATAGTCGCTCTTGTCGTACTGGTCGAACGAATACGAAAGCTCCAGATCGTCTTTGTCGGTCAGATCGTAATTGCCTTTCAGACCGCCCGTGAAACTGCGGTAGCGGTCCTTGAGGCTCTCCGAGGAGTCGCGCTCGCGGAAGAAATAGCCCGCCCGCGCCGTGAATCTCAAGTTATCCGCCGCGGTAAATATCAGACGCTCCTTTACGTTGAGCGTGGAGTGACCGTAAATCATGCTGTAATCTCCGACCTCGGCATTGTCGGTCCCTTTCGACAGGTCGATGGCGTCGATCGAAGTATACTGGACGTTGGCCAGCGAGTTGAAACGCCCTTGGTTGAATCCCACGGAGCCGCCGTACCGCTGTTCGTTGTGCGCACCGTAGCGTCCGTTTAAGTTCACCGACCACGGCTCCTGCGACTCGCGGCTGATGATGTTCACCACACCGCCCACGGCATTCGAACCGTAGAGCGACGAGGCGGCACCCTTCACGATCTCGATGCGCGACACGTTGTCCATATTCAAACGGCTGTAATCCACATTGTCGAGCGTCTCGCCCGCCAAGCGCTCGCCGTCGACCAGAAACAGCACCGAGTTGCCGCCGAAACCCGACATGTTGAGCGAGGTCTGCTGGTTCATCGAATATGAAAACTCGATGCCCGGCAGTTCGGTCTGCAACAAATCGCCTATATCGGTGGCATCCGTATGCCTGATATCCTGCTCGGAGATGACTCGCGTCACGATCGGTGCGTCTTTCAACAGCTTCGGAGTACGCGTACCCGTCACCACCACCTGATCGAGCGTCATAGGGTTCTCTTTGAGTCGGAAATTCAATGCGCCGTCATGACTGCCGTCGACGACCTGCGTCGCATCGAAACAGCCGATATAGGCAGCGGTCAGCGTATAACGTCCGTTATCGGGCAGCCGCAATTCATAACGTCCTTGGGCATCCGTTACCGCACCGAGCGTCGAACGCTCTTTCACTGCGACGGTAGCACCCGCCAAAGGCTCGTTGTTGTCGTCGGTCACGGTTCCGAAGATCCTGCGCTGCGCCAAAGCATCGGTCGCAAAGAGCAGACCGAGCAACAAAAAAATAACGCCTCTTTTCATCATGATTGCACGGGGTATAAGTAGTCGATAGTCATGAATCCCTTTACGGCGGTATCGTCCATGAAGTTCGCAAGGCGAAGCGCCGCGCAGGTGCCGTCGGAGAGACGCAACAGATAGATCTTTCCCGAAAGCGTATATATGGGCGGCATGGTCGAGGTATCGACATCGAGCCACTTCGAAAGGCAGGGATTATAGTAGTCCTCGGCGTAGAGGACCACGCCGTCTATCATCTGCGACATGTCCACCGTTATCTTGTCGGTCGTCCATTCGTCGGCGACGAACGAATCTTCGGGGACCGAACCCGCGGCGGGCAGCGTGCCGAAACCCTCCGCAGCGCTCTCCGCCACAGCTCCGCCATTGGTCTTGGCATCGTAGCGGTGTATGGCGAAATCCCAGCTCGCAGGCGCCGCGGCATCCACGGCTACGGTTGTCACCTGCCTGTCGTGCAGGTCGATGTAATGCCACTCGGTGTAATTCGTGGCGTCGATGTAGATGCGTCCCGTGTGCGTATTATCATCTACCGAGACGAATCCGTACTCTTTGGACTCTTCGGTGAGGGGGGCATCGTAGATATTCTCGAATATGCCGTTACAAGCCGAGAGCGATAGCATGGCTATCACTCCCGACAGAACAGATATAGATTGCTTATGGCTTACTGACATCTTTATCCGTATTGAAGTCGTTACTCGGCTGTGGCGGGAGCATTGCCCGGCAAGAGCGTGATCGTAAGACCGCCCATTACGGCAGGTACGTTAAATGCAATTGAATAGTCTTCCTTTGCGGCATCGCTCGTTCCCGTCATGGTGAAGGCATATTCCGTTACGTTGCTTCCCATGCCCATCGAAACCGTTCCTTCGCCCGTAAACGTGTATTCGGCATCATTTTTCGAGATGGAAGCCTTGGCCACATTGAACGTACCCCACGTAGCGGATTCGAAAACGACGGCAAGAGTCCCGTCGCCGTTGGCCGTCATCTTCAGACTCTCATCGTCCGTGTAATTGCCCGAAAAATAGGCGCAGCTCGCATCGGTATAACCTTCATAGGTACCTGCCAGCAGCAAATCGGCAGGAGCTTCGCCTGTGGCGAAATCGATGGTCAGGCCTCCCATGACACCCGCTACCTTGAACTGCATCTGTGCCTTTTCCCGAGAGTCGATCACCGCGGTGTAGGTGCAGTCGTAAGAAGAGATGTTGGCACCCATGCCCATTTTCGTCGAACCGCTGCCCGTGAGGGTATACGTGCCTCCCGTTTCACTCATCTGAGCCGAGGGGATGGTAAACTCGCCCCACGAATCGGAGGTGAATACCACACGAGCCGAGCCGTCCGCGTTTTCGGTGACGACGACGGTTTCATCGGCGGTACAGGTGTCTTGGAAATAGGCACACGCCGCCATGGTGTAGCCTTCATAATTGCCGGCGATATCGGCCACGGCCGGATTTTTTTCGTCATCGCTGCACGCCGACAAGCAAAGAGCCGCGGCAGACATTGCCAAAATCGTTTTCAGTTTCATATCAGCTATTTTTAATATTTATTTTCCGATGCAAAATTACCCCACGGATCAAAGGCGGTCAATACTCCTATTTTGGTATTTTCCTTCGCAACATTCACCATTTTTAGGTATTGCCCCCATTTTTTACGGCAGGCAAGTAACTTCGTACCCGTAAACAACGATTTTCAAAAGAGGGATGAATGACTCTAAAAACTATCGGTCGGACGATAAGATGCGCTATCCGAGACGAGACGACAGCGCGCCGAGGCTCGTCACGGGATGATTCAGGCGGCGATTTTCGGGGTAATTCTTCGATGCCGACGACCTTCGTAAACGAACGACCATGCGTCGCCCGACGGGCGACGCATGGTCGTTACACATTAATATGATGTTCGGATTACATCATGCCGCCCATGCCTCCCTGAGGCATTGCGGGCATGGCGGGAGCGTCCGACTTCTTCTCTACCAGCACGCACTCGGTGGTGAGGAACATCGAAGCGATCGATGCGGCATTCTCCAGCGCTACGCGCGACACCTTGGTCGGGTCGATGATACCTGCGGCCAGCATATCCTCGAACTTGTCGTCGCGGGCGTTGTAGCCGATGTTGCCTGCGCTCTCCTTAACCTTGTTCACCACTACCGAACCCTCGCCGCCTGCGTTGGCCACGATCTGGCGCAAAGGCTCCTCGATGGCACGCTTGACGATCTGGATACCCGTAGTCTGGTCGTCGTTGTCGCCCTTCATGTTGTCCAGAGCGGCGACGGCACGGATGTAGGCCACGCCGCCACCCGGAACGATACCCTCCTCGACGGCTGCACGGGTTGCGGCCAGAGCATCGTCGACGCGGTCCTTCTTCTCCTTCATCTCGACCTCGGTAGCGGCACCCACGTAGAGCACTGCCACGCCACCCGACAACTTGGCCAGACGCTCCTGCAACTTCTCGCGGTCGTAGTCCGACTTGGCGGCCTCGATGCCCGAGCGGATCTGTGCTATGCGGTTGGCGATAGCCTCCTTGCAGCCCGCACCGTCGACGATGGTGGTGTTCTCCTTGTTCATGCTCACCTTCTCGGCCGTACCCAGCATTTCGAGGGTGGTGTCCTCCAGCTTCATGCCTTTGTCGGTCGATACAACGGTACCGCCAGTGAGGATGGCGATATCCTCCAGCATCTCCTTGCGGCGGTCGCCGAAGCCCGGGGCCTTGCAGGCGGCGATCTTCAAGGTGCCGCGCAGCTTGTTGACCACCAGAGCCGACAGAGCCTCGCCGTCGACATCCTCGGCGATGATGAGAAGCGAACGGCCGTTCTGGGCAACGGGCTCCAGCACGCCCATGATCTCCTTCATGGTCGAGATCTTCTTGTCGGTGATCAGGATGAGGGGCTTCTCCAGATCGGCCGACATCTTCTCGGTGTCGGTCATGAAGTAAGCCGAGATGTAGCCGCGGTCGAACTGCATACCCTCGACCACGTCGACGTGAGTCTCGGTACCCTTGGCCTCCTCGACGGTGATGACGCCCTCCTTGTTGACCTTGCTCATGGCCTCGGCGATGAGCTTGCCGATGGCGTTGTCGTTGTTGGCCGAGATGGTGGCCACCTGCTCGATCTTGGCGATGTCGTTGCCCACCTCCTGACTCTGCTTGCGGAGCTCGCCCACTACGGTTGCGACAGCCTTGTCGATACCGCGCTTCAGATCCATCGGGTTGGCACCCGCGGTCACGTTCTTCAGACCCACGCCGATGATGGCCTGTGCCAGAACGGTGGCGGTGGTGGTGCCGTCGCCCGCGTCGTCGTTGGTCTTAGAGGCTACCTCCTTGACCATCTGGGCGCCCATATTGGCGAATGCGTCCTCCAACTCGATCTCCTTGGCCACGGTCACGCCGTCCTTGGTGATCTGGGGAGCACCGAATTTCTTGTCGATGATCACGTTGCGACCCTTGGGGCCGAGCGTTACCTTCACTGCGTTGCTCAAAGCGTCTACACCCTCCTTGAGGAGCTCGCGAGCCTCTACGTTATATTTGATCTCTTTTGCCATAGCTTTTTTCTCGTTAAATGTCAGTTATTCTACGATTAGCAGATTGCCAGAATGTCGCTCTGCTTCATGATGAGGTAGTCGACGCCGTCGACGTTGATCTCGGTGCCGGCATACTTGCCGTAAAGAACCTGATCGCCCTCCTTTACCTCCATCTTCACCTCCGAGGTGCCCGGGCCTACGGCCACTACCTTACCCATAAGGGGTTTCTCCTTTGCTGTGTCGGGAATGAACAGACCTCCTGCGGTCTTCTCCTCTGCCGGATTGGGCAATACCAATACGCGGTCTGAAAGCGGTTTGATTGTCATGTTTTCAGTGTTTATTAAGTTAATCGTTTATTGCACTCGTTCGGATTTGTCGAAATCCGTCTATGGTTCGAACAACAGATGTGCCAAATCGGTTTTGTCACATATTTCTGTCACGAAGCGGCGGCGGCCGTGACAATTTGTCACTCCCGACAGACCATAATCTGCCGTTATGACGAATAGTCTGCCATTCGCATGGGTTTTTAAGAAAATATACCTATCTTTATGATCGTAAACAACCGCAAAACAATCATTGCCATGAACCGACTAATTCTCGTCATGCTGTTTTTCGCCGCCCTCGCGACCTCGCCCGCCGCGGGACAGAGCCTCGACTACGACAACATAGCTCCGCATCCGCGCCTGCTGCTGCGTGCGGGCGATCTGGAAGCGATGCGCGCACTGCCGTCGAAATCGGCAAACGCGCGCGCCGTACACGACAAAATAATAGACGAAGCCGACAAGATGCTGGATGCGGAGCCCGTGCGGCGCGTGATGACGGGCCGCCGCCTGCTGTCGGTCTCGCGCGAGGCTCTGCGGCGCATATTCTATCTGTCGTACGCATACCTCGCCACCGACGACGTGCGCTACGCCGCCCGCGCCGAGCGCGAGATGCTGGCCGTGTGCGAGTTCGAGGACTGGAACCCGTCGCACTTTCTGGACGTGGGCGAGATGACGATGGCCGTAGCCATAGGCTACGACTGGCTGCACGACCGTCTGTCGCGCCGCTCGCGCAGCATAATCGGCACGGCCATATACGAAAAGGGGCTGCGCGCTTCGGAAAACGACAAGCAGGCGTGGTTCTTCCGCGCCGAGAACAACTGGAATCAGGTGTGCAACGCGGGAATGGTATACGGCGCGCTGGCCACGCTGGAGCGTTCGCCCGAATATTGCAAGGCGCTCATAGCCAAATGCCTCGCGTCGAACCCCACGGCGCAGAAGTGCTACGATCCCGACGGGGGCTATCCCGAGGGTTACGGGTATTGGGACTACGGCACGGGATTCGAAGTGATGCTCGCGGCCGCCCTGCAATCGGCTCTCGGTACGGATGCGGGGATCTCGGCGCAGAAGAGTTTCATGCGCTCGGCCGAATTCATGACCTACATGACGGCTCCGTCGGGCCGCTGCTACAATTTCTACGACTCGGGGTCGAACGCGGGATGCGTTCCCGCCAAATATTGGTTCGCACGGCAGACGGGCGACGCCTCGACGGTCGCCGTCGACGAGCGGTTCATCGAGTCGGGAAAAATTCCGCACGATCGCCTGCTGCCCGTATACATGGTCTTCGCCTCGGGACTCGACCTCTCGAAATCGCATCTGCCCAAGCGGCGCACGTGGGTCTGCGGCGGCACGGCTCCGCTCTTCATCTACCGCAGCGGCTGGACCTCGCCCGACGACACCTATTTCGCCATAAAGGGCGGCCACGCATCGAGCAACCACGCCCACATGGATGCGGGATCGTTCATATACGAATACGGCGGGGTGCGCTGGGCCGTCGATCTGGGGCAGCACGACTACAACCGTCTCGAACAGGCGGGAGTCGATTTGTGGAACATGAAGCAGGAGAGTCCGCGCTGGGAGATATTCCGCATAGGTCCCGACTCGCACAACACGCTAATGTTCAACGGCAAGCGTCATAATGTGAAAGGCCATGCCGAGATCGTCCGCCACTTCGACGCACCGCGCCGCAAAGGGGCCGTGGTCGACCTCACGCCCGTCTTCGAGGGCGAAGCGAAGAGAGTCGTGCGCACGGCCGAGCTCGACAAGAACGACATGCTGACCCTGACCGACCACATCGAAAACGGCGGACGGGAGTCGACCGTGGAGTGGAAGATGGCCACGGAGGCCGAAGCCGCGATAGTGGATCCTCATACCATACGTCTGACGCAAAACGGCAAGTCGATCGACGTGAAACTGCGAACCCGCGCGGACGGCGAGGCCGTCATATGGCCCGAGCACGACTACAAACCGTTCGAAATCAAGGACAAGAACATCCGCCGAGTAGGATTCGTCGTGCGGCTCAAGGCAGGCGAAACGGTCGATATGGCCGTCACACTCGCCCCATGAAACAGCGTTTACGATGGGAAACGACGTTTTTCGACATTTTTTTCGGATTTTATTTGGATGAAACGGCAAAACCCTTTATATTTGCACTCCGATTTGTGACGGCAAATCGATATGGTGGATGTAGCTCAGTCGGTTAGAGTGACGGATTGTGGTTCCGAAGGTCGTGGGTTCGAATCCCATCTTCCACCCTTGAAAGGTCCTTTTCGAAGGGCCTTTTTCGTTATGCCGATCTTGCGGCGTTCACGCAACGATGCCGCCCGAACGCCGCGCAACGGGCGACGATCGGACGGCATTTCTCATAAGGTTCAAACGATCCGCGGGAACAGACCCGCACGATCGGCCGCCGCTATCGGGTGGTGACACTGACTACCGCGGGAGTCGCAGGATACACGTCGGCCACGGGGGCGCGACGGCCCGACACGACCTTCACACTCTTCACATCCCCTGCCGCGATGCTCGCAAGGTAGCCCCTCAGCACCTCGGGCTTGACGCGCACCGCCTGCCCGTCGATGCTCAGTTCGTACATTTCGTTGAACATCACCCTCTGCGGCTCGGAAAAGAGCTCCACGAACGGCAGCGCCTCCAGAACATCGGCCAGAGTCTTGCCCTCGTAGAACGAATGAGGCTTTAGCGACAGCTGGTAATAGCTTCTCATGAATTTGAAAGTATCGCCGTTGTCTTCGGGTTTGCCGCCCTCGGGCAGGCGCATGACCACCTTGCCGAGATCGAACTTTTCATCGGTGAGATCGGCCTCGACGCGCACCATATCGTACCCGGGAGCCAGAAACTCCAATACGTAGCGACCCTTGAGCACACGCAGATCGAATTTGCCGCCTTTCTTGCTTTGGCTGCCGAAAACGCTCGGCACCAGCAGATCCTGACATGCGGCCACCGTCACGCCGTCGATCGGATCGCCGTTTTCGTCCACCACGATACCGCTGCAAACGGAAGCCCTGTCGGGGCTTATGGCCGACGACCGCTCTACGGTCGCCATCGATCCGTCATTGAGAAACATCCGCTCCTGCGCACAGGCAAAAGAAGATGCAAGGAGAGAAAAAGCAAATGCAAATAGTGTTATCCTCATAAAAAATAATTATGATTTATTCGAAACGCAATTTTGTTTCGCAATCGTTACAAATATAGTAGCTGCCATCCCATCTCCAATTACCACGTTGACCACATATAGGGCAATATATTTTACTCATATCGCGATCTCCACTATTATTTGTAACTGACAATGCAGAATCCGAACATTTTTTCTCATATGCTACAGCAGATATAGCCGACACTATGAATACGAGACAAAATACAAGAGACAAAACTTTTTTCATAATAAATTTAGTGATTAAACAACGATACAAATATAAATACAATTATTCCAATATACAAACATAAATTACATTTTCTTGCACACGATATCGCTAATTTATCGACAAATACATTCCGCAGGCCCGCAAAATGCTTACACATCGAAAC
>CAYMIH010000023.1:0-27890 GCA_964390585.1 uncultured Alistipes sp.
CGGGAGCGAGCTCGGTACTGTCTTTCGAGCAACTGCCCAACAGAAGCGCTGCGGCAGATGCGCTTAACAAAATTTTTTTCATAGTTTTGATTTGAACGGATAAATTAAAAGTCTAAGTTTCAGCAAAATTAATCGAAATTATCCCCAAGGATTCTCGTGGTCACTACCCTCAATACCACTAGCAGCGAAACCCTTCTCTACGGCGATGGTCTCCATCTCGATTACGGGCGCCTCGTAGGCACCATAAAATTCAGTTGTTTTCATTTGTTTGTAATATTAATTAAGGTTAAACAAAAAGTCTGCACACCTTCGTTAACGACAAACAATAAAAAAGACGTGGACTAAATCTGTGTTTTGTTTGCTGAGGTCTTAGACTACCTATCCGCCCAAATCAAGAATAAAGCCCACGTTGAAACCAACGTGAGCGCAAACTTTATTCCTCGGCGGTTCGATAAAAGTGTCTAAGTTTCAGCAAACCAGAGTAAAGCTAACGCTTTTTTACCAATATGTCTCGCAAAAAGAGGTCAAAATCACATACCGAATCTTAAAAAAAGTCCGATAATCTGCGTTTTACACTCTTTCCGCTTTGCAAATATACGTATAAATTGCGAAAAAGCAATTTTTTTCGAAAAATATTAATCGGTTATAGACATTAATGTCAGTACGCGGAGATACCTTTATTATATATAATACGAATGGGTATTATCCGCCTCGGGCTCGTATGGCGAGGCGCAGCCTGCGGAGCGAGCGAACGAACGTAAAGTGAGTTGCGGGCCTCCGCGTGCCGAGGCTGCGGCCCGCGCAGTCCTGCGGACTGCAATATCCCGCGTCATGCTATCGTTGCTGTTCGCCGACGGCGGTCGGAATACGTCAGCAGTCCGCCGCATGGGGCGGCGGACTGCACAAAATATCGTAGTGATACGACTCGTCAGAGTCGTGCGGGCCGCAGCCTCCCGACAGCGGAGGCCGATCCTCGCCTCACGGCTCGGTGGCATAACGTGCCATATTCATAAAAGTCGTTGCGCCTGCGGCTCGTAAGAGCCGCGCAGTTCGCCGCCGCCCCATGCGGCGGACTGCAACTCGCTTTATGCTCGTTCGCGTCCTGCCGCCGTCGGCGAACAGCATCCGACACACACGTCAACGATGCCTATCCTCGCCGCGAGGCGAAGTTGCACGACGCATGCAGTTCGCCGACGCGCGCATGGCCGCGAGCGCAATGACTCCCGTGACTAATCCCGTCGTCATTCCCAGCAGGATATCGATCGGGAAGTGGTAGGCCAGATATATGCGCGAATAACATATGATCAGCACCGCCGCCGTCATAAGCACGGTGAACCACGTGCGGCGGATGGTGGGAATCGCCAGCACGGCCAGCGCCGTCATGGTGGCGGCATGGGCCGAGACGGTGCCGTAGCGCCCGCCCGCGCGCACGACATGCACCAGCCCTTCGAGTTCGGGTGTGTGCATGGGGCGCAGCCGCGCGGGGAACGACGGCCACAGATTCTCCAGCAACCCCGCATGCTTGAATATCCCCGCGATCATGTCGGAGAGTCCCAGCGCCAAGGCCGCCGCTGCGACGAAGAGCAGCGCCCCGCGCCATCCCGTGCGCCGCCACACCAGCCACAGTATCAACGCATGGAGCCACGCCCACGCGGCGGGCGCGGAGCAGAACGACATGAAGCCGTCCATCGCCGTGCCGCCGTCGAAGTTGAGCGCCAGAAACAGATCGTAATCGAATGTGTATCCCATCAGAACTTATTGTAAATCACCACAGGACGCGAGCGGCGGATGCTCATCGACGGGAACCATATGTCGTCGGCCTCGATGCCGCATTTGTCCATCGCCTCGAAGCAGTATTCTAACCGTCCGAAATCGGCGTCGACATTATTGGTGCCGAAAGTGAACTTCAGTCCGCGCTGCTTGGCCTTGCGGATGATGTCGATACTCGGGATGCGGTAGCGCGGGTTGATCTCCAGCGCGATGCCGTAGCGCTGCAACACGTCGAGCACGCGATCGACACGCTCGTCGGTCCAGTACTTGTCGTAATCGGCCTGCATGTCTTGGGGCAGGTAGGTGGGGTTGGCGTATATGTCGGCGGGCTCGTTGGTGAGGATCTTCACGGTCTGGTCGACCAGATGATCCATGTACTGCTCCTTCGTAATGCCGTCGTAGTGCACCTCCTCGGGACGGTAGATGCGCGAGTTGCGGCCCTTGTGGTCGATGATGGTCATGGCGTCGGTGAACAGATAGTCGAACACGCCCAGCGCCTCCTGCGAGAAGGTGGCCGTCCATTTGCGGCCCTCGCCCTGCACGCCGCACAGGAACGGCATGGGCTTCACCTCGTCGAAATATTCGTATACCTCCTTGTCGTCGGCCAGCATGCGGCCCACACCGCCCTCGCCCGCATTGGGCGCCACGCCGTAGTTGATGCCGTAGTTCATCGACATGGCGTGCGCCTGCTCCTTCGTGAGGCCGCCCTTGAGGTGCACGTGGTAGTCGATGACGGGGAAGTTGCGCTGCTGCGCGCGGATCACCGCGTCGGTGCGCTCATCCACGGGCGGCAGGGTGTCGGCCTCGTTGCGGGCGTCGTCGCGCAGCCGCGTGACGGTCAGGTTGCGGAACGCCACCTCGCCCCGCACGCCGCGCAGAGCTATCGCGCCGTGAGAGAGCAGGCGCCGCGCATACTTCTCGACACGGTAAGGCATATCGGGCTCGGTGTAGCACACCACGTCGGTGCCGCCGATGCTCACCGCTATGTTCTTGCCGCGCACGGCCACTTCGAAGTCGAACCACTCGCCGTCGGCCGCCAGCGAACGGTAGAGGTTGCGCACCGAGGCCAGCGAGCCGCTCTTGCGGGTGCCGTCGATGGGACCGTTGCGGAACGCCACCTCGTAACCCGACGCGCCGTCGGTATGGAACAGCAGGGCCGCTTCGGAGCCCTCATGCGTGAACGCCTGACCCGTGAGGCGGAAATTGGCGTAGTCGCCCGAGGCTATCAGCGTCTCGCCCGCTCCGACGGTCGGTTCCGACGTGCGGAGGGTGCGTCCGCCGATGCTCCACGCGTCCAGAGGCTGCGGCATATCGTAACGTACACACGAACATACGAGCGCGAGGCACGCGATCGTCGCCGCCGACAGCGGCGACAGAAATCGGTTGAATATTAGGTTTGTCTTCATGGTATTGTAGGTTTTTATTTTTCAAAACTATCTACTTCAGGATTACTATATTCGATCCTGATATTTTGCGGCTCTTCAGAGCCGCGCGAGCCGTAGCCTCGCCCCGCGGAGGCTCGCTGTCGCTTGCCCCGCAGGCTACGACTCGCGATTACAAGCCGGAAAAAGATAATACCCTAATTCATTATCTTCGGCGGCTGCGGGGGTCGCACCGAAGGTGCGAGCCGCCGAAGATAGCACCGCTGCGCGGTGCATATATCTATCTCTTCAATTCCAATATAATAGGATGATCGCTCACCTCTATCTCTATTTCGGCCGCACGCTTCACCGTCCGCACGGGCACCTCCCCGACCGTCGGGTCGTAAACGCGCACCTCGGCGTGGCGCGACGGCAGCGTCACCGTCACGGTGTCGCTCCCCGCGACCCGTTCGCCCCACACGACGAGCCAATAGCCGCCGTCGCTCTTGCGTAGCAGCAGATCGTGCACCGTGGCTGGCATGGGCGATACGGCATACGCCATCGCCCCTTTCTTGGCGGGCCCGTCGTCGTGCAGTATGGCAGTCATGTTGTGCAGCCAGTCGGCCGCCTTGCGTTTGGTGGCGTAGTCCGACGCGTAGAATCCGAACTTCCCGTCGGGATCGTCCAGAAACTCGTATATGAAAGTCTTGTCCCATCCGCGGACGAACTGCGCGAGGAACAGATTCAGATAGTTGCACCCCTGCACATGCTCGGTGATGCGGCCATCGCAGTCGCCCACGCGCACGCCCGTCTCGGTGGTGACGCGCGGCAGGACGTCGAGTTCGTCTTGCGAGTATCCCTCGAACTTTCCAAGCCACGTGCGGCCGAAATTGCCGTAGAGTCCGTCGGCACGGCACTCGGCCGAAGGATCGGCGGCGTTCCACACCTGATTGTCGTGCGGCGCGTCGGGCCAGCTGGGGTGATACATGTAATTATGCGCATTGGCGAAGTCGGCATAGACCGTGCCCGCGGGCATGCGCGTCGCGGCCCCCTCGGGGATCTTCAGGAACTGCAATCCGCAGTCGTCGGTCTGCGCCCCGACCTCGCTCACGCCGTATACGGGATAGCGCTTCAGAACTGGATCGGCCTTCACCCGAGCGTAGAGGTCGCGCTGGAACTCAGCCACGGGCATCCACGACAGCTCCCCGCCGCCCTTTGTGCCCTTGTAGGTCAGGCCGCCGAAGTTGTTGGGTTCGTTGGGCCCCTCCACCGCCAGCAGCGCGCCCGCGTCGTGCAGCTCGCGCGCCATGCGCAGCACGGCTTCCAGATCGCCGTCGCGCGTGCCGCTGCCCGACCCGATCACCACCTTCACGCCCGCCTCGCGGTGCAGGAGTATCAACCCCGACATGTCGTAGTTGCCGTCGGCGGCGTCGCGCACGTTCCTTACGCCCGTGTACCGCAGCAGCGGCGCAATCCGCGAGGCATCCTGCCCATGCTGCACATGCACGCACACGCCTATGGAGTTCAGGAAATCGACCGCCGAGGCCGCACGTCTCTTTTCCGCCCCGAGAGCGTGGATGCACGTCGCCACAACGACGGCCGCAGTAAAAAATAATCTTCCGATCATAACCTTTACCGTATCAGATAAACCACATAGCCGACGTATATCGCCAGATAGGCCAGCCCCTCGGCACGGGTGATGCGCCGCACGCCGATCGCCAACGCCGACACGAGCAGCAGCACCGCCGAACCGAGCACCATCCATATGTCGAGCGGCCCTATGGCCGACGCCGTGAGCGGATGGATCGTCGCGGCCGAGCCCAGAATGAACAGTATGTTGAATATGTTGGAACCTATTATGTTGCCCACCGCCATCGAGAACCTGCCGTTTGCCACGGCCGAGACGCTCGACGCCAGCTCGGGCAGCGAGGTGCCCGCCGCCACCACCGTTATGGCTATCACCGATTCGCTCACGCCCCAAGCGCGCGCTATCGCCGAGGCCGACGAGAGGCACAGCTTTCCGCCTCCTATCAAGCCGCCGAGCCCCACGGCTATGAGCAGACCTATCGCGACCCACGGCATGGGTTTCGCCGCAGCGGCATCCCCCGCGCCGCACGCCTGCGCATCGGGCATGTCGTGACGGGCCGAGCGAATCGAGTAGACGATCACACCCACATACGACAGAAGCATCGCCGCACCCGCTGCACGGCCTATGCCGCCTTCGCCGCCCGACACCGCCCTGCTGCCGAAAATGACAGCGGCCAGCACCAGCGACGCGCCGATGCAGATCGGTATGTCGCGGCGTATGTTCTCGCGGGTGAACAGCAGCGGCCTTATCAGCGCGCAAATGCCCAAAATCACCAGCGTGTTGAACAGATTGGAGCCCGTGACGTTGCCTATCGACATGGCGCCGTTGCCCTCGGTGGCCGACATGACGCTGACGGTAAGCTCGGGCATGGAGGTGCCTATGGCCACCACCGTGAGACCCACCACGAACTCGGGGACGCTGAAGCGCGCCGCCAGAGCCGCCGAGCCGCGGGTAAGCATCTCGGCACATACGGCCAGCAATACGAGGCCGACAAGAAGCAGAAGATAGTTCATAATCAACAATTCCTATTGTGTCGTTAACACTACCATATCGGCTGTTCGCCGACAGCGGAGGATGCACGAGCCTTCGGCGAGTTGCAGTCCGCCGCGCGGGGCGAGGCTGCGGCCCGCGCGACTCTGACGAGCCGCACACGATCTACCCTTTCCCGTGCGCCCTGCGCAGCAGCTCGCCCAGCACGCCTATGTTGTCGGCTATGATCTCGGGCTGGCGCGGCGCGGCATCGGCCACGTCGAGCGTCGTCTCGCCCGACAGCACCAGCACGCCCATCGCACCCGCGTTGTGGGCCATCTCTATATCGGTATATATGCGGTCGCCCACCATCGCTATGCGGTCGGGCTGCAATCCGTAGCGGCGCTCGATACCCGCCAGCATGTTGGGGTCGGGCTTGCCCAGCGTTATGTCGGGGCGGCGTCCCGTGGCATGCTCGATGCACTTGCATATCGAGCCGCAGTCGACCAGCACCACCCGTTGGTCGGTGGGGCACACGCGGTCGGGGTTGGTGGCTATGTAGGGCAGTCCCTGCGACACCCACCATGCGGCGCGGCACAGACGGTCGTAACTCAGCGTCATGTCGAATGCCGCCACCACCGCGTCGGGCACGTCGTCGGGATCGTCGGCCGTCGATTCGAAACCCGCCTTCTCGAACTCCGAGATCATGCTCGGCGTCCCGAGCAGAAACAATCGCCGCGCCGAGGGGTAGCGGTCGCGGATGTAGTCGACGGCCGCCAGCGAGGTGGTGTACATCTCCTCGGCCGAGGCCTCGATGCCGAGCGCCGCGAGCTTGCGCAGATAGTCGTCGATCGACCGCGACGGGTTGTTGGTCAGGAACGAATAGGTTATGCCCATCTCCCTGAGGCTCGCCAGAAACGGCTTGGTGCAGTCGAAGAGCGACTTGCCCATGTAGATGGTGCCGTCCATGTCGAGCGCGACATGGTGTATGCGGCGCAGGCGTTCGGCCATCTCCTCTTCGCCGAATATCGAACGGTATTTTTCGAATGCCATGATATTTTTCACTCCTCTTTTTTAATGAAGTCGTCGATATCCATCTCGCGGCTCTGCGAGATGGCCTTGGGGAATACCGAGCGGATGCGCCACAACTCGATGATGGCCTCCTCCTTGGTGAGGTAACGGCCTGCCGTCACATAGAACGACGGACTCTCGTAGTACATCTTCACCTCGATGTCGGAGAAATTCTCCTCGAACGTCTGTTTGGCTTTCGTGGCGTTTTCGCGCGCCTTCTGCGTGTTGTCCGAGAGGATCAGGATCGTGTAACCGTTCACCCTCGTACGTTTGGTACGCTGCTCGACGGCGCGCACGGCCTGCGCCGCGTCGCTCTGCTCGGTGACGGTCACCCTGTCGCGGCCCGCCGCCAGACGGCTGCGCACGCCGCCGATCTCCTGCGCCTGCACGCGGCTCGCTCCGAATGACGCTGCCGCCAAAAACATCAAAAATAACAATCTCATATATCTTCCGTTTTTAATTCGTCGCCCTCCGATCGAGACAACGAATCGGTAAATTCATCCAACGCCCGCCACACTTCGTCCATCATACGCTCGGGCACGGCCTCCGTCAACGGCACGACACCCCGCACAGCCATCTCGCCCGAGAGGATGCCCGAACGCACCGAAATCTCAGGCTCGATCCCGATATCGCCCGCATCGCGTCTGCGTACCGCGGCCCTCAACGACATCGCGGCCGAGTTGTGCGCCACGTTCACGCGCAGAGGCACCGTCACCTCCGAGGTGCGTCGCCGCGGGATCTTCACCTTTTCGGCAAGGGTGAACATAGCCACCCGACGGCCCCGATAGTATATCCGCAGACGTCCGCCGAGGATCTTCACGCCGCGCGAGGGGTTCTCCACCGTCACGGCGAGCGTAATGCGCGACGGGATCTCTTCGCCGTCGGGAAACTCAATTTCGGTCACCCTCACGTCCGTCACCGACGGCCCGCGGCCCGCATCCGCGGCGCACCTCGCCATGCAGAGCGCCGCCGACAACACGAATATCGTCCTCAACGCACCCATCGCCTACGGTTTGCAGCCTATGTATATCTGCGCTATGCCGAGGCTCAGGCTGCGACGCCTGCAATCGACGAATCCCGCCTCGCGCATCATGTCGAGGAACCGTTCTGGCTCGGGGAACTCGGCTATCGACGCGGGCAGATAGTCGTAGGCCTCGCGGTCGTGCGACAACAATCCGCCTACGGGTCCGAGCACATGATTCGAGTAGAGTCCGTAGAGGCGTCGCACCAACGGGTTGCGCGGCATCGAAAATTCGAGTATCACGGCGTGGCCGCCGCTGCGCAGCGAGCGCCGTATCTCGGCCAGCCCCGCTTCGAGATCGCCGAAGTTGCGCACGCCGAAAGCCACCGTCGCCACGTCGATCACCCCGTCGGCCACGTCCAGCCGCTCAGCGTCGCCCTGATAGAGCGCAATATGGTCGTCCAGCCCCTGACGGCGCACCTTTTCGGCCGCCACGGCCAGCATCTTCTCCGACAAGTCGACACCCATGATGCGGGCCTTTCGCATGCGCTTGGCCATCTTGATGGCCAGATCGCCCGTGCCCGTGGCCAGATCGAGTATGCGCGACGGCTTCATGCGGCGCACGATGCGCACCACGCGCCGACGCCACAACCTGTCGATCGAGAACGAAACGATATGGTTCAATCGATCATACGTGGGGGCTATGTTGTCGAACATCTCGGCAACCTCCTCCTTCTTGCTTTTGCGTGACGAATTGTAAGGTTTCATCGCTTTGGTTCTGCGTCGCCGTCCGCACCCGTTTTCGGTGCGGCCGCACGACTATTGTTTGTATTTCAACGTCTCCTCGGGGCTTATCCGCGCCACGATCACCGACGGCAGCCACATGGTCGCCACCGTCACCGCCAGCGCGCCCGCGTTCAGCGCCGCCCACCACCACGCCTCTATGCGCACGGGCAGCACCGAGAGCATATATCCCGACGGGTCGAGCGTCACGGGGCGGAAAAAGAGCTGCACGGCCGCCAGCCCCAGCCCGACGGCATTGCCCCACGCCGCGCCGCGGACGAAGAGCATAGCCGCCCGCCACATGAATATTCGGCGTATGGCCGCGTTGCGCATACCCTCCGCTTTCAGCGTACCGATCATGCCCGCACGGTCGAGCACCATGATGAGCATCGCCGAAGTCATGTTGAACAGCGCCACGATCATCATTATGACTATTATCACGCGCGCATTCACGGCATGCGCCTTCAACCAATCGTAAATCACGGGGTAACGCTCCTCCAACGTGACCGCGATGCAGGATCCCGCGCTCTCGTCGCCCCCGTAAAAGGCATCGTCGAGTACGGCCTCTATCGACTCGACCGCTTCGGCGGCCCGCTTCGGATCGTCGAGCGTGATCCTATAACCCGTTATCTCGTTCTCGCCCCACGAAGCCGACTTGCGCACGTCGCGCAGATCGGCCACGGCGGTCATGCCGTCCAGCTCCTCCATGCCCGTATGGTATATACCCGATATCTTGTAGCGGTCGCGATGCGGCACGCCATCCTCGCACGGGAACAGCGCCTCGATCTTGTCGCCCACCCCCACGCGCAAACTGCGGGCCGTGGTGCGCGACACGAGCAGTTCCTTGCGACGGGCATCGCTCTCCGTATCGGGCAGATCGCCGTCGACGAGACGTTCGCGCCACCACGCGGCATCGAAACCCTCGCCCACGCCCTCGATGCGAAGTCCGACCACCCGATCGCCCGATTTCACCATGCACCCCGCCACCGCATACGGCATCACTGACGTCACATGATCGCAGCGGCGCAGACGTTCGAGAAGCGCATCGCTCAACGGCAGAGGATCGGAATCGGAGCCGTTAGCACCCGAGACGTCGAACACCCGAACGTCGCCCGCCAAACCGCGCAAATCGTCGGATATTTCGTGTCGAAACCCCGATATGACGGCCAGCGCGAGGATCATGACGGCCATGCTCAAGGCCACGGACGCCACGGCTATGCGCATTATCGCTGCCGCTCGCGATCCGCGATCGTAACGGGCCGTGCGGGCCGCCAGCATGTATTCGACATCAGTTCGCATATATCGGGTTTCGCGCCCGCGACACGGCCGCCGCACGTCGCAAACGCAATCGCTCGTTCTTATTTCGTAAAAGCTGTACAAAGTTATGCAAAAAATTCTTACTTTTGCGTTATTATAGGCGGGAAGGGCGAAAGCCGCCCGAGTTGTCCCGCCGCCGAGCGCCGCGGATGCGGCACGAACGTTGATCGGACGAATGCGTCGGCACTACGGTGCGGCGAGTTCAATCGATTGGTTAATACTTAATTAGGAGAATATGTTACAGTTCTTGCAATTGGCGCAGAATTACTACGGCGCCGAAAACGGGTTCGCGACGGGTTTGTCGTCGTCGGAATCGATATTGTTGATGATCGTCATAGCCGTGGCGGGCTACATCGTGCAGGCTCGTCTGCAAGCGGTATTCGCCAAATATTCGCAGGTGGGATTCCCGGGCAACCTGACGGGCGCCGAGGTGGCCGAGAAGATGCTTCGCGACAACAACATCCGCAACGTCAGGGTGACTCACGTGGCGGGAGCGCTCACCGACCACTTCAATCCGCAGAACATGACCGTCAACCTGAGCGACAGCGTATATTCGTCGCGCAGCATCGCGGCGGCGGCCGTCGCCTGCCATGAGTGCGGCCACGCCGTGCAGCACGCCCGGGGTTACGCCCCTCTGACGATGCGGTCGGCGCTGGTACCGATAGTCAATTTCTCGTCGCGCATGGCCACATGGGTCATAATAGCGGGCATAGTGCTGCTCGCCGCTACGAACAACGCCACGGTGTGCTGGATAGGCATAGGCCTCATCGCCATGTCGGCCCTCTTCTCGATCATCACGCTGCCCGTGGAGTACAACGCCTCGCAACGCGCCCTCGAATGGCTCGAATCGAGTCGCACGCTTCAGGGCGTCCAGCTCTCGTATGCACGTGAGGCGCTGCGCTGGGCCGCCCGTACCTATTTAGTGGCCGCCCTGAGCGCCATCGCCACGGTACTCTACTACGTTTCACTCGTTTCGCGCAGAAATTAATGGCCAAGCCCAACGACGACTGCTCCTCGCGCAGTTTCCTCATCGCAGCGGCCACGTTGCTGGTCCTTGTCGCGATAAGTTTCATACCTCCCGTCGACGCGGGAGGCGTGTCGCTGCGCCGCGCCAGCATCTTCTCCGATCTGGTGCGTTTCGACGACGACGAGGCCGCGAAGAAGGATGCCGAGATGCCTGAAATAGATTTGGAGGAGTTCCATGTCGATCTGGGCAAGGTGGCCGAGACGGTCGCCCGCACCGCCGTGTCGTCATCGCCCACGGGGGCCGAGACCTCGGTTTCGTGGGAAGGAATATTCGACGAGCAGCCCACGGGAGGCGATATCGACGATACGACGAACGCCGACAAGGCTATTTCCGCGGAGACGGAACACGTGGAGGAGTTCGCCGACATACTGCCTGCCGACTCGCTCGTAATTCCGATCGAGGATTTCGGCGCGGCCGATTCGTCGGCTCTCGGACGCCTGTACGAAAAACTTCTCGCTGGCGAGCCCGTGCGCATAGCATTCATGGGCGACTCGTTCGTCGAGGGCGACATACTCACCGCCGACCTGCGCGAATCGTTGCAGGAGACTTTCGGCGGCGGAGGCGTGGGATTCGTGCCCGCGGCTTCGCCCTTCACGGGATTCCGCCAGACGGTAAAAACCACCTCGAAGGGGTGGACTCCCTACAACATCATGCAGTACAAGAGCGTGCCCGAACCCTACGCGAACGACTTTTTCGTGTCGGGATGGGTGGCTCGCGCCGCCGACGGAGCCTCCACGCGCTGGGACATGACGCGCAAACGCCGCCATCTGGACCGATGCCGCCGTGCGCGGCTGCTCTTCATCAGCCGCGAGCCGTCGAAGATAGTCGTGAAACTCAACGATGACGAGGTACGTGAATTCGGGTTCGACGGCAGCGACGCGGTGCGCCAGATAGTCATCGAGGACGATTCGATAGCCTCGCTGGAGATGACCGTCAAGAGCGGCGCGGCGGGACTGGTCGGCTACGGAGCCGATTTCGACGACCTCGCGGGCGTGAGCCTCGACAACTTCTCGGTGCGCAGCAACAACGGTCAGGCGATGTTCCGGACCGATCCCGCCGTCAACGCCCAGATAAACAACATGCGCGGTTACGATCTGGTGATCCTGCAATACGGACTCAACATCATGCAGGCCGACCGCAGCGACTATTCGCTCTATGCCCGTCAGGTGGAGAAGATGATCCGCTTCGCGCAGAGCTGCTTCCCCACGGCGGCCGTGATGGTGATGGGCGTGAGCGACCGCTCGCAGAAGAACGAGGACGGCATAGTGCCGATGGAGTCGGCGCGCGACCTCTCGCGGTGGCAGCGCGAGGCCGCCTCGGAGTGCGGCGCGGCGTTCTGGAACACCTACGATGCCATGCAGCTCATGGGCGGCATGACCCGCTTCGTGGCCAACGGCTGGGCGGGCAAGGACTACACCCACATAAACTATGCGGGCGGTGCGCAGGTGGCCCGCGCGCTCTATCACGCCATGCTCCTCGGCGCGCGCGACTACGGCCGCACCGTGCGCGAGAGGCTGGAGAAGAGCCGCCCCGTGATTACCGAACCTCTGCTTGAGATCGAGCCGCCCGCGGACGACACCCTGCTGCTCGACGCAATCGCAATAGAATTGGGGAAATGACGAATCTGCCGATCGAAGAACTGCTGGCCCGCGTGCAGGAGCTTTTGCGCTACGACTCCTCGGCACCGCTCATATTCAACAGCGGACTGTTTCTGTTCCTGTTCACGGCCTTCGCGGCGGGATATGCGCTGCTGCGCAGGGCCACCTCGCTGAGGATAGTGTACGTCATACTCTTCTCGATATATTTCTACTACAAGTCGAGCGGCATCTACTTCCTGCTGCTGATATTCGCCGCGGTGAGCGACTTCATCATAGCGCACTACATCTACCGCAGCAAGTCGCCGAGCGCGAAAAAGTGGCTCGTGGCGCTGAGCGTGACCATAAATCTCGGCATGCTCGGCTACTTCAAGTACACCAATTTCCTCATCGAGATAGCCAACGACATCTTCGGCGCGGGATTCCTCGATTTTCGGAACATATTCCTGCCCGTGGGCATATCGTTCTTCGTATTCCAGTCGATGAGCTACACCATCGACGTCTACCGCGGCGTGATCAGGCCGCTGCGCCGCTGGATCGACTACATGTTCTACCTTTCGTTCTTCCCGCAGCTCGTGGCGGGCCCCATCGTGCGCGCCCGCGACTTCATCCCGCAGATACGCAAGCCCGTGACGGTCACGCGCCGCATGTTCGGACTCGGCGTGGGATTCATCATCATAGGCCTTATAAAGAAGGCGGTCATATCCGACTACATATCGCTCAACTTCGTCGACCGCGTGTTCGACGATCCCGCGCTCTACTCGGGCTTCGAGTGTCTGGCGGGAATATACGGCTACGCGTTGCAGATCTACTGCGACTTCTCGGGTTACTCCGACATGGCCATAGGCATCGCACTGCTGCTGGGATTCCGTTTTCCGAAGAACTTCGACGCCCCCTACAAGTCGGCCACCATCACCGAGTTCTGGCGCCGCTGGCACATCTCGCTGTCGAGCTGGCTGCGCGACTACCTCTACATATCGCTGGGCGGCAACCGCAAGGGGCGCGTGCGCACCTACATCAACCTGCTGCTCACGATGGTGCTCGGCGGACTGTGGCACGGCGCGGCTGTGCGGTTCGTGCTGTGGGGCGCGCTGCACGGCGTGGCGCTGGCGCTGCACAAGATGTGGATGGCCGTCGTTCCGTGGGCCAAGGCCTGCGGCGAAGATATGAACATCCTCTCGCGCATCGTCGGATTCGTCATAACGTTCAATCTGGTGTGTCTGGGCTGGCTGCTGTTCCGCGCCGACACGATGCAGACGGTGCACATCATGCTCTACCAGATATTCCACAATTTCGACGCCTCGCTTATCCCGCAGGTCGTGGAGGGCTACAAAGGGGTGTTCGCGCTGATAGCGCTCGGATACATCATGCACTTCATGCCCGCGAAGATCGACGCCGACATCCAGAACCGCGTGATAAACGCCTCGTTCTGGTGGCAGGTGGCGATGCTGACCCTCACGGTGTGGTGCGTGATGCAGATCAAGTCGAGCGACATACAGCCGTTCATCTATTTCCAATTTTAGGGCCGCCGACCCGAGGAGTGCGGACCGCCGCACCGCGAAATGCGGCGCACCGAAGCATATAATCGCATAAACGACGAATATTTCGCGCGACGAATAATCCCACATAAAGATTTTTGTATTAATTTCACGCTTCGAAAACCCACTGTTTCCAACATGGAGATGATCCGCACTCGCCCCGCATCGCTCGCCGCACCACCGTCCGACAGTCGGACGCGACGTCCCGCGCCCGCGGCGGATCCGCAAACACTAATACCACTCGAAAAATTATGACACTTCCCTACATCACTCCGCAAAAGGCATTCACCACTGTCAAGGAGTACATAGTGATGACCATCGGCATGTTCATCTACTCGTTCGGCTGGATAGGCTGCGTGCTGCCCGCCAAAAGCACCGGCGGCGCGGCGTCGGGTCTGGCGATAGTGATCAGCACGGCCCTCGAAAACGCCTACGGATGGAACGTGAAAATAGGCACCATAGTATTGGCCATCAACGCCGTATTGCTCATCGTGGCGGGATTCGTGCTGGGCTGGAACTTCGGATTGAAAACCATCTGGTGCATACTCATGCTGTCGTTCTCGATGAACATGTGGCAGGGCATACTCCCCGCGGAAGACTTCCTGCATCTCGACCGCTTCCTGTCGATGGTGCTGGGCGGTGTTGTCACGGGCTTCGGCGTGGCGCTGGCGATCATGCAGGGCGGCTCGGCGGGCGGCACCGACATCGTGGCGATGATAATAAACAAATACCGCTCGATAAGCTACGGCCGCATAATATTCGTCCTCGACTTCATGATCATAGCCTCGTCGCTGCTGGTCGGGTTCTCGGTCGACGCTGCGATCTACGGCTACATCATGACGCTCGTGTTCGGCTACACGGTCGACATGATACTGGCGGGCAACAAACAGTCGAGTCAGGTGTTCATCGTGTCGCACCATTATCAAGACATCACCACCGCGCTGAACAACGATCTCGGCCGCGGCGTCACGCTCATAGAATCGGAGGGAGGCTACACCCACAACCACTCGAAGATGGTAATGGTGGTGTGCAACCGCCGCGAAACGACACAGATCCTCAAGTTCGTCCGCGAGATCGACCCGCAGGCCTTCATGACCGTATGTTCGGTGATGAGCGTCTACGGCCGCGGCTTCCAGCCGATAAAATTGTAAGATGGATATACGACCCGTAACCGACGACCGCAGGAACTACATGCCGCTGCTGCTCATGGCCGACGAGCAGGAGTCGATGATCGACCGCTATCTGTCGCGCGGCGAGATGTTCGCGGCATGGGACGGCGACTATCTCTGCGCCGTATGCATCGCGACTGACGAGGGCGGCGGCACGGTGGAGATAAAAAACATAGCGGTCGCGCCCGAGAGGCGCGGCGAGGGGACGGGACGCGCGATGATCGAATTTCTGGAACGGCGCTATCGCGGCCGCTACGATTCGATCGTCGTCGGCACGGGCGAGAGCCCCGCTACCCTGCCGTTTTACGAGAAATGCGGGTTCGTGTATTCGCACCGCATACCCGACTTCTTCACCGACAATTACGACCGCCCGATAGTGGAGTGCGGCACGGTGCTGCGCGACATGATTTACCTGAAAAAGAAGTTATGAGCACGACCACAGACATCATCGAGGCGACGGCGTTCGACCCCGCATACACGGAGCCGATAAACCGTCTGCTGGCGCAGCTCACCGAGCGCCGCGCCGTAACGGACGACGACCTGAGCCGAATAATCGGCGACGAGGCCGCGCATCTGTTTCTGCTGCGGGCCGACGGCGCGATAGTCGGCATGGCCACCCTCGCCGCATACCGCACTCCGACGGGCACAAAGGCGTGGATCGAGGATGTGGTGGTCGACGAGGCGATGCGCGGCCGATCGCTCGGGCGCATGCTGCTCGATCATGTGATGGGGTATGCCCGCCGCATGTCGCCCGTGACGCTTATGCTCACCTCGCGCCCTTCGCGCGAAGCGGCCAATGCGATGTATCGTGCCGCAGGTTTCGAACCCAAACAGACCAACGTCTACAAAATCGAATTGTAAAATGGATCCGCACACCGACATCCCGCCCGTCGAGAGTCATCCGCTCGCGCCGTTTCTGCCCGACGGCTGCCGCCTGCTGATGCTCGGCAGCTTCCCGCCCGAGCGCAAACGGTGGTCGATGGAGTTCTTCTACCCCAATTTCAACAACGACATGTGGCGCATCATGGGGTTGATCTTTCACGGCGAACGCAGCCATTTCGAGGCCGAGGGCGTCAAGCGATTCGACCGCGAGCGAATAGCCGCCTTCTGCACGAGGCACGGCATCGGGCTGTTCGACACGGCGACGCAGGTGCGCCGTCTGGCGGGCAACGCGTCCGACAAGTTTCTGGAGGTGGTGACCCCTACCGACCTTACGGCCATGCTGTCGGCGCTGCCCTGCTGCGCGGCAGTCGTCACCACGGGCGAAAAGGCCACCGACACCCTCATCCAACACTTCGGCTGCGAGAAACCGCGGGTCGGCGAATATGTCCCGCTGCACGCGGGCGACCGCACGCTGCGTTTCTACCGCATGCCCTCCTCGTCGCGCGCATATCCGCTCGCGCTCGACCGCAAGGCCGCGGCCTACGAACGCATGTTCCGCGATACGGGCCTGTTGCCCTGACGTCGCGCGAATCACGGAGATTATCCGCCCGCATCATAATAAATGCGAAAAACGAACGTTTTAATGACGTAAAAACATTCGGACGGTTTACGATCCGATGTTTTTTGCCTATTTTTGCATATAATGTCCCACACACTCACCGCAAAGCGAATGAAACACACGCTCCCGTTCATATTGCTGCTCACGACACTCTCCGCCTGCACCCGAGGCGTCGGGTTCGACATCGAAGGCAAGCTCACGGACAATGCCGCGGGAGTGGTATATCTCGTCACCGAAAACACATCCTTGGATACTCTCGCCACGGCTGCCGTCGGCGCCGACAACACGTTCCGCCTGCGCGGAAAGGTGGCCGAAGCGACCACGGCATTCATCTGCGACGACAACGGCAACGCCCTCGCCGTGCTTCTTATCGAAAAGAGCCGTCTGCATCTCACGCCCGCCGACAACGGATACATCGCCGAAGGCGGCCCCGTGAACGACAAATACAACATCATCCTGCGAAGACTCTCGAACGTGGCGAGCCAAGTGGCGGAGATCGATCCCGAAGACGAGGCGGCCGAGGAGCAGTACGAGACGCTCATGACACAGTACCGCGACATACTCTCGACGGCCATATCGAGCAATCTCGACAACATAATAGGCGTGGAGCTCTTCATAGGTCAGGAGTCGAAAGGCATGTCGGCCGAGCAGATGCGGACGCGGCTGGCACAATTCTCGCCCGACATGCGGGCGCTTTCGACCATGCGCCGATTCGAGGATTACATAAATACTTACGAACGCACCGAAACGGGCCGCCCCTTCATCGACATACCCGTAACCACCATATCGGGCGAGGATACGTCGCTCGGCGAAATATGCGCCGACAAACGATGGGTACTGCTCGATTTCTGGGCCTCGTGGAGCGAGCCGTGTCTCGAAGAGATTCCCTACCTGCGGCAGGCATACGCAAAATACGCTTTGCAGGGATTCGAGATATGCAGCATATCGATCGACCGCGATCCGTCGCGCTGGCGGGCATTCGTGGCGCACAATCAAATGTTGTGGACCAACGTCTTGGACTCGATCGACGAGAACGACGAGTCGGCGGCCAAGGCATACGGGCTGCAATCGATACCCTGCAACTTCCTCATTTCGCCCGACGGAATCATAGTGGCCCGCAACCTGCGGGGCGAGGAGTTGCTCAAAGAGCTCGAAACGCGGCTGGAGAACTGACCGAGGATGCGGGGAAAATATTTCGCCGAAAATGTGCTATATATCAACACAATATACGATTCGGACGATTTTCGTCGCAAAAAATGAGGCAAATATTTGCACGTAACAAAAAAACACGCTATATTTGCACTCGCATTAAGGAAATGGCTCCGTAGCTCAACTGAATAGAGTACTTGACTACGGATCAAGCGGTTACAGGTTTGAATCCTGTCGGAGTCACTGAGAAGAAGCAACTTGCGGAAATGCAGGTTGCTTTTTTCGTTTCGGGGCGGCTCCGTTTTCCGCGCGGCACGAGATCATTCGCATGGCACGACCGTGCGAGATGATAACGATTTCGCCTTCAACGCGCTTGAAATAATCTTTTTATGCTTAACTTTACGCCGAAAACGTACATCGTACATAACCACAATAAAATGAAAAAAGCAATCTTAACATTCGCGGCCGTCGTGGCGGCGTTCGTCGCCTCGGCCGACGAGGGTATGTGGCTGCTGCCCTACCTTCAGAAAATGAATATCAAGGATATGAAAGCCAAGGGCTGCCGCCTCTCGGCCGAAGATATCTACTCGGTGAACAAGAGTTCGCTCAAGGACGCCATCATCATCTTCGGCGGCGGCTGCACGGGCGAGATCGTATCGGACAAGGGTCTGATATTCACCAACCACCACTGCGGCTACGGCTCGATCCAGCAGCTCTCGTCGATGGAGCACGACTATCTGAAATACGGCTTCTGGGCCTCGTCGTACGACGAGGAGCTGCCCGTACCGGGACTCTCGGTGCGCTTCGTGCGCAGCATCGAGGACGTGACCGAGCAGATCCTCGGCAACGTGCCGTCGATCGCCGACGAGCAGGAGCGCGACAAGATCATCGCCGAGAACACCAATGCCCTGAAAGAGAAGATGCAGGTCGACAACGAGGCCAAGATCATACAGATACTCCCCTTCTTCGGCGGCAACCAGTATTTCGCCTTCGTGCTGGAGGTCTTCTCCGACGTGCGTCTGGTGGGTACGCCTCCCTCGTCGATCGGCAAGTTCGGCGGCGACACCGACAACTGGATGTGGCCCCGCCACACGGGCGACTTCTCGGTATTCCGCGTCTATGCCGACAAGGACAACAAACCCGCCGTGTACTCTAAGGACAACCGCCCCTACGAAGCTCCGCGCCATCTGGAGATCTCGCTCGACGGATACAAGCAGGGCGATTTCGCCATGGTGATGGGCTTCCCGGGCTCGACGCAGCGTTACATGACCTCTTACGAGATCGACCAGATGCTCGACGTGTCGAATCCCCAGCGCATCTTCATCCGCGGCGAGCGTCAGGCGATCCTGTGGGCCGCCATGGAGGCCAGCGACGAGATCCGCATCAAGTACGCCTCGAAATACGCGGGTTCGTCGAACTACTGGAAGAACTCGATCGGCATGTCGCGCGGCATCGAGAAGCTGAACGTCAAGGCGCAGAAACAGGCGCAGGAGGCCGCGTTCCAGAAGTGGGCCGAGGCCAACACCCTGCCCGAGGAGGGCTTCATCGGCGCGCTGCCCATGATGAAAGAGACCGTGGAGAAGCTCACCCCCGTGGAGGGCACCATGCAATATTTGCAGGAGGCGCTGCTGCGCGGCGTCGAGCTGCTCACCCCGCCGCAAATACTCAACCGCGGCAACATGGGCGGATTCTACAAAGACTACGATGCCGACCTCGACCGCAAGGTGGCCAAGCGCATGCTCGCGATCGTGCGCGAGAACATGGACCCCGAGGCGCTGCCCTCGATCTACGCCGAGGTGATCGACAAGAAGTTCTGCGGCGACATCGATGCCTACGTCGACTGGCTCTACGACACTTCGGTGTTCACGTCGCTCGAAAAGCTGAAAGCCTCGACCGACGAGCAGAAGAACGAGGACCCCGCCAAGGAGCTGGCCAAGTCGGTGGTAGAGGCCTACCGCAATGCCTACACCGAGTATCCTAAACTCGCTCCGCAGTACAACACGGCGCACCGCCTCTACATCGCGGGCCTCATGCGCATGCAGCCCGACAAGGCGTGGGCTTCGGACGCCAACTTCTCGATCCGCCTCACCTACGGCAGCGTGCTGCCCTACGATCCCGCCGACGGCATCACCTACAACCATTTCACCACGCTGGATGGCGTCATCGCCAAGGAGGATACCTCCAACCCGCTGGAGTTCACCGTGGAGGATAAGCTCAAGGAGCTCTACCGCGCCAAGGATTACGGCCGCTACGCCGATGCCGACGGACGTCTGCACGTGGGCTTTTTGACCAACCTCGACATCACGGGCGGTAACTCGGGCTCACCCGTGATAGACGGCAACGGCCGACTGATAGGTCTGGCATTCGACGGCAACTGGGAGGCCATGTCGGGCGACGTGGCGTTCGAGCCCGATTTGCAGCGCTGCATCGCGGTCGACGTGCGATACGTGCTCTTCGTGATCGACAAGTTCGCGGGCTGCGACCACATCATGAACGAACTCGACATAGTGCAGGGCAAGGCCCCGCGCAAGAGAAAATAAACGACCGTGGCCTTTTTACGGAACATCGGCCCGAACTCTTCACGAGTTCGGGCCGATGGCGTTATCCGCGGTGCCGTCAGTTACGAACGTACCTCACGCGGCCCATGCGCGCGTCGGCATGTTCGGAGAAGTAACGCTGAGCCTTGAGCAGGTTGCGGGCCTGAAGCACCATGGTGCGCGTCTCGCTCAGGATATTCAAGTACAGAAGGCTGGCCTTGGTGTTCCCCTCGCCTTCGTTTATGCGCATAAGCTCCGATTTGGTGGTGGCCGCTATGCGTTCGAAGAGGTCTTCGCGCATGCTGAGCACCGAATCTATCTCGCTGAAGTCGTTGGTGACCAATATGCGGTTTATGCTGCCGTAGATCTCGGCCACGTCGTCGTTGATGTGCATCAGGTCGGTGGCCTGCTCGCGCGAGAGGCCCTCGTGGTTGTTATCGATGTGTTCGAACGTGGGGCGCGTTATGTGCACCAGCGCCTCGGCTATCTCGCTCATGTAGTCGACCATCTGCACGTAGTAGAGCGAAAGCTCCAACCCCGCCCCCTTGAGTCGGCGCAAAGTGGTCATGAGCCCCGCGCGGAGCTTGCGGCTGTCGCGGTAGATATCCTCCGATTCGTGCACCAGATCGCGCAGCGCCTTGCGGTTCTCCTTGAACACGGCCACTATGGTGCGGTCGTAGATGCGGGTCGCCGCCTGCATCATGCGGCACACCTCCTCGGATATGTCGTCTACGGCGTTCGCTGTGGAGCCGCCGACGGACGATGCGGCCGAGGCCCCGTCCGCTTTCTTCTTGAAATTGCTCTTCACCAGCATGTAGCCGCACAGCAACGTCATCGCGGCGAAGGCGGGGATTCCGCCCCAGATGAGCAGCAACCCCGTGGCGAAGGCTATGGCGAAGCCGCCGATGGCCGTGGTGAACCACCCCATGACGACGGTCATGACACCCGTTATGCGGTACACGGCGCTCTCGCGGCCCCACGCCTTGTCGGCCAGCGACGATCCCATGGCCACCATGAAGCATACGTAGGTGGTCGAAAGGGGCAGCTTGAGCGAGGTGGCGAGCGATATGAGCAGCGCCGAGGTGGTGAGGTTGACCGTGGCGCGGATCATGTCGTAGGGCGCGCCGCTGTGCTCCACGTCCACGTATTCGAAGCGTCGGGCCACGAACTCGCGCACCTTGGGCGGCGTGATGCGCTCGATGGCCGTCGCCACGTTGATCGACAGACGCACGATGCCGCGCGAGAATACGTTGGAGCCGTATTGCGATTCGTCGTCGCTCGACTGCGCCGAGAGCGATATCTCCGTCTCGGTCACGTGCATGGCCTTGCGCGAGGTCCACAGCGTGAGCACCATGATCGCGCCCGCCGTCAGCATGAACATCATGTTGGCGGGGATGTTCTCGTTCAGCGCCGACATGGTTATATCGGTATTGCCCGCCTCGCGCGCTATCGAATAGGCGTCGAATCCCGCCACGGGCACGCCGATGAAGTTCACGAGGTCGTTGCCCGCGAAGGCCAGCGCCAGCGCGAAAGTACCCGACAGGATCGTTATGCGGAGTATGTTGACGCGGAACAGCTGCATGAACGCCAGCAGCACCGAGCATGCGACCCAGCACAATACCAGAGCGGCCGCCAGATTGTCGTCGATCCACACGGCCGCGGCACTCTCGGCAAAGACATTCTTCAAGCCCTTGAACAGAGCGAAATAGAGTATCGCCGTGAGCGACACCCCGCACCATGCGGCGCCGAAGCGGCGGAACAGGGTCATGTAGCGGAACGAGAAGAGCATGCGCGAAAGCCACATCGTCACGGTGCCGCACGTGAAAGCTACCGCCACCGACAGCAGTATGGCCGATATTATACCCATCGCGCGCGAGGTGTTGATGAAGTCGCCCAGATCGCCCGCCGACAGCATCGAATCGGCCGATATCTTGTAGACCGAGACCGCCACGGCAGCTCCCAACAGACAGAATATGAGCGACACGGTGGTGGAGGTGGGCAGTCCCATCGAGTTGTAGATGTCGAGCAGGATGACGTTGGCCAGCATTACGCCGAGGTAGATGGCCATCACCTCGCCGAAAGTGAAGAACGAGGGGTTGAACATTCCGTTGCGCGCCACCTCCATCATGCCGCTCGACGATATCACGCCGAGGATGATGCCCGTCGAGGCGACGGCGAGGATGGTCTTCATTCCCGCGGCCTTCGAACCGATGGCCGAGTTGAGAAAGTTTACGGCGTCGTTGGTCACTCCCACATAGAGTCCCGACACCGCCAAGACGGCCAGAACGGCGACCGCGACCGTGTAAAATTCGCCCATAAAAGCACTCTTTTTACGGCAATTATTATTATTTTCATGTATCATCGTTCCGCCGGCGCAAAACCGTATCCGACGGCGGACGGCCGCCGCAACAGATGCTGCGGGACATTTCGACGCGTCAAAATTAATTTGCAACATTCATACAATCCTCCGCCCGCAGGCAATCTTAATGAAAAGGTAACAGTTCTTTAACAAAAATTTAACGCATTTGTCCGTAATCGAAAAAAAGAGTATCTTTACCAAGCGGTCGCACCGAATGCGGCCGACGAGAAAAACACACCTGTCATGAAACACTCCATTACCCTACGATCGCTCCTCTTCGCGGCGGCGACAGTTCTCTGCAACAATGTCTCGGCGCAGGATTATGCGCGCGTCATTCCCTCCGACGCCGTCGGAGTGATACGGTTGGACATTCCCCGCATAGCCGATCTGTCGGGCGCCGATCCCGCGGCGCTGCTGAACGAGAAGATCGGGGATCTGGAGGAACCCGCACCCGCCGTGATATCGGCTCTCGTAAGCATCGCGGCCGATCCCGAGCGGTCGGGCATAGACGTCGCATCGCCCGTCTACGTCTTCTTCTCGACCGAGACCCGAAGCGGCGGCATAGCGGCGCGCGTATCCGACGCGGGCAAACTGAAAACGCTGGTGCGCAAGGCTGCGGCGGATACCGACGGCAGCATCGAAACGGTGAAAGGGATAACGTGCGTGAGCGACGAAAATGGCCGACTGATATTCGACGACCGCGCTGCCGTCATGATTTGGGGCGACAATGCGGCCTCGCCCAAGAAGCTGTGCGGCGCATTCGCCCGCCGCGACGGAGGCATAACCGACACCGAGGGGTTCCGACGGATGGCGAAGGCGGACGGCGAGATCGCCGTTCTGATATCGGGATCGGCGATCGACAGCAAGGAGTTCAAGCATGATCCAGCCCTCAAGGAGGTCCCGATAAACGATCTGGCATTCGTCGGCAGCCTGAAAAGCGGCAGAGGCGAGGTCACGACCAAATGGGACGTCGTGACATCGAGCGCCGAGGCCGAGCGCTTCGTCGAAAAGAATGCCGCCATGCGCGGCCCCGCGGACGGACGTTATGCCGACCGCATCCCCGCATCGGCCGTCTTCGTATCTTACGGCGCATTCCACGGGGATCGTCTCGCCGAAATGGCGGACCTCATGTTGAGCCTCGACAGTCCCGAGTGCGACGAGGTGATCGAGGCGCTGTCATCGCTCGACGGCGACTTCGCGCTGTTCCTCACCGCACCGATTATAAAAGGTATGAGCATCGACATGGGCGGGACGCTCATGGCCGCCGTCAAGGACCGCACCGCCATGAATCTTCTGGCAGAGAAATTGGAGCTCGACGAGGACGACGACGGATACGCATCGAACGGCGGCGAGACGAATATCACACTTACCGAACACGACGGCACGATGGTGCTGACGGGCGGCACTCGGGCACCCGAGACGGCCGAGACGGCCGCCGCACGCGTGAGCCCCAAAATAAAAGGGTGCTACGGATACTGCTACATCGGCGTGAGAGAGATCGCGTCGGGTCTGGCCCCCGTGGCGGGTATGTTCGGACCGTACCTCTCGCTGCTGAGCCGCATGGAATATATCGAGACCGTGGCCGCCGCACGTTCGGGATACGGCACGATACGTTTCGCCAACGCCGACGACAACATCTACAAATTCCTGACGGATGCGGGCACCGCGGCATCGGACCGCTTCCGCGTATCGGTGGATGTCGAAGAGGTAGAAGAAGTCGAGGAGATCGGGGAGGATTGACCGTCACCGACGCCGAGTCGCGGGCGGACGGACGAGACATTGAAACATATAATTGAGCTTCGGGCTTGTAATCGCGGGGCGAGGCTGCGGCTCGCGCGGCTCTGAAGAGCCGCAAAATCGAATCCAACTTATCGTCCGCCCGCGGCCGCGGGTCGCATTTGCAGATTTGACCCTACCTGCAATTCCCTCCTCGGGAGGGGACTTAGGTCGCTGCGCTCCAAACATGGTAGATTGAAGTATATAATCGCAAAAATTTATTAACTTTGCACAAATAAAATCATTTGAGATATGAAAGAGATGGTACTGGTCTCGGGCGGTGCGGGATACATAGGTTCGCATACCGCCGTGGAGTTGATTAACGCGGGCTACGACGTGGTCGTGGCCGACAACCTCTCGAACTCCGACATGAGCGGAGTGGAGGGCGTGCGCAAGATTACGGGTGTCGACGTGCCCTTCGTCAATGTCGATTGCTGCGATCGCGAAGCCTTCCGCAAGGTGTTCGAGCAGTACGGGTTCAACTCGGTGATCCACTTCGCCGCCTACAAGGCCGTGGGCGAATCGGTGACCGACCCCATGAAATACTACCGCAACAACCTCACGTCGTTCATGAACGTGGTGGATCTGATGCGCGAGTTCAATCGTCCGAACATAGTCTTCTCGTCGTCGGCGACGGTCTACGGCGAGGCCGACCGACTGCCCGTCACGGAGCAGACGCCCCGCAAGCCCGCCACCTCGGCCTACGGCAACACCAAGCAGATGTGCGAGGATATCCTGCGCGACTCGGTGACGGCCTACGACGGTCTGAAGGGCATAGCGCTGCGCTACTTCAACCCCATAGGCGCCCACCCCTCGGCACTGATAGGCGAACTGCCGCGCGGCGTGCCGCAGAATCTGGTGCCGTTCATCACCCAGACGGCCGCGGGCGTGCGTGAGTGTCTGAGCGTGTTCGGCGACGACTACCCCACACCCGACGGATCGTGCCTGCGCGACTACATCGACGTGGTCGATCTGGCCAAGGCGCACGTGGTGGCCATCACCCGCATGGTTGAGGACCGCAACAAGGCCAAATACGAGATATTCAACGTCGGCACGGGCAACGGAGTGTCGGTGCTGGAGTTAGTGCACAGCTTCGAGCGCGTGAACGATCTGAAGCTCAACTACAAGATAGCGCCGCGCCGCGCAGGCGACGTGGTGGCCATCTGGGCCGACACCTCGCTCGCCAACGAGGAGCTGGGATGGAAGGCCGAGCGTTCGCTCGACGACACCCTGCGCTCGGCATGGGCATGGGAGAAAAATGTGCGCGGCATAAAATAAATCCGCCCCCGCAAGCGTTATTTGTTCGCGGCGGTACGTTCGGTCGGCAATCGGACGTGGGTCGGAACATACGTAAACCGTAAATTCGCAAGATGAAAAAATTTCTGATAATGCTGGTGTTGGCTGCCGTGTGCGGCGCCACGGCGGCGCAGGCACAAAGGTATTACATACCCAAGTATAAGAGAAAGAAAGAGGTGCGTGATTACGACCTGTCGAATTCCGATCGTCGCTGGACCGTGACGTTGGGCGGCGGCTACAACATGGCTCTGGGCATGAACAACCGCATACATTTCAGCGACCGCGATTACACGGTGAATTACCACGAAAGCCCCTCGTTGTCGGGCGGAATGCTGAATTTCGGCGTGGGATATAAATTCACCGACAACATCGTGGCGGGCATCGAAACGGGATATCTGTTTCAGGACAACGACGACGCCATTCCGATTTACGGTACGTTCAACTACTATTACGGACCGTCGAAGGCTCCGCGCCGCCACCGATGGTTCAATTATGCACACCTCGGACCGCAGTTCTATTTCAACGAACAATCAAAGGCCGTCGGCGCCATGGGTGCCGTGGGCGGCGGAGTGCGCGTACTGATGGCAAAATCGATGAAGATCGATTTCCGCATCGGGTATCAGCTCAATCTGCGGCGTCCCGAAATTTCGGACACCGGCAGTTACGATCTGCCCGCCTCGGGAGTGAATTTCAAGCAGTTGACGCACGTGCTCGAATTGGGCATCAACGTGGTGTTGTTCTGATTGCGAAACTCATACGATCATCGTAAAAAAGGTGGTGTCAACGATTCGTCGGCCCACCTTTCTGTTTGCGCTATAGGCGGCAGAGATGCACGAACCTCGAAAAAGCCGCAATAGCTTTCGGCAGCGGGGATCGCACGGCAAAACAAAATCTTTTTTTGCAAAATATATTGTCCCGAAATATCAAATAAAAACCCTGTCGGAGCACCGTGGCACGCGATTTGCAGCATTCCCGACCGAATGCGGGGCAAAAAGACCGAATTAAAAAAAGTCGAAAAAATTTTGACATTTAAAAAAAAGTCCCTACCTTGCGTTCATAAAATAAAATTTTAACCTAAAAAAACGGATTGCCTATACGAAAAATCTACTCTTTGAAAATGTAATTTAATAAGAGAAGAGTATGAACGCACAAGTTTTAAGTGACCGAGTATTGCTTAATAACTATCTGTCAGGTGATCGAAGTGCCATATCCAAACTTATCGACAGACACAACAATCGTGTTCGCGACTACATTCGCATGATGGTCAAGGACAACGACGTGGCTGACGACATCCTTCAAGAGACCTTTATCAAAGCTGTCCGCGTCATCGACGAAGGTCGTTACGCCGACAACGGCAAGTTCTTGTCATGGATTCTCCGCATAGCGCACAATCTGGTCATCGACCACTTCCGCGCACGCAGGAGCGACAAGACGGTGAGCGAGTCGGACGCAGGATACGACATGCTCGGTACGCTTCGCTTCGCCGAGCGCACGGTGGAAGACCGCATGATCTCGGAGCAGATCGAGGCCGATGTACGTCGACTGGTCGACCGCCTGCCCGACGAACAACGCGAGGTGGTAATGATGCGATACTACTCGGGGCTGAGCTTTCAGGAGATAGCCGACCAAACGGAAGTGAGCATAAATACCGCGCTGGGCAGAATGCGTTACGCTTTGATAAACCTCCGAAAGATGATCAAGGAAAACAACTTGATTTTAAGTTGAATTTTCCGAAAAAAAGTGTTCGTGGCACAATAAATCGCCCGACGGCTCCGTTGTTTATTAAACGTTTCGGCCTATGGAAGATTTAGACGGTAAAGTATCGACGGAATCAGTCTCTGACGACAGGCTCATGATGAGCGAAGTCATTTGCGAAGAGGCAGATCTGTATTACATCGACTGTTATCTTCGTGAGCTGTTTCGTAGCGAAGAATAGACTAAGGGTTAATTTTAAGGCGGGGATCGCGCAAAGCGCGGTCCCTTTTGTTTTTATACGTTGCACTCGGCGCGTCAAATGGGGGGGGGCGGTCGACGGGAGAGTTTAGCGTGAATCGGTATCGCGAACAAAAAATGCGACTCTTTAGAGTTGTTCGGGCCGCGGGCGGCTGTTCGCCGACGGCGGC
>CAYMIH010000024.1:0-6130 GCA_964390585.1 uncultured Alistipes sp.
CGCGGCTCAGAGAGCCGCAATATTCACATTCGTTAGTCCAATCCGCGACAGAACCGCGTGGAATGACGGGAGATGCTGTTGCAGTTCGTCGGAACTGCGCGGGCCGCAGCCTCCCGACATCGAAGGCCCGCTATCGTTCGCGAACGCTCACGTCGCGTTCTCCGCAGGCCGCTGCCCGAACATGTTATCCGTCATGCCGCCCGCCGCGGCAGGGCGGCATACAACACCCGTTTATGCTGTTTTGAAAATTTTTTCGTAACTTTACGGGGTGAAAGAACAAGATTCTCCATTATCGTTAGGTACCGACTCGCTGTCGACCTTGTTGATGCGTTACGCTTTGCCGTCGATCATCGCGATGGTTTCGTCGTCGCTGTACAACATGATCGACAGCATCTTCATTGGTCACGGCGTGGGCCCGCTCGCCATATCGGGCTTGGCCCTCACGATGCCGTTGATGAATTTGGCCGCCGCATTCGGGGCCATGGTGGGAGTCGGATCGGCCGCATTGACTTCGATACGCCTCGGTCAGGGCAACAAACTCGCCGCCGAACATATTTTGGGCAACGTCTTGCTGTTGAATATCACGATGGGCTTGGCGTTCACCTTTTTGGGACTCTATTTCCTCGATGATCTGCTTTACCTGTTCGGAGCGAGCGAGTCGACCATAGGCTATGCCCGTGATTTCATGCGTGTGATCCTCTCGGGAAACATCGTAACGCACATCTACTTCGGCCTCAACCACCAGCTGCGCGTGTCGGGCTATCCGCGCAAGTCGATGACCGTGATGCTGATATCGGTGGGCGTGAACGTGGTTCTGGCGTGGCTGTTCATATTCGTGTTCGGCTGGGGCATAAAGGGTTCGGCGCTGGCCACGGTGCTGGCGCAATTGACCTCGCTGTGCATACAGATCACCCACTTCTCCAATCCGTCCAACTTCCTGCACTTCAGGTCGGGGATATTCCGATTCAAATGGGATATCGTCAAGAATATCATCGGAATAGGCATGGCTCCGTTTTTCATACAGTCGTGCGCCTGCGTGGTCGTCATTCTCATCAACAACGCGTTGCGCGACCATGGCGGCGACCTGAGCATAGGAGCCTACGGAATAGTCAATCGTGTGGCATTCATATTCGTCATGGTCGTCATGGGACTCAATCAGGGCATGCAGCCCATCGTCGGCTATAATTACGGCGCGGGCAAATACGACCGCGTCATGAAGGTGCTGTGGATGACGGTAGGATGGGCGACGTTGATCATGTCGGCGGGATTCGCCGTGAGCGAGTTGTTCCCGTATGCTGTCGTGCGCCTCTTCGTCAGCGAGGATGGCGGCAGCGATGCCGTTTCGCTCATAAACATGGCCGCGCACGGTTTGAAGATCATAATGATGATGTATCCCGTCGTGGGCTTCCAGATCGTCGTGGGCAACTTCTTCCAATTTATCGGCAAGGCCAAGCGTGCCATTCTGCTGTCGGTAACGCGTCAGATGCTTTTCATCGTGCCGTTGCTGCTGGTGCTGCCCGATCGTTGGGGAACCGACGGAGTGTGGTATTCGATACCCATTGCCGACGCGGCGTCGGTATTACTCGCCGCGGTGTTGCTCGTGTTGCAGCTCGGCAAGTTCCGCCGCGAGATGAAGAAGAGATAGTCCGCCGCGCACCCGCGATCTTATCATAAGAATAATATCGCGGTCCCGAATCTCGGGGCCGCGATATTCAGTTCTGTTTTTGCCCGACGGCGCCGCTACTTCGCCAGCTCGCGCACGATGGCGCACATCTCGTCGTACTGACGCTCCATGCTTTGCAGCAGCTTGTACTGCGCGCGGGTGCGCACGAGGTTGTGCTCGGCGTATGCCGTCTTGTAGTATTTGTCGCCGTCGATGTAGTCCATCAAGAAGCGCAGCACCTGCTCGAAGGTGATGTAGCGCGCCGAGAAGGCCAGCCAATCCAATTCGCTCTGCGTCATGGTGGCGCGCTGCTGCGACAGATATCCGTCGGCGTAGGCGCGGAACATCTCGATGCTCATCTCCACGTTGTCGAGGTTGCGATCGCCCTCGGCGCCCGTGTTGGCATACGAGCGTATGGCGTCGCCGAAGTCGTTGAGCGACGTCGAACTCATCACCGTGTCGAGGTCGATGGCGCACAGCACCTTGCCCGTGGGTTTGTCGAAGAGTATGTTGCTGATCTTGGT
The DNA here is from genome assembly GCA_964390585.1 of uncultured Alistipes sp. Taxonomy (GTDB): domain Bacteria; phylum Bacteroidota; class Bacteroidia; order Bacteroidales; family Rikenellaceae; genus Alistipes. The sequence continues at coordinate 2,188 of CAYMIH010000024.1, forward strand.
GTCGTTGTGCGTCACGTGGGTGGGGATGGTCCCCTCCTCCACCAGCGACCAGAAGTCGAGCATCTCGCCGCGGCGCGACTCCACCCAACCTATCTCCTCGGCCAGCGCCGCCGCGCGGCCCGCGGGGTCGGCTTTCAGCGTCTCGTCCCACTGCGCGAAGCGGTGGCGTATGTTGTGGAATCCCTTTATGGTCTCGTTCAGGGGCTTGTCGAAGTCGGCCAGCAGCGCCTGAAAGCGTCCTATGCCCACGCCGCCCTGATAGGCCAGCTCGGGCGAGTCGGCACGGTCGTAACTCAATGTGTCGGCGATGAACAGACACACGGCCCAGAAGTTGCCGTCGTCCTCGACATAAAGTTTGCCGTCGCGGGCGCGGATCACCGTCAGCGTCTCGCGCATCGGGTCGGCCACCTTGGCCTTGATGTGCTCCGTGACGGCCAGAATGTTGTCCATCATCCCGGGAACGTCGGGAAATACCGCGTGATTCTTGCGCTGGAGGATATAATCGGGAGCGTCGCCCTCGGTGCGGATTATGAAAGTGTCGTTTATGAAACCTTCGCCCAAAGGTTTGATCGATACGATACGGCCATCGAGGTCGAATCGCTCGGCGATCGAAAGAAGTTTTTCGTCGGTCATGATTATGTTTCAGGTTTTATGTTTGCGTTTTATACCAGCACCACTTCGCCGAAAAATTCGGGACAGTGGAAATCGGGTGCGGGCAGGTCGATGGGCGACCAGCTCAGGAAGTGGGGTCTGTCGCATTTGTCGCCGCATTTGTAGAAGTTGGCGCGCAGCCGTTCGGGGGCCTTGTCGCACCCCAACAGCGCGAACGGGATCACCTCCGCGAGCCACCAGCGCTGCCCCTCGCCGCGCGAGTCGACGGCCGCGTGCGGCAGCGAGCCGAAGCGGCGGATGCGCGTCATGCGCTCCGCGTCGAAGTGGCAGGCGTCGTCGCGCGAGGTGCGCCGCGCCGCCAGAGCGGTGCCTATGCAGTTGATCTCGAAATTGAAATAGCCCTTGCCGTCGGGCGCGGCCGCGAAGAACTCCACGCAGCTGTCCTCCCACACGGGGCCGTTGTCGTCGGTGGTCACGGCACGCACGTGCCCCTCCTCGACCTCGAACATCACGGCCAGAGCCTCGTCGGAGTGCGCGATGCGGAAAGCGACTTTCGGGGCATACGGATATTCGCTCCAGTTCACGCAGTCGATCGCGTGCGCTTCGGTACGGTCGTGCAGCACCGACCGAATCTCGCGGTCGGTCAACCTTTCGACGTTGCGTATGAATCGCGATTCGATGCTTTTACGGCCCGATTTGTCGGGGCCGTTCTTTTTCACGACCTCTTTCATATCGTCTGAATATCGGTTAATTTTTCAAATTCGCGATTATATATTAATGTACCTTACTCGGAGCGCAGCGACCCAAATTCCCTTTCGGGAGGGACTTGAGTCGTTTCGCTCCGAATATGGTACATCAAAACGGTAGTCTCCGAAGAGTTACTCTACGGGAATATCTTTGTTGACGTTCTTCGATCCTGCCAAAGCGTAGAACAGCATGTAGCAGATGCCGATCACGATGACCCAGTAGCTCTGTATGAAACCTACGGCGTCGGCCGCAAGACCCTGAATGAACGGCAGTACGCCGCCGCCGCAAACCAGCGCCATGAAGATACCCGAAGCCACGGGAGTGTATTTACCCAGTCCCTCGGCCGCGAGGTTGAAGATCGAGCCCCACATGACCGAAGTGCACAGACCGCACAGGAACATGAATACCATGCTCACGGGAACCTCCACATTCGCTACGGGAACGGTCACCTTCACGCTCTCGGGGATGAACATGATGCACAGCACGAAGAGCAGCGCCACGCTGCATACGGTGGTGAGCATAGTCTTGCTCGACACCTTGCCGCCCACGACTCCGCCGACCAGACGGCCGCACATCATCAGGAACCAGTAGAAACCTACCAGCGTGCCCGCGATGGCGGGACCTACGCCTTCGAGGCCCGACATGTAAAGGTTGGCCGTATTGGGAATACCTACCTCGACACCCACGTAGAAGAATATGGCGATGGCACCCAGCACGAAGTGGCGGAACGACATGGGACCGTACTGATCCTTCTTGATCTTGCCGCTCAGACGGGCCGCCTTCTCCTCGGCGGTCTCCATGTGAGGCTCGGGGATGTTCGACAGTGCGATGATTAAGAACGCAAGTGCGAAGATGGCCATGGCCGTGATCATTGCGGGAGCAGCGTCGCCCACGCTCGCGTTGTCCATCGAACCGCCTATCAGGTAGCCCAAGAAGATGGGAGCTATGGTGCCGCCCACCGAGTTGCATGAACCGCCCAATTGGATAAGCTGGTTACCGCGGTTGCCGCCGCCGCCCAAGGTATTGAGCATGGGGTTCACCACGATGTTGAGCATACACATCGAGAAACCTGCGATGAATGCGCCCAGCACATACACGCCGAACGACTCGACGTAGCCCGAAAGGAACTGCACGCCCACGCCGACGAATCCCACCGTCACGGCAGCCAGCGAAGTGAACTTGTAGCCTTTGCGCTTGAGGATGATACCTGCGGGTATACCCATGCACGCGTATGCGATGAAGTTGGCCAAAGTACCCAATTGCGCCATCGCGTTCGATGCGCCGAACTGGTTCTTGACGATCACGCCCATAGAACCGGCGAAGTTGGTAACGAACGCGATCATGAAGAAGAGCAGGAACATCACCGCGATCGCGAATACGTTACTTTTCTGATTTTTTGTTGTCATAGAATTTTAGATTGGTTAATAATTCATTTTATCTCGTTTCGTACTTTTATGAAGTTTCGTTCATCGCTCAGGTCTCATCGGTCGCGTTCGGCCACGTAGGCGCACAGGTTTATGAGCGAGATGCGATAGGGCGAGTCGTCGTAATGCGACACGATCTCCACCGCGCGATCGATGTATGTGCGCATGCTCCTTTCGGCCAACTCTATGCCGCCCGTCTCCTTCACCGCGGAGCGGATGTAGTCCACGGCGGCCGTATCCTCGCCGCACCGCGAGAGGCAGTCCAGCAGGCGCAGCTTCTCGGCGGGCTCGCAACGCTCCAGCACCTCTATGAGAGGCAGCGTTATCTTGCCCTCGCGCAGGTCGTTGCCCGCGGGCTTACCCGTGCGGTCCGATCGGCTGTAATCGAGTATGTCGTCCTTTATCTGGAACGCCATGCCCAGCGCCTCGCCGAAACGGCGCATGCGCTCCGTATCCTCGTGCGACGCTATGACCGACACGGCTCCCGCCGACGCGCTCACGCTGATGAGGCTGGCCGTCTTCTTGTATATTATCTCCAGATAGTCGTTGCGGGTGGTATCCTTGTCGCGCGCATGCTGGCTTTGCAGCACCTCGCCTTCGCACAGGGTGGCCACCGAGCCTATGATGTGCGACACCAGATCGTATTGCGCGCTGGACATGCCCATGCTCATCGTGCGCGCGAGGATGTAATCGCCGAATACCACGGCGTTGCGCGACTGCCACAGGGCGTTCACCGACGGCCGTCCGCGGCGCATGTCGGCTTCGTCGATCACGTCGTCGTGGATGAGCGACGCGGTGTGCAGCATCTCCACCATCATGGCGGCCAGATAGGTACGCATGGTGCAGTTGCGTTCGCCCGCCACCCACTGACGCTTGTTCGCGGATGAAGTGAGCATCGAAGTAAGCATGACGATCAAGGGCCGCACTCCTTTACCGCGAGCGGAGAGAGCATGAGACAACATCTCGGACATCAACTTGCCGTCCGAGTCGAAGCGGTTCTTCACGAACTCTTCGAAAGCCTCTATATCCGATGCTATCGGTGTGCGGATTGCATCGAGACTTACCATATTCATTTTGTTATGCAAATACCGTTAACTTTGCAAATATAGTAATTTTTTGCAATTACACACCGAAAAAGGAATGTTTTTCGTAACTTTGGC
>CAYMIH010000024.1:6230-27745 GCA_964390585.1 uncultured Alistipes sp.
ATAGTAATTTTTTGCAATTACACACCGAAAAAGGAATGTTTTTCGTAACTTTGGCCCGTTACATATATCATAAATATGAATCATCGCAGCCTTTCATACCGCAGCATGTTGTTCGCCGCAGGGGCCGTCGCGCTCTTTTTCGTGCTTGCCGCGCTCTATTTCGCGCCGCAGTTCGCGGGCGAGACGCTCCCGCAGCACGACGTGACGCAATACAAGGGCATGAGCAAGGACATAGCCGACGCCCGCGAGGCCACGGGCGACGACCCGCAGTGGACGGGCCGCATGTTCGGCGGCATGCCCGCCTATCTGATCGACGTGAGATATCCCGCGCAGGCGGTGAAGGGCACCGTGGGCAAGATCGTGAAGGCAGTCGACACCCCCGCATCGTTCCTCTTCTTCGCCATGACGGCCATGTGGGCCGCGCTGCTGCTCTTCGGCTTCGGGCCGTGGGCCGCGCTGGTCGGCGCGCTGGCATACGGATTCTCCACCTACTTCATCCTTATCATAGGCGCGGGCCACGTCACCAAGATGTGGGCGCTGGTCTACGCTCCGCCCATGATGGCGGGGATATACTGCACGCTGCGGCGCGACATGCTGCTCGGCGCGGCCTGCACGGCGCTCTTCGCCTCGCTCGAAATAGGCGCCAACCATCCGCAGATCACCTACTATTTCTGCATTGCCGCCGCCGCGCTGTGGATCAGCGAATGCGTCTATGCCCTGCGCGAGCGCCGCGGGCGCGACTTCGCCAAACGCACGGGGCTGCTGGCTGCCGCCGCGCTGCTGGCCGTGGGATCGAACTTCTCGCCGCTGTGGTACACCTATAAACACTCCGCCTCCACCACGCGCGGCGGCTCGGAACTCGTCCGTGACGATGCTGCCGACGGTGCCAAGGGTCTCGACCTCGAATATGCCACGGCATGGAGCTACGGCAAGGGCGAGAGCCTCAACCTGCTGGTGCCCGACTTCATGGGCGGCTCGTCGGCCGACTCGTTCGCCGAGGACGGCGCCGTGGCGAAGGCCCTGAAACCCTACGGATTGGAGAGTTTCGCGCAATACCTGCCCCGCTATCGCGGCGACCAGCCCTATACGGCGGGACCCACCTATCTGGGCGCCGCCGCCGTATTCCTCGCGCTGCTGGCGCTGTTCCTGCTCCCCGCCCGCGAGAGATGGTGGATAGCGGGCGCCATGCTCGTCACGCTCTTCATGGCGTGGGGCAGCCACATGATGTGGTTTACCGAGCTGCTTTTCAGATGGCTGCCCGGGTACGACAAGTTCCGAACGGTATCGATGTCGCTCGTGGTGATACAATGGGCGGTGCCGCTGCTGGCCGCGGCGGGTCTGGCCCGCATGACGGGCGGCAAGGCCGATGCGGCGCAAATCAAACGCGCTCTGAAATGGTCGGCGGGGATCTGCGCGGGCGTGCTGCTGGTGATGGTCGTCGGCGGACGCTCGCTCGGCGACTTCGGCATGCAGCAGAGCGGCGCGCAGCTCACCGAGCAGTTCCGCCAAATGCTGCTGCAACAGGGCGGCGAACAATACGTGAAGCAGGGACTGCACGAACAGATCGGCTGGGCGGCGGCCTCGGCCATGGCCGACGAACGGGCCGAGGCGATGCGTGCCGACGCGATGCGCTCGCTCGCATTCGTGCTGCTGGCCGCCGCGGCCGTATGGCTGTGGCTCAATAAAAAACTCCTTACCCGAGGCGCGGCGCTGTGCGCGGTGCTCGGGGTCATCGCGGCGGCCGACCTCATAAAGGCCGACACCCGCTATCTGAGTTGGGACGACTTCGTGCCCGAACGCTCGGCCGCGATACTCCCCACCGAGGCCGACAAGCTGATAATGCGCGACAAGGATCCTGCCTACCGCGTGCTCAACCTCTCGGTGTCGCCGTTCAACGACGCTACCACATCCTATTTCCACCGTTCGGTGGGCGGCTACCACGGCGCCAAGACGGCCCGTTATCAGGACATGATCGACCGCTACCTGTCGCGGGGCGACGAAAAGGCCCTCGACCTGCTCAACGTCCGCTACGTGATAGGCCCCTCGGCCTCGGCGGAGGATGTGGAGGTGCGCGAGTCGGCCAACGGCGCGGCATGGACGGTGGGCAGCGTGGTGCGCGCCTCGTCGCCCGAGGAGGAGATCGAACTCACGGGCCGCATCGACAGCAAGCGCGAGGCGGTGATGAGCGACGCCTTCCTGCCCGAGAACTACAACTTCGCCGATGCCGAGATAGAGCTGACGGAGTATCGCCCCAACTACCTGCGCTACGAATACGAAGCCGACGGGGATGCCCTCGCGGTCTTCTCGGAGATATACGACGCCGACGGATGGACCGCCGAGATCGACGGCCGCCCCGCGCGCCCGCTGCGCGCCGACTACATACTGCGCGCGCTGGAGCTGCCTGCGGGCCGCCACACGGTGGAGTGGCGCTACCGCGCGCCGCACTGGGCCGCGGCCGAGGGGATCACGTTGTTCTTCTCGATCGCCACGCTCGCGGCATTCGTCATAACCTTGATTTACCGCATACGCAATGAGAGACGACAAAAGATTGAAGCGTAAGGTCCGACGGTCGTACATAGTCTCGACCGTGAGCATCTCGCTGGTGCTCTTCCTGCTGGGGTCGGTGGGCTACATGCTCGCTGCGGCTCTGGAGGCCACCCGCACGCTGCGCGACAGCATCACGCTGTCGGTGGAGTTGGACAACTCGGTCGACGAGGCGCGCCGCGCCGAGATCGCCGACGCGCTGGCCGCCGTAGAGGGGGTGACGCACGTGGAATACATCGACCGCAAGGAGAAGATCGACGACGCCGAGTTCCGCCGCATGTTCGCCGCCGAGATCGACGAGATACTCGACGACAATCCGCTGCGCAGCAGCTTCGAGGTCGCCGTCGAGGCCGCCGACCGCTCCGCCACCGACGCGCTGGTCGACAAGTTCTCGGCGCTGCGGGGCGTGGTCTACGTGGCCTATCCCGCCTCGATGATCGAGCGGCTGCACGCCACCATATCGAAGATCACCATCGTGCTGGCGGCTTTCGGCGGCGCGCTGCTCGTAATCTCGCTCATACTGCTCAACAACACCATACGGCTGGCGATCTTCTCGCGCCGATACCTTATTAATACGCTCAAGCTCGTGGGAGCCACCAAAGGCTACATCATGCGGCCGTTTCTGGCCACGGCGGCCAAGCAGGGCGTCTGGGCGGGCGTAGTGGCGGGACTTCTTTTCGGCGCCTCGACCGCGGCGCTGAGCGGCGCCATGCCCGAGATAATGTCGGCATCGGAATTGACGAAGATAGGCATGACGGCTGCGGCGATGATCCTCTGCGGAGTGGTCATATCGCTGCTGTTCACGGCATTCGCAGTGAACAAGTTCGTCAACATGAAGTCGAACAAGATATTCCTTTATTAACGTTCCGACGAAAAAAGGACCGAAACATTATGAAAAACATACTCGAAAAACTGCGTGCGCGCTTCGACGCCGCCACCGACAAGAACGACGCGGAGATGCCGCTCACGAAGAAAAACTACATACTGCTGCTGGCGGGATTCGCCGTGATAGTGCTGGGCATGGCGCTCATGTGCGGAGGCGGCAGCGACGATCCCGAAGAGTTCAACTACGCCATGTTCTCGTGGCGCCGCATAACGCTCGCCCCCATACTGGTGGTGGGCGGATTCGCATTCGAGATATTCGCCCTGATGAAGCGGTTTTAGATCCCGCCCGACCTGCGTCACCGCGCGGGCCCGCTATGCGAGTCTGCGTCCCGCACCGTAACCGAACATACAAACACACTCCCTACAAACACCCATGACAGCGATTGAAGCCATCATCCTCGGAGCCGTACAGGGGCTTACCGAATTCCTGCCCGTATCGAGCAGCGGCCACCTGCAAATAGCCAAAGCCCTGCTGGGCGTGCAGATCGAAGAGAACCTCGCGTTCGACGTGACGTTGCATGCCGCCACGGTGCTCAGCACCATATTCGTGCTGTGGCCAGAGGTGAAACGCCTGCTTCTGGGGCTCTTCTCGCACCGCTTTAACGACGAGCAGGCCTACGTGCTGAAGATCGTCGTCTCGATGATCCCCATCGGCATCGTGGGCTTCGCACTGAAGGACAGGATCGACGCCATGCTCGACTCGCCGCACATACTCACCATCGTGGGAGCCATGCTGCTGCTCACCTCGGTGCTGCTCGCGTTCGCCTACTACGCCCGTCCGCGCGTGAAGGATAACATATCGTACCGCGACGCCTTCATCATCGGCATCGCGCAGGCCGTGGCCGCCATGCCCGGACTCTCGCGCTCGGGCTCGACCATCGCCACGGGACTGCTGCTGGGCAACAACAAGGGTGCCGTGGCACAGTTCTCGTTCCTCATGGTGCTGGCCCCCATCCTCGGCGAGATGCTGCTCACGCTGGCCAAGGGCGAGGTGGCGTTCGGCTCCGTGGGCGCTGTGCCTATGGCATGCGGCTTCGTCACGGCGTTCGTCGTGGGCTGCGCGGCATGCAAATTCATGATAGGCATCGTCAAGCGCGGCAAACTGATATGGTTCGCGGCCTACTGCGCCGCGGCAGGCATCGTTTCCATAATCTGCAATATCATCTGAAAATGACCGACACCCGATCGCTCGCCGACATAGATTTCGCCGAGGGCTGCATAGCCGTTATCGACAAACCCCTGAACTGGACATCTACCGACGTGGTGCGCAAGATAAAATTCGCCCTCAACCGATCGGGATACCGTAAAATAAAGGTGGGTCACGCGGGAACACTCGACCCGCTGGCCACGGGCGTGCTCATAGTCTGCATCGGCAAGGCCACCAAGATGGTGAACGACCTTCAGGCCGAGGAGAAGGAGTACACGGCCGAACTGGAGTTGGGCGCCACCACCCCCAGCTTCGACATGGAACACCCCATAGACCGCCGCTATCCCACCGACCACATCACGCGCGAGATGGTCCGCGAGGCTCTCGACCGCCTCACGGGCGAGCGCCTGCAAGCCCCGCCGATCTATTCGGCCAAGAAGGTGGAGGGCGTGCGCGCCTACGAGTTCGCCCGCGCGGGCGAGGAGGTGGAGTTGCGCAAGGCGTTGATAACCATCCATGAAATAGAGTTGGAGGAGTACGACCTGCCGCGCATGCGCATCCGCGTGCGGTGCAGCAAGGGCACCTACATCCGCTCGCTGGCGCGGGAGATCGGCGAGGAGCTGCGCAGCGGAGCCTACCTCACCTCGCTGCGCCGCACCCGAAGCGGCGGCTTCACGGCCGAAAACGCATGGAATCTGGAAAATTTTCTCGAAAAATTGGCCGAGCGCGAAACAAAACGTTAAAAAATTCGTATTACCGATTGATGGGCATGCGATGCCGCACCCGCAGGACGCGTGTCGCGGTCGGTAATGTTCACATTTGAAATTATATAGGTTGCAGAGTTATGAAGTTGTCTCAATACGGGTATGAGTTCGCGCCCGAAATGCTTGCCAAATACCCCGCCGAGAACCGCGACGAATCGCGACTGATGGTCGTAAAACGTGCCGACGGCTCGATCGAACACCGTATTTTCAAGGATATAATAGAGTATTTCGACGAAAAGGACCTTTTCGTGTTCAACGACACCAAGGTCTTCCCCGCCCGCCTCTACGGCAACAAGGAGAAGACGGGCGCCGAGATCGAGATATTCCTGCTGCGCGAGCTCAACCGCGAACTGCGCCTGTGGGACGTGCTGGTCGACCCCGCCCGCAAGATCCGCATCGGCAACAAGCTCTACTTCGGCGACGACGACATGATGGGCGCCGAGGTGATCGACAACACCACCTCGCGCGGCCGCACGCTGCGGTTCCTCTTCGACGGATCGTACGAGGAGTTCAAGGAGGCCCTTTTCAAACTCGGCGAAACGCCCCTGCCCCGCTGGGTGCGCGAGAAGGTGGAGCCCGAGGATGCCGAGCGCTACCAGACCATATTCGCCGCGCACGAGGGTGCCGTGGCCGCCCCCACGGCGGGCATGCACTTCTCGAAACATCTGCTCAAGCGCATGGAGATCAAGGGCATCGACTCGGCTTTCATAACCCTGCACGCGGGTCTGGGCAACTTCCGCACGGTGGATGTGGAGGATCTGTCGAAACACAAGATGGATTCCGAGCAGTTCTTCGTCACCGACCGGGCCGCCGAGAAGGTCAACGCCGCCAAGCGCGACGGGCGCAAGGTGGTGGCTGTGGGCACCACGGTGATGCGCACCGTGGAGACGGCGGTATCCACGGGCGGCATGATAAAGCCCATGGAGGGCTGGACCAACAAGTTCATATTCCACCCCTACGAGTTCACCGTCGCCGGCGCGATGGTGTCGAATTTCCACCTGCCCTACTCGACGCAGCTCATGATGGTGGCCGCCTTCGGCGGTTACGACTGCATCATGAACGCCTACAAGGTCGCCAAGGAGGAGGGATACCGCTTCGGCACTTACGGCGATGCGATGCTCATCCTTTAGACGGCGGGCTCGGGCCGCTTCGCGCCGAAAGATGGCTAAAATGTATATGATTACCGAAAATTATTCGTATATTTGCAGTGATACAACCACACGGCCGAACGATGCGGATGCCGCCTGACGGAGTTACGATCCGCTCGAAAGCCTCCGCATCGTCCGAAACCGAAACCGAAATAAAATTCCCAAAAGTTATGGCTTCACGCAAGATACTCTACGTTTGTCAGGAGATTATGCCGTACTTGCCGGAGAGCGAACTTTCGGGTCTGAGCCGCCGTCTCGCGCAGGCAATGCAGGAGCGCGGCAACGAGATCCGTACGTTCATGCCCCGTTACGGGTGCATAAACGAACGGCGCAATCAACTGCACGAAGTGATACGCCTGTCGGGCATGAACCTCATCATCGACGACAACGACCACCAGCTTATCATTAAGGTGGCTTCGATCCCGTCGGCCCGCATACAGATCTATTTCATCGACAACGACGACTATTTCGCCCGCAAGGCGGTGCTTACCGATGCCGACGGAGAGGAGTTCGCCGACAACGACGAGCGCGCGATATTCTTCGCCCGCGGCGTGCTGGAGACGGTGCGCAAACTCAATTGGTCGCCCACCGTCGTGCACTGCATGGGCTGGATGTCGGCCGTCGCTCCCATCTACCTCAAGAGGGTTTTTGCCGACGAGCCTCTGTTCCGCGACGTGAAAGTGGTGGTGTCGCTGTGCGACGACCGATTCGAAAAGCCTCTGAGCGACGAGTTCGCCCGAAAAATAGCCAATGAGGGCGTAAAAGACGAAAAACTCGCCGATCTGGCGACTCCTTCATACGAAAACCTCTATCGTTACGTTATTGATTATGCCGACGGCATAGTCGTCGCATCCGCCGCCGCCGATCCCGCGCTGGTGGAGTATGCGCGCGGCAGCGGTAAGCCTATGCTCGAATACCGACGCCCCGACGAAGAGGACTTTTTCGATAATTATAACCGTTTCTATGAAGAACTGCAATAGAATACACCGCTCGGTCGCCGTCTTGGCGATTCTGTTCGCCGCCTTTGCGGGATGTACGACCACGGCCGATTATACCATGGGCGAGGAACTTGCGCCGGGCAATCAGCAGATGGTCGTGCGCCATCGTCTCTACTCGGGCGGCATGCTCAAGGAGACCGACAGCGAGGATACTCCGTGCAAAGTTTTCGAGGCCCGTCTCTACAAGACCGACTCGGTGTCTTCGGCCAAGCTCGACATGCTGTATCTGGGTTTGCAGCGGGATCCGCACTTCGGAGTGCGCAAGCTCGGCTTCGCGAGCCAGTACCTGTTCATGTCGGCCGTTGACGACTCGGCGGGATTCGGATTCCGTCCCGTCTACGATTCGACCACGTTCCGTTTTGCGGTCGACACATTCGCGGGCGACACCACCAAACCCGTCAAGTACCATGTTTACGAACTGACGGCCGATCTGGTGAACGAGGAGTCGGCCGACAGCGTGTTCTACATCTCGTTCGATCCGCGCGAAGAGGGCATGGTGGCGGCCGACGCGCAGCCCGTGTTCACATTCGAGTTCCCCGATCCCGCCAACGGCGTCTACACGACCTCGCAATACGTCAGGATGCGCGAGACTCCCGCCACGCGCGATTTCATCAACCGCCTGCTCTGCACCGATCCCGACAATCTCGCATGGGACGGTTTGGCCGTGAATAACGTCGAGGTCTATTCGACCGATTCGGCTTTCATCCATAATTTCAAGGGACTGTACATCGAGGCGGCCGAGGATACTCCCGATGGCGAAGGCTCGGTATTTTCGTTCGACCCCTCGTCGACGGGATTCGAGGTGTTCGGCCGTAACCGCAATTACGGACCCGACACGAGCATCATGGCCGACACCATCGACATGACATACTATTTCCAAGACACCTACTCCTCGACATACGGCAACGTGTGGGTGCAGAACGCGCGTCACGACTACTCCGAAACCGAGTTCGCCACGCATCCGTTCGACGAGTCGCAGACCGTGCGCGAGGAGGTTGAGTTGGGTTACATCGACGGCTGCGGCGGCGTGATCACCGAGCTCACGTTCACCGACGAATTTTTGCTCTCGCTGCGCAACATCAACGGCGGCGACGACGATTACGTGTCGGCCGCCATCAACCAAGCCGCGGTGCGCATCTATCTCGAAAAGTCGGATTACGACTACAACAAGATCGATCCCATATCGATGGCCGAAACGCTCAACTCGTCGATGCCGCGATTGGGCATGTATACCAATTACAAGACATTGACGCCTGTGCTCGACTACCTTTATACTCAGGAGAGCAGCAGCGGCACCTCGCTCACCTACAACGGTTACGCCAACCGCAGTCTGGCATGTTACGAAATGAACATATCCTCCTACATGCAGTCGCTCGTGAACGAGCTGCTGGAATTGGAGGCGGAGGAGGACGGCAGTCTCGATTTCGAGAAGCTGACCATGCCGCGCAAAATATATCTCGGCCCGGGAGCCTACGACCGATTCACCTTCACGCGGTCGGTCGTGCAGGGAGGAGACATTGCGGTGAACCCCGCTGCCATACAAGTGGCGTTGACATATACGCTGGTCAAATAGACGACCCGAAAGAGTGCGACGAACCTAAGTTTAGCGGCTTAGGTTTTGTCGTATTGGACGAAACAACATACCGATTACGCAATGCAGGAAAATTTAGTCATAGTGGAGTCTCCGGCCAAGGCCAAAACGATCGAGAAGTTTCTCGGCAAAGACTTCGTGGTCAAGTCGAGCTTCGGACACATTCGCGACCTCTCGAAAAAGGGACTCGGAATAGACATCGACTCGGGATTCGCTCCCGATTACGAGATACTGTCGGACAAACGAAAAGTGGTGGACGAGCTGTCGAAGCTCTCCAAAAGCGTCGGCACCGTGTGGCTGGCATCCGATGAAGACCGCGAGGGAGAGGCCATCGCTTGGCACCTCGCCGAGGTGCTCGATCTGCCCGTCGACAAGACCAAGCGGATCGTATTCCACGAGATCACCAAACCCGCCATCCTCCGCGCCATAGAGACCCCGCGCACCATCGACATGAATCTGGTGAACGCCCAGCAGGCGCGGCGCGTGCTGGACCGTATCGTCGGCTTCGAGCTCTCGCCCGTGCTGTGGAAAAAGGTCAAGCCGTCGCTTTCGGCGGGCCGCGTGCAGAGCGTCGCCGTGCGCCTCATAGTGGAGCGCGAGCGCGAGATCATAGCGTTCCGCTCGACGCCCTATTTCCGCGTGGTGGCGCAGTTCTACCCCGCAGGCGACGATAACAAAACACTGTTCAAGGCCGAGCTGTCGCACCGTTTCGACACCCGCGACGAGGCCGAAGCGTTCCTGCGCAGCTGCATCGGAGCTACGTTCACCGTCGCCAAGGCCGAGGAGAAGCCCACCAAGCGTTATCCCGCCGCACCTTTCACCACCTCTACCCTCCAGCAGGAGGCGGGCCGCAAGTTAGGCATGTCGGTGGCGCAAACCATGTCGGTGGCGCAGCACCTCTACGAGCAGGGACTCATCACCTACATGCGTACCGACTCGGTGAACCTCTCGTCGCAGGCCATAGGGCAGTGCAAGCAGGAGATCACCCGCATGTTCGGCGAGAAGTATTCGGCCGCACACAACTACAAGACCAAGACCAAGGGTGCGCAGGAGGCCCACGAGGCCATCCGTCCGTCGTATATCGACCGCACGGAGATCGACGGCACCGCCGCCGAGAAGCGCCTCTACGATCTGATATGGAAACGCACGGTGGCCTCGCAGATGGTGGCCGCCGAGGTCGACCGCACCACGGTGGCGATCGACATGGAGGGCAGCGACCGCCAGTTCGTCGCCACGGGCGAGGTGATCCGCTTCGACGGATTCCTGCGCCTCTACTCGGAGTCGACCGACGACGAACCTGCCGAGAGCGCCGAGAGCGTGCTGCCCAAGATGGAGGTCGGCGAACGCGTCAACGCCTCGCAGATCACGGCCACGGAGCGTTTCACCTCGGCACCCCCGCGCTATAACGAGGCGTCGCTCGTGAAGCGGCTGGAGGAGTTGGGCATCGGCCGCCCCTCTACCTACGCTCCGACCATCACCACCATCATCAACCGCGGCTACGTGGTCAAGCAGAACCGCGACGGCCGGAAGCGCACTTACGTGTCGCTCACCCTCTCGGCCGCGGGCAAGATCACCGAGAAGAACCTGACCGAGAACTTCGGCAAGGAGAAAAACCGTCTGGCCCCCACCGACATAGGCATGGTGGTGAACGACTATCTGGAGTCGCAGTTCGCGCAGATCATGGACTACAACTTCACGGCCAACGTCGAGAAGGAGTTCGACCGCATAGCCGACGGCGACATCACATGGGGCGAGATGATCGACCGTTTCTACGGTCCGTTCCACGACATGGTCGACAAGGCCATCGAGACCCAGACCGACCGCAGCAGCCAAGGCCGCATACTCGGCACCGACCCCGCGACGGGACAAACCGTCAAGGCCCGCATCGGCCGCTACGGCCCGATGGTGGAGATCGAGGCGGCCGACGGCGGCAAGAGCCGCTTCGCATCGCTCAAGAAGGGCCAGCTCATCGAATCCATCACGCTGGAGGAGGCATTGGAGCTGTTCGCCCTGCCGCGCAACATAGGCAAGTACGAGGGCGAGGACCTTATGGTGGGCATAGGCCGCTACGGCGCCTACGTCCGCTACGGCAACTCGTTCGCCTCGCTGGCCAAGACCGACGACCCCTACACCATAGGCTACGACCGCGCGGTGCAGCTCATCGAGCAGCACAAGACGCAGGCCGCCGCGGCGTCGGCACCTCTGCGCACGTTCGACGAGGACAAGGATATGGTGATAAAGAACGGCCGCTACGGCGCCTATATCGCTTTCAAGGGCAAGAACTACCGCATGCCGCACGGCCGCAAGCCCGAGGATGTGACATACGAAGAGTGCGTCGAGGCGGTGAACGCTCCCAAGAAGAGCAGCCCTCGCAAAAAGTCGGGCAAATAACGAGATTACCTTAAAATTTTATACTATGAAGAAATCTGTTCTATTGGCTATCGCGCTTCTGGGCGCAGCTTTCACCGTTGCGGCGCAGGGGGGGGGAGACAGTCCCGAAGGCTACAAGTTCACCGACACCAAGACTGTTAAGACGGTACCTATCACCAACCAGTACAAGAGCGGTACCTGCTGGTGCTTCTCTACCTTGTCGTTCATCGAGGAGGAGATTCTCCGCGCGGGCGGTCCCGAGGTCAAGCTCTCGGAGATGTGGATCGTGCGCAACATCTACTTCGAGAAGGCGGTGAAGTACGTCCGTCTGCACGGATCGCTCAACTTCGCCGTGGGCGGCGCTGCCCATGACGTGACTCACGCCATCGAGAAGTACGGCATCGTACCCCTCGAAGTCTACAAAGGTCTCAACTACGGCACCGAGCTGCCCGAGTTCGGCGAGATCGACGAGGTTCTGAAAGCCTACGTCGACGCCATAATCAAGAACAAGAACGGCAAGCTGACTCCCGCATGGCAGGACGGCCTGAACGCCATCCTCGACGCCTACTTCGGCGAGCGTCCCGAGACGTTCACCTACAACGGCAAGGAGTACACTCCCCAATCGTTCGCCGAGTCGCTGCCCGTCAAGATGAGCGACTACATCGAGTTCTCGTCATACACCCACCATCCGTTCTACTCGTCGTTCGTAATCGAGGTTCCCGACAACTGGTTGTGGGGCGAGGTTTACAACGTGCCTCTGAACGAGATGATGCAGATCATCGACGGCGCCATCGCCGAGGGCCACCCCGTGGCATGGGGCACCGACGTGAGCGAGAAGGGCTTCCGCGGCGCCAAGGCCATCGGCGTGATCCCCGAGGAGGCCGATAAGAACATGATAGGCTCCGACGCCGAGCGCTGGGGCAAGCTGTCGTCGGCCGAGAAGGAGGCGCAGATTTACAGCCTCGACCAGCCCGTCAAGGAGAAGACCATCACGCAGGAGATGCGCCAAACGGCATACGACAACTACGAGACCACCGACGATCACGGCATGGTGATCGTGGGTACGGCCGTCGACCAGAACGGTTCGCCTTTCTACAAGGTGCAGAACTCGTGGGGCGACCGCGGTCCTTTCGGCGGATTCTACTACTTCTCGCGTCCGTTCGTCGAGTACAAGACCATGGATATCATGGTAAACAAGAACGTGGTGCCGAAAGAGATCCTGAAGAAACTCGGAATCAAGTAATCTTCGCCGCGAGATGAGCAACACCAAGTATTAAGTTTATACGTCCCTTGCGGACATCCGCCGATGCACTCGCGTCGGCGGATTTTTTATGTAGGCTCGGTATCTCTCATTCGTATCTTTGGCTGTGCCGTCGGCAGGCTTGCTGCGTGGCGGGCTTGCTGCCCGTGCAGTTATGCGAAATTTGCTTTCGGGGCGCTGTCAGCAGTCCGCCGCGTGAAGCGGCGGACTGCTGACGCACTCCTGCCGCCGTCGACGAACAGCACGCCAAAAACCGAAAAATGCAGTCCGCAGGACTGCGCGGGCCGCAGCCTCGGCGCGCGGAGGCCCGCTATCGTTCGCGAACGCTCACACCGCGTTCCTCCGCAAGCTGCTGCCCGAATTTAGCATAGGTTCGGAAAATGCTGGCGAACTTGTTTTTGCCATAGCTTATTCGTATCTTTGGAATACCCGAATATATTTATCTGGGCATTAGCGATTTAGAAGAAAGTCGTATAAAAAAGGCAATGGATAAGTAAGTTGTAAAACGGTTATTTCCGCTTGTTCTTCTTACTTTCAAACAACCCTTTTAATTTCATTGCAAATATGGTTATTCTTTTTGAATAATCAAAAAAATGACACCGTTGAAAATTTCTTATTTTTAATACGCTTCAAAGTCCGATGGATTGGGCAATTCAAGTTCCCGTGAGATGGCGCGTTTCTTATTCATGTTATCTCAATTTGCCAATTATTCCATATTGAGTTCAAAAATCATATCGACAGCATTCGTACCAGTTCGACATAATCGCGATTGATGCCCTTGTCGTGCTTGATGGCTTTTGAGAAGGGCACATAGACGATTTGGCTATTTCTTACTCCGATCATCACGTTGCGTTGTCCTTCCATCAATGCTTTGACGGCTGATTCCCCCAGACGCGATGCAAGAATTCGATCCAATGATGTCGGTGACCCTCCCCGTTGGAGGTGTCCCAAAATCGTCACGCGGGCATCATATTGCGGGAACTCTTTTTTGACACGTTCGGCCAGTCCGAGCGCTCCGCCCGTCTGCGGATTCTCTGCAACCAATACGATTGCCGAGTTCTTGCTCTTGCGGAACCCGTTGTTAATGAGTTCGGCTAACTGGTCTACTTCAGTCTCCATTTCAGGGATGATAGCCGCTTCGGCTCCCGATGCGATGGCTCCGTTGAGTGCGAGATAACCGGCCGTATGTCCCATGACTTCCACAAAGAAGAGGCGTTCATGGCTCGTTGCCGTATCGCGTAGCCGGTCTACTGCCTCCATGATCGTGTTGAGTGCTGTATCATAGCCGATTGTGGCGTCCGTACCGCTGAGGTCGTTGTCGATGGTGCCCGGCAACGCAACGATCGGTACGTTGTATTCGTTTGCAAGGTCTTGTGCTCTGGCAATCGAGCCATCGCCGCCGATGACGACCAATGCGTCGATGCTGGTCGCCTGCATGTTGTCATAAGCCTGCTTGCGCCCTTCAGGTGTCATGAACTCCTTGCAACGGGCGGTTTTCAGCATTGTGCCTCCTTGCTGGATGATGTTACTGACGCTTTGCGATTTCAAATCAACGATATCATTCGTCACCAGTCCCCGATACCCGTGCTTGATGCCTTTTACTGAAAATCCATAATAGATGGCCGTGCGCGTCACGGCCCAGATTGCAGCGTTCATACCGGGAGCATCGCCCCCCGATGTCAACACGCCTATACATTTTATCTGGTTCATAACTAAAAGTAGTTGTTGAAGTGAATGATAAAAGCGACTCCATCTTTCTCGGGCAGAGGCTCGAATTCGATTTTATCCTCACGAGCCAGCCATCCGATGGCGGCATTTAGATCTCGTTCCGAAAGTCCGCTTTCTTTTTTCAATTCGTCATACGTTCTTTGA
Organism: uncultured Alistipes sp.; assembly: GCA_964390585.1. Classification (GTDB taxonomy): domain Bacteria; phylum Bacteroidota; class Bacteroidia; order Bacteroidales; family Rikenellaceae; genus Alistipes. The sequence continues at coordinate 20,811 of CAYMIH010000024.1, forward strand.
ACGTTGTCGCTCAATATCCGCCAAATAATACCGGCATTGAGCCCAATACTGTGTTTATCCATGATTTTATTGCTTTAATGTCAGAACCAGCGTACATAACAGAAATCCTGTCTGTGCGGCAATTTATCGTTTTTAGGATACATGCGGAACGCCAACTTGAAACTGCCGGCATTCGACACTCCGATCTTCGCGCGGAAAGTGTAGAGCGTTCCCTCGCGCTGTAGCATTTCAAATGGCGTAACAGAATAGATGCGCTCCCGGCCATTCTCGTTGTGGACGGTCACAAACTCCACGCCGATGGCATCGTCCAATCCTTTTTCGTCCACGACGATGGTAACCTCATAGTCGCGTCCGGCTTCGATGGTGGCGTTCAATCCGTCGCCGACTTCCAACGATTTGATTTCGATGGAATCCCAGCGATCTGCCACGGCCGCTTTCCACGCTGCCAATGATTTCGCTTCAGCATATCCGTCGGCGGACAGCATCCGGTAACGGTCTGCCAATTTCCCGTAGAACTTATCGTAATAGTCATCCAATTGCCGTTTCATAGTGTAATGGGGAGCGATCTGTGACAGCGAGTTTTTAATGTATCGTACCCAACCTTCGGAGTATTCCTTATCTTTACGATCATAATAGAGCGGCAGAATCATGTGTTCCAGTATATAATAAATAGCTGTGGCATCTAATTGATCCTGAAATTGCGGATTGTCGTAGGAGGCTTCTGCCGGCAGCATCCAGCCCGCTCCTTTACGATAGCCTTCCGCCCACCATCCGTCGAGCACCGAAAAATTCAGCACACCGTTCATCGCAGCCTTTTCGCCCGACGTTCCCGAAGCTTCGGCCAGACGGGTCGGCGTATTGAGCCAGACATCGACACCGGCGACGAACCGGCTTGCCAACTCCATGTCGTAGTTTTCGAGGAAGACGATTTTGCCGAGAAACTCCGGTCGATGCGAGAGCTCTATGATTTGTCTGATAAGTCCTTTGCCTGCACCGTCTGCCGGATGCGCCTTGCCCGTAAAGATGAACTGCACGGGGCGTTTGGGATTGTTCACGATTTTCGCCAGCCGCTCCGTATCGGAAAAGAGCAGATGGGCCCGTTTGTAGGTTGCGAAGCGGCGGCCGAAACCGACCAGCAAGGCATGAGGATTGAATTTTTCGACAATGGGCCCTATAATGGACGGATCGAGCTGGCTCTTCTGCCAGTCGGCCTTGCATTTGCGCTTCAGGTATTCCATCAGGTCGCATTTCATCTGCATGCGGATTGCCCAAATGCGTTCGTCCGGCACTTCATAAATCGCCTGCCACCGCTTTTCATCGGACTGGTTCTTGAAAAACGCTTCGCCGAAATACTCCGCATAAAGTTCTTTCCAAGGAACGGCGCACCATGTCGGCAGATGCACTCCGTTGGTGACATAGCCTACGTGGCTCTCTTCGGGCAGATAGCCTTTCCACAGCGGCGCAAACATCTCTTGCGAAACAGCGCCGTGCAACTTGCTCACGCCGTTCACCTCCTGACAGGTACGGCAGGCGAATACGGACATACAGAATTTCTCCTCCTTGTCATCGGGCTCGTTCCGCCCCATTCCCATAAGCGTATTCCACGTAATACCGAGACGGGCGGCGTATTGCTCCATGTACTTGCGGAACAACGGTTCGTCGAAATAGTCGTGTCCGGCCGGGACAGGAGTGTGTACCGTATAGAGCGACGATGCACGCACAAGTTCCATAGCCTGTGTAAATGTCAATCCACTATCGATGTAATCGCACAGCCGTTGGATGTTGATTAGTGCAGCATGTCCTTCGTTGCAATGATATACATCTTTTTTGATGCCCAGTGCCTTGAGTGTCATCATGCCTCCTATTCCGAGCAGAATCTCCTGCTTGAGCCGGTTTTCATTGTCGCCTCCGTAGAGATGGTGCGTAATGAACCGATCATACTCGCTGTTCAGGCTGTGGTCCGTGTCGAGTAAAAAGAGTGAAATCCGGCCGACATTGACCCGCCAGACTTTGACATGTACAGTAAAATAGTCCGTATAGGGAACATGAACGACCAATTGCTTCCCTTCATGATCCAACACTTTCTCGATGGGGAGTTTCCCGAAATTCTGTGCCTCGAAAACTTCACTCTGTTCCCCGTTCATCGTAATGCTTTGGTCGAAATAGCCATGCCGGTAAAGCAATCCTACGGCACAGAGGTCGACATTACTGTCCGAAGCCTCTTTGAGGTAGTCGCCAGCCAACACGCCCAACCCTCCCGAATAGATTTTCAGGATTTTGTTCAATCCGTACTCCATGCTGAAATAGGCTACAGAAGGCCGTTTGGCATCAGGTTTCTCATCCATATATTCGTGGAATCGAGTATAGATGTCATTCATTTTGGCGATGAACGACGGATCGGCGGATAGGGCCTCCAATCGCTCGTAGCTCATCATTTCCAACAGGACAATAGGATTGTACCCTGCCTTTTCCCACAATTCAGGGTCGAGGCCGGTATAGAGCGCTGTAGCCTCATCGTGCCACGTCCACCATAAGTTATGTGCCATCTCGGAGAGTTTCTCTAGTTCTTGCGGCACATGCGACGCTACCGTGACTTCATGCCATGACGGAGCGTTCGTTTTACAATTCAGATATTCCATCATTCGAATAAATTTCGTTATGGTTGTTTAATTCTTTCGAGTGTAAAATTATGTGGGTCCGAAGTATTTCCGGTGTTCGATTTTTACTGACGAATAGTCTAAATCATACAGTATGAACAGATTGGACACAGATAGTCTCGTATGGAACACAACGTCCCGAATTTGCATGAAATTCGGGACGTTGCCTACAAAGAAAAAAGAGGTTCAGAACTTGAAGCCGGCACTTATATAAACGCCTACGTTTTTGTATAGATTAGAATAATTTGCCTGAATAGCAATGGGTCCCAACAGAAAATCATACGAAAACCGAAGAGCGCATCCCCATAAATCGTTGCCGCTAAACATATCTTCGATTTTATCGTTTTCCTTTCCGTATTCTCCCAAAGCTGTCGCATAAAATTTTTTATGGATACGATATCGGAATGCCAGTTTCGTTGCGGCGAAATTCCGTTCGATGAAATGGACATGCTGTACGCTTTCCCACGCTTTCTGCCAAGGCAGATAGTCGGCATCGACATTTCCTCCTACACAATTCCGATAGATATAAGGGAGGTTGTCGTTGAAAAGAAAACGTCCCTGTATCGATGGCAACAGACAAAAGCGCGAACCGAGCTGGATTGCTGTTCCTGCGTGAAAATCCAATGCACCGGATGGCCCTTCGTCGTTGTATGAAATACCATCGTCCGTATAGAGAGTACCTCGAATCCGTATCCTGCTTCCATGAGTAGGATAATATACCCAGTCATACGTGTCCATTGTAAAATCTGCAAAATAGTTCAGAAAAGCGTCGGAGCGAATTTCATGTGGTGTCCCTTGCCGGTCGAATAGTTCGGAACGGTAATCGTAATATTCGAATTGCGCCCCGATTTTCATACGGAAATTAGCGATGTCGCGTGTATAGTAGCCGGATAAGGCATGGGATGTGAATTTCATTGTCCCGACATCGTGTTTACCGACATAAAGGTCGAAATCGTGATACCCTAACCGATAGGAAACGCCGAATTTGGCACCGAACAGATGTCCGAAAGCGTACTCGGCTTCCAGATAGGGATTTTTCGATATGCGTCCAGTAACGGAATAGTGATGTTTGGTCGCCAGTTGCTGGTTGTTGGACAGGTTGACCAATATGCTTGCCAATTCTTCAGTATCGAAACGAGCTCCGATATTGATCTTGCGGTAATCCTTCATTTCAAGCAGAAATACCAAATCGTGCGGGTCCGTATTGCCCAAACGATATTCCACACGTGAAAAGATGTCGAATCCCTGCAATTTGCCCAATACACGGTCTATTTCTGTTTGCGATATTTCCGAATGCTCTTGTAATCCGATTTTTCTGCGCACCCACACTCTCTCTTTGCCTCCGATGCCTTCAATTTCAATTTTCCCTATCGAATATGTCCCTGCCAAACAAGATTTTGTTTCCTTTTCGGGCGAAAAATCCGGAGCGTTGTCATTGTATATATATCGGCGTAAAGCAAGCAGATCGTCCCATTTCTCCCGTGCAGCAAGTTCCCCGCGCAACAACATCGTATCGATGGCTTCGGACTGAAAGCTGGCGGCATTGTAACCTTTTAGTGCCGGATTGATATAGAGATCCGCCTGCTCTTTGTTGCTCCGGTATAATGATGCGTTATTTCTATCTGTATTATCACTTTGGAATGACTCATTATCATCTATCATTACAAAATGGTTTTATAATGCCAATGTATTATCTGCCTCTATTAACAATTATTTGGGATATTCGTTAAGGCAGTTAGATGGCCCAATGAAAAAACAGATTCTTTCTATGCTAAATGGGGCTGATCTCGGTATTGATGACATAAACCCAAATGAAGTAGATTTTGAGTCAATACCAGATGAGATTAAGAAGATGATGCCCAAAGAAGCTTTTGAAGGAAAAATATACAATGGCGTAAAAACTACCCATAAGGTGTATGACAGCAATGGTCTCGTTGCTGGTACAACCGATATGACTATGGAAAATGACGAGTCATATGGAACGACAAAGTTATTTGCCCTCAGTGCCCCTATTATTGACACTTTAAGGAATGGTAAAATTTTGTGGGTTGATGAAATTGACCACGGGCTTCATTATGATTTGTTAGTTGCAATTATTCGCTTATTTCATTCACCCGAAACAAATCCACATAATGCGCAGTTAATAATAAATACCCATAATAGTGGATTATTGGATGCCCCTAATCTATTTCGTAGAGACCAAATATACATAACATCTAAAAATAGATATGGTGAGTCTATGCTCAAGCCAATAACAAATTATGGCTCTACTATTCGCAAAAGTTCTAAACTGGGATCTCTTTACAGAGAAGGTAAGTTTGGAGGTGTTCCTTATTTAGATGATTTTGATAATAGTATTATTTCTAAAGAGGAGTAGTAATAGTTATGGGTAAGATTAGAAGAAAAGATGCCAAACAGGAAGAAGAGCGAAGAGCCAGAAAGGCAGAGTTTAAGGCTCGCCGATCTAAAATCAAAGAAGAGCCAACCTTGGTACGGCCTTTGGGTATAGAAAAGTCCCCTAAAAAGATTTTAATTATATCCGAAGGAGTTAATACTGAGCCTACATATTTCAGACACTTTAAACTGCCCAATATTATTATAGAACCAATTGGAATAGGGCTAAGTACGACTCGATTGGTCGAAGAAGCTGACTGCTTGTTGAAAAACAAGTATAGAAGGTAAGAAATTCGACGAAATCTGGTTGGTATTTGATAAAGATGACAATGATGATTTCGAGAATGCAATCGAACTCGCGTTAAGTAAAAAATATAAAGTAGCCTATTCTAATCAAGCTGTAGAATATTGGTTTATCTTACATTTTTACGACCATCACGGAGAACAACTGTCCCGTGATTCTTATGAGGAGATGATTAATCACCATATAGAACCATTGGGTGCAAAGTATGATGGATCAAAAATCGTTTCAAATGAATTCTTTGATATACTAATGTCAAGAAATCCTGAAACGAAAAAGTATAGATATCAGGAGGCTTTTGATAGGGCTGAAAGGATTCTATCTGGAGATCCCGGCAAGACGAAAGAATCGGTAACAATGGTTCATAAATTATTTTGCTCCATAATACCTTTGGAAACAACAAAAACTAAAAGAATTAGAGAGAAAAAAGAAGAGTCAAAAAAGAAAGCTGGAATAAAGTAGAAAAAGCCATATTGCGAAATCGGAAGTGCATGGGAGAACTAATCGGCGTTGTATCCCGTTGCTCGAAAACTCGTCAATTGAAAGGAGCCCGATTCTGTATGCTTTTTTGCCAACAGTCCCAATAAACCGTGTTTGGAGTCGCGGGTTCGAATCTCGCTTGGCCTTTGCGCAAAACAAAATCTACAATCATTGCATCTTTTGTCATAATCTTCATTGGCCTTGTTTTTCGTGTCCGCATTTGTCCCGCATTCCCGAGACGATCCGGAGTCTATGTTATAAATGCGTTCTGATGATTCAAGAATCCCATCCCAGCCGGTTAGGTGCACGGCATCTCCTGACGGAAATCGGATTTGAGTTATATTCGATGTTGTCGCCCGAATCAGCCGAATAACCAATTCCGGCAAGACGCTTTGAGCATCTCGTCTATTTGCCCATTGTTTGATATCTGTCGAGGTAATCCACTTCATGATAAGCATGGTTATTTCTAACTCACAACGAATTTCGTTCGCCGTACAGCCGATTCATCCACATTGCAAAAAGTCTATCTGTTACTGAAAAAACCTTGTTGATTTCGGTGATGATATCCTTTTCGAGCAGTTTCTTCATTGCCGACTGCACGGAACTCGCCGAAGTCAGGCTATGCCGCTTGATGAACGCAGCCGAAGTAATCCGTTCCGCTTCGCCCTCTTTGGCTATGGCATAGAGCAACTCTTTCTGCTTTTCGGGAATGTTCGACAGAATCTCGCGGAAAATCGTATCGTTCGAGGCAACCATATTGTCGATTGCCGCTCGGAGGGTTTCGAGTGTACACTCCTCGCCCTCGGGAGTATCGGCGAACGCCTCGTTGAACGTCTTCTGAACGTAATAGGTATGCCCCTTGAACAGATTGTAAACTCGTTCTATATCGTCGGAAGCAATCCGTCGGTTCCGTTTCTCGAAATGACCGGCGATGAACGGAATGTAGATTTTCGGAACAATCGCTTTCAGTTCCAGCATATCCGCACTATGGTAGAACGGACGTGCTGCCGACGTGAACATCTCCTGCATCATGTGGCGCTCGCTGCCAGCGAAGATGAAGTTGCAGTTGCGCAGTTTTTGAATGTGTGTCCGCAGCTGTGCCT
>CAYMIH010000025.1:0-27599 GCA_964390585.1 uncultured Alistipes sp.
GAATGCGACAGCAGTCCGCCGCAGTGGGGCGGCGGCGAACTGCGCGGCTCTTCAGAGCCCCCCCCATAAAAACGTCAGCTTCGAATTTGTAACGGTAATTTTATGCGGTTATATATGCGTATTATGGGTAAAAACGGAATATATATGCGAAAAATATCGATTTTTATCGGCGAATGATTGATATCTTAATAAATTTTATTAACTTTGCGACAAATCTCACTATTATTTATAACTAAACTATTACTATGAACATGTCAGTGAAAGAGTATGTCGAGCATTTCATGGCCGACGTGACAGCCAAGAACCCCAACGAGCCCGAGTTCCATCAGGCCGTTCGCGAGGTGGTCGAGAGTGTGGCTCCCTATGTTTTGGAGAATCCGCAACTCGTGAAGATGAAAGTGTTGGAGCGTATCGCCGAGCCCGAACGCGTGGTTATGTTCCGCGTGCCTTGGGTGAACGATGCGGGCGAGATCATGATAAACAAGGGATATCGCGTGCAGATGAACAGTGCGATCGGTCCCTACAAGGGCGGCATACGTTTTCACTCGAGCGTGAATCTCAGCATATTGAAGTTCCTCGCTTTCGAGCAGACCTTCAAAAATGCGCTTACCACGCTGCCTATGGGCGGCGGCAAGGGCGGCTCGGATTTCAATCCGAAAGGCAAGTCCGACATGGAGATCATGCGTTTCTGCCAGAGCTTCATGACCGAGTTGCAGCGCCATATAGGTCAGGACACCGACGTGCCTGCGGGCGATATCGGCGTCGGCGGCCGCGAGGTGGGTTACATGTTCGGACAGTACAAGCGTCTGCGCAACGAGTTCACGGGTACCCTCACGGGCAAGGGCCTCAGCTTCGGCGGTTCGCTGATCCGTCCCGAGGCGACGGGCTACGGCGCCTGCTACTTCGGCGAGGCCATGCTGGCCACGCGCGGCGAGTCGTACAAGGGTAAGGACGTGGTGATCTCGGGCTCGGGCAACGTGGCCCAGTACGCCGCCGAGAAAGCTTTGGCGCTGGGTGCGCGCGTGCTCACCATGTCGGATTCGAACGGCTACGTATACGATCCCGACGGAATCGACGCCGACAAGCTGCAATATGTGTTCGAGTTGAAGAACATGCTGCGCGGCCGTATCCGCGAATATGCCGAGAAGTATCCTACGGCGCAGTATTTCGAGGGCGAGCGTCCGTGGGGGGTGAAGTGCGACATAGCCATGCCGTGCGCCACGCAGAACGAGATTAACGGCGAGGATGCCGCCAAGCTGGTCGCCAACGGCTGCAAGTGCGTGGTCGAGGGTGCCAACATGCCCTCTACGCCCGAGGCTATCGAGGTGTTCCAGAATGCGCGTCTCCTCTATTCGCCGGGCAAGGCTTCGAACGCGGGCGGCGTGGCCACCTCGGGTCTGGAGATGACGCAGAATTCGATGCGTCTGAAGTGGAGCGCCGAGGAGGTGGATGCCAAGCTGCACGAGATCATGAACAAGATACATTCCGTGTGCGTGGAGTACGGCACCGAGCAGGACGGCTACATCAACTACGTGAAGGGCGCCAATATCGCGGGCTTCATGACCGTGGCCGACGCCATGCTGTCGCAGGGTATCGTTTAGCGCGGTTTCGGATCGTAACTCGACTGAGCCGTCCGATCGTCGGGCGGCTCGTTTTTTTATCGCGGCTGTCTTTGCCGTCGGGCGGTTATCGGTAAAGATTTCGTTTTCACAAACGAAAATTGTTTTCGGGCAGCAGCCTGCGGAGGGCGCATGCGGACGTAAAGTGAGTTGCGGGCCTCCGCTGCGGGAGGCTGCGGCCCGCGCGACTCTGGCGAGTCGCAAAGCGGGGATCGGCATCGCTGACGGGAGATTGTCGATTGGAATAACGAGAATAGTTTGGAGGTATTGGTTGCTGTCCGCCGCATGGGGCGGCGGCGAACTGCGCGGTTCAGAGAACCGCACTAATTCCACACGACGGTCCTATCCGCGCCCGCCGCTGCCTCCCTATCGGATGATTCCTCTTATTTTTTCTGATACACCCTCACGTAATCCACCTCGTAATGCATCGGCAGCGCGCTGTCGTCGATCGGGCCGCCGTTGTCGCCGCCCAGCGCGAGATTCAGCAGTATGAACTGCTCGCGGTGAAAGGGATTCACGCCCTCGCCGCGTCCGCCGCGGTTGACGGTCTCTTCCAGCTTCGTCTCATTGAGCAGTTCGCCGTCGAGATATATGCGTATCGACTGCTCGTCCCAGTCCATACGCCACACATGGAATTTGTCGGCCCATTCGGGATCGCGCCGCGTGAAGCGCTCGTAGGGGATCTTGCCCGTGTTCCATACCGCTTCGTTCTGTCGCTCTCCGCCCCATGCCATGTTGGCGAGTATATACGGTATGCCGTCGGTGTGGTAGTACTCCATTACGTCTATCTCGCCGTTCTGCGGCCACGGCAGCCGCGTGCCTAAGAGCCAGATGGCGGGCCAAGCGCCTTTGGCTACGGGGATGCGGGCGCGCACCTCCATGCGGCCGTAGCGGAACGCGAACTTGCCGCGCGTGTTGATCGACGACGAGGTGTAGTAGGCGTACAGCGGCTTCTGGTCCCAGTACTTGCCGTCGGGATCGTACTCCGCGCTGGGCCGCTTCTCGCGACGCGCCTCGATGGTGAGTATTCCGTCGCGGCATACGGCGTTGTCGCGCTGGTAGTATTGCGCCTCGTGGTTGCGTTCGAAGCCCTCCTCGTAGCCCCATTTGCGGGCGTCGGGGCGGCCGTCGGTCGAAAATTCGTCGCTCCATACCAGACGGTAGCCCTCCTTGCGGTAGGCGTTGGCGTCGCGGCGCGACGTCTGTGCGAATGTCTGCACCGAGGCGGCGGAGAGCAGAATGACGGTTAAAAGCAGTTTTTTCATTGATCGGTGGTTTTGTGGTCTCCTTTTGGGCGGGCCGCAGCCTGCGTCGTTGTCGGCAAATTTAGTTAAAAACAGTTAATTTGCTATCTTTGCGGCTTAAAATAGTCGGTTTATGAAACAGAGCTGGAAAGCGGGGACCATGATCTATCCGCTGCCTGCCGTGCTGGTGAGTTGCGGCGCGGAGCCCGAGGAGTACAACCTAATCACCGTGGCATGGACGGGCACGGTGTGCACGTCGCCGCCGATGTGCTACATCTCGGTGCGCCCCGAGCGTCACTCCTACGATATCATAAAACGCACGGGTGAGTTCGTCATCAACCTCGCTACGGCCGATATGGCGCGTGCGGTCGACTGGTGCGGCGTGCGTTCGGGACGCGATTACGACAAGTTCGCCGAGACGGGACTCACTCCCGTGCCGTGCGCCGTGGTGAAGGCCCCCGCCGTCGGGGAGTCGCCCGTGTCCGTCGAGTGCCGCGTGCGCGATATCGTCCCGCTCGGCTCGCACGACATGTTTCTGGCCGAGGTGGTCAACGTGCTTGCCGACGAGAGGTATATCGATCCCGCGAGCGGACGGTTCGATCTCGATCGGGCGGGACTGATCGCCTACTGTCACGGCGAGTATTTCCGTTTGGGCGAGGTGCTGGGGCACTTCGGATGGTCGGTGCGCAAACCCCGCAAATCGGGCCGAACGAGAGGTAAAAGACGGAGCGCGAAGTGATTTTCGTCGCGTCGATGCGCGGTCGGGTCGTGGGCGCCGATCGTTGCGGGCGGAATGACGTCGAGGAAAGATTAGTGCACAAATGTTTTGGAAAGAGGATATTTTTTGCTATTTTTGTAGAAATATATGCCTTTTGACGGCAAAGGTCGGGCACGACGTTCGCGGCGCAAGCTTAGGGGGGGGGTAAACGACTTATTGTCAATGTGTTATATGTAACGAGCCTGCGGTTGCGCCTTACGGGCGGTTCCGTCGGTTTTTTTGAGGAGCAATATAAAAGTAAAAAAATAATTTTGATAATGAAGAGGGCGTTCATGTTGTTGTTTTCGCTCGCGGCGTTCGTCGCGGCGGCGCATGCACAGAGCAAGCAGGAGCTTTTGGAGGCGTATCGCAACGGTACGTTGACGCAGAGCCAGATCGATGAACTGAAAGCGAAAAATTCCGAAAATTCCGAGCAAAAAAATCGACGCCGCAGCGTAAATGCGGCGTCGGCGAACGGCGTTAACGACGGGCATCCCGTCGTTAACGCCGATATGCGCGACCCCCAAGAGGGGTTGCTGGAGGAGGCCGGTCTTCGCGATCGGGGCGATTCCATCGCCCCGATCGCGAAGACTTCTCGTAGAATATTCGGGCACGATCTGTTCACCAACAGCCGCCTGACGTTCGAACCCAACCTCAGCATAGCCACCCCCGACAACTACGTGCTCGGGCCCGGCGACGAGGTGATAATCGACGTGTGGGGCGATTCGCAAATGACGCTCGACGCCACCGTGTCGCCCGACGGCAAGATCTTCGTGTCGAACGTGGGTCCTGTCACGCTGGCGGGCCTTACCATTTCGGAGGCGACGCAGCGTCTGCGCGGCTCGCTGGCGTCGATCTACGAGGGTCTTTACGACGGTTCGGTGAAGATGAAACTCTCGCTCGGCAGCATACGCAGCATACAGGTCAACGTGGCGGGCGAAGTGGCCGCGTCGGGCACCTACACGCTGCCGTCGCTGGCCACGCTGTTCCATGCCCTGCATGTGGCGGGCGGAGTGAAGAGCCTCGGTACGCTGCGAAGCATCAAAGTGTATCGCGGCGGCAAGCTCTTTTCCGACGTGGATGTCTACGATTATATTCTCAACGGCAAGACCGACAAGGATATAGCGCTGCGCGACGGCGATTTGGTAACCGTGGCCGCCTACGGCAAGCTGGTGGAGATATCGGGCGAGATCAAGCGCCCCATGTTCTATGAGATGAAGGGCTCGGAGACCATCGGCGATCTGGTGCGTTTCGCGGGCGACTTCACCAGCGACGCCAACCGCAAGATAGTGAGCGTGACGCGTCGTCAGGGCGGCGAGTACCGTTCGTTTACGGTGGGCAGCGGCGATTTCGACTCGTTCGTGCTCGAAGACGGCGACGTGGTGTCGGTGGCGGGTGCCATCGACCGCTACGAGAACCGCGTGGAGATCAAGGGCGCCGTTTATCGCGAGGGATATTATGCCATAGACGATAAGGTGAGCACCGTGAAGCAGCTCATCGAGCGTGCCGACGGATTGCGCGACGACGCTTTCCGCACCCGCGCGCTGCTCTACCGCGAGAAACCCGACTGGACGATGGAGGTGCTGGCCTTGGATCTCAACGACATCATGTCGGGCCGAAATGCCGACGTGAAGTTGCGTCCCAACGACCTGCTTATTATCGCGGCCGTGTCGGACATGCAGGAGTCCTACGACGTCACGATATTCGGTTCGGTGAGCCGTCCCGACACCTATCCCTATGCCGAGAACATGACCGTCGAGGATCTGGTGGTCGCCGCGGGCGGTCTGCTGGAGTCGGCGTCGACGGCCGACGTGATAGTGACCCGCCGCATGAAGGATCCCAAGAGCAAGCAGGTGAGCGACACTCTGTTCGAGACGTTCACGGTGAATTTGGAGGATGATCTGTCGGTTAACGGCGGCGAGAGTTTCGAGCTCAAGCCGTTCGATCAGGTTTACGTGCGCCGCTCGCCCGTCTACATCACGCAGAGCAGCGTCACCGTGCGCGGCGAAGTGACCTTCGAGGGCACCTATCCGCTCTCTCATCGCAACATGCGCATTTCGGAGATCATAGCGTCGGCGGGCAACGTGACGCCCGGAGCATTCGTCGAGGGCGCGTTCCTGTTGCGCAAGATGACCGAGGAGGAGCGGCAGCAAAACCGTGCCTTGAAAGAGATGATCGACGCTCAGGCCGAGCGCGGCGACAAGGATTCGCTCAACATGGCGGGCGTGGAGCTGTCGTCGGTCTATTCGGTCGGAATCGATCTCGAAAAGGCGCTGGCCGCCCCGGGCTCGGATGCCGACATAGTGCTGCGCGACGGCGACCAGATATCGGTGCCGACGTACAACGGTACGGTGCGCGTGATGGGTGCCGTGCTCTATCCCAACTCGGTTACTTTCAAGGAGGGCAAGAAGATGAAGTACTACGTGAGCGCTGCGGGCGGCTACGACAACCGCGCGCGCAAGAACCGCGCTTTCGTCATCTACATGAACGGTATGGTGGCGTCGGGCACCTCGGCCGAGATACGCCCGGGCAGCATAGTCATCGTACCGTCGAAGGCGTATTCCGAGCCGATCAAGTGGAGCGAGGTGGTAGGTCTGCTGTCGTCGACGGCATCGACCGCCGCCGTGGTGATCTCGGTGGTGAACCTCACCAAGTAACGTAACAATCGGGTGCAATTATGGAGCAGATGCAGAATCAGAACAATATGCCTGCCGACGAGCAGGAGATCGATCTCGTGGAACTCGCGCGCAAGCTGTGGATCAACCGCGGGTTGATAATCAAGGTGACGGCCCTGTTTTTCGTGCTGGGCCTGCTGGTGGCCGTTTTCAGCGCTAAGGTATACGTCGCCTCGTGCGACTTCGTGTCGCAGACCTCCAATTCGTCGGGATCGTCCAAGATGAGCTCGCTGGCCACTCTGGCGGGGATCAATCTCAACCAGATGCAGGACGTGAAGCCCCTCTCGCCCTACGTGTACGAGAAAATTCTCAACAGCACGACTTTCGGCAAGGAGCTGATGCAGACCGAGCTCGATTACGAGAAGGCCGACCGCCCCGTGAGTTTCTTCGAGTACAACACCTCCGAGGAGTTCAACAAGCCGTCGGTGGGCAGCTACGTGATGAAATACACGGTGGGACTGCCGTTCGTGGTACTCAATGCCATCCGCGGCGAGAAGCCCGAACCCGACTACGGCGATCTGGCGGGCGGCGACGGCGTGGCGCGCATCGAGACGGTCAGCAAGGACGAGTTCAGATGTCTGAAGGCGCTGCACGAGAGTCTGGTGCTCTCGCTCGACGACAAGAACGGATACCTCACCCTGTCGGCGAGCATGTCGGAACCGCTGGCCGCGGCGCAGCTGGCGCAGGCGGCGCTGACGCTGTTGCAGCGTTACATCACCGAGTTCAAGATCGAGAAGGTGCAGTCGAACCTCGATTTCGTGCAGGAGCGCTACGACGAGGCCAAGAGCAACTTCGAGGAGGTGCAGGCCCGTCGCGCCAAGTTCCGCGACGCCAACCAGAACACCATCCGTTACTCGGCCCGCACCGAGCAGGAGAAGCTCGACGCCGAGTATTCGCTCGCCATGAGTCTGTACAGCGAACTTGCCACGCAGTTGGAGCAGGCCAAGATAAACGTGAAGGAGACGACTCCCATACTTACGGTGGTGAATCCCGTGACGGTTCCCTACCAGAAGAGCAAACCCAAGCGTTCGATGATAATCGTCGGGTTCACGTTCCTCGGCATGGTGATGGGTGTCGGAGCCGTGCTGTTCCTCCCCGTTTTGAGCGAGATCTCGGGCAAGGAGCGCTGGAGACGTATGGTTCGCGAGCTGCCCGATGCTGCTGCCGCGGGTGGCGAGGCCGAGATATGATTGGGGGATTATCCGATTTGGGCTTGTAATGGCGAGGCGTAGCCTGCGGAGCGAGCGAACAACGAGCCTCCGCGTGGCGAGGCTGCGGCTCGCGCGGCTCCGAAGAGTCGCAAAATATCCCGATCGGATGCAAAATATTACGTATAATTTTTCATATAACGCAAAATGCAATCATATATTTCAATGTATCGGAGTTCCGCAGGCGCGACCATCGAATCCGACCGACGGCAGGTAATTTAAATATATAATCGCGACACAACAACAACCCTAATATTATGGAAAATTTGATATTCGTGGCGGCACTGCCTGTTTTCATCGCCTCGCTGGTGGTGTTTCTGATCCATCCGCGGCTGGTGAAGATCGCGAAGGAGAAGCAGATCGTGGACAATCCCAACGCCCGCCGATTGAATAAGGTGCCCATACCCGTTCTGGGCGGCGTGGGCGTATTTTTCGGACTCATGTTCGGCCTCGGCGTGGCGGGCTACTATGTCCAGAACATGGAGATACAGTTCGAACTCATAATCGCCATGATGGTAATGCTCTACACGGGTGTGGGCGACGACATAATGGAGATGTCGCCCATGTCGCGCTTCGCGATGCAGATATGCACCGTGTGCATGATGATGTTCCTGTGCGGCATCTACATCGACAATTTCCACGGTCTGTGGAATATTTACAGTCTTCCCTTGGGGTTCGCCGTCATGATTACGCTGGTTTCAGGCGTGGGTATCATCAACTCCATCAATCTTATAGACGGTGTCGACGGACTCTGTTCGGGATACGGAATGTTCGCCTCGCTGCTGTTCGGAATATGCTTCGTGCGTATGGGCGACATGTCGTATGCCGTCTTGGCGTTTTCGATGTTCGGAGCGTTGATCCCGTTCATGATGCACAACATGTTCGGCACCAAATACAAGATGTTCCTCGGCGACGGCGGTTCGCTGGTGCTGGGTTTCATCTGTTCGCTGTACGTTATGCGCATAATACAGTCGGGCAGCGACCACATTACGGGCAGCACCGAGAGCTTCACGCTGGCCGTGATGGCCATTCCCGTGTTCGACACGCTGCGCGTTATGACGGTGCGCATGCTGAAGGGCCGCTCGCCTTTCAGTGCCGACAAGACCCATTTGCACCACATGTTCATCAGGCTGGGATTCAGCCATGTGCTTACCTCGGTGAACATTCTTATACTCAACGGTCTGGTGGTCGTGGTGTGGCATGTGTGCAACGTGTTCGACCTCTGCCCCGAAACGCAGCTTTACGTCACCGCCGCCACGGGTATCGCCCTGACGAGCGGACTCTATTATACGGTGGAGTATATTCGCGATCACTGCCCGTCGACGTATGCCGCCATGCAGCGGTTCGTGAAGGTGCACAGCCTGCACCGCATCGGTATATTGCAGAAGATGGGCGAGGTGCTCGACAGCCTGTAATGCCGCGGCGGAAGTTATAGTACAAATTCGAAACAAGATCCTATGCCCCGAATATCGGAAAGAGCGGTCGAGATGCCCGAGTCGCCCATACGCAAGCTCGTGCCTCTGGCCGATGCCGCCAAGAAGCGCGGCACCAAGATATACCACCTCAATATCGGCCAGCCCGATCTGCCCACGCCGCAGGTGGGATTGGACGCACTGAAGACCATCGACCGCACGGTGCTGGAGTACAGTCCGAGCGACGGTTACCGTTCGCTGCGCGAGAAGCTGGTGGGCTACTACGACCAGTACCAGATAAAGCTGTCGGCCGACGACATAATAATAACCACGGGCGGTTCGGAAGCCGTTCTGTTCGCATTCATGTCGTGCCTGAACCCGGGCGACGAGATCATCGTGCCCGAACCCGCCTACGCCAACTACATGGCGTTCGCCATCTCGGCGGGGGCCGTGATCCGCACCGTGTCGACCTCCATCGAGGAGGGTTTCTCGCTGCCCAAGGTGGAGCAGTTCGAGGAGTTGATAAACGAGCGCACGCGCGGCATACTGATCTGCAATCCCAACAACCCCACGGGTTATCTCTACACGCGCAAGGAGATGTACCGCATACGCGACATGGTGAAGAGATACGATCTGTTCCTCTTCTCGGACGAGGTATACCGCGAGTTCATCTACACGGGGTCGCCCTACATCTCGGCGTGCCATCTGGAGGGGATCGAGGATCACGTGGTGTTGATCGACTCGGTGTCGAAACGCTATTCGGAGTGCGGCATACGCATCGGGGCGTTGATTACCAAGAACCGCGAGCTGCGCGACGCGGTGATGAAATTCTGTCAGGCGCGCCTGAGTCCTCCGCTTCTGGGGCAGATCGTCGCCGAGGCGTCGATGGACGCCCCGCGGTCGTACATGATTCGAACCTACGAGGAGTATATCGAGCGGCGCAACTGCCTTATCGACGGGTTGAACAAGATCCCGGGCGTCTATTCGCCCATCCCCATTGGGGCGTTCTACACGGTGGCGCGGCTGCCGATCGATGACTGCGACCGCTTCTGCGCGTGGTGCCTGTCCGACTTCGAATACGAGGGCGAGACGGTCATGCTGGCTCCCGCGTCGGGATTCTACACCGATCCCTCGAAGGGCCGCGACGAGGTGCGCATAGCCTACGTACTGAAGAAAGACGACCTGCGCCGTGCGCTGTTTATCCTCGGAAAGGCTTTGGAGGCCTACCCGGGCCGCACGGAACGGTAGTACATATCGGCATGCAACGACAAAGGTCCCTCACGGGGCCTTTGTCGTTAAATATACGATTCCTTAAAAGTAATATCCCAAACCGAGCTGGAACGAGGAGATCCTGTTCTTGCCCGTGGTGTAACCCAGCACTTCGCTCTTCTTGAACGCGCCGTTGTAACGCGCCGAGACCGAGAGTTTCCAGATGCGTGCTTCGACACCCAAGGCGTAGTTCACCGCGGGACGCGTTATGTCCCACTTCGCTCCGTCGGTCTTGCCGCCCGAGTCGGTCATGAGGTTGAACGAGGGACCCGCCTGCAATGCGAGAATCCCGAGGAGCTTGACCTCTAACAGCAGCGGCAGGTCGAGTTTGCTCATCTTCATGCTGCCGTCGGCTCCGTTCACGTCGAACTTGTTGTGCGAGTAGACGATCTCGGGATGGATGCCGAACATGCCCCAGCTCAGGTCGCTCTGAATGCCCGCGAACCAACCCGTGCTGGAGTTGAAGTCGAGATTGTTTATCGCGCTCTTCAGGTCGTTGGTCTGGTAGTCCATACCCGCCTTGACGCCTATCTTCGCTTTGGGCAGCAATCCTGCCGATGCTTGAGCCGCAATGGCCAGTGCCGCAAGGCATAACATCAATTTTTTCATAGTCGTACAGATTTTTAAGGTTATATAGTTTGTCTCGATCGTTATGTGCGAAGCCGAGATTTATCGTCCGCGCGATCCCGTCGAACGGTTCGACGTAGTTTTCGACTCCTTTTTGTCGGTCGTCTTCTCTTTGTTTCTTTTGTTGTCCGACGCCCGCGTGGCTGACGAAGCGTTCTTCGAAGCGTTTCTCGAACCGACGGATTTGGCGGTATTGCCGTTTCTGTTCGAGCTCGTGTCGTTGTTGCGCGAGTTGCGGATATCGTTGCGTCTCTGCGACGTGTTGTCGTAACGGTAGGGGGTGTCGCGCAGAACGGGTTGGGTGTGTATGCCGCGGTATTTGCGGTACATGCTCTTGTGGCGGCGGTTGTAGAGCCACGGATCGCGCACGTCGATCACCACCTTGTAGAACTTGTAGAGGTCGCGCGGATAGCCGACGGGAAGCTTCTTGGCGGCGATCCACCGTCCGCGGCTGTAATAGTGGAACATCGCACGGTCGACGTCGTAGTAGAAGTTGAAGTCGGGGAAATAGTAGTAGGGAGCGTAGTCGTATCCCGCGGGACCCCACGGCGGCTGCGCCGAAATGTTCACCGAGGCGGTGACCGTCACGCCGCGGTCGGGATAGAGTGCGACGCCGCACGACGTGCAGATTAAGGTCGCCGCAAGGATGATGGTCAGTCTTTTCATGGTCGGTGTGTCTTTGGTGTTTAACGTCGGTCGCGGGCGCAGCCTGCGGGGACCGCATGCGAACGTAAAGTGAGTTGCGGGCCTCCGCGTGCCGAGGCTGCGGCCCGCGCGGCTCACAGAGCCGCATTTCTATCTCTTCCCTCCCGCCTTGGGTCCGAGTTTGGCGCCCTTGGCTCCCGAGATCGTGTAGTTGAATATGTTCTCCTTGTAGCTCGTGGTCTTGAACGACGAGTCGCGCTTGCGGCGGAAGGCTATCTCGATCAGACGCTCGGTGAGCCGGGTGAACGGCACTCCCGTCGCCTCCCACAGGTAGAACGACAGCGACCCGGGGATGGTGTTTATCTCGTTGACGTAGATCTTGTCGGTCGCTTCGTCGATCATGAAGTCTATGCGGGCCACGCCGTCGCATCCCAGCGTCTTGAACGTCTCCACCGCCGTGGTGCGGATGAAGTCGGTCGCGGCGTCGGGCAGCCGCGCGGGGATCTCCCTCACCGTCGAGTGCATTCCCTGCGACTGCTTCACGCCGCCGCCCGTCTTGCCGCACTTGCCGCCGCCCAGATACTTGTCGGCGTAGCTGAGTATCTCGCCGCTTCTTACGGGCGCCTCGCACACCGAGGCCTCGCACTCGTAGTAGTCGCCCAGCACCGAGCAGTTTATCTCTTTCAAGCGCTCCACCAGCCTCTCCACGATTATGCGCTTCGAGTAGCTCACGGCGTTCTCCACCGCCTCCCTGAGCTGTTCGCGGTCGTGCACGGCCGTGATGCCCACGCTCGATCCCGAGTCGGCGGGTTTCACTATCATCGGATACTGCAATGTCCGTTCCACGCGCTCCACCACCTGCTCGCTGCGGTCGAACCACTCCTTGTCCGAGAACCATGCGTACTCCACCACGGGGATGCCGCTCTGCGCGAGGATCATCTTCATGGTGATCTTGTCCATGCCGTTTGCCGAGGCCAGCACGTTGCAGCCCGTGTAGGGTATGCCCGTCATCTCCACCGCGCCCTGAAACGACCCGTCCTCGCAGTTGGTGCCGTGCAGGGCGGGCAGGATAACGTCCAGCGTAGCCGCCACGTCGCTGCCGAAGAGCGGCTTTTTCACCTTGTACAGACGGTTGTCGCCGTACACGGGGCGCAGATACACCTCGTCGCACGAGGCGTAGAGGCGGTCCATGTCCTTGTAGTTGTCGCTGTGCTTCAGAGCCTCGCCCGTGTACCAGCGGCCCTGCTTGGATATGTATATGGGCGTTATGTCGTATTTGTCAGTGTCGATGGCGGCCATGGCCTGCTGGGCCGTTATGACCGAGATCTCGTTCTCGACCGAGCGGCCTCCGAAAATTACTCCTACGTTGATCTTGCTTTTCATCGCTATGTCTGTTCTTTTGTTTGTCTCCTATTTGAACGAGTCGGGAAGGTCGTTCTCGTAAAGCACCGCATCGCCCGCCCGCATCTGCGCGGCCAGTATGCGCGATGCCTCGGCGAACGAATCGGCCTTGAAGATCCTCTCGTCGGGGAACGCTCCATCGGCCAGCCCCTCGGTTATGGCGTCGCGGTTGGTGAGGTTGACTATCACCGCCATGTCGCACGCCTCGGCCATGTCGCGGCCCAGCTTGCGGTTGAGTTCACGCTGCCGCGCGCCCAGCTCCACGAACCCGGGGGTCACGACTATGCGCCGACCGCCTTCAGTGCGGAACTCGCGCAGAACCTCCAACGCCATCTTCGCGCCCGCGGGGTTCGAGTTGTAGGCATCGTCGAGTATGGTGATCCCGCCCGCCGTGCGCTTCACGCTCAGGCGGTGTTCTATCTGCTCTATCTGTCGTATGGCGCGTTTCTGCATAGCTTCGCTTACGCCCATGCGGTCGGCCACGGCTATGGCGGCCAGCAGGTTGAGTATGTTGCCGCGCCCCGCGAGGCGGGTGGCGTAGCGCGTGCGGGTCTCGCTGCCGTGCATCACGTCGAACGTCGTTTCGGCGGGGGAGTACCCGATGTTCACGGCGCGGTAGTCTGCCGCGGCATTCTCCACGGCGTAACTCACGACGGGGCAGCTGTGCGCCGCTGCGAACGCGGCTATGGGTTCCGAGTCGAGGTTCACCGCTCCGAATCCGTCGGCGGGCAGCGAGTCTATCAGCTCGAATTTGGTGCGCAGTATGTTGTCCACCGTTCGGAACGTTTCGAGGTGCATCTCGCCCACGGCCGTGACTACTCCGATCGTCGGGTGCACCAGATCGCATATCTCGCGTATGTCGCCCGTCTGTTTGGCGCCCATCTCAACTATGAATACCTGATGGTGGGGCTTGAGCTGCTCGCGCACGGTGCGTATCACGCCGAGCGTGGTGTTGAAATTGCCCGGGGTCATCACGACGTTGTACCGCTCGGAGAGTATGCGGTAGAGGTAGTGCTTGGTGGAGGTCTTGCCGAAGCTGCCCGTGACGCCTATGACCACCAAGTCGGGCATCGAGCGCAGTATGCGTCGCGCGTCGTTGTAGTACCACCGTGCCACGGCGGCCTCCAGAGGCTTGTTGGCCGTATTGGCCGCGAGCATTATTATGGGGAACACCAACAGCCCCAGAGCCGCGGCGGGCATGTATCGCGGGGCAAGCAGCGTCGTGGCGGCTATGACCGTGGCGGTGAGCAGGGCGGCGGTGAAGAACAGACGCCGCACACGCATGGTGTAGACGATGGGTTTCTTGTAGACGGTCCGCAGCTCGCTCCATGCGATCGCAAGCATCGTGACGGCCGCTATGCCGCAGAACACGGGCCGCGGGATGAACGGCAGCAGGCTCACGACGGCCAAAGCGGCGATTACCGCCGCGCGCGAGGTTTTGTTGCCATTGCGGTACCAGCGGGCGTAACGCGCCATGCGGTAGGAGTTCTGTTGGAACATCTGCGTGTCGTAGCGTACCGCGGCGAACCACAGCGGCACGTAGCAGACGAGGAATATTATGTCGGAAGGATTCATGCGTTATGGTCTTTGTTCGCCTCGGGGGCGAGGAAATTTTCTGTCACGCCGAAGAACAGCGCGCGGTTTTCGAGGAACGAGAAGTGTCCCGCGCCTTTCACCGTGACTAACCCCGCGTCGGGGATCAGACGCTCCATCTTCTTTGCGTCGGCCAGAGGCGTGGCGGTGTCGTTCTCGCCCCAGAAGAGCAGCGTGGGCGCCTTTATGCGGGGCATCACGCCGCACAGATCCTCGTTCACGCACTTCGAGAGTATGGCCCGCATGCGCGGCGAGGCGTTGTTGTAGTCCGACGACCCCGACCTTGCGCGGTAGCGGTCGATCATGCGCTCGGCGCGCTCGCGTCCCGCCACGAGGGGCAGCAGCCGTTTGGCGAGCTTGTAGGTGTATACCTTGCGGTAGTAGGCGAACGAGCGTCGGGGCTTCACTCCCGCCGCGTCGACGAGCATGACCTTGCAGGTCTCATTGCGCGAG
Organism: uncultured Alistipes sp.; assembly: GCA_964390585.1. Lineage (GTDB taxonomy): Bacteria > Bacteroidota > Bacteroidia > Bacteroidales > Rikenellaceae > Alistipes. Next base: position 14,904 of record CAYMIH010000025.1, read on the forward strand.
GCGAAGAGTATCGACACCCGTCCGCCGAACGAGTGACCTACAAGTATCGGACGCTCGATGCCCTCGTGGCGCGCCACGGCCTCCACCGAGCGGGTGTACTCCTCGACGCCCCATGTCGAGAGGGGCTCCTCGCTGCGGCCGAATCCCGCCAGATCGAACGTCAGCACGCGGAACCGCTCGGCCAGCCACGGCTGCACGAAGTCGAATATCGTGCCGTCGCAGCCCCAGCCGTGCAGCAGCAGCAGCGGTTGTCCCTCGCCGCAGTCGGTGTAGTGCAGCGTTATGCCGTCGTATGTGAAATTCTTGTCCATTGCTTTTGCAAAAATAGCTAATTTTTTCGCAGATGCGACAGTCGGCATATAAATTCGACGCAGCAGCCCCGCCGTTTCCGAATCGGCGGGGCTGCTGCGTCGGCGGTTTCGCGCGGCGGCTATATCTCCAGCACCATGGCCCTATCTCGTGCGGCGTCGCCCGTGCCGAGGTCGAACCCCTCGGAAAAGTCGAGCCGATACTCCCGATCCTCGAACCCGAAACGGGTGTAGAACTCCTTGAGCGACGGCTCGGAGGGGATGAGCATGGCGGCCTTGCAACCCCGCTCGCGAAGCAGTGCCACGGCCTCGGTCACGAGCTCCGAGGCCAGCCCGCGGCCGCGTCGGGCGGGGTCGGTCGCTATGGCGTAGAGATAGCCCGTCGGGCCGTATTCGGTCGTGAGGTCTACTATATGCAGCATGGCCGCCACGTGCCCGTCGGCATAACGCACCAAAGTGTTTTCGGGTCTGTATACCTCGCTCAGGAAGAGGTCGACGAACTCCTTCTCGTCGCCGAACACCCTCTGCCACAGCTCGCGGCACTCTATCTCGCGCAGGGTGAGCGCCAGCACCGTCATCTTCTCCTGCATGGCGACGGGGTGGTACGACATCTTCGAGCGCCGCAGTCCCGCGAGGCCCATATCCTCCTCGCGGTTGACGAATTTGTATCCCCGCGCCGCGAGGGCCCGCGCGAAGCAGCGGTTTATCATGGGAAAGACCCCTTCGAACGAGTCGTCGGCCTTCTCGATGTGGGTGCAGAATATCTCGGGCGTAAGCTCCGATCCGTAGGTGAACGCTACGACGCGTCCGTCGACGCGCAGCACGCCGCCGTAGAGCCCCAGACGGTCGTACTCCGCCAGCGCCTCGGCTATAGCCCGCTGCTCCTCCGACATCTCGGTCTCGTGCTCGGCGCGGTGCTCGGTGTCGCCCGCCTCGGCGGCCTCCTTGCGGCGCTGCCATTCGCGTTCGAGGCGCATGCACTCCCCGAAGTCGGCGGGGCGCAGCTCGTCGAACGTGTATTCGTACATGGCCTCGAAACGGTTTACGTGGTTGCGCTTGGGCTGGTATTTGCGTCCCGTGAGGTTCACGAGATCCTCCAGCGAATAGATGTAGTCGCGGTAATCGCGGTTGTCGCACACGGCGAAACACTCGCTGCCGCGCCGCACGAGCCTCTCGCCGTCGGTGTCGCACACCGCGGCATGCCCCTCGGCGTCGAGCCCGTAGTGCGCGTCGGCCCAGCGGCGGAACGCCTCCGCACCGTCGCGGCTCATGCCCACCATGCGGAAGCGTATGCCCTCGGCGCGCGCGTCCTCCATCAGTTCGGGGACGATGCGGCAGTAGTTGCCCTGCTCGGAGAGCATGTAGCCGCGGTAGCCCTCGGCCCCTAACTCGAAACGGACGGCCATTATGTCGTCGAACTCGGCCCACACGCTGCCGTAGGTGTGGCGCCAGCAGTATATGTTGGCGAACGTGTAGTCGCAGGACGGGATTCCCGACGCGGCCAGACGGCGGTCCATGGCGGGCTTATCCGTCGACAGAATCTCTTTGAACCGAATCATCGACCGTATAGTTTTTGTTCTCCACTCTGTCGTAATAGCTTTGTATCAAGGCTTTCATCTGCCGTTCGATATCCTCCGTCGGTACCTTGCCGCGAAGGTCGCGTTCGTTCTTCACGTCGTCCGTCGAGTATACTCCGCGCACCTCGTGCTCGTCGAAACGGATCAGGTAACGGTCGGTGACGGCTTGGAACATGTTGTTGTCGTAATTGATCGCAAAGGGCGTGCCCGCATGCTCGTTGAATATGTCGCGGCCGAATGCGAAATAGGGCTCGCGGTTGCCAAGCAGCCCCAGCAGCGTCGGCATCAGGTCGATCTGCGACACGGGCGTGCGGTGCTCGCCGAAGAGCGAGCTTTCGGGGGCGTAGATGAATCCGAATATGCGGTAGTCGTCGGGCGAGTGGCGGAACTCCTCCGAGAACTTCTCGCTCGACACGTGGTCGGCCACGAAGACGAACACCGTGTTGCGGAACCACTCTTCGCCGCCGAAGCGGTCGAAGAAGCGGCGGAACGCCCCGTCGACGTAGGCCACGCACTTGTGGTTGGCCGTGAGCCCTTCGGGCAGCCTGCCCGCGTAACGCTCGGGCACCACGAAAGGGTGGTGCGACGAGAGGGTGAACATCGTGGAGAAGAAAGACTGCCGCGCCTCGGACAGTACCTCGCCCATGTATTGCATGAACTCCTCGTCCCAGATTCCCCAGTAGCCGTCGAAATCGCCCTTGCCGTGCACCGCCTCGTAATCCTCGCGGCTGCGCAGGTCGTCGATCCCCACGGCCCGCGCGTATGCCCCGAAGCCCATCGAGCCGCGGTCCGAGCCGCAGAAGAACATCGTTTCGTAACCCTTGTCTTTCAGTATGGCGGGCAGCGCGCGCGTGGCGCCCATCGACTGGGGCATCAGCACGAACGGCGTCTTGAACGACGGGATGGAGCTCCACACCGCGGGCAGGGCCTGAATCGACCGCTTGCCGTTGGAGTACATGCGGTAAAAGGTGTAGCTCTGCCGCATGAGCGAGTCGAGGAACGGTGTGTAGCCCTTCTGCTCCTTGTCGGCGTAGAGTTCGGGACACAGCAGCGCCGAGTGCTCGGCCGAGAAGCTCTCCATGACGAATATTACTACGTTGCGTCCCGTAAGCTCGGTGTCGCCAGCCTCGGACGACGGACGGTGCTCGGGTGTGTAGATCGATTGCAGGGTCTCGTCGTCGAACCAGCGTTCGTAGTGCAGCCTGCCGCCCGACCCCGCGGTGCGCAGCACGCAGAAAGGGTTGCTCAGGATCATGGTCGCCAGCGAGTTGTCGGCCGTGTAGAGCGTGGCGTTCGACAGCGTGACGGGACGCGTCATTTTGGTGAATCCGCCGCGTATGCCGCCCACGGTGAGTACTGCGGCGAGCAGCAGGACGAGGATGCCCGTCAGGTAGTACCACACGCCTGCCAGTATCGGTTCGGGCTTTATGCGGCGGCCGTAGCCCCGCACCAGAAAGGCTATGAGCAGCACGCCGACCAGGACCATATACCAGTTCTCGGCGGCGAATTTCAGAGCCAGCAGCAACGAGTTGTCGTTGTCGGCGAAGAATATCTCGTCGGCCGTGAAACGTTTCTGCGCATAGCGGAAATATACGGCGTCGGCCATGTTGAGGGCCACTATGGCTACCGAGTTGATTACGGTGTAGTACCGGAACATCGTCTTCTGCCACCATCCACTCTCGCGCAGGTGCAGCGGCACGAGCGACAGCAGTATGAACGGCGCGTTGACGTAGAGTATCGACACGGTGTCGAACTTGAGCGCGCCGCACAGCAGGTCGCACAATACCCCCCCCCGAGTCTCCAAAGAACCTAAGGTCGGCAGGTTGTACAGCCAGAACGCCGCGCGGCAGATCGCCAGCACGATGTAGAGCAGCGCCATGCGGCGCAGGAGCAGGGCGATATGCGTGTGCAGGATTCTCATTCGTGGTGATATGGTTCGTTATTGAGTATGGTGAACGCGCGGTAGAGCTGTTCGGCGAAGATGGCCCGCACGATCTGGTGCGAGAATGTCATGCGCGAGAGCGACAGTCGCATGTCGGCGCGCGCATACACGGCGTCGGAGAATCCGTAGGGGCCTCCGATGACCATCACCAGCCGTTTCACGCCGCTCGACATGCGCTTCTGCATCCATGCGGCGAACTCGGGCGAGGTGTACTCCGTGCCGCGCTCGTCCAGCAGTGCGAGGCAGTCGCCGTCGCCCACGCCGCGCAGGATGGCTTCGCCTTCCAGCTGCTTCTGGCGGGTGGGGGCCATGTTGCGCGTGTTGCGCACGTCGGCCAAGGTGGTCACCGTGAAGCGGCAGTAGCGGTTGATGCGTTTGGCGTACATGCCCAGCAGATTCTCCACCTCCTCCGAATCGGTCTTGCCGACCATTATGAGATCGATGTTCATGCGTGTGCGCGGCGAAGCGTTACAGATCGGTGTTCCACTCTCCCTCGGCACCCTCGTAGAACACGGGACGCTCTTTCTCCACCGACTTCAACCATTCGTAGGCCTTGTACATGCAGTAGCCGTTGCCCGAGTCGGCCCCGCCCAGTGCGAAGCCTATCACGCACGAGTGATTGCGCGAACGGTAGTACATCGACTTCACGCGCGTCAGATACTCGTCGACCAGCGCGGGATCGTTGGCGGGGGTGCCGCCCACCGAGCGGACGTTGCTGTTGGTGGGGGAGTTGATGTTGGCGCGGTCGATGACGAACATGCCCGCCTTGTCGCACATGTCGTAGAACCACTTGGGCTGCGGATAGTCGGGGCATAGGGTGTTGTAGCCGCGCAGCTTCAGCTGCTCGATCTCAACGAAGGTCTTTTGACGGTCGTCGAGGGCGTTGAAATGCTCCTTCTTCTGCACATGCAGTATGTTATCGAAGCGGTAGAACTTGCCGTCGCGGTACTCCGTCTTGCCGAAACCTATCTTCAGAGGGATGTATTCCCACAGCATGCCGTTGCGCTTGACGTATATCATCACGTCGTAGAGCGGCGGTTGTCCGTCGCCCCACTTGAAGTCGTAGGCGTGGTAGATGTCGGGATTGAAACGCAGTGTGTCCGTCGAGCGGCCCTCGACTTCCAGCTCGTTCACGCTGTACTCCATCAGCTTGCCCTTGGGGTTGTAGATGTCGAAGCCCACCTGTATGGTCTCCTTGAAATTGAAGTCGTTGGCCACCACCACGTCTAACTCCAGCTTGGCATATTGCCGCGTGCTGTCGGGCACCAGCGCGATGTCGAAATCGCGCACCGCCAGACGACGCTGCACGAAGATGTAGCTGTTCTCGAACTGCTCGAACTCGGGCTGGAATATGTTCTCGTGCAGCTGCGGCGTGCGGCTGGGGCGCACGCCCACCATGATCTCGTTCACACCTTGACGCATGTAGGGCGACAGGAGGAAATCGGCGGGGGTGTAGGGGTCGTCGACCTCGGCCACGGCTTCGTTGTTGATGAACAGCGTGTAGGCCATGCCCGTGTTCTCGATGTGGAAGAAGATGTTGTAGTCGTTCATCGCCGCGTCGATCTCCACCTTCTGCACGAAACGCGCCTCGCCGCCTGCGACGGCTACGCGCTGCGGCTTGAAGGCCATGTAACCCGCCGTGGCGTCGCGTTTGTCGGCCGCGGCGTCCTCGCGCTTGTCGTAGGTCAGAAACTCCGAACGCCACACGCGCGGTCCTTGGGCCTCGGCCGCCAGTATAGTAAGCAGGGCTGCCCCCGCAAGAATCAGTCGTCTCATAAGAGCGTATCTTAAGTTTTAGTCGTCTCTTTTATCGATATCGCATGCGATATCGGCAGTTCGCCGCCGCCCCACTGCGGCGGACTGCTGCCGCATTCCGACCGCCGTCGGTGAACAGCACCCGAGGCAGTGTCATCCGCTTGCGTCCGTCGGCGGCTTCGCGGTGTCGGCTACCGTTTGCAAAGGTACTTTTTTTTTGACAAATGGCAAATAATTGTCTATCTTTGTAGATTGATAGCGGCAGCCGTCGAGGACGACCGAACCCGCAAGGTTAATTTTTGACGAAAGAAGAAAAGATTTGACATGAAAACTCCGAGAATTGCTGAGATTCTGAAATCGGGCGCAACGGGCAGCGACATTACCGTAAAGGGCTGGGTGCGCACCAAGCGAGGCAACAAGAACGTGGCATTCATAGCGCTGAACGACGGTTCGTGCGCCGCCAACATACAGATAGTCGTCGATTTGGCCAATTTCGACGAAAACACCCTCAAGTCGGTCACCACTGGTGCCTGCATCCGCGTGGACGGCCGTCTGGTGGAGTCGCCCGCGTCGGGTCAGGGCGTCGAGGTGCAGGCCTCGGCCATCGAGATCTACGGCACAGCCGATCCCGAGACCTATCCGTTGCAGAAGAAGGGCCACTCGCTGGAGTTCCTGCGCGACATAGCCTACCTGCGTCCGCGCACCAACACCTTCGGCGCCATATTCCGCATACGCCACGCCATGGCCTACGCCATCCACAAATATTTCAACGACAACGGTTTCTACTACCTCCACACTCCGCTCATCACGGGTTCCGACTGCGAGGGCGCGGGTGCCATGTTCAACGTCACCACGCTCGATATCGCCAACCCGCCGCGCACCGAGGACGGCAAGGTCGACTACACCAAGGATTTCTTCGGCAAGCCCTGCAACCTCACCGTGTCGGGCCAGCTGGAGGGCGAGTTGGGCGCGTTGTCGCTGGGCCGCATCTATACTTTCGGCCCCACGTTCCGCGCCGAGAACTCCAACACCCCGCGCCATCTGGCCGAGTTCTGGATGATCGAGCCCGAGATGGCATTCTTCGAGCTGGAGGACAACATGGATCTGGCCGAGGATTTCCTCAAATATCTTATCCGCTACGCGCTGGAGAACTGCCGCGAGGATCTGGAGTTCATGAACAAGATGTGGGACAACGAGCTTATCTCGCGTCTGGAATTCGTGATTCACAACGACTTCGTGCGCCTCGACTACACCGAGGGCATCGAGATACTGAAGGCTTCGGGCCGCAAGTTCGAGTTCCCCTGCGAATGGGGTTGCGACCTGCAATCGGAGCACGAGCGCTACCTCGTCGAGGAGCACTTCAAGCGCCCCGTCATTTTGATCAACTATCCGAAGGAGATCAAGGCTTTCTACATGAAGCAGAACGAGGACGGCCGCACGGTGCGTGCCATGGACGTGCTGTTCCCCAAAATAGGCGAGATAATAGGCGGTTCGGAGCGCGAGGCCGACTATGGCAAACTTTCTGCAAGGGTGAAGGAGCTCGGAATGAACGAGGCCGACATCTGGTGGTATCTCGATACACGCCGCTGGGGCTCGGCGCCCCACTCGGGCTTCGGACTCGGATTCGAGCGTCTGTTGCTCTTCGTGACGGGCATGGGTAACATCCGCGACGTGATCCCGTTCCCGCGCACGCCGAACAACGCGGAATTTTAACGAGAAATTAAGAAACGGCGGTTATACGCAATTAGGAGCGCAGCGACCGAAGTCCCCTCCCGAGGAGGGGATTGCGGAACAAGGTTCCGCTTCTGCTGTGGCGGCTCGGCAATCCGCACAAGCGCGATTGCTCTCGCCTGCCGAACGCAGTTTAGGGGAGGGTCGGATTTGTAAATGCGGCCGCAGGCCGCAAGCGACGTCCGTCGGATTTGGTTTTACGGCATCGTGACGTCGGTGCATTGAAAATATAAATTGCTTGATATGAAGAGACTGATATTGTTCGTAATGCTCGCTTGCCTCGCGGGATCGGGGAGCGCTTCCGCGCGGAAGCGCGCTTCGGGGACGTGCAACCTCGTGTTCATAGGCAACAGCATCACCGAGGGTGCGCTCCATGCCGACAAGGCCAAGACCGCCCCTCCCGTGTTCGCCGCCGAATATGCGGGACGCATGCTCGGGGTCGACGTCAACTACCGCAACTGCGGCCGCTCGGGCGCCACGACGGTGGATTTCCTGCCCGAACGCGCGGCCGATTTCAGACGTGTGGAGCAGGCCGTCGGCGAGTTGCAGGCCCTGAGTTACGAACCCATCGTCTTTTCGATCATGCTCGGCACCAACGACTCGGCTTCGTCGGGTCCGCTCGGCGCACCCGTGTCGAACGAGGACTACAAGCGCAACCTGCTGACCATCATAGGCCGCCTGCGCGAGATGTGTCCCGACGCGATCTTCGTGCTCCAGCGTCCGATATGGTACAGCCCAAACACCTACAACGGGGCCATGTATCTGGTTGCGGGGCAGAAACGTCTGCTGGACTATGCCAACGTGTTGATCGATATAGCGGACAGCAACGATGACGTGTATCTGGGCGATTTCAAGAGCTTCGACTATTTCCGCGAGAATTACCGCAAACTCTGTTTTCCCGAGAACGGTAACGCGGGAGTGTTCTATCTGCATCCCAACGAGGAGGGGGCGCGCAAGCTGGCCAAACGCTGGGCGCGGGCGATAGTCCGTGCGGTGGACGACCGCGACCGTTGACGTGCGGCCGCAATCCCGACCACGACCCGCACCGTCGCATGCGGCACCTGCATGGGAAGAGTGTGCGTCACGAACCTCGAAGAGACCTGTCGAATGTGGAAGTGTATAACAGCTAAAAATGTAACGCAATGGCTATTTCACAACGTCAGATTCAGAAGCTGCAACAGACTCTCTCTCCGCAGCAGATACAGATGATAAAGCTGTTGGAGTTGCCTGCGATGCAGCTCGAACAGCGCGTGAAGCAGGAGATCGAGGACAACATAGTGCTCGAAGAGGAGGAGAGCGCATCCGAAGAGGATGATGCGCAGAAGATATCGGTCGACGAGTACATCCGCGACGACGACACCCCGAGTTACAAGAGCCGCATAAACAACTTTTCGAAGGACGACAAGCAGCGCCCCGTGAACATCACCGAGGGCCGTTCGATGCAGGAGTACCTTACCGAACAATTGCATTACCGCAACCTTTCGGAGCCCGACATGCGCATAGCCGAGTTTCTGGTGGGCAGTATCGACGAAGACGGTTACCTGCGGCGCGATTTGGATTCGATATCCGACGACATAGCCTTTTCGCTCGGCATGGAGGTCGCCTCCGAGGAGCTGGAGCGCGTGTTGGGCATAATCCACCAGCTGGAGCCTGCGGGGATAGGCGCGCGCAATCTTCGGGAGTGTCTGCTGTTGCAGATGGGGCAGCGGCGCATGGATTCGCCTGCCAAACGTCTGGCCCGCAAGATCGTGACGTCGTATTTCGACGAGTTCGTCAAGAAGCATTACGAGAAACTCATGTCGCGCCTCGGCGTGGGCGAGGAGGATTTCCGCGACGCGATCGAGGAGATCCGCCGTCTGTCGCCCAAGCCCGGGAACCTCTATTCCGAAGGCGGCACGGACACCACACCTTATATAATTCCCGATTTCCGCATCGACTATCACGACGGGCAATTCGAGCTGTCGCTCAACTCCTGCAACATTCCCGAGGTGAAGATCAACCGCCGCTACATGGAGATGATACGCGACATGGTGACCTCCAACGGCACCGTCGCGGAGAAGAACCGCGAGGCCGTGCAGTTCGTCAAGAGCAAGATCGACTCGGCCAAGTGGTTCATATCGGCCATCAAGCAGCGCCACGACACGCTGATGCGCACCATGCAGGAGATACTGAACTTTCAGAAGGAGTATTTCAAGGACGGCGACAAGAGCAAGCTGCGGCCTATGATCCTGAAGGATATAGCCGACCGCACGGGGCTCGACGTGTCGACCATATCGCGCGTGGTGAACAGCAAGTATGCCCAGACCCATTTCGGAATCATACTGCTCAAGTCGCTCTTCTCGGAGGCCATGCAGACCGAGAGCGGCGAGATAGTGTCGAGCTACGAGATCAAGAATCTGCTCCAGACCTGCATCGACGAGGAGGACAAGCGCCACCCCCTCACCGACGAGACCCTGATGAACATACTCAACTCCAAGGGCTACTGCATAGCGCGGCGCACCGTTGCCAAGTACCGCGAGATGCTCGACATCCCCGTCGCGCGGCTGCGGAAACAGATATGACGCGGCCCGCTCTGTGCCCGCTGCGGCGGCAGGGCGGCTGGATACGTCGGAATACGGCGGGTGCCTTCGGGGCATCCGCCGTTTGTGTCATTGCGTGAAGCGAAAAGATCAACGCGCAGACAAAGGTCCCCGAAAAAATGACTATTTTTGTAAACGGCTCGTTGCGGCCGCGCCCGAGCGTGCGTGCCTGCGGTCGGAGGAATCGACTAACCTGAAAAAAGATATCATTATGAAACGATTGTTGTTATTGGCGACGCTGTTTCTGTGGCTGCCCGCCGCGGCGCAGTTGAACGTGACTTCGTTGAAAGTAAATCACATGACCGATCCGTCGGGAGTCACCGATCCCGACCCCGTTTTCAGCTGGGAGCTCGCGAGCGACGGACGCAACGTCGTGCAGACGGCATACGAGATACGCGTGTTCGAGGGCCGCAAACCCGTGTGGAGTTCGGGCCGTGTGGAGTCGGACAACTCCGTCGCCGTGCCCTATGGCGGCGAGGAGCTGAAGTCGGGTACGCGATACCATTGGCAGGTGCGCGTGTGGGACAACCGCAATCGCGCATCGAAGTGGAGCGCGCGTGCCACATGGCTCACGGGACTCTTCTCGATCGACGATTTCACGGCGCAGTGGATCGAGCAGCAGGAGCCGACCGACGCCGCTCCGCTGTTCCGCAAGTCGTTCGCGCTGAAGAAGCCCGTGGCGTCGGCCGTGGCCTACATCACCGCGCACGGCATGTTCGAGGCCTACATCAACGGCCGAAAGATCGGCGGCGAGCACTTCGCTCCCGGGTGGACCACCTACGACAAGCGCCTGCAATACAGGACCTACGACGTCGCCGACATGCTCGCGCGCGGCGAGAACGTCTTCGGCATCATGGTCGGCGAGGGGTGGTACCTCAGCCGCATGGGCTGGACGAGCGGCGAACACCAGATGTATGAATCGGGCAGGCTCGGCGCGCTGGGGCAGATCGTGGTGACCTACACCGACGGCTCGCGCGAGGTGATCGCCACCGACGGCACATGGCGGTCGTCGACGGGCGAGATCCTCCACTCGGAGATGTACGACGGCGAGACGATCGACATGCGCAAGCGCCGACAGGGTTGGAACGCCGCGGGATTCGACGACTCGTCGTGGACGGCCGTCCGCGTGGCCGACTATGGCAAGTCTAATCTGGTGAGCAGCGACAGCGAACCCGTCGTTACGCACGAGATCAAGAGCCCCGTGGCGGTGATAACCACCCCCGCGGGCGAAAAGGTCCTCGATTTCGGGCAGAACCTCGTGGGCCGCGAGATAGTCACCGTGAAGGGCAAGGCGGGGCAGGAGATCGTGGTGTCGCATGCCGAGGTGCTGGACGAGAAAGGCAACTTCTACACCGTCAACCTGCGCTCGGCCAAGGCGCAGAGCCGTTACATTTGCAGCGGCGGCGACGACCGATTCGAACCTACGTTCGTGTTCTACGGATTCCGCTACCTTAAGGTCGAGGGCATCGATGGCGAGCTCGATCCCGATGACTTCAAGGCGGCGGTGATATTCTCGGACATAAACGAGAACGGCGACTTCACCTCGTCGAACGAGCTGGTGAACCGTCTCCAGAGCAACATACAGTGGGGCCTGCGCGGCAATTTCGTCGACGTGCCCACCGACTGTCCGCAGCGCGACGAGCGTCTGGGATGGACGGGCGACGCTCAGGTCTTCTTCCGCACCGCGACGTTCAACCGCGACGTGCAGAACTTCTTCCGCAAGTGGCTTAGGGATGTGGCTGCCGACCAGAAGCCCGACGGTCAGGTGACCGACGTGGTGCCCCACATCGAGGGGCTGACGGGCGCAGGCCACGTGGGCTGGGCCGACGTGGCGGTGATCGTCCCGTGGCAGCACTACATGGCGTACGGCGACAAGCGCATACTCGAAAACCAGTACGAGAGCATGAAGGCGTGGGTCGACTGCATGGCCGCCCAGAGCAACGACTATCTGTGGAACGTGGGCTGGCACTACGGCGACTGGCTCTTTTACAGCGTCGACAATGATTGCGCGGGCGACTCGGCCGTGACTTATCGTCCCCTGATACAGCAGTGTTTCTTCGCCAACTCGGCCGACATCCTGTCGAAGACCGCCGCGGTTCTGGGCAAGAGCGACGACGCGGAGAAGTACGCCGACCTGACACGCAAGGTGAAGGAGGCTTTCCGCAACGCCTACCTCACCCCCGCGGGATATTTAGTGTCGGCCACGCAGACGGCCTACGTGCTGGCGCTCAATTTCGACATGCTGCCCGACGACGACATGAAAGCCAAGGCCGCCGCGCATCTGGCCGAGCGGGTGAACCACTACGGACACATCACCACGGGATTCCTCGGAACCCCCTACATCTGCCATGTGCTTACCGAGAACGGATACAACGACCTCGCATACAGGCTCCTGCTGCGCCAACAGTACCCGGGCTGGCTCTATCCCGTGACGATGGGCGCCACCACCATATGGGAGCGCTGGAACTCGATGATGCCCGACCGCACCATCCCCGACAACGGCATGAACTCGTTCAACCACTACTCGTACGGCGCCATCGGCGACTGGCTCTACCGTGACGCCGCGGGCCTGCGCGAGACCTCGGCGGGCTTCAAGACCATAGCCGTGAAACCGCATGCGGGCGGCGGTTTCACCTCGATGAAGGCCGAGCGGAACACCCCTTACGGGCGTGCGGCGGCCGAGTGGCGTGACGAGAACGGCGTGTTCATGCTCGAAGTGACCATACCCGTCAACACCACGGCCGAGATATACGTGCCCTCGTCGTCGGCCGATAGGGTCACCCTCGACGGCGCGCCTCTGGCCG
>CAYMIH010000026.1:0-27303 GCA_964390585.1 uncultured Alistipes sp.
GTTCGTTCAGTTTCTCGGCCACGCGCTCCACCGCAGCGTCGATCTGCTCGGCGGGGATCATCACGCGGAAAGTCTTGTCGTGAAGTTTTATTTTGGTTTCCATTAAGTAAGGGTATAATAGCGGTAATAATGCAAATCGGGCGGAGTCTGGTGTCCGCCCGATCGATCTATCCTTTTATCATGGCTTTCACCTCCTCGAACACCGTGAGTCCGTTATAGCCGAACTTCTCGTCGAGCACCTTGTAAGGCGCCGAATATCCGAAGTGGTCGCAGCCGTGTATGCGTCCGTTTTCGCCCACCAGACCGCGGAGGTTCAACGACAGTCCCGACGTCATGCCGTAACGCGGCACGTCGCGCGGCAGCACGCTGTCCTGATACGATTTGGGCTGGTCGCGGAACAGGCCCTCGCTCGGCACGCTCACCACGCGCACGGGAATACCCTCGCGCTGCAACAGCTCAGCGCCCTCCACCAGCGTGGCCACCTCCGAACCCGAAGCCAGCATCACCGCCTGAGCCTTGGCCGAGTCCATCACTATGTATGCGCCCTTCACCGCCTGCTTGGCCTCCTCGCGGCGGCTGCAATTGAGCGCGGGCAGATTCTTGATGTTCTGACGCGACAGCACCAGAGCCACGGGGCGCTGCTCCGAAAGCGCATAACGCCATGCCACGGCCGTCTCCTCGGCGTCGGCGGGGCGAAGCACCACCATCGAACGCTCGCCGCTGTGGTTGCGCACGTGCTCCATCAACCTTATCTGCGCCTCCTGCTCGATGGGCTGGTGGGTGGGACCGTCCTCGCCCACGCGGAACGAATCGTGCGTCCAGATATAGATCACGTGCAGGCGCATCAGGGCCGACATGCGGATCGCAGGTTTCATGTAGTCCGAGAATACGAAGAACGTTCCGCACGCGGGGATCACGCCGCCGTGCAGCGCCATGCCGTTCATGACGCACGCCATGGTAAGCTCCGCGACGCCCGCTTGGAAGAACTGGCCCGTGAAGTCGCCTTTCGTAAAGGCTTTGGTCTTCTTCAGAAAGCCGTCGGTCTTGTCCGAATTGCTCAGATCGGCCGAAGCCACGATCATGTTCTCGATCTTCTCGGCGTAGACGCCCAGCATCGTCGCCGATGCCACGCGGGTAGCCGTATCGGGCTTTATCTCTATCTTGTTGTAATCGATCTCGGGAAGCTCGCCCGACAGGAATCGGTTCAGTTTGCGCGACAGATCGCGGTTGGCCGCACGCCACTCCGCCTCGGCCTGCTTGCGCTGCGCCGCCCACTGCTTCAGCTCTATGCGGCGCGCCTCGTAGATCTCGCGCGTCTCGTTGAACAGGCGGAACGGATCGTCGGCATCGCCGCCCAGATTGCGCACCGTGGCGGCCAGATCGGCACCCGCGCCCGACAGAGGCTGTCCGTGCGTCGACACCCTGCCCTCGAAACTCTCGCCGTCGGCACCTCGCGCGCCCTTGGCCATGATCGAACGTCCTATGATAAGCGTGGGACACTCCGTCTCGGCATTGGCCGCGGTGAGCGCCGCACGCAGAGCCTCGACGTCATGACCGTTGCACTCGATAACGCGCCAGCCCCAAGCACGGTACTTGGCGGCCACATCCTCGCCGTCGATCTCGTCGACCTTGGTCGAGAGCTGCACATTGTTGGCGTCGTAATACATTATCAGGTTCGAAAGCCCCAGATGGCCCGCGATGCGGCCCGCGCCCTGCGAGATCTCCTCCTGCACGGCACCGTCCGAAATGAACGTATATGTCTTGTGAGCCATCCACTCGCCGAAACGCGCCGCCATGAAACGCTCCGCTATCGCGGCGCCCACGGCCATGGCGTGCCCCTGCCCCAGAGGTCCCGAGGTGTTCTCCACACCGTGGGCCGCATCGGCCTCGGGGTGTCCCGGGGTGACGCTGCCCCACTGACGGAACGATTTGAGATCGTCCGTCGAGTAGAAGCCCGACAACATCAGCACCGAATAGAGCATCGGCGACATGTGGCCCGGATCGAGGAAGAATCTGTCGCGGAACGGATACGAAGGATTCTCAGGATCGTAACGCAGAAACTCCGTATAGAGCAGATTGATGAAATCGGCGCCGCCCATAGCTCCGCCCGGGTGTCCCGACTTGGCCTTTTCGACCATGGCGGCGGTCAGGATGCGGATATTGTCGGCCGCCTTATCAAGTTTAGAGTTAGCAAACATATTATTTTTCAATTCTTGTCACTCACAAGCAATCATATACTTAAGCGCACGATAACAATCGCGGCGCCACTTTGCGCGTTCGCCCATACGAGCGCGTATACAAATGTAATACAAAAAACTTAACCGACCTGCTTAAGCTCCAAAAAATTCGCCCCCTCGATCCGCTTTTTGGCGTAGGGGAGCGTGACGACGAACGACGTTTGGCCCGAAGAGGGAACGTCGTACATGGCGTCGATCATTATCGCCTCGCAGATCGAGCGCAGACCGCGTGCGCCGAGCTTATACTCGACGGCCTTGTCCACGATATAGTCCAGCACGTCGTCGTCGAACCGCAAATCCACGCCGTCCATGGCCAGCAGACGTTCGTACTGCTTCACGATGGCGTTCTTGGGCCGGGTCAATATCGAACGCAGAGCCTCGCGCGTGAGCGGCTGCATGTAGGTGAGCACAGGCAGACGCCCCACCAGCTCGGGTATGAGGCCGAACGACTTGAGGTCCTGCGGCATGATGTACTTCATCAGGTTGTTGCGGTCCACCGTCGACGCTCTCTGCACGCCGAAGCCTATGGCGCGGGTGTTCAATCGTTGGGCGATCTTCTTCTCGATGCCGTCGAACGCGCCGCCGCAAATAAACAGTATATCCTTCGTATTGACCTGAATGAACTTCTGGTCGGGATGCTTGCGCCCGCCCTGCGGCGGAACGTTCACCACCGTGCCCTCCAGAATCTTTAGCAGAGCCTGCTGCACGCCCTCGCCCGACACGTCGCGCGTAATGCTCGGGTTATCGCCCTTGCGCGCGATCTTGTCGATCTCGTCGATGAAGACTATGCCGCGCTCGGCAGCCTCGACATTGTAGTCGGCCACCTGCAACAGACGCGTGAGGATGCTCTCCACATCCTCGCCCACGTAACCCGCTTCGGTGAGGACCGTGGCGTCCACGATGGTGAAAGGCACGTTGAGCACGCGCGCGATGGTGCGGGCCATGAGCGTCTTGCCCGTACCCGTCGGGCCCACCAGCACGATGTTCGACTTGTCGATCTCCACCTCGTCGTCGTGCTGCGGCTTGACCGACTTGCTCATAAGGCGTTTGTAGTGGTTGTACACCGCCACCGACATGTAACGCTTGGCATCGTCCTGCCCTATCACGTATTCGTCGAGTACGGCTTTGATCTCCTGCGGCTTGCGCAGTTCGGGGACCGTAAATTCGGCACTCTTGCCGCGGCGTTTGGCGCTTTCTACCAGATCGCTTTCGACCAACATGTTGTAACCGCGCTCGACGCAGCTGTTGCAGATGTTCGATCCGTCCTCGCCGCGGAACATCAGAGCCACGTCGCTGCGTTTCGCGCCGCAGAACGAGCAGCAGTCGTCGCCGCCGTGTCCCGATCCCTTATATCCTTTCTGTGCCATAAATATTATCCGATATTATTTGGTACGCTTCGCCAGCACGTCGTCGATAAGGCCGTACTCCTTAGCCTCGACGGCCGACATCCAGTAATCGCGGTCGGCATCCTGCTCGATCTTGGCGATATCCACGCCCGAATGGTAGGCGAGAATCTCGTACAACTCGCGTTTGGTCTTCATGATCTCGCGCGCCGTGATCTCTATGTCCGACGCCTGACCCTGCGCACCGCCCAGCGGCTGGTGGATCATAACCCGCGAATGCGGCAGGGCCGAACGCTTGCCCTTGGCTCCCGCCGTGAGCAGCACGGCGCCCATCGATGCGGCCAGTCCCGTACAGATGGTGGCCACGTCGCTCGAAATGAGCTGCATGGTGTCGTATATGCCCAGACCCGCCGACACAGAACCGCCCGGGGAGTTGATATAGATCTGTATATCTTTCGAGGAGTCCGCCGACTCCAGAAAGAGCAACTGCGCCTGAATTATATTGGCCGCATCGTCGTAGATCGGTGCGCCGAGAAATATGATGCGATCCATCATCAGACGCGAGAAAACATCCATCGTGGCCACGTTCAACTGACGCTCCTCGATGATGGTCGGTGAGATGTAAGAGGCCTGCATCGACTTAAAGTCGTGCAGCCTGAGACTGCTTATGCCGCAGTGACCGCGCGCATATTTTTCAAATTCGCTCATAACGGCTCTTTATAATTACTCTTAATTACAATATCTGACCCTTTTCAAGGTCGATCGGGACACGCGCTCCGAACATCGCTTTTTCGACTGTTCAAACACCGCCCGTCATACCAAAAATTGGACTCTGCAAACATTACGCCCAGAGTCCAACTCGCAGTATATTTTAACGAATATTAGTTCGCTTGCGCCAATTTGGCAAATTCATCCGACGAAACCGATTTGGTGTCGACCTTTATCTTCGATTTCACGTAATCGACGACCTTCAGTTCGTAGAGTTTCTCGTATATCTTCTGGGCCTGCTCCTTGTTCTCAAGAATCTGCTTCGAGAATCCCGCAACCATCTCGTCTGAAGCCGACGGCATGCCGTACTGCGCGAACTGAGCCTTGGCGAACTCCTTGGCCTCAGCCTCGGCCTCCTCGGCGCTCACCTTGATGTCGGCCTCCTTGATGATATGCTTCTGGATGTAGTTCCATGTGAACATCTTCACGAATCCGTCGAAATCCTTCTCGATATCCTCCTTGGTGAACTTACCCTCGTTGATAACGTACAGCCAGCGCTTCAGGAACTCGGCGGGCATCTGCAAAGCGGCCTTCTCCATGAGGAAGTCGCGGACGTTGATCGTGAACAAATAGTCCGACTCGCGGCCCAGCTCCTTCTCGATCTCGGCGTCGACGAACGAATCCAGCTCGGCCTCGCTCGCGACGTTGCCTGCGGGGAACGCCATCTTGAAGAACTCCTCGTTCAGTTCGGGGTTGGCGAACTGACGGATCTGCTTGATCTCCATCGTGAACTGCGGGTTGATGCCCTCCAGCTCGTCCTCCTTGACCTGAAGGATGGCGGCGCGCTGCGAAGCGGTCTTGTAAAGCTCGTTGACATTCACGTCCATCTTCTCGCCCGTCTTCTTGCCGATGAAAGGCTTGCGCTCCTCGTCGCTCATCGAGATAAGGCCCACGTAGGCATCCTCGATGCGCATGTCGCCGTTGTCGAGAGTCACCGTCAGAGCCTCGTCGTTCTTCACCTCGTCCACGTCGACCAGACGGCCGTAGCGGCGCAGGTAGTTATCCTTGTAGGCGTCGTGCATCTTGGCGTCGACGGCGATCTTGTTGTAGGTCAACTTGTCTTTCTCCGAAAGATCGAGCTTCACCTCGGGAGCCTCGCCTATCTCGAAAAGGAACTCGTGCTCGGTGTTGTTGTCGAAATCGAAGTCGCCCTGCTCGTCCGAGGGGATCACGTCGCCCACGTAGTCGATGCCCTCCTTCTGCAAGTACTCGAACACTGCGTTCGAGGCCGTGCGGTACGACTGCTCGGCCACGGCGCCCTTGCCGTACATCTTGCGAACCACGCCCATAGGCACCATGCCGGGACGGAATCCGGGGATGTTGGCCTTGCGCTTGTACTCGCGCAGCATCTTGTCCACAGCCTCACCATAATCCTTTTCGCTTACGACGACCTTCAATAACGAGGTGCCCTGCTCACGTTGTTCTCTTGTAATCTCCATAATTATATATTGTTTTATTTTTCAGCGCATATTCGCATTTCGGGATGCAAAGGTAATTAATTTTAATTAATTAATCTGATTCCGCGCGACTTTTTATTTTCTCTCCGCGACCTTATCGTCGCGCAGGCGGTAGAGCTGGTCGCGCAGACGCGGCGTGAAACCCGCCTCGCGTATGGCCCGTCGGATGCCCTCGGCGTCGAAACTGTTGTGCGCCCCCGCGCTCGACACCACGTTTTCCTCGATCATGATCGACCCCATGTCGTTGGCGCCTCCGTGCAGCGCGAGCTGCGCCGTAGCCTTGCCCACGGTGAGCCACGAAGCCTGTATGTTGCGGATGTTGCACAGCACAAGACGGCTAACCGCTATCACGCGCACATACTCCAACGGCGAGAAGCGCGAAACTATGCCCTCGCGTTCGAGGCGCGTGCCCTGCGAGCGGAATATCCACGGAATGAAAGCGATGAATCCGTAGTTGCCCTTCGGACAGCGGGCCTGCAAGTCGCGCACGGCGAGCAGGTGATCGATCCGCTGCCGCGGCGTCTCCGCATGGCCGTACATCATGGTCGCCGAGGTGGGCAGATTCATCATGTGGGCCTCGTGCATCACCTCGATCCACTCGGCCGCACTCGGCTTGGCGGGCGATATGGCGCGGCGCACCCCGTCGTCGAGGATCTCGGCCCCCGCCCCGGGCAGCGAGTCGAGCCCCGCGGCCGCCAGACGCTCCAGCGTGCGGCGGGTCGTAAGTCCGCTCACGCGGGCTATGTGCGACACCTCGGGCGCACCCAGCGCATGCAGGCGCACCGAGGGATAAAGCCTCTTCAACGTGGAAAAAAGATCCTCGTAGAACTCTATGCCCAGCTTGGGATGCAGGCCGCCCTGCAACAGCAGCTGGTCGCCCCCGAGCTCCAGCATGCGGTCGATCTTCGAGCGATACTCGTCAATAGTGGTGACGAACGCCCGCTCCGTCTCGTGGGGCTTGCAATGGAAGTTGCAGAACTTGCAGCCCGAAATGCAGACGTTGGTTATGTTCACGTTGCGGTCGATCTGCCACGTCACCACGTTCGGATCGGGCACCGCGCTGCGGCGCACCTCGTCGGCCACGGCAGCCAGTTCGGCCAAATCGGCCCGCTCCCACAGCCAATACGCCTCTTCGCGCGACAGCATGGCGCGGTCGCGCGCCTTGGCGAATATCTCCCGAGCATCCATTATTTCCTGCGCTTGGGCACTATCAACTCGAAATCGAGCGTGCGGCGGCGCAGGTCGGCGCCCTTAACGCGTATCCACACCTCGTCGCCGAGGGTCATGCGACGCCCCGTGTTGCGGCCCACTATCTCGTAGCGCGCCTCGTCGAACGAATAGTAGTCGCCCTCGATGTCGCGCAGGAACGCCATGCCCTCGATATGGGTGTCGTTCAGCTCAACGTAGATGCCCCACTCGCTCATGCCCGACACGTGGCCCTTGTACATCTCGCCGATCTTGTCCTTCATGAACTCCACCATCTTGTACTTGATCGACGCGCGTTCGGCATCCGACGCCACCACCTCGCGCTCGGAAGCATAGACGCACTGCGCCTCCAGCGCCTTCTTGTCGGGCGACTTGCCGCCTGCCAGATAGTGCGCCAGCAGACGGTGCACCATCATGTCGGGATAGCGGCGTATGGGCGAGGTGAAGTGGGTGTAATATTTGAAAGCCAGACCGTAATGGCCTATGTTGTCGGTGGTGTAGAACGCTTTGGCCATGCTACGCACCGCCAGCGTCGACACGGCATTCGCCTCGGGACGCCCCTTGACCTCGGCCATCAACTTGTTGATGCCCTTGGCCACCGCACGTCCTTTCGAAGCGCGGAACTGATATCCGAAGCGAAGCACGAACTCGCGGAAGCGGGTCAACTTCTCCTCGTTCGGCTCGTCGTGCACGCGGTAGACCATCGTGCGCGGCGTCTTTCGGCCCCCCGCGATGCGGCTCGAACAGAACTCGGCCACGCGGCGGTTGGCCAGCAGCATGAACTCCTCGATCATCTGGTTCGACTCCTTCTGCTCCTTGGTGTACACGCCCAGCGGCTTGCCGTTCTCGTCGAGGATGAACTTGAATTCCTCGCGGTCGAAGCTGATGGCTCCGTTCTTGAATCGGTTGCGGCGCATGGTCTGCGCAATGCCGTTCAGCACGCATATCTCGTCGGCGAAATCGCCCGCGCCCGTCTCGATGCGCGCCTGCGCCTCGGCATAGGTGAAGCGGCGGTCGGAGTAGATCACCGTGCGGCCGAACCACTCGTCGAGCACGTCGCCCTCCTCGTTCATGCGGAACACCGCCGAGAAGCAGAGGCTCTCCTCGTTGGGGCGGAGCGAGCACAGCTCGTTGGACAACCGCTCGGGCAGCATCGGCACCGTGCGGTCGACCAGATAGACCGAGGTGCCGCGGTCGCGCGCCTCGCAGTCGAGCACCGACTCGGGACGGACGTAGTGCGTCACGTCGGCTATGTGCACGCCGATCTCCCAAATGCCGTTCTCCACCTTGCGGATCGACAGAGCGTCGTCGAAATCCTTGGCGTCGGCGGGATCGACCGTAAAGGTGGTCACGTCGCGGAAGTCGCGGCGCTCGGCGTAGTCGGCCTCGGTAATGCGGCTGTCGATGGCCTCGGCAGCTCCCGACACCTCATCGGTGAACTCGTAGGGCAGGTCGTATTCGGCCAATATGGCGTGCATCTCGGTATCGTTGTCGCCCTCGCGGCCCAGCACTTCGAGCAGCACGCCGCGCGGACTCTTGTCGCCCTCGCGCCACTCGTCGATGCGGAACACCACCTTGTCGCCGTCGTTCACCTCGCGGCATTCGCGGCGTGAAAAATAGATATCCATCGGCAGCTTGCGCGAATCGGGATGCACGAATACGGTGGAACGCGTCACCTCGGCGACGCCCACGTAGCGTTTTCCGCTTCGCTCCAGCACGGCCGTAATCACGCCCTCGGGGTTGTCGCCCGCGCGGTGCGGCTTGCGCTGCAAAGCCACCTCGACCCGATCGCCGTCCAGCGCATAGTTGGTGTTGCGCGGAGTGACGTATATGTCGCTCTCCAGCCCCTCGACACGCACGTATGCGGCACCCGAGCCCACCATGTCGACCACTCCCTCGTAACGCGGCAGCTGGGCCACCGACAGACGGTATTTGTCGCGGCCGCATCTCTCGGCCACGCCCTCGTCGGCCAGCCGCTCCGCTATCTCGCGCACGGCGTAACGCGCATCGCGCGAATTGCCGCCCGAGGCGGCCACCAGCTGTTTGAGCGTGAACGCCCTTTCGGGAAACTCCCTGAACATATTCACCACGAGCGTCTCGCGGTCGCGCGCCGAGACGTCGGCATTTGCCGAAGCGCCGCGGCGCGACTCTCTTTTCTTTCCTTGTTTCATCTGTTCAATACATTAAGTGTCAGGCGATACATAAACTCCTCGCCGATCTCCAAAGCCCGTTCGTCGGGCAGGAACGTCGCCGTATGCGAGCGTCCCGAAGCACGCCCCACGCCCAGACGGTAGAAGAGCGAAGGGTATGCGTGGGTGTAAAAGCCGAAATCCTCGGCCGTGGTGCGCATCTCCAGATCGCACACCTTGAAACCGCAGCTGTCTGCCAGCAGCATGGCTTCGTACGTGAGCTTCGGATCGTTCTCCACGCACGGATAGCCGTGGCGTATATCCGTCTCGACCTCGACGTCGTATTTGTACTCGATCTCCTCGGCCATGTGCGCCATCATATCCTTAACTCGGGCGCGAAGATTCTCGTTGAACGTGCGCATGGTGCCCGCGCACGACGTCCGCTCGGGAATGACGTTGGTGGCGCCGTCGGCAGTCACCTTGCCCACCGACACGACGCACACGTCGCTGTTGAGCGTATTGAGGCGCATTATGAGGTCGGCCACGGCCACTACCGCATCCTTTATGCGGCTGCGCATGGCCGCGTGGCCGCCCACGCCTTTCACCGTGAAGTAGAGCTCGTCGGCCGAAGCCATGAACTTGCCCGGGCAGAACCCGATCTCGCCCACCTCCAGATCGGCGTCGACATGCTCGCCTATCACCGCCTCGACATCGTATGCGTCGAACGGCTTCTCGGCCAGCACCAGCGACGCACCGCCCGGGGCGCACTCCTCGCCCGGCTGGAACAGTCCGAGCACCGTGCCCTCGAAATCGGGATCGGCCTGCAAACGCTTCAGAACGCCGTACAGCACCGCCGCATGGCAGTCGTGACCGCAGGCGTGCATCACGCCCTCGCTGCGCGACGCCCACTCCACGCCCGTAAGCTCCGCGATCGGCAGTGCGTCGATATCGGCGCGAAGCACCACGCAACGTTTCGCGTTTCCGCGACGCCCCTCTATGCGGGCCAGCAGGCCCGTGGATGCTATCGGGCGGAACTCGATGCCCGCCTCCGACAGACGCTCGGCAATGAAAGCCGCCGTGGCATGCTCCTCGAACGAAAGTTCGGCCCTGCGATGCAACTCGCGGCGAAAATCCTTTATATCCATGACTTATAATATCTGTTCCGTTACATTGCGTTTTACTGCCGCGCGTCTGCGCGGACGGCAGCGCCCCGCCACCTTGGCAAGCTGCGCGATATGCGACGGCGCCGTTCCGCAGCACCCGCCGACTATGCTTACCGCGCCCGAGCGGCATATATGCTCCATATCCTTGGCGAAACGGTGCGGCGCCGACGGCGGATCGCCCGCCGCGGGGTAGGCTATCAGGGGTTTGTCGCAAAGCGAAGCGAGCTCCGCGATCGATGCCTCCATCGCCTTGGGTCCGTTCGAGCAGTTGAACCCCAACATGTCGATATCGTCGAGCGGCAGATCGCCCACGAAAGTCGCTATCGGCGCGCCGCTCGCCACACGTCCCGCGATGCGCGACAGAACCGCCGACACGATCACGGGAATGTCCCGATTCAGCTTGCGGCACTCCGCCACCGCTATTTTCACATTGGCGGCATCCATCGCCGTCTCGACGAGGATGGCATCCGCGCCGCCGTCGAGCAGGCCGCGGATCACCTCCGAATAGACCTCGGCCATGCGCTCGGGGGTTATGTCGGTCGCGAGCGACAGATTGCGGGTGGTGGGGCCCACCGAACCCGCAGCGAACCGAGGACGCTCGGCCGTGGAGTACTTCACGGCAGCCGCGCGTGCTGTCTCGGCTCCCGCGCGAGCTATTTCGTAAGAGCGCGACTGCAATCCGTAGCGCTCCAGACACAACGCGTCGGCACACATGGTGTCGGCGGTCACTATGTCGGCCCCCGCCACCAGATACTCTTCGTGCACGGCGGCCACGGCCTCGGGATCGGTGAGGCACAGCGCCTCGAGGCATCCCGACGCGCCGCGCTCCATGAGTCGGGTCCCCAAGGCGCCGTCCAGAAGCAGCATGCGTTCGGCAGCTCGTTCGAGTAAGGTCATATTCACTGTTTTACCAACTCCACTTCGAATAGTTTGCTCCACCGTTTGCCCGTGACGAATATCCGTCCCGACGAGGCGTCGTAAGCTATTCCGTTCAACACGTCGGTGTCGTCGTCCGTATCTTCGGCACCGAGCAGACCCGCGAAGTCGACGATACCCTCGACCGCGCCCGACTCGGGATTGATGATAATCACGTAATCGGTGGTGTAGACATTGGCCCAGATGCGGCCGTCGATCCACTCCAATTCGTTGATATACTGCACGGGCTCGCCGCGGAGCGTCACGGTGAAACTCCCCTCGCGCCTGAAGCTGTCGGGAGAGACCCTGTATATCTGCGACGAGCCGTTCGACATGTAAAGCCGCTCGCCGTCGCTCGTGAGGCCCCAGCCCTCGCCCGGGTAACGGACGTTCTTCAGAAGTTTGCCGTTCAGATCGTAGATATGCACCGTATTGTTAGTCCAAGTAAGCTGGTATATCTTGTCGCCCAGCACCGTGATGCCCTCGCCGAACTCGTTGCGCGGCAGGCGGACAAGCACTTCGGCCTTGCCGCTTTCGAGATCGACGCGCTGCAACACCGATTCGCCCCACTCGCCCGTGCCCTCCCACAACACGCCGTCGGCGAATTGCAGACCCTGCGTATAGCTCGACTTGAGATGCGGATACACGGCCTTGACATTATAGCCGTAACGGACGGGCTCCACGACAGTCGTCCGTCGGACTCCGTTATTCGCGCTGTTCGAACGCGACGCGCACGACACTACGACGGCAGCGGCGACGAGAGCAGCCATAAAACTTTTCATAACGAATGAGTATTTGGAAACAAATATACGACAAAATTCGCAAACCCGCGATTTTTGTCGTGCAATTAACAGACGAGGGACATCCGCGGCCGCATCCGACATAAATCCGTATGCGGCATCCCCGAGGACCGAACTGACCATCGAAAGAGATAAATGGCGTATTTCGCGCACGGCGAACATCGCATTTAGCAAATATTGTGTTCCGTAAGGGAATTACACGGAATCATTCGATCTGTATTTACTTTTCACTTTGCGCGAGAATTAAAAGAACCGCGCATTTTTATTAAATCAAAAAAATAATTTTAATATGACAACAATCAAATGTTTCGTCCGCACAAGCTGCGAGACTGCGGCCGTCGTCGATCGGCCGCTGGAAAACGTCAAATTCAAATCGGGAGAAATCTATCTGTTTCACAAAACCGATCCCGACTGTCCCGACGACGATGCCCTTTGGGCAATGTTCGACCGCCGCGACGCCGACGGCATCATGCTGGAATCGTGCACCTACAACCTCATCGACTTTTCGTTGCGGTGTCATCTGCCCGCCGACTACCGCTACTGTCGGCTCGCATCGAGAAGCGAGGTGCGCGAATACGCCGTCGCTCTGGCGATGTTCGAGATCGAACGCAACCCGATCGGATAAATCCCGACGGCAATGAACGCGAAACGGCTCTCCCTTTGCGGGAGAGCCGTTTTCGTGTAAAGCGTATTTACGGCTATGCCACAGCGCTTGCGATAAGGAACGTAGCCGCAACGGTAAGGATGGCGTAAAGCTCGGGGTAAGCGGCCAGAATAAGCGTCTTACCCATCACGTCGTGACCGTTGCCGATCGCTGCGATACCGTTGGCGCAGACCTTGCCCTGATATACGGCGGCAGCCAAGTTGACGATACCCACCAGCACGCCGATGCCGAACACGGCGGCACCCTGCAACATGGTGATCTCGGGGGTGATGATGTCGTAGATGCTCGTCACCATGAAGAAGCATACGAAACCGTAGAGACCCTGCGAACCGGGCAGTGCCGAAAGAGCCATGTAGCTGCCGAAAGCGCCGTCGTTCTTCTTCATGGCGCCCACGGCTGCCTGACCGCAGATAGAGGTGCCGATAGCCGAAGCGATACCTGCCAGACCTACCATGAGAGCAACGCCCACATAGGCCAAAATCAATGCTGTTGAATTTTCCATAATCGTTTTTGTGTTATTGAATTTAATCTTGATTTATTGCTTGTTTGTTTCATTCGTAAGCGGTCGGAATGCGCGCGTGGTCATCTCGAATCCCGCATTCTTGTAGAACTCCACGAAGGTGAGACGCATGGGGTGAACCAGCGACGAGATGGTGGACATGAAGAGGTTGATGCCGTGCCCTATGAGCAGAATGATCGACGCTCCCACGATCTGCAACGCCACGGCCCACCAAGGCGAGGCCGACAAATCGCCGTCCAGCCCCGTGATGCCCAGCGCGAGGCTGTTGAACACCAGCGCCAGCACGCCGCCCGAGAGTCCGATGGCGAACAGACGGATGTACGACAGCACGTCGCTCAACAGGCCCGTTATGTTATTATAGGTATTCCACAATCCCGAACCGAAATTCATGAATACGTTCTTGCCCGGGGAGTTGAAGAAGAGCATCAACACCAGCGCGACGCACGCCACGGCGATGAATGCGGGCGACCCCATCGTGAAGAACGGGATTACCCAAGCCTCGTTGAGCATCTGCAACCCCGAAGCTATGCAGCACGACAGAATGAGCAGGAACCACCCCAGCAAGCCGAGCGCATAACGGAATCCGAACATGCGGGTGGTCATGCAGATGTTTATGAACATGCCGAGCAGTATCTGGAACACACCCAAGGCCAGAGCATACGAGAAGAACTTCTGCTGGAAGTCGAGGAACGGCGAGTGCGCTATGTCGGGATAGCCCAACATCTCGGGAATGCTCAGGCCGAAGAACGAACCCGTGTAGAATCCGAACAGCGCCGTAGCGCCTCCGCACACCACCGTGAGCCAGCCCGCGCGCTTGAGCGCCGCGCCGCCTTTCTTCACAAGGAACAGTCCCGCCAGCAGCAGAATGAGTCCGTAACCCGCATCGTTCAGGCAAATGGCGAAGAATAGCATGTAGAACGGAGCGAAGAACGGCGTGAGATCGAGCGTGCCGTACTTCGGCAGCGCATAGAGGCTGCCCACCAGCTCGAACAGGCTGGCGAAGCGGTTGTTCTTCAACTTCACGGGAGCGTTATCATCGGGTGTAGGATCACTCTTCAGATACACCACATCGGGATACTCCTCCAGAAGCGCATCCACTTCGGCCGACATATCCTTTTCGGCCCAACCCTCCATGACGACCAGAGTTCCGTCGGCCGCTTCGGTCGCTGTGGCGCGAATCTTCACGTTCTGCAAACGATGCGTAAGACGAGTCGACTCGGCCTCGACGGCCCCGATGCTTGCGGCGCAACGCGAGAACTCGGCGTCCAGCGCCTTGAGCTGCGCGCGGTCTTCGACGGCTTCGGCCTCGACGGCACGATAGTCCCGATCGGGAGCCTTGATCTCCTGTGCGTCGATGGCCACATCCTCGTCGGACGAAGCGACGATAACGAAATACACCGACGAAACAGTACGCGCTATCTCCTCCAGAGTGTAACGCTCGCGCCACTCGGCTTCCGAAGCCTCGAACGCGGAGATCTGCGCCACGAAGTAACGCAGCACGACGCCGCGATCGGCCAGCGACGCATGGGCGTCGGCCGAGAACTCGCCCCACGGACGCAACTCGTCCGAGAGCTTATCCAGACGCGCGATCTCGCCCGTGAGCCACGCCTTGCGCTGCTGCGCGTCGGCGTATGCCTCGTAGGCCTCGGCGCCCGAATCGTAGGGAACGGCCGAGGAGTCCATCGACTCCGACTCGGCGAACGCATGCAGATAATCGACGGCCTTGCGGTAATGGTCGATATCGGTCAGCAGCTGGCGATCCTGCTCGGCAGGCTCCCAGCCCGACGTGGTGATATCCACGAGGCCGAGTCCGCGTAATCGGGCTATAAAATCATCGCTCTGCGCCGCAAACAGCACAAAGTCGTAACGCAACATTTTCACTATCATAGCATAGACCCCTCCGCAGCCTGTTGTTGACGGGTTTTGACAATCTTCTGAGCCGATTTCGAGAGGTTCTCCTCGTCCTCCATGAATCGTTTGATCTTGCGTATGGCATCCTCGTAGCCCGGGATCTGCACCTTTTCGTACAGATTCACCTTCTGCGTGGTCTTGCGACGGGTGTAATCCAGCAGCTCCATCTTGCGGTTGTAGACCTCGTATTCGATGCCCAGACGCGCCATGCGCTTGAGCAGGTCGATGCCGTCGGCATACCACGCGGGCGAGGAGAAGAGATCGTAGGCCTTCTCGTCGAAGCTCACCTCGCGCAGCACGGGAGTACGCACGCCCGCGATCTTCTGCGTGTCGAGCTCGACGTCGGCCACGCTCAGCAGCGTAGGATCGAACTCGCCCCACAACGCCGCCATGTAGTCGTACTCGGCAGCCAGAGCGTCGATCCGACGGCGGTAGTCGCGCGCCGCATCTTTAGCCTTCTTCACCTCGGAACGCAACGCCGACTCCTTGCTCTTGATGGTAGGCAGTGCCGTCTGACGCATCTTGAGCTGCTTGCCGAGTTCGCCCAGCGAAGTCTTGTTATATTGAAATTTAATTGCCATATCGTATTATTCTTTCCAGTACTTAGCGATAAGCTCGGCCTTGATGGCCACCTCCTCCTTGGTGAAGTACTCGGCGAAGAGCGCCCACGCCGTATCGAGCATGGTATCGATGTCGATGTTCACGTCGATGGCCAGCAGCTTCTCCGAATAGTCGTGCGCGAACTTCAAAGCGCGCTCGTCGTAGTCCGAGAGGTCGAAACCGTTCTCCAACTTGGTCTTGGCATTGGCGGCGTCGGCATAGAGGCGCACGCAGGCGTTCATCACCTGCGGATGGTCCTCGCGGGTCTTCTTGCCTATGACGAGCTGTTTCAGACGCGACAGCGAACGGAACGGGTCGACGATGACCTTGCCCGTATCGGAGTCGTTGCGCAGGAACAGCTGTCCCTCGGTGATGTAACCCGTGTTGTCGGGGATGGCGTGCGTGATATCGCCGCCCGAAAGGGTCGTCACCGCGATGATGGTGATCGAACCGCCGTTGGGCAGCTGCACGGCCTTCTCGTAGATCTTCGCCAGATCGGAGTAGAGCGAACCGGGCATCGAGTCCTTCGACGGGATCTGGTCCATACGGTTCGACACGATGGCCAGCGCATCGGCATACAGCGTCATGTCGGTCAGCAGCACCAGCACCTTCTCGCCCTTGTCGACGGCGAAATACTCGGCCGCGGTAAGCGCCATGTCGGGCACCAGCAGTCGCTCGACGGGGGGATTCTCGGTGGTGTTGACGAACGACACGATGCGGTCGAGCGCACCCGCGTTCTCGAACACCTGCTTGAAATAGAGGAAGTCGTCGTTCGACAGACCCATGCCGCCCAAGATGATCTTGTCGGCCTTGGCGCGCAGCGCCACATTGGCCATCACGGCGTTGTAGGGCTGGTCGGGATCGGCGAAGAAGGGGATCTTCTGGCCCGACACGATGGTGTTGTTAAGGTCGATACCCGCAATACCCGTGGCGATGAGCTCCGAAGGCTGCTTGCGGCGGAACGGGTTCACCGTGGGTCCTCCGATCTCGCGCTCCTCGCCCTCGATGGGCTCGCCGCCCTCCAGAGGCTCGCCGTAGGCGTTGAAGAAACGGCCCGCCAGATTGTCCGAAACGCGCAGCTTGGGGGGCTCGCCGTGGAATACCACCTCCGAATCGGTGGCAAGACCCTCCGTACCCGCAAATACCTGCAAGGTGACGTTCTCGCCCATGATCTTCACCACCTGAGCCAGCTTGCCGCCCACGGTGGCCAGCTCGTCGTTACCCACGCCCGAAGCGCGCAGGGTGATGGTGGCTTTGGTTATGTTGTCTATCTTGGTATATACTTTCTGAAATGCTCGTGTTGTCATAGCTGCCCTTATTTTGAAAGTTGTTCATTCACCAGCTCCTCAACCTGACGTTTGTAGTCGAGGAACTTCTCGCTCTGCCACTCCGAATAGTTCATCTGGCGGAAAAGGTTTATAAGACTCTTGAAGAACCGCGAGCACTCCTCGAAATCCTGAAAGTCGAAAGAGCGGCGGCAGATGCCGAGCACCATTTCGTACATCATCTTCTGGCGCTCGATCGGGCAGTTGGCGTCGATGTCGTCGAAAGCGTCCTGCTGCAAGATCACGTAGTCGAGCAGCTCGCTTTTCCAGAAACGCTCGTGATAGTCGACGGGCACGCCGTCGTCGCCCAGAATGTTGATCTGGTCATTGGCCTCCTTGCCTCGCTGCACGATGGTCTTGCCCTCGTAGACCATGTCGACCCAGCTCTTGCCGATGTGGCCGTCGAGATACTCCACCACCTCGGGATACTCCAGATACTTCGAATAAGAATCCAGAGGGTCGATGGCGGGATAGCGCTTCGAATCGGCGCGGCCCTGCGAGAGTGCGTAGAAGCAGCGCGCCGCCTTCTTGGTCGACTCCGTAACGGGCTCCTTCAGGTTACCGCCCGAGGGCGACACCGTACCGAGGAAGGTCACCGAACCCGTCTTGCCGTTGCCCAGCTTCACCAGACCCGCACGCGAGTAGAAGTTCGATATGATGGCCGACAAGTCCATCGGGAAAGCGTCCTGACCCGGGAGCTCCTCCAGACGGTTCGACATCTCGCGCAGAGCCTGCGCCCAACGCGACGTGGAGTCGGCCATAACCAGCACCTTGAGGCCCATCGAGCGATAATACTCGCCGATGGTCATACCCAAATATACCGACGCCTCGCGGGCCGCGACGGGCATGTTCGAGGTGTTGCAGATGATGATGGTTCGCTCCATGAGCTTATGCCCCGTGCGCGAGTCGACCAGCTCGGGGAACTCGGCGAAGATCTCCACCACCTCGTTGGCACGCTCGCCGCACGCCACCATGATTATGACGTCGGCATCGGCCTGCTTCGATATGGCATGCTGGAGCACCGTCTTGCCCGCGCCGAACGGCCCCGGGATGAATCCCGTACCGCCCTCGGCCATGGGGTTGAAGGTGTCGATGGCGCGCACGCCCGTCTCCATCACGCGCGAGGGGCGCGGCTTCTCGACATAGCAGCGCACGGCCTGCTTCACGGGCCACTTCTGCACCATCGTTATATCGTAGTCGTTGCCGTCGGCATCGGTCACCACGGCCACCGTGTCGGTCACCTTGTACTCGCCCGCCGCGGCCACGCTCTTGACCGTATAGGTACCCTGCATGATGAAAGGCACCATGATCTTGTGGTCGACCCACTGCTCCTTCACGCTGCCGAGCCACGATGCGGCCGTAACCTTGTCGCCCGCCGCAGCCAGAGGGGTGAACTCCCATTTCTTCTCGAAGTCGATGGGGTCGGTGATCGATCCGCGCGAGATGAACAGCCCGTCCATCTTCTCCAGATCGTTCTGCAAGCCGTCGTAGTTGCGCGACAGCAGGCCCGGAGCCAGCGTGGCCTCCAGCATGTGGCCCATGAACTCCACCTTGTCGCCTATCTTCAGACCGCGGGTGCTGTCGTACACCTGCACATAGGCGTCGTCGCCTATGACCTTGATGACCTCGGCCATCATTCGGGTATCACCGCAATAGACATAGCAGATCTCGTTCTGCCCCACCGCGCCGTCGGCTTTCACGATCACGATGTTCGAGATGATACCGTTTACACGTCCTAATGTTTTCATTTATATCGTTTTTATTGTTTATTTATCAGATCCTTGCCGTCCATCTCGGCCATTATGCGCTCGAACATCTCGCGACCGCGCTTGGGGTCGAGCGACGCCCAGCGTGCCACGATGTTTATCCTCACCAGATACGACAGCACGGCGTCGATATCGAAATAGTCGAATGCGGCCAGCTCCACGGCCTGTTCCCAGCGTATCATATCGATCTTGCGCTCCTTGTCGAGCATGTTGGGCTCGTCGTTCACCGCAGCGATGACGGCATCGACATAGGGCAGCTCGCCGCGCAGACCGAAATCCGACGCCGACGAACGGCGCAGCTGGTCGACGGCATCGCCGCCGCCCACGACGACCGAATCGACCGAACGCGAGGCCGCACGCGCCACCGAAGCGGCGATGACGTTGCGCAGCGTACGGTCGAACTCCGACCATTCGCGCAGAAAACGGCTCTTCGAACGGGCGCACTCGTCGTAATAGGCGGTCATAAGGGCGTTTTCGAACTCGCGCGACATGTCGAGATCCTCGGCATATTCGCTCTCGGGATCGTTATAGGCGCGTATCACCCGCCCCACGCCCGCAGGCAGCCTGCACGGCGAGGCGAGCTCTTCGGCCAGCTCCTCGCGGGTAAGCGTACCCAGAGGGTTGAACGCCGAACGGCCCGCACGCATAGCCATGATATTTTCGCAATCATAGTATCCGTAAAGCAGCCGCACCGCGGCAGCGTCGCGCGCCGAAAGCTCCTCGGCGATCTCGGCGACGATGGCGGCGGCATCGAACCCTTTGGTGTCGGCATCGAGAGCATACTCCCTCAACCCCGCGACCAAACAGTAGTAATTACTCCCGAACATGGTTATCGGTTCTTAAAAAGGAGTTCCGCGGCCTTCTCGCGCAGATATCCGCCGAGCAGAGCTTCGAAGCTCTCGTCCGAGAACGAAATGTAGTATCCGCCGTTCTTCTCGCCCACCTTGAAGCCGCTCTTCACGTCGGCAGAGAAACCGACCTCGATGCCCTCAGTCAGCAGCGTCTTTGCGGCGGCGTCGAACGCGGCACCCAGCTCGGCCTTCTTGGCCTCGGGAAGCAAAGCCTTCAGATCGGCCTTGGCTCCGTTGTTCCAGTTGGCGGCCACGGCCAGCAGCATATCCTTTATGAAAGCAGGGTCGAGATTGGCGTTTTTGACCCCCTCGTTCGTGACCTTGGCCACGATCATGTTCTCAATCTCCGACTTGATCTTGGCCACGGCCTGTTTGCCGGCCAGAGCGATCTCGGTCATGGCGTTTTTCTCCACATCCTCCGCCTTGCGCTCGGCATCGGCAACGATCTTGGCGGCACGCGCCTCGGCATCGGCGACGATCTTCGCGGCACGCGTCTCGGCATCGGCAACCATAGATTCGGCCTCGGCACGTCCTTTCTCCAAACCCTCCTGATAAAGCTTGTCGGTCAACTGCTGAAGTTTTGTATTTTCCATGATATTATATGTTTAATTTACGTTTATTTTCCGTCGAATAAAGTATTCGCAAAGTTACGATAATTATCCTCTTCGCCAAAATTTGGCTGCGATTTTTAAGCCGTTCGGGATCGCCGAAACCAATTGAATGACGAAATCAACCATATTTCCACAAATATAACGACAGCTATGCAAAAATAAGTATATTTGCACCGAAACACATGCCAAACATCGCTTACGACAACATGAAACGCCGCACACCGATTATCGCCGCTTTTGCATTATGCTGCATCTATTCGTCGCACCCCGCATCGACGCATGCGCAGCCGACGACCGCGGCAGCCGAAAAACACATACAAGTAAACCACGGACGCGAGACGAGATCG
The DNA here is from genome assembly GCA_964390585.1 of uncultured Alistipes sp. GTDB lineage: Bacteria > Bacteroidota > Bacteroidia > Bacteroidales > Rikenellaceae > Alistipes. The sequence continues at coordinate 20,614 of CAYMIH010000026.1, forward strand.
AAAGGCTGGCGGCTCGTATGGTCGGACGAATTCGACGGCACGACGCTCGACGACGCCTCTTGGAACAGATGCGCGGCCGGCAGCGCCGATTGGATGCGGCACATGTCGCCTCTCGACACCCTGTGCCGCGTGGAAAACGGAACACTGCGACTCTACGGAGTATGCCGTCCGAACGGCATGGACGACGACCGCCCCTACCTGACGGGAGGCGTGCAGAGCAACGGCAAGCGGTCGATACGCCTCGGGCGGGTCGACGTGCGGGCCCGCTTCGACTGCGCGCAGGGATTCTGGCCCGCGATATGGCTCATGCCCGACATCGACGCGCCGTGGCCATCGGGCGGCGAGATCGACATCATGGAACACCTCAACCACGACACCATAGCCTATCAAACGGTTCATTCGTCACACACCCTCGCACAGCGCGAACCGAGGACGGGCCACGGATCGACCGCACCGATCGACCGCGACGGATTCAACGTATACTCGGCCGTGGTGACCCGCAACGGAGTGGAGTTCTACATAAACGGCCGACACACATACACTTATCCCAAACTGCCCTTCGTCGAGGAAGACCAATACCCGTTCGCCGACCATCCGTTTTACGTCATTCTGTCGGCGCAACTCGGCGGCAGCTGGGTCGGCAGGATCGATCCGTCGCAGCTTCCCGTAAAGATGGAGATCGACTATGTGAGGTTTTACGAAAAACGGCGACGGTAAAGAGTGCGGCAAAAACGGTTCCGAGACACGATTTTACCGTATGAGACCGAAAAAACGATGAAATTATTTGCGGATTCGAATTTTTGTATTACCTTTGCAAACGCAATCGGCAAAAGGTGCGTTAGTTCAGCCGGTTAGAATACGTGCCTGTCACGCACGGGGTCAGGGGTTCGAGTCCCCTACGCACCGCAGAAGAGTCGAGACAATCGACGGTCATTAGATGACAAATCCCGCAGAATCAAAGTTTTGCGGGATTTTTTATCGATTTGCACGAGAGTGCGACGACCGTCAATGAAAAATCGATGCGCGGCAAGTCGCGGATGCCGCCCCGTTTTCCTGCCGAAACGGAACAAACCGAAAATATCGAGCACATAATCCCGATTATTTTTAGTAGCTTTGCATAAAGATAGAATCTGAAAAACAAATGGGAAACAAAATCAACGATCCGATAGCCAGATTGATGGGCCTAAGATACAAATCGCATCCGTGGCACGGCTTGGAGGTGGGCGACGGCGCACCCGAAGCGGTCACGGCATTCATAGAAATGGTGCCGACCGATACGGTGAAATACGAACTCGACAAAGTGAGCGGATACATCCGCATCGACCGTCCGCAAAAATACTCCACCGTGGTACCCGCGCTTTACGGATTCATACCGCAGAGTTTCTGCGGCGATTCGGTGGCGCGTTTCTGCATGGACAAATGCTGCCGCGAGGGAATCAAAGGCGACGGCGATCCGCTCGACGTATGCGTACTGACCGAACGCACCATATCGCACGGCGGCATCATCGCCTGCGTGAAACCCATCGGCGGCTTCCGCATGCTGGACGGCGACGAGGCCGACGACAAAATCATAGCCGTATTGCGCAACGACGCCACCTACCACGGTTACGACGACATATCGGAGCTGCCGCATGTGGTGGTCGACAGACTGAAACACTACTTCCTGACCTACAAGGACATGCCCGCATCGCACGAGGGCGAGAGCAAGAAGACCGTGGAGATAGTGGCCACTTACGGACGTCAGGAGGCCTACGAGGTGATAATGCGTTCGCTGGAAGATTACAAATGCCACTTCGAAGGGTTGGAAGAGATTTTGCGTCACGTGTAAATATCAAGCAGTGTCTGTTCGCCGACGGCGGAGGACGCATACGAGCGTAGAGCGAGTTGCAGTCCGCCGCATGGGGCGGCGGCGAACTGCCGATATCGCAAAGCGATATCGTTATAACCACTGCGACCCGCAGCCGCATGACAAATTATAAATTCAAACTATCTTCTATGGAATCGCTGAAAGAGTTATATAAGAAAGGTAACGGCCCGTCGAGCAGCCATACGATGGGCCCCAAAAAGGCGGCCGAGCGTTTCCTCGCACGGGGAAACAGGGCCGATTCGTTCCGCGTGACGTTGTACGGCTCCCTTGCCGCCACGGGACGCGGACACCTTACCGACGCGGCGATAATCGATGTTCTCGAAAAAACGGCGCCCGTCGAAATTGTGTGGAAACCCGATACGGTTCTCGATTTTCACACCAACGGCATGTTGTTCGAGGCTCTGCGCAACGGCAAGACCATCGACGATTGGACCATATTCAGCGTAGGCGGCGGTGCCATCGCCAGCCCCGAAATGCCCCATGTATCGGACAATACGGTCTACCCGCTCGAAACCATAGCGGAGATTCTCGACCGATGCGACCACGAGGGCAAAAGTTTCTGGGAGTACGTTCAGGATTACGACAAAGCCGACATTTGGGACTATTTGGACGATATATGGAAGACCATGTGCGACACCATCGACAACGGGCTCAACAACGACGGCGTATTGCCCGGCGGCCTCAAAGTCGCCCGCAAGGCCTGCACATATTGGGTCAAGTCGAAAGAGTATGCCCCGTCGGTGAGCAATCGTTCGCGGCTCTATGCCTATGCCTTGGCCACCGCCGAGGAGAACGCCTCGGGCGGATTGGTCGTGACCGCGCCCACCTGCGGATCGTGCGGAGTGCTGCCCGCCGTACTCTACCACTTGGCGGATATCAACAATTACCGTCCGATACGCATCCTGCGGGCACTCGCCACGGCGGGAGTCTTCGGCAACGTGGTGAAGGCCAACGCCTCGATCTCGGGAGCCGAAGTCGGTTGTCAGGGTGAAATAGGCGTCGCCTGCGCAATGGCGGCCGCCGCGGCATGTCAGTTGATGGGCGGAACGCCCGCGCAGATCGAATATGCCGCCGAAATGGCGCTGGAACATCATCTGGGACTCACGTGCGACCCCGTTTGCGGACTGGTGCAGATACCCTGCATCGAGCGCAATGCCGTGGCGGCCGCGCGTGCCATCGACTCGGCCACGTTCGCCATACTCTCCGACGGACGCCATCGCGTGCCGTTCGACAAGGTGGTGGACGTGATGAAAGAGACGGGACACAATCTCCCCAGCCTCTATCGCGAAACTTCGAGCGGAGGTCTGGCAAAACACTGCAATATAGATTGACAAAAGGAATTTGTTTGCGAAGAAACCGTCGATTCGGACGCAAAACGTTTGCCGATTAAACGATTTATTCATAAATTTGTCGGTGAATTGACCTATTACTAAACTTAATTTCAAAATCTATGAAAAGACTCTTTCGTCTTCTGACATTGGCTTCGTTGCTGGCATTCGTCATGCCTGCCGAGGCGCAGTTGGTGACGGGCAAGCGCGGTTCGGACGACTTCCGAATCGGCGTGGCGGGCTACACCTATCGCAATTTCGACATCGACCAGACACTGAAGTACCTTCAAAGCATGGGTGTGAAGTATCTGTCGGTGAAAGATTTCTGGCTCCCGCTGGACTCTACCAAGGAGCAGATGGCGGCTTTCAAGGCCAAATGCGCCGCCCACGGCGTCGAGGGTTATATCCTCGGCCCCATCTATATGCGTAGCGAAGCAGAAGTGGACCGCGCGTTCGCCTATGCCGAGCGTTACGGTTCGAATGTATTCATCGGCGTGCCCAACTATGAACTCATCGACTACGTAATCAAGAAGGTAGCCGACACGGGTATAAAGGTGGCAATCCACACTCACGGACCCGACGGAGCTCCTTTCCCCAACATACATAAAGTCGTGGAGATGGTGAAGGATCCCAAACTCGGCGTCGGTTGCTGCATGGACCTCGGCCACTCGGTCCGCATGGGCGAGGATATCGTGAAAGACATTAAGAAATACAAAGATTGGATCTATGACATCCACATCAAAGACGAGAGCGAGGCTTCGAAAAAGGGCCAGACTTGGGAGATGGGCCGCGGCGTCATGGATTTCAAACCCATCATGGAGGCTTTGCGCAAAATCGGTTACAAAGGCGTAGTGTCGCTCGAATTCGAAAAGAACGGCAAAGATCCCCACCCGGGTGTCGCAGAATCGATCGGTTATCTGCGAGGCGTATGCGATGCCACCAAGTAACGTTCGACATTCGACATTTCATTCGGCTCCGTTCGGCGGAGCCGTTTTTTTTGCGCGGTGCCGAGATTCGTCCGACGGCGAATCAATGTCACCGCCGGCAAGCGACGCCCCGAAAAGCATGCCGCAGGCTCTTCCGAGCCGCATTGAAAACAACAGCCTGCACGAAATCTCTCCGATTACGCGGTACAGACTTATACGGAACAATGCGATCCGCCCCGCCGAGAGGAAAGCTCGGAGAAGGGGCGAATCCGCTTGTTCGAAAAACAGCACGGATCGCGAACTCGTCGCATGAGTCACGAATTTCTTAAAGAGAATAAATTTTCTCGGGATCGCTTTCGGATCGTGTCGTCGGCGAATCGTCGGAATTAAGGTCGGGATAGAGCAAAACCGATCCCTTGCGACAAACGCATCTGTGTCGGCCCGCCGTATACTTCGAAGAGGCCAATTTACGCACGAGATCATCGGACAACCTATCAAGCGTGCGGGGAACGTTCACCATCATCCACAAACCTTCGATGATGTACAACGGAAGTTCGACATTTTCGTGCGGATTGCTCTCGATATCGAGATACGACGAAAACGATTCGAAGCTCGTACCGTGAATATACTTTGCGAATTTTTCGTTAACCCACTTCAGATTGCGGACCGAATTGCGTCCTTCATAGGTCATGGCGACAAGATAACGAGCGAACAAATCCCGCTCATCGGAATGTTTCACATTCATGATTTCGAATTGATTGTTAAAAAAATCTGCGGTCGGAAATATTCGCGACCGCATACAAAAATCAATTCGATTGACCATCCCGCACAACAGGAATATTCATTATTATATTTTTTTAATTACCGACCGAATACATAGTCGGTTACATCGGTGATTATAACGTCGATACGCGACGTCGGATTTCGACGCCGACATCACGTATGATTATTTTCGATCGGGATCAACACTTGTCGGTCATAATTTTCAATATAAGGTCGTCGGTAACGTTCATACCCTCACGGCCTATGGCAGTCAGATTGCGTATGCACTTGTCGACATCTTCGTCGATAATGCCTTCGAGTCGCGACACGCAGCGGTGCTCCATAGCCATCATGGCCGAAAGAACGGCAGTGGATACTCCGCTTGCCAATTTCAGAGCGCAACTCGGTTTGGCTCCGTCGCATATCATGCCCGTAAGATTGGCTATCATGTTCTTTACGGCCATGACGATCTCCTCGTAACCGCCGCCCATGAGATAGGTTATGCCGCAACTCGATCCCGACGCGGCGACCACGCATCCGCACAACGCCGAGAGACGGCCGAGACTCTGTTTGATGTAAATCACGGTCAGATGGCTAAGCGTCAGGGCACGAATCATCTGCTCCTCGGTCGCGCCGCACTCCTGTCCGTAAACCACGACGGGAAGAGTGGCCGTAATGCCTTGGTTGCCGCTGCCCGAATTGCTCATTACGGGAATCATGGCTCCGGCCATGCGGGCATCGCATGCGGCGGCAGTGTACGATATTATGCGGCTGAAGATGCTGTCGCCCAATATATTTATCTCACGGTCGCCTCGCAGCGTTTTGCCCAAGGAGTGGCCGTAGTCGAATTTGAAAGCCTGTTCGGCCGCGGCCTTGTTGAGACGTTCGGCTTCGAGGATGAATTCAATCTCTTCCGTCGGTGCCGTCATGGCGAAATCGTAAACGCGCCGCATGGTGAGCGGAATATCGTCGTCGCATTCGGATTCACCGCCGCAGATACGGGAATCTTCCAATACCTCGTCGTCGAGCCGCAAATAGACGAAATTCGTATGTCCGCCCGCAATCACCGCCGCAGCGTGGTGCCCGCTCCCGCGAACTTCGACCTCGATATATAATTTTTCGGCGATATCCTTTTCAAGATCGACCGAGATCCGTTTTTCGGCAATGTATTTTTTACCCCGCTCGACAGCTTCCGCATCGGCATCCTTGAGCACCTCAAGTCCGTATTCCGAACGGCCGACCAATGCTCCGAGCGCAATGGCGATAGGCAACCCGATCATGCCCGTTCCCGGGATACCCACTCCCATGGCGTTTTTGAGAATATTGGCACTCAAACGCACCTCGATGCGTTCGGGCAGCGATCCGAGCAATTCGCAGGCGCGCGCCACACACAGAGCCACCGCGGCAGGTTCGGTGCAACCGACGGCAGGAACTACCTCGCGTTTTATAAGGGCCTCGACGGCTTCACGTTCTGCTTGTGAAAACATGGTCATATTTTTTACAGAACAAAAATAATAAACCCTTTTCAATGTCGCAACCTTACGAATGTCTTGCAGAATCATTTTCGCGATTTTTGTTTTTCGACGGACGTCTGCCCGAAGCCGCGTTTGCGGATTCGCCCGCCTCGAAGCCGCGCGAGCAATTCGGACAGTCGGGAACGCGCAACAAAAATGCGCGATTCCCGACTGATTTGTATTACGCCGTACCCAGTTGGACCTCTGTGTGAACTATAATACCTCAGTCGGGTTCGCGCACTTTTTTAATACTACAAAACAAATGCAACTAATGAATTTTCACATATCTATCG
>CAYMIH010000027.1:0-26997 GCA_964390585.1 uncultured Alistipes sp.
CGACCGCCCTCTTCCCGAAATCGCTTCTGCCGCGGGATAGGCTGACGCGTGTGAATATTGCGGTTCTTCGAACCGCGCAGTTCGCCGCCGCCCCACTGCGGCGGACTGCTACTCGCGTTCGGCTCGTGCGCGTCCTGCCGCCGTCGGCGAACAGCAATGCAATGCCCCGAGAACCATCCGCGTCATTCCATATTTTTCTTCCCCCCCCCAAAAAAAATGAATGGAATCTCTACCGAAAAATCTTTCGTTTACGATGCCAAACCTCGCTCACGCTCGGTGGCATGACGCAGCATATTGCAGTCCTCAGGACTGCGCGGGCCACAGCAACCGCGCCGCAAAGCGGCGTTATCTTCGGCGGCTCGCGCAAAGCGCGACCCCCGCAGCCGCCGAAGATAAACACACTCCGCCGTCGGCGAACGGCAGGCCGCTGGCCGTAAAAAACGGAACTATATACTTTAGGCTTGCCGTATTACAAACCGAACGAGGATAATACCCTAAAAAAACGACGTCGGCCCCCGCGAACGGGAGCCGACGCCTTCGCATCGTAATATCGTGCTGCCTATTCGGCCGTATTGTAGACCTTAAGATCGGTTATGCGGCTCTTGAAGTCACCCGCCTGCTCCAGCGGGAACACCAGCGTCGGCACGTAATTCATGGCAGACTTGCCCTCGTTGAAATAGAGCTTGTGCCGCTTCAGCTCGTCGGCCAGACGTCCGTTCACGTAAAGCCGCGTCGAGATGTTGTCGCCCTCGACGGCTATTTCCACCTTCTCGCCCGCGCGGATGCCGTAATCGAACGTGTTCAAATAGCCGTCGCGCGCGAAGCCCATCATGCCTCTTATGGGATCCGACAGGTAGAACACCGCGTCGGGCGAGCGGAACAACTCGGTGCCGCGCGCCTCGTCGGCCACCTCCATCGTGAAGGTCACGCGATAGCCGTAGCCTATCTCGCGGTGCGGCATGCGGCTGCCCGCCTTCACCTCGTCGCACGAGTACACGAGCCCCTTGCCGCGGCCTATGCGTCCCAGCTGGTTGACGCCCGGGGCCTCGCTGAGCGACTTGCGACGCGCGTCGAACTCATCGAAAGGCAGCGACGTCGCCGTGCCGCTCCACATCTTCACCGCCAGCGTCTGCACGGCGGGATATGCGCGGTGATGTATATCCTTGGTCGAGATGCCGTTGCCCGCATGGTCGTTCCACACGGCGAACATGCCGCCCAGTATGACGGGGTCGCGCTCATCGAACTTCACGCCTCCCACCTGCGCGGGAGTCCAGCTCTCGTACAGACGGCGCGTGTTGAGATAGTCGTAATAGTATCCCGCCGCAGGCACGATGTACACCAGCCCGTCGGGGATGCTTATCAGCTTGTAGCCCTGCCTGACCATCTCCACGGGATCGGCGTAGCCGTTGTACCACGCGCTCATTATCACGTTGTCTGATTTAACGGGCGTCTCGCCCTTGGCGTGGGTCAGCGCGCCCCACACGCAGGCCTGCTTGCCGAAACTCTCCACATAGCGTATGTAACGGTCGGTGAAGGCGCGGAATTTCTCCACCACCTCGGGATCCTTGTTCGAATACTCGTCGGTGCCGATATGCACCCTCTTGCCGCGGAAGACTGGTTCGTCGCCCTCCAGATACTCGCGCCACAGGGCATCCATGAACTCGTAGGTGGCGGGATTGAACAGATCGAGATGGTCGGCGCCGTACTCCTTGCTGCCCAACTCGGGATTGTAGTGACTGAACGCCAGCGTGTGGGCGGGAGCGTCGATCTCGGGTATGATCTCCACGAAGCGCTCCTCGGCCGAGATCTGCAAGTCGATGAACTCGCGCTTGGTGTAGTATCCGTCGCGCGCCGTAAGCTCGGGGAAAGTCTCCGACTCCATGCGGAACGCCGAGTAGGTGCGGTCCCAATCGTCGCCGAAGTACTGCTTGAAGGCATTGTCGTTCAGGTGAATCTGCAAGGTGTTCATCTTGTAGTAGGCCATGATCTTCACGTAGTCGCTCAGGAATCGCATCGGGATGAACTTGCGGCCGCAGTCGAGCATGAAGCCGCGCAAGGCGTAGTCGGGAAAGTCGCGTATCGCGCCGCACGGCAGCGAGCGGTCGTCGCTCTGCTCGGCCATCTGCAACAGCGTGCGGGTACCCCAGTAGACGCCCTTGGCCGTGGGGGCCGAGAGCACTACCCGATCGCTTATTTCGATGGCGTAGCCCTCGTCGCCCAACGCCTCGTCGGCAGCGAGGGTCAATACCAGATCACCCTTGCGGCCGCGTCCCGCTTTCACTTCGGGCGAGTGGCCGAACATCTCGCCGCAGTCGGCCGACATCATCTTCGCCACGCGCTCCAGCTCGGCGGAACCCGCGGGATAGACTATGCGCATGCGCCCGTCGGGCGTGAAACGGCCCTCGGCGGCATGCCACTCCTTGATCTCGGGTATGACGAACGGTTTGCCGTTCGCACCTTGCGCCGCGGCACGGCCCGCCGACACGAGGAGAAACGACAACAGCAATAAATTAAACAATCTTTTCATAAAATTAAGGTCGATATCGAATAAATTAAAGGTCAGTTCGATTTTATTAAATACAAATTCAATTTATTTCATATACAACAGCAGTACACGGTTAAACCTTTAAACCTGCCTGCCTTTGCAATTCGCCCGAAAAGCATATCGGTTTTTAAGGGTTCGAATTTCTTATCCGCCTTAAATCGAACACCGACCATCGGCAGCCAAAGGCATTTGCCAATACGCATCTTATACATTATTTACTTACAAAAGTAATGAAAAAATCCGAAACCTCTTTCCGTCCGTATCGAATTTTTCGTTATCATCCACATATTATAAGATGGCATTCGACCGCTTAATAATTTTACTTAATCATGGACTTCGATATCACGATGGGAACAGTTGCCGCAAAATATATAACATGCCGATCGGCAAAACGAAAAGCCGTTGCCGACATCCGCATTTTCGGTTGATGATTTTTATGATTTTGCATCCGCTGCTCCAACATCCGAAAGGAGCGACCGATATGCCGATAAAGGTGCGTCGGTCGGATCACCGATAATCAACACCGCAATATGATCTTCCGCCTCAAAACCCTCGACAGATAAACGGCCTTGCGTGACCTGTCCGACAATACGGAACTTATCAAACACATTAAACAGCACTTATCTCCCCGAATCGGAGAGTCTTTGATTCACACTCCAACGGCCATTAAATGCTGCGTAAATATCCGTTATACTACAAATGTGTGTTTTATAAATCCCATATTCTTCTCATAATTAAACGCTTTTTCGACAATTATTCCGGCTGTTTACGATATACCGAATCCAAAGTGTTGCCATCCTTGTCTTTCCATACAAGCCAACCATTATTACTGCAACCTATACAAAAGTCTGCCGCAGTGCTTGGACTTGTGAATGTTTTGTCGGATGTCGTTACCAATTTATCCCCGTCATTTTCGGCATATTCTTGCAACAGACTTTCGCATCGCAACATCGGCCTTTCGTATAAAAATATACTCGGTCTTCGGATGTGATACCTCGAATATATTACATCCGATGCATCCGTTTACGCCACCTCCCGTTCCGCCGAAGGCATCGCGAGCCGCTATTTTTTGCATTTTTTCGGAGAAATAAAAAATCCCGATTTTCATTAAAATCGGGATTTTACACTGTTCTGCTTCTCTTTGCCGTGGTACCACCAGGAATCGAACCGGGGACACAAGGATTTTCAGTCCTTTGCTCTACCAACTGAGCTATGGCACCATCTTATTGAGTTATAGAACTCATTTACAAATGACCTCGAATTTAATCCGATCTTCGATACCCCGATTTATGTTCGGGTACAACGTGGTTCACACAGTTGTTTCGCAAAGAACGACATCCGTTTCGATTTCATTGCGAGTGCAAAGTTAAGCAAATTTTTCAACTTTGCAAAAGTTTCCCCGAAAATTTACGATTTTTCTATCCTCTTACAACAACATAACCGCAGCTAAAGCGACTTTCATTCTTAATCACCCGCTCCCTCCCCTCTCAACTCTCCAAAGAGGGGGCTAAAGCAGAAGCAGGATTTGCAGACGCGGCCACAGGCCGCAAATTTAATTTTACGACAGCAGTGCTTCGGGCATATTGAAATTGAAATTGCCAATCAATACACCGCTATGCGCTCCACGGCTAACGGACCGCGCGCATCGGTGAAACGCACCCGCACGGCCGAGGTCTCCACGCCGCCGAGAGGCATGATGCGTTTGTAGCCCACCGTGGTACCCTCGGCCGCGCGCTGCCACTCGCCGTCGCGCATTATGTCGATCTCGAAGCTGCGCACGCGCTGTCCCAGCTCGATATGTTCCTGAATAGTGACGTAGTTCACCCTCTGCGGCTCGCGCCACGTCAGTACCACGTCGCCCGACGTAACGCCGTCGGCCGTAGCCCAATAGCCCTCGCCCGCCACGTTGCGCGCCGCGAATCCGCAGCCGCGCGACGACGACGCCTCGATGTCGGCCTCGGCAGCCAGATCGACGGCGAACGCCTCGTCGATCATGCGCCGCCACGCCATGAGCGACTCCACATCCTCCTCGGGAATGCGGCCGCGTGTGTCGGGTGCCAGATTGAGCAGCAACGTGCCGCCGCGGCCAACAGAGGTGAGGTATATGTCGAAAAGCTTCTCGGGAGTCTTGGGCTTCTGGTCGGCATGCCAGAACCACCCGGGACGGATCGAAACGTCGGCCTCGGCGGGCGCCCAGCGGGTACCATCCTCCATACCGTGGGCCAACACCTCCTCGTCGTCGCGGCCGTTCGGGTAGAGCTTTTCGGGAGTGGCGGTGCACCACATGGTCTCGGCGATCACGCCGCGTTCGTTGCTGCACCAGCGCGCGTCGGGCAGCGACGAGCTCCACACCACGGTCTCGGGCGAGAGTTCGCGGATGATCTCCACCACCTTCGGCCAGTCATAATAGAGGTAACCCGACTCCAGCACGCGCTTCTCGTTCGCGCCGCCGTAGTAACCGTCGCCTCCATTGGCGCCGTCGAACCACATCTCGAACACGGGGCCGTAGGCCGTGAGCAGCTCGCGCAGCTGGTTGCGGTAGTACTCCAGATACTCCTCGCTGCCGTAGCCCGCGTGGTTGCGGTCCCACGGCGAGAGGTAGATGCCGAACTTCACGCCGGCGCGGCGGCACGCCTCGGCCAGCTCGCCCACGATGTCGCCCTTGCCGTCCTTGTAGGGCGAGTTCTTGATCGAATGCTCGGTGTAGGCGCTCGGCCACAGGCAGAAGCCGTCGTGATGCTTGGCCGTGAGGATCAAGCCCTTCAGGCCCGCGTCCTTCACTATCTTCACCATCGCGTCGGCATCGAAGTCGGTCGGGGCGAACACCGATTCGGGTTCGTCGCCGTAGCCCCATTCGCGGTCGGTGAAGGTGTTGACCGTGAAGTGGACGAAGGCGTATTGCTCCATGCGGTGCCAGCCGAGGTGGCGCGCTTCGGGCACCACGCTCATCGGTGCGGGCGCATCGACGCGGCATCCCGCCGACAGCATCATCGCCGCGGCTGCGGCGGCAGTAATCAAAGTGTGTCTCATATCTATCGTTTGGTTTTGGTTTTCGGTCGGTAGCGATGCGCCTTTTCGGGGCGGTGGGGCGAGGTCGAGAAGAAGTAGGATTTCTGCCTGCGCTTATCCTCCTGCGAACGCGCCACGAAGACCTTTTCGCCCGTATAGGGATTCTCGCCCGTGCAGAACATCACCGACGAGAGGGTCATGGGCGTGGGAGTGAGGTCCTGCACCTGCTCCAGATCGAAGTGCAGGCGGCCCAGCACCTTTTCCGAGAGGGCTTTCATGTCGCACTCGCGGCACCCCGGGTGCGACGAGATGAAGTAGGGAATGAGCTGGTAGCGCAATCCGTTGTCGTCGCAGATGCGGCGGAAATCGGCGTTCAGGCGCTCGAACATGGCGAACGGTGGTTTGCGCATGAGCGCCAGCACGTGCGCCTCGGTATGCTCGGGCGCGACCTTCAGGCGACCCGAGGTGTGGTGTTTCACGACGGTCTCCAGATAGGCGGGGCCGTCGAACAGATCGTAGCGTATGCCGCTACCTATGAAGGCCTTTTTAATCCCCTTCACGCTGCGGATGCGTTCGTAGAGCGCCAGCAGGCGCGAATGGTCGTTGTCCAGATTGGGACACTTCGAGGGGTGCAGGCACGACGGGCGTCGGCATTTGCGGCAGAGGTCGCGGTTGCGGCCGCCCATGCCGTACATGTTGGCCGAGGGCGCGCCCACGTCGGAGATGTAGCCCCGAAAGTCGGGCATGCGCGTTATGCGTTCCACCTCGGCGAGGATCGACCGCTCGCTGCGCGAGGCGATGAACTTGCCCTGATGCGCCGATATGGTGCAGAACGAGCAACCGCCGAAGCAGCCGCGATGGATATTGACCGAGTGCTTTATCATCTCCCACGCGGGTATGTCGCCCTTGCCGCGGTAGCGCGGATGGGGAGCGCGTTCGTAGGGCAGATCGAACGAACGGTCGAGCTCCTCGGTGGTGAGGGTGGCGTTGGGCGGGGTGACCACCACGTAGCGGTCGCCCGTAGGCTCCACCAGAGTCGTTTCGGGCTCCATCATGTTGCTCAGGGTCTCCTCGGCGACGAAGTTGCGGCCGAAGGCGCGCTTGTCGCGCAGGCACTCCTCGTAGGAGGCCAGACGGAGCGTATGTTCGGGATCGAGCCGATCGACATAATCGCGGTCGGCGAGGAAAGCCACCTGACGTATCTTGCGCAGCAGTTTGGCGTTGAACCCGTTGCGCATGGCGCGGGCCACGTCGCGCACCACCCTTTCGCCCATGCCGTACATCAAAAGGTCGGCGCCGCTGTCGACGAGTACCGACGGTTTGAGGCTGTCGCTCCAATAGTCGTAGTGCGTGAGCCGCCGCAACGAGGCCTCGATGCCGCCTATGACCACGGGCACGTGCGGGTAGAGCCGCTTGAGAATGCGCGAATAGACCGTGACAGCGTAGTCGGGGCGGAATCCCGCCTTGCCGCCCGCGGTGTAGGCGTCGTTGCTGCGCAGGCGGATGTTGGCCGTGTAGTGGTTCACCATCGAATCCATCGATCCCGCCGTGACGCCGAAGAAGAGACGCGGCGTGCCCAACTTGGTGAAGTCGCGCAGGTCGTCGCGCCAGTTGGGCTGCGGCACTATGGCCACGCGGCACCCCTCGTCCTCCAGCAGGCGGCCGACGACAGCCGCGCCGAACGACGGATGGTCGATGTAGGCGTCGCCCGTGAAGAGGATCACGTCGATGTAATCCCAGCCCAAGGCACGTACCTCTTTTATCGTTGTCGGTAAAAACATAGGTCGTTTTCGCAATATTCACGAATAATCCGTTCACGGATCGTCTGTTTCGAGTCGTAGTCTGCGGGGTGAGCGACAGCGAGCCTCCGCGGGGCGAGGCTACGGCTCGCGCAGTTCTTCGAACTGCAATATCCGTTCGTTTACTCCCCGTCGGCGCCGCGGGCGGCGACATAGGCGTCCCACTTGGCCAGCACGGCCTTCATGTCGTCGGGCAGTTCGCTCTCGAACATCACCTCGCGCCCCGTGGAGGGGTGGACGAAGCCCAGCGAGCGGGCGTGCAGGGCCTGACGCGGCAGCAGCGAGAAGCAGTTTTCGATGAACTGTTTGTACTTGTTGAAGGTGGTGCCCTTCAGTATGCGGTCGCCGCCGTAGCGCGCGTCGTTGAACAGCGGATGCCCCTGCCACGCCATGTGCACGCGAATCTGGTGCGTGCGGCCCGTCTCAAGACGGCACTCCACCAGAGTGACGTAGCCGTAGCGGCGCAGGACCTTGTAGTGCGTCACGGCATGTTTGCCGTCGGAGCCGTCGGCGAAGACGTACATCTGCAATCTGTCGCGCGGGCTGCGGCCTATGTTGCCCGTGATGGTACCCTCGTCGTCGGGGAAATCGCCCCACACCAGCGCCATGTAGCGGCGGTGGATCGTATGGTCGAAGAACTGCTTGGCCAGACGCGCGTGGGCGCGCTCGTTCTTGGCCACCACTAACAGTCCCGAGGTATCCTTGTCGATGCGGTGCACCAGCCCCGCGCGCATGTCGCCCTCCTGAAACATGGGCAGGTCGCGCAGGTGGTAGGTCAGCGCGTTGACCAGCGTGCCGCTGTAATTGCCGCACCCCGGGTGCACCACCATGCCCGCGGCCTTGTCGACGATGATGATGTCGTCGTCCTCGTACTTTATGTCGAGCGGGATGTTCTCGGGGATGATCTCCACCTCGCGCTTGGGATAGGGCATCACCAGCGTTATGCGGTCCAGCGGCTTCACCTTGTAGCTCGACTTGGCCGCCACGCCGTTGACCAATATGTTGCCGTTGTCGGCGGCAGTCTGTATGCGGTTGCGCGAGCAGCGCTCCATGCGGTCGACCAGAAACTTGTCGAGCCGCAGCATCGACTGGCCGCGGTCGACCGTGATGGCGAAATGTTCGTACAACTCGTCGGCCGCATCGCCCTCGGCCATGTCGTCAAGATCGACCGCCTCGATACGCTTTTCGTCGGAAATCATAGGCCGCCGTTAAAAAAATTCATCCTCGTCGGTTGTCGACACCTCTTCGCGCGCGGCGCCGCTCTCGCGCAGCGCACGCACCACGTCGTCGCGTTCGGCACGCTCCAGCGAATCGAGGCGCTCCTGCTCCTCGCGCAGACGCTGTTCGGCAAGCTCGCGGGCCATCTTGTCCGACGCCTTTCCGGCACGCTCCACGGCATCTTCGTCGAGTGTGAGGCGCAGATCGACCACCGCTCCGAGCATCGCTCCCGCATTGTGACCCGGCGACTGGACATACACGCGCGCATTCTTGCGGTCGAGCAGATCGACATCGTCGTCGAAAGTCACCGTGCCCACGTTAAGCCCCTGCTCCCACAGGCGGCTCTTGGCCTCCTGCAAGGTCTGGCCTATGGCCTTGGGGACGATGGTGGTGTTCTTCTCGGGTTCGACGCCCACCTTGAGCACCACGCCCGAGCCCATCTCGATCTGCACGTCGGAATCCTGCCCGATCTCGCGGTCGTCGGCATACTCCGCCAGCACGTAGTTGGTGGCGATATCCTCCTCGTAGACGAGGCGTTCGATGCCCAGACCCGCCACTTCGAGCATGTTCTTGGCCTGACGCAGCGAGCGGCCCGCCACATAGGGCACCTTCACCATCTTCTGGCGGAACGAATTGATGGTCACGTATATCTTGCGGCCCGCCTTCACCTCCACACCGCCCTTGGGCAGCTGGTCGAGCACGATGCCGCCCTCGTAGGCAGGCACGAACAACGAGTCGTTCACGATGATCTCCAGACCGCCTTTTTTTGCGGCTCGCTGCGCCTCGGCGATCTTCACGCCCATGAAATCGGGCACGGTGCGGTGCGTGCCGTGGCGCGTTATGAACATCATGAGCAGACTCGACACGACTATTATCGCCGTGAGCGTCAGCACGATCAACAGAACGTGATACGCCACGGGCGAGCGACGCAACCGCTCGATCAATGCGCTCGCGCGTTCGCCGCCTCGCGCGGCACGCCGTTTACCTGTGCTTCTCTTCTTTTCCATCCTTAATATTCGGGTTTTTACAATTCGTTATAAAGCGTGTCGCGCTCCACGGCACGGAATCCCGCGCGGGACACCATCTCGCGCATCTCGTCGACGCTCATGCGCGGACGCGCGTCATCGGCCCCCGCCATAGAGTATATCTTCGTGGAGTCGTCGATGGTGCCGTCGATGTCGTCGGCGCCGAACGCCAGCGCCATTTCGGTTGTCTGCTTGCCGTACATCACCCAGTAGGCCTTGATGTGCGGCACGTTGTCGAGCACCAGACGGCTCATGGCCAGCGTGCGCAGGTCGTCCGTCACGGGCACCTCGCCGATCTGCGACATGGAGTTGCCGAAGTTGCGGTACTTCAAAGGGATGAATGCGTTGAATCCGCCCGTCTCGTCCTGCAACGCGCGCAGGCGCAGCAGATGGTCGATGCGGTGGGCGACGCTCTCCACATGCCCGTAGAGCATCGTGGCGTTGCTCTTTATGCCCGCCTCGTGCGCCGCGCGGTGCACCTCGAACCACTCGGCCGTGGAGCCCTTGTCGGGACATATGCGCGCGCGGATCTCCTCGTCGAAGATCTCGGCCCCGCCGCCCGGGATGGCATCCATGCCCGCGTCGATCAAAAGACGCAGCCCCTCGCCGACGGAGAACCCCGCCTTGCGGATCATGTACGACAGTTCGATGGCGGTGAAAGCCTTCACCGCCGCCTCGGGCAGGATGGCTTTCACGCGGCGGATCATGTCGCAATAGTAGTATATGTCGTGCTCGGGATGCACGCCGCCCACGATGTGCACCTCGGTGACGCCGCGGCCCGTATAGCCGCGCGCCTTATCCTCGATCTGTTCCATGGTCATGTCCCACGCCTCGGGGCTGCCCTTGGGGCGGCGGTAGGAGCAGAACTTGCAGTTGAAGACGCAGATGTTGGTCGGCTCGATGTGGAAGTTGCGGTTGTAATAGACCTTGTCGCCGCTCACCGCGCGTTTGCGCGTGGTGGCCAGCATGCCCAGACACCACAACGGAGCGTCGCGCCACAGCGTGAGCGCGTCGTCGGACGAAAGCCGTCCGCCCGCATCGACGCGGGCCGCAATATCTTGCCAATTATCCATTATTTAGGTGCTTTACGATAGAGATATGCCGCTATGACGGCGAAGATCATGTTGGGCATCCACACCGCCAGCCACACGGGCAGCGATCCGCTCTTGGCGAACTCCTCGAACACGCGGTTGAACATGATGTAGGAGAAGCACAAGGCTATGCCGATGCCGATGTGCAGGCCCGTGCCGCCGCGCACCTTGCGCGACGAGAGCGACACGCCTATGAGCGTGAGGATGAAGGTGGCCATGGGATAGGCGAAGCGGCTGTGGCGCTGCACTTCGAGTATGTTTATCGAATCCGAACCTTTCGACCGCTGCTGTCGGATGAAACGGTTCAACTCGCCGATCTTCATTGTAAGGGCCATGCGGTCGACGCGCCCCAGCTCGCGCACGTCGAGATTGATGAGCGTGTCGAGATCGCGCCGCTGCTCGAAAATCTCCTCGCCCGCATCGTCCGTGCGGCGGACGATGTAGCGCTGTGCTTTCCAATGCCCCGTAGATGGATCGACACTCAGGTCCGACGCCTCCAGCGACTCGACGATCTCCGTGCCGTCGTAACGCTCCAGCACCATGTAGGCGGCGCGGTTGGAGCGGTTGAATCCGCGCACGTAGACGAAAGTGCCGGGCTCGATCTGACGATAGATGTGGCGGTCGTACTGTCGGTTCTGTTCCTTGCGGAAATATTTCTGCTTGAACTCGATGCAGCTTATCTGCGACTGCGGAATGACCCACAGGTTGAGCGATAGCGACAGCAGCATGATGGCCAGCGCGCCGAGGAAATAGGGCCACATGAGGCGGCGGAAACTCATGCCGCCCGAGAGCATGGCTATGATCTCGGTCTGGTAGGCCATCTTCGAGGTGAAGAATATGACCGATATGAAAGTGAACAGTCCGCTGAACTGGTTCACGAAATCGGGGATGAAATTTATGTAGTAGTCGAGAAACACGGCCGACAGCGGAGCCTTCATCTCGGTGAAATCGTCCACGTGCTCGGCATAGTCGAACACTACCAGAATCACCGATATCATGGCGATGGAGAAGAGGTAAGTGCCCAAAAATTTGGCCAAGATGTAACGATCGAGTATCTTGATGCCGGGGAACGATATTTTGATGTTTTCCTTCATTCCTGTGCCTTATTACAATCTTCGGCCCAACTTGGCCGTCATGGTGCGTTTCCACTCGGCGAAATCGCCCGCGATTATATGGCGGCGCGCCTCGCCCACGAGCCGCAGATAGAACGCCACGTTGTGCAGCGAGGCGATCTGCGCGCCCAGCATCTCGCCGCAGGTCACCAGATGGTGGACGTAGGCTTTGGTATAGGTGCTGTCGACGAAGCTCGTGCCCTCGGGATCGAGCGGCGAGAAGTCGTCCTCCCACTTCTTGTTGCGCAGGTTGATCGTTCCCTCCGAGGTGAATATCTGGCCGTTGCGGCCGTTGCGCGTGGGCATCACGCAATCGAACATGTCCACGCCGCGGTCGATGGCCTCAAGTATGTTGGTCGGGGTGCCGACCCCCATAAGGTAGCGCGGACGGTCCTCGGGCAGAACGGCGTTCACCACCTCGATCATGGCGTACATCACCTCCGTAGGCTCGCCCACGGCAAGGCCGCCTATAGCGTAGCCGTCGGCGTCGTACCGCTTCACGTTCTCGGCCGCCTTGGCACGCAGATCGGGATAGGCGCAGCCCTGCACGATGGGGAAAAGCGACTGCGAGTGGCCGTACTTTGGGGCGGTCTGCGCGAAGCGGTTGAAGCAACGGTCGAGCCAGCGCTCGGTCAGCGCCAGCGACTTGGCCGCATAGTCGCGCGGAGCGTCGCCCGGGGGGCACTCGTCGAACGCCATCATGATGTCGGCGCCGATGGTGCGCTCGGTGTCGATCACGCTCTCGGGGGTGAACAGATGTTTCGAACCGTCGATATGCGAGCGGAAATGGCACCCCTCCTCCTTCAGCTTGCGGCAGTCGGAGAGCGAAAAGACCTGAAAACCGCCGCTGTCGGTGAGCATCGGACCGTCCCATGCGGAGAAGCGATGCACGCCGCCCGCCCGCTCGATGATCTCCATGCCCGGGCGCAGGTAGAGGTGGTAGGTGTTGGCCAGTATGATCTGCGCATGCGCGTCGTCGCGCAAGTCGCGATGGAATATGCCCTTCATGGCGGCAACCGTGCCGACGGGCATGAAGATGGGGGTCTCTATCGGACCGTGGTCGGTCGTGATCGATCCCGCGCGCGCTTTCGACGAGGGAGCTGTATGTTGGAGCGTAAATTTCATAAACCGCACAAAGTAATCACTTATTAATGTCCCGCCGCCGCATCGCCGCAAAATCAAATCCGACGGCCATCCGCCCGCGGCCCGCGGCCGCGTTTGCAGATTTGACCCTCCCCTAAATCCCCTCCTTAGGAGGGGACTTCGGTCGCTACGCTCCGAAAACGGTACTTAAACATGCAATCGCATCGCACAAAGTTACTGTTTTTTTCGTAATTTCGGGGACTATGCGCTTCAGTGTTGCAAATTTGTCCCGCATCGCAGGAACGCGCCTCGGCGACACACACTCCCGACATGCCTCATTTTTTTTGATTTTTTGCTATGACGATTCCGACGAAAGGAGTATATTTGTACGATTTTCACTACCGTTTTCTATGCGATATATAGATACAATTACGGAGCATTACGGATGGCAGGGCGCAGCTCTGGCCGCGATCATACTCATTCTGTTCGGCATACAGTCGTACTATTGGATCTTCGCCTACGGACGCATAGTACGTTTCCGCAACTCGCGACGGAAAAAGCGTCTCGACGCCGAACCGCCCGTGTCGATCATAATACCGCTCTTCACCGAGGACTACGACTATCTGGACGAGCGTCTGCCGCTGATCTTCGCGCAGGAGTATGCCGCGCCGTTCGAAGCTGTGATAGTGTACATAGGCGCCGACAGCGATTTCTACGAGGAGCTTACGCGGCAGCGGTTGATGCACCCCAACCTGACGGTGACCAAGATAGAGTACAACCCGCGCTTCCCCATATCGGTGAAAATGGCCCTCAACGTGGGTATAAAGTCGGCTCGGTACGAACACGTACTGACCACCACAGCCGACGCAGCACCCGCCACCGACCAATGGCTGGCGATGATGGGAAAGGCATTCATGCGGGGCAAGATAGCGTTGGGATACGCGGGAGTGGAGCCCGCCGCGGGGCTCGCCAACTACCTTATGCGCATGTCGCAGCTTCAATGTTCGATATATTGGCTCGCGCAAGCCGTAGCACGCAACGCCTACCGCGGCACGCGCCACAATCTGGGCTTCACCAAGAGCCTCTATTTCGGAGCGAAGGGTTTCACGCACCTCAACATGAACATAGGCGAGGACGACCTGTTCATACAAAAGATAGCCACGGCCAAGAACGTCAGCGTGGCGCTCACCCCTAAGGCCGCCGTCAGCCGCCGCACGTGGGGCGGGATGAAATGGTGGATCGGGCAGCTACGCCACTACGGTTCGGCCTACGCGTTCTACCCCATCGGCGTGCGCAACGCCATAGGGTGGGACTTGGGCAGCCAGTCGCTCTTCTTCCTCACCGTGGCCGCGGCCGCGGCGTTCATGCCCGTCGAGTTCAAGGCGGCGGCGCTGCTGTTGCTGCTCGCGCGTTACGCGATGGCGGTGACGAGGATCAAATCGATAGCCGAGCGCGCGGGCGAGAAGGGCGTCGCGATACGGTACTTCATATTCGACCTGCTCAACCCGTTCATAATGCTGTGCGTAAGAATCGCGCTTCTGCGCAAGGACAAGAGCGTATGGAGATAGCCGACTACATAATAGCCGACGACCGCCGTCTGGTGGAACTCACGCTCGGGGGCGACCATGCGGCGTTCGAATATCTGTTCAACCGCTACGGCGACGCCATACGGCGGCTGTTCCTGCAACGCTCAACCTCGCCCGAGGATACCGACGACCTGTTGCAGGAGACATTTATAAAGGTATATGTCAATCTGCACCGCTACTCGCCCGAATACACGTTCGGGCAGTGGGTCTACACCATAGCGCGCAACACTCACATAGATTTCGAACGGCGGAGGCAGGAGGACATATCGATCGACGAGAAGTTCTCGGCGCCCGTGTCGAACGGCCCGTCGCCCGAGGAGAGCCTCATCAACTCGCAGCAGCGTTCGCAGATAGAACGCTACATAGAGATGCTGCCCGAGCAGTACCGCAGGCTGTTCGTCATGCGTTTTCTGGACGACTACTCCTACGACGAGATAGCCGAGAAGCTGCGGCTGCCGATGGGCACGGTGAAGACCCGCATACATCGCGCCCGCGAACGCATCTGCCGATTCATAAAGGAGGGGGAGAAATAGAGAGCGGCACGCGTCTCTCTTCGCCGCCCGACGGGACGGGAAGGAGAGACGTGCGGGGCGGGCGGATTACTCGCGCTCGTGAATCAAAGACGTGTAGACCGAAAAGAAATCTCTGCCGAGGATGCGCGAGATGCGCAACAACAGCCGAGTGTCGATATCCTTCTTCTTGAAAATCTTGTAGACATTGGTCCTGTCGCACGAAAGCTGCTCGGCGAGCCACGACGCGCTGCGGCGCTGGGAGTTCAACTCGTGCAGGATCAAATTTCCTATGTGTACATCTTTCTTCATTCGGGTTCCCTCACGGGCATAAAAAGTTGGTGCAGGTTTCTTACCTTTGCCTCTCAGGTATCGCCAAACACCCGCTCACGAAAGGGAAGCCCGCACCACAGCGCGAGCATTCGCTTTTTTGTCGTGAATTGTGAATTTGGCGATTTCAAGAGGCACAAACAAAAGCAAATACTTATCTACTATGTAATTACGTCGGTTTTTCTACATAAATCGTCGGGGTTGATCCGTTTTATTTCCGAAAGCCGTCCGCGGACGGCTCGCACTTTTTCACGATAAAATTATATATAAAATCCTTAATTCGCAAACGCGCATGCCCGCCGAATGCCCCGAACCCGCCCCGCAGGCTTCCAGCGCGGCAAGTTCCGTGCCCGAAACGGATTATCGATGTTTTTCCCGCGCGGGAGTGTTTTTACGGCGACCGAAAATTTTTAATTCGAATTAATTATATAACTTTGCCGCAGTTTTATGAAACCGCGTTTTTTAAGCGTTCGGACAATAAATGAAGACAATCTACAAAGTCAGCGACCTTCGTAAAGAACTTTCGACGGTCGATCGCAAGGGCGTAGGCTTCGTGCCGACGATGGGCGCCCTGCACGCGGGGCACCGCTCGCTGGTGGAGCGCGCGCGACGCGAATGCGCCACGGTGGTGGTGAGCGTGTTCGTCAACCCCACCCAGTTCAACGACAAGAACGATCTGAAAAACTATCCCCGCACCCCCGAGGCCGACATGGCTCTGCTGGAGGCGGCGGGAGCCGACTACGTGCTGATGCCCTCGGTGGAGGAGATATACCCCGAGCCCGACGGGCGGGTGTTCGATTTCGGACAAATAGACAAGGTGATGGAGGGTGCCACGCGCCCGGGCCACTTCAACGGCGTGGCGCAGGTGGTAAGCCGTCTGTTCGCCATCGTGGAGCCCGCCAAGGCTTATTTCGGCGAGAAGGATTTCCAGCAGATAGCGGTCATAAAGGCGATGGTGAAACAACTGTCGCTCGGAGTCGAGATAGTGGAGTGCCCCATAGTCCGCGGCGACGACGGGCTGGCGCTCTCGTCGCGCAACACCCTGCTGGACGCCGATCACCGCAAGGCCGCACCGCGCATATATGCCGTAATCTCGCAATGCGCCGCACGCGCGGCCGAGATGACTCCCGCCGAACTCGCCGAACGGGTGACGCGCGAGGTGGAGAGCGACGGACTGCTGAAGGTGATCTATTTTCAGGCGGTGGACGCCCTTACGATGCAGCAGGTGGAGGCGTGGAGCGACAGCGACCGCATACAGGGCTGCATAGCCGTGCAGGCGGGCGAGATCCGTCTGATAGACAACATACGTATTAAATAAGCCACAAGCCATGATGATAGAGGTTCTGAAATCGAAGATTCACCGCGTGAGGGTAACGCAGGCCGACCTGAACTACGTGGGCAGCATCACCATAGACGAGGATCTGCTCGATGCGGCGGGAATGATCGAGGGCGAGAAGGTACAGATACTCGACATAAACAACGGCGAACGCCTCGAAACATATATAATAAAGGGCGAGCGCGGCAGCGGCTGCATATGCCTCAACGGCGCGGCGGCACGCAAGGTGGCTGTGGACGATCTGGTGATAATAGTATCCTACGCATTGATGGATTTCGAGGAGGCCAAGAGCTTCCGTCCGTCGGTGATATTCCCCGACTCGGCCACCAACCGACTCGTGAAATAGCTCCGCCCGCACATGGATCTGTTTCTGTCCATACTCGCAGTGATATGCGGCGCGGCAGGCATCGTCGGCGCCGTACTGCCCGTGGTCCCAGGGCCCGCGCTCTCCTACTTCGGGCTGCTGTGCGCCTATTGGACCGACACGACGGCCCTCACGAGCGGCAAGATGTGGTTCTGGGGCGTGGTGACGACCGTAGTCTCGGTGCTCGACTACATACTGCCCGCCTACTTCAGCAAGATGTTCGGCGGCTCGCGCGCGGGCGTCATAGGCGCTACCGTAGGGGTATTCGCGGGTATGATCCTGCTGGGTCCGATAGGCATCGTCATCGGACCGTTCGTAGGAGCCGTAGCGGGCGAGCTGCTCCGCGACAGGCAAAACACCGACAGGGCATTCAAGGCGGGACTCGGGTCGCTCGTGTCGTTCTTGGTGGGCTCGGGAATGAAGATCGCCGTATCGGCATTCATGATGTACTACATCTGGAAAGACATGTTCGCCGTATTCGACGCGATGTGGTAAACATACCGCCTGTAACGGTTCGTCATCGCGACGCGATGACGGCAGTTCGCCGCCACCCCGCGCGGCGGACTGCATATCGCAAAAGCTCATGCAAGTCCTCCGCTGTCGGCGAACAGCGTCGATTTTTAAGGCTTTGGCGTATAACGACTCTCTTTATTGTCTATATTTGCAACCGATTACAATCTTTCCGCCGATGAAACGCGCCGTTCTCGCTTTTGCCGTCATGGCACTCTCGCTCGCCGCATGCCGCGGTGACGGCAAGGTTGCGGCCACCGCCGCCGATCCGTCGCAATGGTCGGCCGTCGACGCCCTCGGCCGCACGATAGATCCCGACGACTACCCCGCCCCGCGCGCCGACCGTCAGGTGGGGATATTCTATTTTCTGTGGCTCGGATGCCACGGCTACGACACACCCGCCAACGGCAACGACGTGGCGATGCCCTCCGACGCCGACACTCTGTCGCCGTTCGACAACAGTCGGCTCACGAGGCAGAATCCCGACTACCCCGATTTCGGTCCCCGCACCGCCATGCACCACTGGAGCGAGCCCCACTTCGGCTACTACCTCTCCAACGACGAATGGGTGATGCGCCGCCACGCGCAACTGCTCGGCGACGCGGGCGTGGACGTGGTGTTTTTCGACGTCACCAACGGCTACACCTATCTGCCCATAGTGGAGAGGCTGTGCACGGTTTACGAGGACATACGCTCGAAAGGGGGCCGCACGCCGCAGGTGGCGTTCATACTCAACTCCAATCCCGCGCCGACGCTCGCCGCGATATACGACGGGTTCTACAAACCCCGCCGACACGCCGATCTGTGGTACGAATGGGAGGGCAAGCCCCTGATCCTCGTTCCCGAGGATGCCGCTACCGACGAGCAGCGCGACTTCTTCACCATACGCCGCGCGTGGTTCGCCTCGCACCCCGCCGCCGAGGGCGAGTGGTTCGGCGACGGCCGCGACCGCTGGACATGGGGCGACTACTACCCGCAGCAGGCGGGATGGCACACGTCGGCAGAGTGTCCCGAACAGATATCAATACTCCCCGCCACACATCCGCACACGCTCCACGGCCGCAGCCACGACGGCGTGCGGCAGCCCGACGCGGCCGACTGCGACTCGGGACGGGGCATATACTTCGCCAAACAGATGGAACGCGCGCTGGAGGTCGATCCGCGGTTCGTGTTCATCACGGGGTGGAACGAATGGACGGCCCAGAGGCAGGTGTTCCCCGCGGGCATGGACATACCCAACAGCTACCAACGCCCCGAGGGGACCACGTTCTTCGTAGACCAGTTCACCGAGGAATTCAGCCGCGACATAGAACCCATGCGCGGAGGCTTCGGCGACAACTATTACTACCAGATGGCCGACTTCATCCGCCGCTACAAGGGCGCCACGCCCGTACCCGTGCGCTCGCGACGCCACACGCTGCGCATCGACGGCCGTTTCGGCGACCGACGCGGGGCCGAGGCCGTATACGACGACTACGAGGGCGACACCTCGCCCCGCAACGCCCGCGGCTGGGGACGCATAGGATGCTACACGAACGACAGCGGCCGCAACGACATAGTGCGCACGTGGGTATGCTCCGACAAGGAGAAGATATACTTCTCGGTGAGGTGCGCCCGACCGATCACTGCACCTGCCGAGGAGTGGATGATGCTCTTCATCTCGACGTGCGGCGACGGCCCCCGATGGGAGGGATTCGACTATGCGGTGAACCGCCGCACAGGCATGCTGGAGCGTTCGGAGGGAGGTTGGCGATGGACGCCCGAGGCCGAAGTAGAATATGCGGTCGACGGCTGCGACATGGAGCTCGCCATACCTCTGAAAGCGTTAGGGATAGAGGATGCTGACGACTTCACCGTTGATTTCAAGTGGATCGACAACGCCTGCGCCGAGGGCGACATCACCGAGTGCATGGACCGCGGCGACGCGGCTCCCGACGCGCGTTACAAGTACAGATACCGATTCAAACATTAATATACTTAGGTAAAATGAGAATTAAATTGCTTATGTTCGCGGCCGCCGTAGCGCTGGTTGCGACATCGTGTTCGAAGTACCGATACGAGAGCGTGGCGGGCGACCCGCTCAAGACCCGTATCTATACTCTGGACAACGGACTGAAGGTCTACATGACCGTGAATGACGAGACCCCGCGTCTGCAAACCTACATCGCGGTGAAGGTGGGCGCCAAGAACGACCCCGCCGAGACCACGGGTCTGGCCCACTACTTCGAACACCTCATGTTCAAGGGAACCGAGAAGTTCGGAACGCAGAACTACGAGGCCGAGAAACCCCTGCTGGACGAGATAGAGCGTCTGTTCGAGGTATACCGCACCAAGACCGACCCCGACGAGCGCAAGGCGATATACGCGCAGATAGACTCGGTGTCGCAGGAGGCTTCGAAGCTGGCCATACCCAACGAGTACGACAAGCTGATGGCCGCCATATCGGCCGACGGAAGCAACGCGTGGACCTCGTTCGACGAGACGGTATACACCGAGGACATACCCTCGAACCGAATCGAGGAGTGGGCCAAGATACAGAGCGACCGCTTCAAGAACGCCGTGATCCGCGGGTTCCACACCGAGCTGGAGACGGTTTACGAGGAGTACAACATGTCGCTCACCAGCGACGGCAACAAAGCCTACTACGGCATGCTGTCGCTGCTCTACCCCAACGACCCGAGCGGACAGCACACCGTGCTGGGATATCAGGAGCATCTGAAAAACCCCTCGATCACCAACATCAAGAAGTATTACAAGACCTACTACGTGCCCAACAACATGGCCATATGCCTCTCGGGCGACTTCGATCCCGACGAGATGATAGCCACGATAGACAAGTACTTCGGCGACATGCAGCCCAACCCCTCGCTGCCCGAGTATGTGGCCCCGACGGAAGAGCCCATTACCGAGGTGCGCACCAAGACCGTATACGGCAACGAGGCCGAGTTCATCATGATGGGATGGCCCTGCGGCGGCGTGCGTTCCAAGGATGCCGACATAGCCGAGATTGCGGGCAACGTGCTCTCGAACGGCAAGTGCGGTCTGGTCGATCTGGACATCAACCAGCAGCAGAAGGCGCAGAGCGTATACGCCTACCCGATGATAGGCATCGACTACGGCGGCATATGGATCGAGGGCGTGCCCCGCGAGGGACAGACGCTCGACGAGGTGAAGGCGCTGGCGCTGGCCGAGATCGACAAGCTGCGCAAAGGCGACTTCGACGAATCGGTCATCACGGCAACCGTAGCCAACTACAAGCGCCGCATAATGCAGCGTCTCGACTCGAACAGGGGACGCGCGCAGGCCTACGTGGAGAGCTTCATCGGCGGCACCGACTGGGCCGACGAGGTGGCGCGCATCGACCGTCTGTCGCGCATCACCAAGGCCGACGTGGTGGCATGGGCGCAGAAGACGCTGGGCGACAACAACTACGCCGTAATATACAAATTGCAGGGCGAGGATCCCGACCAGAAGAAGATCGAGAAGCCGCACATAACCCCCATAGCCACCAACCGCGACGCCGTGAGCGACTTCCTCGCCGAGGTGCAGTCGTCGGAGGCGAAGCCCATAGAGCCCGTCTTCGTGGATTACGACAAGGACCTTACGGTGTTCGAGCAGGACGGCATGAACATACTCTACAAGAAGAACGAGACCAACGGACTCTTCTTCATGAGTTGGATCTACGACTTCGGAGCCAACGACGACCCCGCCCTGTCGATGGCGTTGCAGCAGTATTGGGACTATCTGGGCACCGACACCAAGAGCGCCGAGCAGATACAGTCGGAACTGTACGCTCTGGCCTGCGACATGCGCGTGAGCGTACAGCCGCAGATGTTGCAGCTCTCGATCAGCGGTCTGGCCGAGAATGAGGATAAGGCGCTGGCGCTGGTGGAGGACTACATCGCCAACGTGAAGGGCGACGATGCCGTTCTGGCGCAGCTCAAGAGAGACATACTAAAGGCACGTGCCGACGACAAGTTGAGTCAGGCGGCCAACTTCTCGGCTCTGCGGCAGTTCACCACCTACGGCGAGGAGGCCGTGAAGGCGCGCACGATGAGCAACGAGGCGGTGCAGACCGTAACGTCGGACGAGCTGATCGACCGCATACACGACCTCAAGGAGTATGCCCACCGCATAGCCTACTACGGTCCCTCGGAGATAGGTCGTCTGCGCGACGAGCTGAAAGACCACTCGTTCGGGACGAAGCAGGTGGCCAAGAGCAAGGAGTATCCCATGCAGCTTACCCCCGAAAATAAGGTCATACTCGCACAATACGATGCAAAGCAGATCTATTACTACCAGTTCTCGAACCGCGGCGAGAAGTTCGACGTGGCCAACGACCCCGCGATGCAGCTCTACAACAGCTACTTCGGCGGCGGCATGAACTCGATCGTATTCCAGGAGATGCGCGAGGCGCGCGCACTGGCATACTCGGCTTCGGCATACATGTCGACGGGAATGATGCGCAACGATCCCTACACCTACTCGGCGTTCATCGCCACGCAGAACGACAAGATGCAGCAGGCCGTGGAAGCGTTCGAGCAGATCATAAACGAAATGCCCGAGTCGCAGGCGGCGTTCGAGCTGGCCAAGCAGTCGCTGCTGGGTTCGATAGAGACCTCGCGCACCATAAAGAATCAGGTACTGAACAGCTATCTGTCGAACGTGATCTACAAGGGAGTGAAGGAGGACCGCAACAAGGCCGTATACGAGCAGGTGAAGAACATGACGCTGGAGGACGTGAAGGCCTACCAGCAGAAGTGGGTGAAGGGACGCACCTACACCTACTCGATCCTCGGCGACAAGAGGGATCTCGACATGGATTATCTGCGCACGCTCGGCCCCGTGACCGAAGTGACGCAGGAGCAGATCTTCGGATATTGATCGGGATCCGCCCGATCGGACAGACGGCAGCCCCCGCAAGGAGGCTGCCGTTTTTTTGCGATGCGGCTCCGCGCAGTCCGACGCCGCCCCGCCGACAGAAGATTGTTTATCTTCGGCGGCTGCGGGGGTCGCGCTTTGCGCGAGCCGCCGAAGATAACGCCGCACGGCGGCGCAGTTTTCCAAACCTCGCGAGACAAGGCCGCCGACTGCAAGGAAACTACCTCGCGCCGTACATGTAGGCCCAGAAACTGTCGGGATACATGGCGCACGCCTGCGCACGGCGGTCGGCGTCCATCAATTCGACGAAACGTCGAAACTCCTTGACTCGCAGGCTGTTTACTGGATACAGATTCAATATCTCGGGATTGCGGCGCGACAGCAGCAGCAAAGCCTCCTCGTAATGGCGCGGGAGCGGCTGCGAGGGCGGATACACCCTGCCCGCCACGCTCGGGAACAGCTCCGCGAATCCGTCGAGATCCCTCGACGCCAGCAGGCCGCACAGCAGCATGTCGCCGCACTCGCGGTTGTCTGGCCGCGCATGGAACAGACACGCCATGTCGGTAAGCAGCGGCCGATCGTTGCGCGCGCATGTCAACACGGCATCGTCCGCCGTCTCCTTGCGTTCGGAAATTATGCGCGACAGTTCGCCCATGCGGCTGCGCACCCAGCTGCCGTGGCACGACGAGTGCATCAAAACACGCAGATATTTCTCG
This sequence comes from uncultured Alistipes sp., assembly GCA_964390585.1. Lineage (GTDB taxonomy): Bacteria > Bacteroidota > Bacteroidia > Bacteroidales > Rikenellaceae > Alistipes. Next base: position 23,115 of record CAYMIH010000027.1, read on the forward strand.
GCCGTCGCCGCTTCGCCCTGCCGCAGAAAGGCGTCGGTTATGCGCCGCATCGAGCGGAACGAGCAGCCGAAAGTCGACAGACAGTTGAGCTGGAACAGCTGGTGTACGGCCTCGTTGTCCAGCCCGAGACTCTCGGCCAGAAGAGCGTTGAAATTGCACCCGATCACATCGGTGCTGCCTGCGAAAAACATGTCGTCGGCACCCGTTATCCCGTAACGGAACGCCTCCTCGGCCAGCCGTCCCGTCTCGGTCAAGGCCAGCAGCGCGTAACGCCGCCGCACGGGATCTTCGGCCGACACCTCGGGCGTCACCGTCTCCAGAATATCGGCCCAGCGCCCCTGCTCGGCCATGCGTTCGACGCGATGGATACGCTCGCGGACACGGTATTCCCGGCACCCGAGCGACGAGGCCATGCCCGCGACCAGCAGCAGACACGGCAGCACGATACGCAGCGCGCCTCCGCCGACATGCCCGGCAGCTTTGCGCCGCACGAACAGACAAACCGCGACGGCGACAGCGGCCGAGCACAAGCACCACGCCAGCGAACCCTCCAGATCGCGATAACCGCCCTGCAAGGCGACGAACACCGCCACGGGAACGAAAGCCGCCCACGTCATGCGCCCGCGCCCGAGGCGCCACACCGCGACATCGGCACACGCCAGCACCACCCATGCGAAGAGCGTCTGCAACAGCGCGCCCAAGATCGGCGAGTGGTAGAATTGCAGCAGGAACGCCCCCGCATACTTCAGCGCGCCCGACGGGTAACGCACCTGCAAATGCAGGAAATCGGGCAGGGTCGAGAAGAAGGAGACGCCCTCCATCCACCGCATGGTCTCGGGATAGGCCGCGATCCAGAACAGAAACACGGCGGGCAGCAGCAGTGCCGAATGGAGCAAAAGGGTTTTTCTCATCGCATCGTATTATTTGAACAAGGCTTTCAATTCGCCGCGCGGCAAACGCACCTCGCCCCGCACGAACTCGGGAATATTGTACGACTTCATGCGCCAAGCGTTATGGTCAGGATTGCGCTGCGGCAGCAGGAAGGGTTTGCCGCACTCGCCCTCGGGCGACACGGCGGCTATGTAGAGACGCGTGTAGCGACCGTCGTCGCGGCGGCTGGAGAAAACGACCCAGCGGCCCGACGACGACCACGCATGGCAGCTCTCGGACTCGGCGCTGTTCAGCTTCGAGACGTCGACCGACGAGCCGTCGCGCAGATCGATCATCGCCAGATCGGCCTCCCCGTGCCACACGGGGAACGTGCCGTAATCGGCGAGGGTATACATCAAAAAACGCCCGTCGGGCGATACGCGCGGAAACGAGACGCTGCCGCCGTCGAGACGCGAATTGCGGAGCGTGTCGACCCGCTCGCCCAACTGCCCCGTCGCGCGGTCGAAAGAGACGCTCAGCAGATCGTAGTGCACCGACTTGCGGTCGAGCGGCATGCTGCGCGGCTCGGCCGAACAGAAATAGAGGCGGTCGCCGTCGGGCGACCATGCAGGAAAGGTCTCCCAATGCTCGTCGGAGAAGAACCGTTCGTCGGTGAGCATGCGCCCCGTCTCGGTGTCGCAGATCATCAAATCGGAGCTCTGGTCATAGACCTCGATCGGCTGGCCGTGGCCGCCGAAAAACGACTGCGCCGTGTCGTTGGACGAGAAAGCCACATAACGGCCGCGGGGATTCCACATGGGATATACCCCCTGACGATGGGGGGGGGTGGACGTAAGGTCGACCTTCTCCATGCGCCCGTTGCGCACGAATACGGTTCCGCCGCCCTTGCCGCGGGCGTGGAAAAGCATCTCGTCGGGCGAGTAGTCGCAAAAAGAGTGGCAGTTGACGCACCCCGCGGAGTTGACCGAGTTGTCGACCAACACTTCTTCGTCGAAACTCGTCAGGTCGCGTTGGTAGATGCCCATCTGCGACCATCCTTCGTACCCGGGCTCGATCAAGCGGTAGGCGATGCGATCGTCGATCGGATCGGACGAGACGCCTATGCGGAACGGGGCGTACCGCACCCCGTCGGGCTCGGCCGTGCTCCATGCCGACACCGTAACCTCGACCTCGCCGCCCGCAGCGGCGGCAAGCAGCGCACGCCATTTCTTCAAGGGAATATCTATCGCGCCCTTGCGGCCCTCGGCGACGAGACACACCTCGCCGCCGAAAGCGAACTCGGCGCGGAGGCGTTCGGCACCGCGGATCTTGAAATTGAGCGGCGCGATGTTGCACGGCACCGTCACGCCCGTGTAGTCGGGAAAGATCGGGGGCACGGCATCGGCCGACCGAGCGGCATCGCCGCCTCCGCCACTGCACGAGAGCAGCAGCGCGGCGGCCGACACGATCGATATATGTCTTACATTCATCGGAAATCGGTATTTGCGGGACTACTCGCAGTAGAGGTACGACCAGAAGCTGTTCGGCCAATTCTGTTTCACCGCTCCGCGGAGTCCCTTGTTCATGAATTGCGAAAAACGGTCGAACTCGCGTTTTTTCGCGGGATTGATCTTATAGCGGCCCGCCAGTTCGGGGTTGCGCAGCGATATGAGCAACAACGCCTCCTCGTAATGCGCGGGCAGACGCTCCGCATCGGCGTAGAAGCGCGGGGCGAACTCGGCGAACATCTTCTCGAAATCGTCCAAAAGCCCCGCCGAGAGGAAGCCGCAGAGCAGCAGATCGACATACTTGCGATTGTCGGGTTCGGCTTTCGACAGATTATACATGTCCATCAATATCGGGGCCTCGGAATTCGACCCGACGTAGAGATCGCCCTCAACGAACGGATCGGGACGCACGGCGCCCGATTTCAGATCGTCGAGCTGCGCCATGCGCGAACGAACCCAACCGCCGTTGCAGGCGGAGTGATCGAGAACATTCAAATACTTCTCGGCCAGCACCGCATCGCCCTGACGAAGAAATACATCGGCCATACGCCGCAGCGTGCGGAACGAGAAGCCGAACACCGAATGCTCGTTGAGCAGATACATCATGTGCACCACCTCGTTGTCGATGCCCAGATTCTCGTAAAAGAGCGAATTGAAATAGATGCCGACGAAATCTTCGCCATGCGGGAAAAAGAAGTCGTCGGGCGACTCCACGCCGTACTCGAACATGCGGTCGGCCAACTGTCCCGTCTCCGAGAGCGCCAGCAACGCGTAACGCCGCCGCACGGGGTCCTCGGCCGCAGCCTCGGGCGTCACCACCTCCAGCAGCCGATCCCACTCCCGCGCCTCGGCCAGATGCTCGGCGCGGTGGATGCGCTCGCGCACGAGAAACTCCTTGTCGGCATAGGACACCCGCATGCCGACGAGCAGCGCCGCGCAGGGCAGTACGTAGCGGCAGAGGGCGTTCACCGTCCCCGCATGCGACTTGCGCGCCTTCACCTTGGCGTCACGGCCCCTTTTCACGGGCTTCGGGGCAACCGCCTCGGGAGCACGGAACGCGTCATCGTCGGGACGGCGCACGAAGATGCGCAGCACCACGGCGATCGCCACGGCCCACAGGCACCACAGTAGCGATTTCTCCAGATCGCGGTAGCCGCACTGCAAGGCGACGAACACGGCCACGGGGATGAATGCCGTCCACATGAGACGTTCGCGCCGCAGCAGGCGGTAGGCCGCCGCGTCGGCGCACATCAACACGATCCATGCGAACAGAGTCTGGAGCAGCGCCCCGACGACGGGCCAACGATAGAATTGCAGCAGGAACGCCCCCGCATATTTCACCGCGTCGGCGGGCAGGCGCACCTGAAGATGCAGGAAGTCGGGCAGCGTGCTGAAAAACGAGTACTCCTCCATCCACCGCATGGTGTGGGGATAAACCGCCAGCCAGAACACGAACAGCATCGGCACGGCAATCGCCGAATGGGTCAGAACTATTTTTTTCATAA
>CAYMIH010000028.1:0-25746 GCA_964390585.1 uncultured Alistipes sp.
AAACATTCCTCGTATGTTGAAAGGCAAACATATCGTATTGGGAATAACGGGTAGCATAGCTGCGTATAAGTCGGCTGTGCTTTGCCGTTTATTGGCAGGTGCGGGTGCCGAGGTGCGCGTGGTCATGACGCCTTTGGCCAAGCAGTTCATCACGCCGCTCACGATGGCCACTCTGTCGAAACACCCCATTTGGGTGGATTTTTTCAATCCTGAAAACGGCGAGTGGAACTCGCACGTGTCTTTGGGCGAGTGGGCCGACTGCTATGTGATAGCCCCCGCGACGGCCAATACCCTTGCTAAGATGGCTGTGGGCGTGGCCGACAATCTGCTGCTCACCACCTATCTGTCGGCGCGCTGTCCCGTTGCCGTCGCTCCCGCCATGGATCTCGACATGTATGCCCATGTCGCCACGCAGCGCAATCTGGATTGCCTGCGTGCCGACGGAGTGCATATCGTCGAACCCGAGTCGGGCGAGCTGGCCAGCGGACTCGTGGGCAAGGGCCGCATGGCCGAGCCCGAGGCGATCGTAAAGGCGGTGGCCGCCATTGTTTCCGAAAAAAAAAAGAATCTGAGCGGTAAACGCTTTCTCGTGACGGCGGGAGCCACCATCGAGGCTATCGACCCCGTAAGATTCATATCCAACCATTCGTCGGGCAAGATGGGCTACGCCGTGGCCGAGGCTTTGGCGGCCCGCGGTGCCGACGTCGTTTTGGTGAGCGGACGCACCTCGCTGCCGACGCCCGACGGCGTAAGGCGCGTAGACGTGCTCTCGGCCGAGGATATGTACGAAGCGTGCGTGGCGGAGTTCGACGCCTGCGACGGAGCGGTCATGTGCGCCGCCGTGGCCGACTATACTCCCGTTCGTACCGCCTCTGAGAAGATCAAGAAGGACGACGGCGACATGTCGGTGGCATTGCGCCGCACGAAGGATATAGCCGCCGAGCTGGGCGGCCGCAAAGGCAGCCGCATATTGGTCGGTTTCGCGATGGAGACCGAGAACGAGGATGCCAATGCGCGGGAGAAGCTGCGCCGCAAGAATTTCGACTTCATAGCGCTCAATTCGCTGCGCACGGCGGGTGCGGGATTTCGGGGCGACACCAATGTGCTGTCGCTCATCGACGCCTCGTCGCGCGAGGATCTGCCGCTGATGAGCAAGCGCGAGGCGGCGGAGCGCATAGCCGACAAAATAGAGAATTGTTTTAACGTGTAGATAAGTATGTTGCGTCGTCTGACGGTTGAGAATTATGCGTTGATCGAGAAGCTCGACATGGAGCTTGATGCCCGCCTGAACATCATAACGGGCGAGACGGGTGCGGGAAAATCGATCCTGCTGGGTGCGCTGGGCCTGCTTCTGGGCAACAAGAACGAGAGCGGTACCCTGCGCGACGAGTCGCGCAGTTGCGTCATCGAGGGTGTGTTCGACCTTACGGGATATGGTCTGGAGCCGTTTTTCGACTCGAACGACCTCGATTACGAGTCGCAGACCGTCGTGCGCCGCATGATCTCTCCTGCGGGCAAGAGCCGCGCTTTCGTGAACGACATGCCCGTGCAGCTCGCGGTGCTGCGCGAATTGGGCGGGCGGCTTATCGACATACATTCGCAGCATCAGAATCTGGTGCTCTCCGACGAGATGTTCCGCATACGGTCGATCGATACGCTGGCGGGCGCGGGCGAGGCCGTTGCGGCCTACGGCGAAGCTTACGGCGAGTTGCGTTCGGCCGAACGCGAGCTGGAGCGCATGACGGCCGAGGCCGAGGCGGCGCGCAAGGACGAGGAGTGGCTGCGCTATCAGGTGGCCGAGTTCGAGGCTGCGCGGCTGCGCGAAGGCGAACTGGCCGAGGCCGAGGCCGAGCTGTCGGTGCTGGAGAATGCCGACCGCATAGGCGAGGCGCTGGTTGCGGTGCGCAATATTCTGGATGCCGAGCAGATAGGAGTGCTGGAGCAGCTCTCTGCGGCCGAGAATGCCGTGGCGCACGTAGGCGGTAGCTATCCCCGCTCCGCGGAGATAGCGGGGCGCCTGCACTCGGTGGTTCAGGAGCTGAAAGACATAGGCGCCACCGTCGCCGACGACGCGGAGCGCATCGAGGCCGATCCCGAGCGCTTGCAGCGTCTGACCGAGCGGGTGAACATGATATATTCGATGTGCCAGAAACATCGGGTCGCCACGCTGGGGGAGCTTATGGCCGTCGGCCGCGATCTGGAAGAGCGCCTGAACGCCATCGTCCACGGCGACGAGGCCATGCAGCGTCAGCACGGGTTGATTGTGGAGCTGCGCGACAAGGCTGCGGCGCTGGCCGCCGAGCTGCATGCGCTGCGCGACGAGGCGTCGGGCGAGGTGTCGGAGAGCATCGTGCGTACGCTTGCCGCTCTGGGCATGCCCGAGGCGCGTTTCGAGGTGGAGGTGACCGATGCGGGCGAGTTGATGCCGTCGGGCGGCGACCGCATCCGCTTCATGTTCACGGCCAACGGGCGTATGGCCCCGCAACCTGTGGAGAAGGTGGCTTCGGGCGGCGAGATCTCGCGCGTGATGCTCGCCCTGAAGGCGTTGCTCGCCGTGCGGTCGAAGCTGCCGACCATTATTTTCGACGAGATCGACACGGGCGTATCGGGCCGTGTGGCCGACGCCATGGGCGAGATCATACGATCGCTTGCGGAAAACATGCAGGTGGTGGACATAACCCATCTGCCGCAGGTGGCCTCCAAGGGCGACACCCATTTCGTCGTTTACAAGCGCGACAGCCGTACTGACATCGCGCGTCTGGCCGAGTCGGAGCGCGTGACCGAGATAGCCAAAATGCTGTCGGGCAGCGTGGTGACCGAAGCGGCGCTTTCGCAGGCCGAGATTCTGCTGGGACGAAAATAGAGGTGCGGGACGCCTTTGCAAAACCGAATTTCTAACCTTAAACTTACCATACATGAAAAGAGTATTGTTATTCGTAGTGGCATCGTGCTGCCTCGCGGCGGCGGGATGTTCGGAGCGCGCCGCGCTCAAGAAGGAGTTGCGGCAGGCCCTCGCGACGGCTGTCGAGCAGGAGAAGGCGCAGGCGGTGCGCATGGAGGGCATCGAAGGCAAGCTGCCCCGCACGTTCGAGAAGGGCGAGGTGCAGCCCGCGTCGCCCTATAACTGGATCAGCGGATTCTTCCCCGGGTCGCTGTGGCTGCTCTACGAGCACACGGGCGACGAGGAGTTGAAACGCTATGCCGATCTGTTCACCCGCCGTCTGGAGGTCTTGCAGGACCATAAGGGTACCCACGATCTGGGTTTCATGGTCTTCTGCTCTTACGGCAACGCCTATCGTCTGACGGGCGATCCCTATTACAAGTCGGTGATCGAGCGTGCTTCGGCCGCTCTCGCGACGCGTTTCAACCCCACGGTGGGGTGCATCCGCTCGTGGAACACGGGCCGCAAGGAGAATCCCGAACTCGATTTCATGGTCATAATCGACAACATGATGAATCTGGAGATGCTGGAGTGGTGCGGCGGCGAATACGACAAGATCGCGCGCAGGCATGCCGACGTCACGCTGGAAAACCATTTCCGTCCCGACAACAGCTCGTATCATGTGGTGGCCTACAACGAACTGACGGGCGAGGTGGTCGAGAAGCGCACGGCGCAGGGACGCTCGAACGATTCGGCGTGGTCGCGCGGGCAGTCGTGGGGACTCTACGGCTACACGATGATGTACCGCACCACGGGCGACGAGAGATATCTGGAGCAGGCGGTGAAGATAGCCGACTATCTGTTGCCGCGTCTTCCCGAGGATGCGATCCCCAACTGGGATTACGATGCCGCCGAGCAGTCGAAAGATTCGTCGGCGGGTGCCGTCATGGCTTCGGCCCTGATCGAGCTTTACGGATTCACGGGGAACGAACGCTATCTGGCAACGGCCGAGCGCCAGTTGCGGTCGCTCTGCTCGGATTACTACTTCGCCAAGGTGGGCGAGAACGGCAATTTCCTGCTCAAGCACGGCGTGGGCCACTATATGGCCAAGTCCGAAGTGGATGTTCCCCTCTCTTACGGCGACTATTACTTTATAGAGGCGGCCATGCGATATCTGGCGTTGTAGGGCTGCGCACCGACCGCGAATGATAACTCACCCCTGCCGAATTGTTTCGGCAGGGGTGAGTCGTTTGTTCAGGCTCGCTGTCGCTCTCTCCGCAGGCTGCGCCTCGCGCAAACCGAATCGGGATTTCGTTTTACGGCAGCAGGTCGGCGAGCGGTATCGCCTGAAATGTCATGTGCGCCTGCGAACTTTCGTAGAGTATGCCGACGGTCTCGCGGTCGATCATCGTCAGGCACGAATATCCCCAGCCGTCGCCCGCATCGAGCAGAACCTTGTTCTCCTCGGGCCATGTCAGGCCGCCGTCGAAGCTGATCTTCACGGTCATGTCGCGGCGGGCGCTGTCGCTGTCGGGGTTCGAGAACAGCAGTATATCGCGCCCCGACGCATTCTCTTCGGCCGCTACGGATATGAGGCTCGCCATGCAGACGGGTTCGCGCAGAGCTTTCCGCGACGAGGGGTGTTCGGTCCACGTGCGGCCCATGTCTGCGGTGACCGCCACCGCGCGGCTGCCGCCTCGGTTGTCGCGCATGTTGAGCATCAGATCGCCCGAAGGCAGCTCTGCCACCTGTGCTTCGGTGGTGTTCGACCGCGCCCCTTCGTGCAGGTGCCAGCTTCGGCCGTGGTCGTCGCTGTAAATCAGGCAGGCGTGGGGCATGCGCTCGGCGTCGATGTATTGCGCCGCGAAGACTATCGTGCCGTTCTTCATGGCTATGCCGCGCCCGGGCCCTTGCAGCAGGAAATTCCACTCGGGACGCTTCACCTGACGCGTGACGTTTATCGGCTCCGACCAGCTCTTGCCGTCGTCGTCGCTGTATGCCATGACGAGCTGGCCCGTGGTGTGGGGCTCCATGCCGCTCATCGACGAGTGCCATGCCATGCGGTTGCCCATTCCGTGGCACCATGCCGCCACCACCCATGTGCGGTGCGTGATCGGGTCGTAGAGTATGGCGGGGTCGCCCGCGCCGTTCTGCGCCTCGGGCAGACCTCCCTGCTGTCCGAAGCTGAGCGGCAGACGCATGCGCTGCCATGTCCGTCCGCCGTCGACGCTGCGGCTCAGACCTATGTCGATATGTTCCTGAAGATCTTTCGAAGAGTTGTAGCGCACGTCGTATACGGCGAGCAGAGTTCCGCGCGCGGTGGTCACGAGTCCCGGGATGCGGAAAGCCGCCGATCCGTCGTCGCCCGCGTGACGTACTCCCACCGCCATTCGGCGCGGCGCCTCGGGCTCGGCGATCATTTCGGGGGCGGCAGTGCGTCCGTCGACCGTGACGGCCGTCAACGAGGCCGACAGCTTATGCGTCAGCGGAGTGTCGCGCCGCATCTCGACGCTCACCCAGAAGTAGTTGATGCCGCGAAACAGCGGGGTAGGGGCCGCGAGCGTCACCTGCTCGGCGGCACGCCGTTCGGCTTTGAGGATGCTGTACGAGGGGTGGGCCTTGCGCTCGCTGTCGGGGATGTAGCGCGCGGCGGCGAGCTTGTCGGCCGCCACGTTCACCGCGTCGGTCCCCGAGTAGTAGAGCTTCACCGAGCGGACATGGCGGGCAGACTCCTTGTCCAGCCGCAGATCGAGCCGATCGAACGTGCCGCCATCGGGGGCGTCAATGCGTATGTTGAACAGTATGTTGTCCTCGCGATCGAGGAGTATCGGCGTCTGCGCGGCGCCTGCCGCGATGCGTATATCGGCTGCCGACGAATGACGGGCGGCTGACAGGATTATGACGGCCGCGGCGATGAATGTCTTTGCGAAAGGGTTCATGGCGTTGGGGTTGACCTTTTCACAAATATAGTTTAAATATTCCTATTTTAGGGGTTTTTCATTCGATTTTTCGGAGAAGTTTCTCCGTTTCCGCGGCTATGACGTCGAGATAGTCGGTCTCGTACTCCACGGCCGACATGCGGATCACGCCGTCGGCGTCGATCAGAAAGCTGCGCGGCACGTACCGTGTGGCATACATGCCGTATATGCTTCGGTCGGGATCGAGTCCCACGGGAAACGTGTATCCGTTTTGTCGGCAGAACTCCTCCACGGTCTCGCGGCTCAGTCCGCGCGATACGGGCAGGTAGGTGAAGGGGCGGTCGGCGAAACGGTCGATTATCCGCTCCTGCACCACGGCCATTTCGGCGCGGCAGATCGAACATTCGGAGCTCCAGAAGGTGAGCAGCACCGCGCGGCCGCGCAGGTCGGATAGGGTGACGTCGCTGCCGTCGAGCATCTCGACCGTGAAATCGGGGGCCGTTTGCTCTGTCTTCACCAGCGTCGTTTCGTCTGCGTCGGGTTGATCTTCGGTGACGCACGAGGTCGCGGCGAGCAGACACAGCGTCGCCATTGCACTCAATGCGATATGTGCGGTTACGTTCATGACTTTGTCGGTTTTCTTCGGAACGGCAATCTTCGTTCCGTATGACAAAAGTACGAAATTTTATCGGTCGGGTATTTGGCATGTTCGGATTTTTGTTTGCCGTTCGCCGAGTCGCGGGGCGTAATCTCGGTGTGCGGAAACCTGCCGATCTGCGTTTTACGCGGGTTGTGTTCGCGTTTTGTCCGTTTGCGGCACATATGGTTCTGTTTGTGTTATTTTGTTTCATATTGTTGCGATTAGTGTGCGGATCGTGTTGCGGCGCGGAAAATCGGGATGAAATAATTCGGCGGGCATCGTATTTTTGCTTAAGAATAATTGCAGGACGTGAAAAGGAATTTTCTGAACATTTCGGTTTTCGGACTATTGCCGCTATGGTTTGCGGCGATTTGTTGTATTGTCTCGTCATGTGTGGAGTATCACCCCTACGACACCCGCGTGAAAGGCGATAAGGATATCAATGCCGTCAATGCGGCGCGCATCGAGAGTGCTTGCGCAGGGCGGCGGTCGATTCGTTTCGCCGTTATAAGCGATTCGCAACGTTGGTATGACGAGACCGAAGATGCCGTGGTTGTGTTGAACGAACGCGACGATCTGGATTTTGTGTTGCATGCGGGCGATCTCGCCGATTTCGGCATGAGAAACGAATTCGAGTTGCAACGCGATATTTTGAATAAACTGAAGGTGCCATATGTATGCGTGATCGGTAATCACGATTGTCTGGCTACGGGCAGGATTGTTTTCCGCGAAATTTTCGGCGATTACAACATGGCTTTCACGGCGGGCGATGTGCGGTTTTTGTGCTTGAATACCAATTCTCTGGAGTTCGATGCGCGCGAAGCGGCGCCCAATTTCGAGTTTATCGATTCGCAACTCGAATCGTTTCCGTCCGAGGCTTGCAAGACGGTGGCCGTCATGCATTCGCAGCCGTTTTCCGAACAATTCAACAATGATGTGGCCGACATATTCCAGAGTCATCTGCGGGCGTTTCCGTCGTTGCAGTTCTGCGTGCACGGTCACAGCCATTCGGTGACGGCTGAGGAGCTGTTTTCCGACGGAGTGGTCTATTATCAGTGCGCCAATACGGGCGACAGGTGCTATTTGCTGTTTACCGTAGGAGAGAATGGATATGATTATGAGGCGATATATTTTTAGGGCGGCGGCGGTCGTCGTCATATGTCTTTATGCGTCGTGCGCAGCTGCGGGTAATCGCGAGACGGGTTCGTCGCGCAGTCTCGATCTGCGCGAGCATGTCGGCTACGAGGGTTGGAAACGGGTGGTACCCACGCACGTGAAATGCCAATACGCTGGCGGTATGGGCGTCATGTCGTTCGGCGCGGGATGGGATTACGGCCGTAAGCGCCGTTGGGAGACCGACGTCATGATAGGATTTCTGCCGCGCGCTTATGCCGACCGTTTCCATCTGACTTTTACCCTTCGTCAGAATTATATTCCGTGGAGTATTCGTTGCGGGGGGGGGAATTTTTCGTTCGAGCCGTTCGCCTGCGGCGCGTATTTAAATGTCATTTCGGGCGAACAATTCTGGATACGCGAACCCGAGCGTTACCCGGGCAAGAGTTATTACGGATTCATGCCGGGGCTGCGCATCAATCTGTATGTCGGACAACGTTTTACCGTGAAATTGAATTCCGACGGGGCTTTGCGCGACATGACTTTCTATTACGAGTTGAGCGCGAATGATTTGAATATAGTGTCCAAGTTCTGCAATCGTACCCTGCATCTGTCCGACATCGTATTCTTCTCGGCGGGTGTCAAACTGCAATTCTTCAAACCGTGATCCGTTGCGCTCGGTCCGATTTTTGATCTTACCTTGTCGAGCGAGACGACGGAGTCGGTGCATGTCTCCGAAACGTTACCGTATCCCTCCGAGGCGGGCGAAATTGCGGCCCGAAAGTGCGGGCGTGTAAAATTATGAGGCGCACCGATCGTCAATTAAGATTTTAATCGTATATTTGTCATTGCGATCCGTCGTAAGGCGAGGTTCGCTTTGCTGCTACGGAAAAAGTGGAATTTTTCAATAATCGGCGGCAATCAAGAGGATGCTCCGTGTCGGGTCGTAACCACGTCCCGAAAGGCGGTCGTATCTGACTCTATCCTTGACGGGCGTGGACCTCTTGTGTTGTGAGGTCGATTAGGTTTTTCCACTACCTTCTGTAGCGTTGCAATGCAAGCACGCCTGTCTTTACATACGGCGGATATGGTGATCCCATGTCCGCTTTAGCGTTTTAGGACGGCTTGCGATTCATCATGAGCGGATGCGGAGATTTGGTGGAAAAGTTTCATCGTGCAGGGTTGTTTGATCTCCGTTCCGCTCTTTTTTTGTGCCCCCGAGCGTTGACCGTGGCCGCATTTGCGAAGGAGTATAAAAGGGTATTATTGGTTGTAATCGCGGAGCGAGGTTGCGGCTCGCGCGGTTCTGAGTAGTCGCAAAATTTAACTCCCAAAACCTAAAGAGATGTTTTGTATTAATAGCTTGCAATTGCGAGGCGTAGCCTGCGGAGCGAGCGAACAGCGAGCCTCCGCGTGCCGAGGCTGCGGCTCGCGCGACTCTGAAGAGTCGCAAAATATCCGAATAAAACCTGAATCGGATAGTTCCGTAAAAAATAACACCCCGCCGAAGTGGCAGGGTGTTTCTCGTTATGCGATCCTCCCGCTCGCCGCGGTGTCGGGATCCGCGCGGTCGTGTTATTCGGCTTCTGCGGGTGCAGCCTCGGGAGCCTCGTTCGACGGAATCTCCAACGACGGCATTACGTCATCGGCAGTCGTTGTGTTCACTTTCTCCATCAGGGCGTTGGCATCCTGCCGTATGGCGCTGTTGCTCGACGAAACCAGATTGTCGTCCATGACTACGGTGGCTATGACACTGAGCACTGCGATCATACCTGCCAATGTCCAAGTGGCCTTTTCCAGAATGTTGGTCGATTCGCGCACGCCCATCACTTGATTGGCCGCACCGAAGTTGGCCGCCATGCCGCTTTTGGGGTTCTGCACCAGCACCGCGAGAATAAGCATTACGCTCGCTATCAGAATCAATCCTATACAAAATGAATATAACATAACAGTATACTTTTTTAATTATCTTCTATTTTTGCGATAAGTCCTGCAAAGTAAACACTTTTTTCGGGATTTAGCAAACTTAATTTGCGATAAGTTTCTTTCGCCATATCTTTCAGCCCCTGAGCGAGGTATATCTCGGCCAGCTCCTCGCTCGCCAGATCGTCGTCGGCATCGAACGTCGCTTCGGTGATTATGTCGCCGTCGGCCTCGCCCTCCTCGGCCACTATGCGCAGGTTGTCGGCACGCAGGAAGCGGTCGATTATGTCCTCGGCGGTCACCTCTGTAAGGCGTGCCACGTCGATGTCGAGCAGCTCGGGCGTCGGTTTTCGGCACAGCGACGCCACCTTGTCCGATACCCCTGCCGTCGCCGTATCCTCCGCCTGCCAGCGTTCGGTGCGCATCAGAATCTCGGCCTCGTCGCGTTCGATTTCGAGGCGCGCGGGATCGGAATTTTTTTGTTTATGAAAGAATCCGCTCATGATTGTTACCAGTTAGATGCCGCCGCTTGAAATATGTCGGTCACGATTTGCGATACGATCTCTGCGTCGAGTTCGGTTTGCACGTCGGTGAGCAGCTGCGTCGATTCGTAATCGGTGAATGCCGTGAATGTGCGGTTGAAAGAGCTTTCGGGCACGATGACGTTTGTGAACTTCACCTTCACCGTGATCGTCAATCGATTCAGTATGGCATAGTCGTCGCTCGACACCGATGCCGTGGTCGAGGTGTATCCCACTATTTCGCCTTCGAAAGCGAAATCGCCGTTCTCCTCCACGAGTTGCAGTTTCGTCTGACGCGAAAACTTGTCCTTAAGCGCCTCCGTCAGCGTGGAACTGAGCGACGGCGACACCATCGGTGCGTTGTTGGGGAAGTAGGCGACGCTGAAGGTCTTGGCTCCCTCGGGGATGCTGGCTCCCGAGAACGAGTACCCGCCGCGGAAGAAGATGCAACCGCTCAGCAGCACCGTACACATGAGTGCGGCAGCAGCCGAAACGAGGAATATTATTTTGTCGTGTTTCACTTCGTTGTTTTAAGTAGTGTGCGCGATTGTTTGCGTGTCAAATGTTTTCGTCGGTTATGCCCAGCTCCTTTATGCGGCGGTAGAGTGTGCGCTCCGACATGAACAGCTCGCGTGCCGCGTCGCGACGGCGGCCGTTGTTGTTGCGCAGGGCCCGCAGAATCTGTTCGCGCTGCATTTCGGCTTTGGTCTGTTCGCGTTGCGGTTCGTCGATCACCTCTTCGCTTTCGGTGTAATCCTCTTCGGCGGGACGCGCCGCCACCGACGAGGGCAGCAGGCCTATCACCTCGTGCTGCGCAGGCTGTGCGGGAGTGTGTCCCGCACCGTGCATCAACTCGCCCAGCATGCGTTTCAGATCGTTGATGTCGCTGCGCATGTCGAAGAGTATCTTGTAGAGCAATTCGCGTTCCGTGGAGAAATCGCCTCCCGAAGCCGTTCCGCTGACGGTCATTGTGTGCGTCGGGGATTGGGCGGGCGAGAGATATCCCGCCAGAATGTCGGCCGTGACGGTCCTGTTGCGCTCCAGCGCCGATATCTGCTCGGCCACGTTCTTGAGCTGACGGATGTTGCCGCGCCAGTAGTAGTTTTGCAGCAGTTGGCGTGCCCCGTCGTCCAGCGTCACGGCGGGCATGTGGTACTGCACCGCCACGTCGGCCGCGAACTTGCGGAACAGCAGGGGGATGTCCTCGGGCCGTTCGCGCAGGGCGGGCACGGCTATGGGCACGGTGTTGAGACGGTAATAGAGGTCCTCGCGGAAGCGCCCCGTCTCGATCGACCTCAGCAGGTCGTTGTTGGTGGCTGCCACCACGCGCACGTTTGTCTTCTGCACCCGTGCCGAGCCCACGCGCAGGAACTCGCCCGATTGCAGCACGCGCAGCAGGCGCACCTGCGTCGAAAGAGGAAGCTCGCCCACCTCGTCGAGAAATATGGTTCCTCCGTCGGCCTCCTCGAAATAGCCCTTGCGCGCTTCGTTAGCGCCCGTAAAGGCTCCTTTTTCGTGACCGAAGAGTTCCGAGTCGATGGTTCCCTCGGGTATGGCGCCGCAGTTGACGGCTATGTATTTGGCGTGCTTGCGAGACGAGTAGGCATGGATTATCTGGGGAAAGAACTCCTTTCCCACGCCGCTCTCGCCCGTCACCAGCACCGACAGGTCGGTGGGAGCCACGCGCAGCGCCACGCCCAGAGCGCGGTTCAACGCCTCCGAGTTGCCTATGATGCCGAAGCGTTGCTTGACCGATAGAATATCCGTGTTTTCAGCCATTTTGCAGACTCGTTTGTTCTCCGATTACTTGTCGTAGGGTTGGATGTAGTCCAGATCGGGATTGCGTACCGTGTTTTCGGTTTCGCTCTGCGGAATTTCGTAGAATCCGTCGTCGTCGCGTGTCGTTTGGTCGCACCAAAATCCGTATGCCAAGGCGGCTATGGCCAGCGTGGCCGCTACTATGGCAATGATCATTATTATGTCGTTTTTGCGGCGCGAGCTCGGTGCGCCGTACTCCTTGCCTGCGGGAACCCTGCGGCGTCCTTTTCCGTAACGCAGTCCTTTCACGTAATCGGCATTGCGTACATCCGACAGCGATACCGCGGGCATGTCGCCGTAGAGCGTCTTGGCGCGCTCGACGCTGTTTTTTCGTTCGCCCGCGGGGCGGGGCGATGTCTTTTCCGTGTCGGATTCGTTGCGCCTCTCTTCGACGGGCGTCGCGGCATTCGGCGTGTTGTCGGAGTCCTTGTCGTCGTCTGCCGCGTCGGGCATGCACTGTGTCGGGATTGCCGTTTCGGGGGCCGTCGCATCGTTCGCTGCGGCGGGTTCGTATGTGAAAGTTATGGTGCCGTTGGCGCCGCTTCGCAGCTCGCCGAAGCCGCTGAGGCGGCATTTACCGTTGTTCTGCAAACGGTATTGCGCCTCGAAAACGAATCGGTCCATTACGGCCGCCGCTTCCATTTCCGATATTCCGCTCTGCGTGAGCAGCGACCGCAGAACGCCGTCGTCGGCCTTTATCAGATTGGAAAAGAGTATCGTTTGCCCGGGGACCTTCACGATGAAAGTTCCGAGATTGGGGATTACCAGACGCTTGTGATCGGCGAGGTATTGCGATACGAGTTTAACTATCATCTTCGTAAAAGCATAAATTCGGTTTAAAGATACTAATTATTTTCGTAAACGAAAAATTTCTCCCGCGACAGCGTGCCAATCCTTGTCGGCGCTCGGCGGTATGACGCGGTTTGTTTTCGGATCGCAGCCTGCGGGGACCGCATGCGAACGTAAAGTGAGTTGCGGGCCTCCGCGTGCCGAGGCTGCGGCCCGCGCAGTTCTGACGAACTGCAATATTATTTCCCGTCATAAAACATGCGGCTCTTCGAGCCGTGCAGTTCGCCGCCGCTCCCGCGCGACGGACTGCATCCTACACGCAGATTGCCATCTCATCATGACGCTTGCGACTCTTCAGAGTCGCGCGGGCCGCAGCCTCCCGACAGCGGAGGCCCGCTATTCGCTCATCGCTCATTCTCGCGGGCTCCGCAGGCTGCCCCCGCGGCCGCCGAAGATAAAGTCCCGCCGTCGGCGAACAGCAACCCCAACTCGAATACCGACATGCCCAAGCGGACAACCTCGAAAAAATTAGCAAGAATTTGATCGAATTATAAAATTTGTTGCACCGCGACATACCTGAAACCCTCGCCGAAACGTATATTTTATACTCGCGACAGCCCGCAAAACACGCTTCGCGCATTTATTGTGTTGTACGAGTCTGCGAAAATGATTATATTTGCAGGTTGAAAGAATGCGATTACATGCCGACGTATCGTTGTCGAAGCGCGGCGTCCGAATTCCTCTCCGAAGAGCGGATCGAATCTGCCGACGCAGCCTCGGGGCGCAACCGCGCGACCGTCCGACTTTAATTCGCAACGCCGTCGACGTCGGTACGTTAAATGTATATAAATTACTTGTAATTACCTGAAATAACGCAATTATGAGCAAGAAGAAAGATAATGTCGATTTGACCGATTTCGAAACGCTGCCCGACGTGCTGGACGGCAGACATCATGTGGTGCCGATCATAACCGCGGGCGACGAGACCGCGGAGAACGTGGCCGTTCCCGAGTCGCTGCCCATACTGTCGCTGCGCAGTTCGGTGCTTTTCCCGGGCGCCATAACGCCCATAACGGTAGGCCGCGAGAAGAGCATCAAGCTCGTCCGCGACGTCAACGCCTCAGGCGAGTTGCTCGGCGCGGTGCTCCAGCGCGAAAGCGACGTGGAGATTCCTTCGCCCGACGACATGTATAAAGTGGGTACGGCGGCACGCATCATAAAGATTCTGGAGATGCCCAACGGCAACCTGACCGTGATTCTGAGCGGTCTGGAGAAGATCGAAGTGGGCGAATACGTGCAATCGGAACCCTATCTGAAGGCTTCGGTGCGCACGCTGCGCGACTCGCAGCCCGACGAGAACAACGTGGAGTTCAAGGCGCTGGTCGACTCGGTGCGCGAGGTGGCCCTCAGCATCATCAACATATCGCCCTCGATGCCCAAGGAGGCGGTGTTCGCCATAAAGAACATTGACTCGCAGCGCGGACTGATAAACTTCGTCTGCTCGAACATGGACTTCACGGACGAGGACCGTCAGGCGCTGCTGGAGGCCCCCGGGCTGCTGGCGCGTGCGCGCAAGTTGCTGGAGATACTCGTGCGCGAGCAGCAGATGGCCGAGCTGAAGAACGAGATACAGGAGAAGGTCAAGCACGAGATCGACAAACAGCAGCGCGACTACTATCTGCAACAGCAGATGCGCACCATTCAGGACGAGTTAGGCGACAGCTCCGACGCCGAGATCGAGCAGATGCGCGAGGCCGCGGCCAAGAAGAACTGGCCCGAGGAGGTGGGCGAACTCTTCGAAAAGGAGCTTTCGAAGGTGGAGCGTCTCAATCCCGCCGTGGCCGAATACTCGGTGCAGATGACCTATCTGCAACTGATGCTCGAACTGCCGTGGAACGACGTCACCAAGGATAACCTCGACTTGGAGTGCGCCCGCAAACAGCTGGACGACGACCACTTCGGACTGGAGGAGGTGAAGGACCGCATACTGGAGCATCTGGCAGTGATAAAGCTCAAAGGCGACCTCAAATCGCCCATCCTCTGCCTCTACGGCCCCCCGGGAGTGGGCAAGACGTCGCTCGGACGTTCGGTGGCCACGGCCCTCGGGCGCAAGTTCGGACGCATATCGCTCGGCGGACTGCACGACGAGTCGGAGATACGCGGACACCGCCGCACCTACATAGGCGCCATGCCGGGCCGCATAATACAGACCATCAAGCGCTGCGGATCGTCGAACCCCGTAATCATACTCGACGAGGTTGACAAGATAACGGTAAGCAACCACGGCGACCCGTCGAGCGCGTTGCTGGAGGTGCTAGATCCCGAGCAGAACACCACGTTCCACGACAACTACCTCGACACGGAATACGACCTGTCGAAGGTGCTGTTCATCGCCACGGCCAACGACGTTGGGGCGATAAACCCCGCGCTGCGAGATCGCATGGAGATGATAAACATCCCCGGGTATATCCTCGAAGACAAGATACGCATAGCCGACGAGCATCTGGTACGCAAGCAGCGCGAAGCACACGGGATCAAGGAGGGCGAGATGATCCTCACCGAACCCGTGCTGCAAAAGATCATAGCGGACTACACCCGCGAGTCGGGCGTGCGTTCGCTCGACAAGCACATAGCCAAGCTGGCCCGCGCCCGTGCCAAGAACATCGCGTTCGAGGAGGCTTTCGCGCCCGAATTTACAGAGGCGGACATAGAAAAGATTCTGGGCAAACCCAAGTTCCGCAACGACGAGTACGAGATCGCGGGCATGATAGGCGTCGTTACTGGACTGGCGTGGACCTCGGTCGGCGGCGACATACTCTACATAGAGTCGGTGCTCACCCCGGGCAAGGGGGCGCTGAGCCTGACGGGCAACCTCGGCGACGTGATGAAGGAGTCGGCGACGATAGCTTACGAGTGGGTGCAGGCGCACCACGCCGAGCTGGGAATCGACCCCGCGGTGTTCGAGAAGAACAACATCAACGTGCACGTGCCCGAGGGCGCCATCCCCAAGGACGGACCGTCGGCGGGCATCACGATGGTGACCTCGATGGTATCGGCATTCACGGGCCGCGAGGTGCGCGAACGCATAGCCATGACGGGCGAGATGACCTTGCGCGGGCGCGTGATGCCCGTGGGCGGCATCAAGGAGAAGATTCTGGCGGCCAAGCGTGCGGGAATCACCGAGTTGATATTGTGCGAGGACAACCGCAAAGACATAGAGGAGATCAAGCCGAGCTACGTGGAGGGACTTACGTTCCGCTACGTGAGGATGATCGGCGAGGTGCTGGATCTCGCCCTGAAAAAATAACGCAGTTTTAATGTACTTTACCATGAAAGTCATTGCGATCATTCCCGCGCGTTATGCATCGACGCGTTTCCCGGGCAAGCCGCTGGCCATGCTGGGCGGCAAGACGGTCATTCGTCGCGTATGGGAGCAGGTGAGCCGAGTGATAGACGACGTGGCGGTGGCCACCGACGACCGACGCATAGCCGACGCCGTGGAGGCGTTCGGCGGACGGGCCGTCATGACCTCGCCCGACCATCGCAGCGGCACCGACCGCTGCTACGAGGCCTGCCGCAAAATCGGCGGCGAGTACGACGTGGTGGTGAACGTACAGGGCGACGAGCCTTTCATCGCCCCGTCGCAGATACGCGCCCTTGCGGCATGTTTCGACGACGAGCGTACCGACATAGCCACGTTAGTGAAGCCCTTCGCCCCGAGCGACGGCATCAGTGCGCTGGAGAATCCCAACTCGCCGAAAGTGGTGCTCGACAGCGAATCGCGCGCCATATACTTCTCGCGCTCGGTGATACCCTACCTGCGCGGCGTAGAGCGGAGCGAATGGCTCGCGCATCATACCTTTTATAAACATATAGGCATGTATGCGTTCCGCCGCGACGTATTGCGCGAGGTGACCTCGCTGCCGCAGTCGCCGCTTGAGAAGGCCGAGTCGCTGGAGCAGCTGCGCTGGTTGGAAAACGGATACAAGATAGGCGTGGGCATAACCGACGTGGAGACCGTGGGAATCGACACGCCCGAAGATCTGGCACGCGCCGAGGAGTTTTTGCGATCGAGAGCATAAATGAGAAACTTAAAGGTAAAGACAATGAACCCCAAATTCATAGCGGGACCTTGCGTCATAGAGTCGGCCGAGCTACTCGACGAGGTGGCTCGGAAGCTGGTGGAGATAAACCGCCGTCTGGGCATCGACATAATATTCAAGGCCTCGTTCGACAAGGCCAACCGCACCTCGGCGGCATCGTATCGCGGTCCCGGGATGGAACGCGGTCTGCAAATGCTCGCCGACGTGAAACAGCGATGGGGACTCCGCATCTGCACCGATATCCATGAATCATATCAGGCGGCTCCCGCGGGCGAGGTGGCTGACGTGATACAGATCCCCGCTTTCCTCTGCCGCCAGACCGATCTGCTGGCGGCAGCGGCCGAGACGGGACGCACGGTGAATATAAAGAAAGCGCAGTTCCTATCGGGCGAGGACATGAAATACCCATACGAAAAGGCCGTGAAAGCGGGCGCTAAGGAGGTGTGGCTCTCCGAACGCGGCAATATGTTCGGATACAACAATCTGATAGTGGACTTCCGCAACATAGCCGACATGCGCCGCATAGCCCCCACCGTCTTGATGGACTGCACCCACAGCGTGCAGCGCCCGGGCGCCGCGGGAGGCAAGACGGGCGGCAACCGAGAGTTCGTACCCGCGATGGCGGCCGCCGCCAAAGCGTTCGGAGCCAACGGATACTTTTTCGAGGTGCACCCCTCGCCCGACGAGGCGTTGAGCGACGGGCCCAACATGTTGCGGCTGGACGAGCTGGAGAACGTCATAAAGACACTGTTATAACCTACGACCATATAAGACCTGAACACAATGAACTCGCTATCTTCAAAGGATATACTCGATCTCGCGCGCAGGACGCTTCGGATAGAATCGGCCGCGCTCGAACGCATGGCCGACTCCGTCGACGAAAAGTTCGTATCGACCGTGGACCGCATTCTGGAGTGTCGCGGCAAACTGATAATAACGGGAATGGGGAAATCGGGCCTCGTGGGGCGCAAGATAGCCGCCACGCTGGCCAGCACGGGCACGCCGAGCTTTTTCCTGCACCCGGGCGAAGCGTTCCACGGCGACCTCGGAATGATATCGGCGGACGATGTGGTGCTCGCGCTCTCCTACTCGGGCGAGACCGACGAGGTGCTGAAGATCGTACCGTTCATCCACTCCAACGGCAACGTGTTGATATCGATGACGGGGAACGCCGAATCGACGCTGGCCAAGAACTCCGACATACACCTCGACGTTGCTGTGGAGGAGGAGGCATGCATACTGCATCTGGCCCCCACCACCTCGACCACGGCACAAATAGCTTTGGGCGATGCGCTCGCCGTGGCGCTCATGAAGGCGCGCGATTTCACGTCGCTCGATTTCGCGCGGCTGCACCCGGGCGGCAGCCTCGGCCGTCGCCTGCTGATGACCGTGGGCAACGTGATGCGCAGCCACGACCTGCCGATAGTGACGCCCGACTGCACGGCGACCGACATGATCCACACGATGAGCCGCGGCGGTCTGGGCATGATAATAATAATCGACGACGGCAGGATAGAGGGCATAGTGACCGACGGCGACATACGCCGCGCTATGGAGAGCCGCCAAGCCGAATTTTTCAACATACGAGCCATCGACATAGCCACCCGCTCGCCCAAGACGATAGAGGTCGGAGCGAAGCTCATCGAGGCCGAGAAGAAGATGACCCGCCACAAGATCAACTCGCTGCTCGCCATCGACGACGAGGGCGCACTGCGCGGCGTGATACAGATATATGACATAAAACTGTAATCCACAATAAAAACCACAAAAAACCACCTTAAAATGAAGAAATTACTTATCATGACCCTGTTGCTCGCAGGCGTCGCGGCCTCTGCGGGGGCGAAGGAGAAAGACGGCTGGGTATCGCTGTTCAACGGCCGCAACCTGAAGGGATGGACCAAGCTCAACGGCAATGCGGAGTATCGCATCGAGGACGGTGCCATCGTGGGCGTGAGCGCCCTCAACACCCCCAACACGTTCCTCGCGACGAAAGAGCGTTACGGCGATTTCATCCTCGAACTCGAATACATGGTCGACGAAGGACTCAACTCGGGCATTCAGTTCCGCAGCCAGTCGCGCGCCGACTACAACGACGGACGCGTGCACGGCTACCAGTGCGAGATCGACCCCTCGTCGCGCGCATGGAGCGGCGGCATATACGACGAAGCCCGCCGCGGCTGGCTCTACTCGCTGGAGAACGAGCCCGAGGCGCAAAAGGCGTTCCGCCACGGCGAATGGAACAAGGTGCGCATCGAAGCCGTGGGCAACTCGCTGCGCGTGTGGCTCAACGGCATCCCGACGGCCGACATTCTGGACGATGCCGACAGCGAGGGTTTCATAGCCCTACAAGTGCACGGCATAGGCAACAACGAGTCGCTGGCCGGTAAATGCGTGCGCTGGCGCAACATACGCATCAAAACCGACGGTCTGCAAAGCGAACTCACGCCCGAAAGCCGCGCCATAGCGCAGAAGAACTACGTGGCCAACACCGTCTCGCCCCGCGAGGCCGAGGAGGGATGGAAGCTGCTGTGGAACGGCCGCGACCTCGAAGGTTGGCGCAGTCTGGGCCGCGGCGACATGTCGAAAGGCTGGAAGACCGACGGCGGCGAGCTGGTGATACATGCCAAATCGGGCGCGGGCGACATCATAACCGAAAAGATGTACACCGATTTCGAGCTTTCGATCGATTTCAAGATCACCGAGGGCGCCAACGGCGGAATCAAATACTTCATCAACTCCAACGGCAGCATAGGCTGCGAATACCAGATCCTCGACGACGAGAACCATCCCGACGCCAAGATGGGATTCAACGGCAACCGCCGCCTCGGCTCGCTCTACGACCTCATCCCCGCCGAGGGCTGGAAGCTGGCCAGCAAACGCGGCTGGAACACCGCACGCATAGTCGTACGCGGCAACCGCGTCGAGCACTGGCTCAACGGCAAGAAGATACTCGAATACGAGCGCGGCAACCAGATGTGGGACACCATAGTGTCGCACAGCAAATTCGCCAAGGTGAAGAACTTCGCCGCCGACCGCGAGGGACACATCCTCTTGCAGGACCACAACGACGAGGTGCACTACCGCAATCTGAAAATACGCGAACTCTAATATCGCAACGACATGAAAGATACCGTTATATCGGCCCGTGTCAAGCGGCGTGAGATCACGATATGGCTCGTGTGCTTCGCCGTGGCCAACATAATCAACTGGGTTGCAATCATACACTTCTCGACCCCGTGGTACGAGGTGTTCACGCAGCTGGGTTACGTGACGGTCACGTCGCTGCTGCTTTACGGACTCGTAATGCTGCTGCGCATAGCGTGGTACGTATTGCGCCGAATCACGAAATAATCGGCGCGACATGGCATCGGAGTTCCGATACAGCGACAAAAACCCGTGCCACCCCGTGGCATACGCGTCCTTTTACGCCATGCACACCCGCATCGAGACGGTCTTCGCCGACGTGGACGAGAAGCGTGCACACGAGCTTAACGAAAGCATCGAAACCGAAGTAAAAGCTCTCGAACACCTTTTCAACCGCTTCGACGACACGAGTCCGTTGGCCGTGGTGAATGCACGCGGAGCGCGCGAGGCCGTCGCCGTGGACGACGAGTTGTTCATGGCTCTCGAACTCTGCGAAACGTTCCGCCGCGGCACGGGCGGTTATTTCGACATAACCGCCTCGACCGACGCGACGGCGACAGGCACGGCGAGCTACATCCTCGATCCCGCGGCGCACACGGTGCGGCTCACGCACGAAGGCGTGCGGCTCGACTTGGGAGGCTTCGCCAAAGGCTACGCGCTGGAGAAGGCGCGGCGGCGCGCGGCCGAAGCGGGTGTCACGAGCGGAGTATTGAATTTCGGCAACAGTTCGGTAGCCGCCTTGGGACATCATCCTTACGGCGAGTGGTGGCCCATAGGAGTGGAGCACACCAAAATCCGATCGGCCATCGCGCACGAATTTCGACTGCGCGACGGTGCGTTGTCGATATCGGGGCGTTCCACCCGCGGCGAGTACCACATAATCAACCCCATGACGGGTGCGGCCGTGGCGGGCGAGGAGCTGATAAGCGTCGAGGGACGGTCCGCACTTGTGGCGGAGATACTGTCGACCGCGCTTTACGCCGCTCCGAAATCGAAACGCGAAGCCGTAACGGCACAATACGAAGGCTACACGGCATCGGAACTCCGTTGCCGCGACGGCGGCGTATGCGAGATATACCGCATAAGCCGCAAATAGAAACCGAGCCGAAGCATGTCGGCTCCGACAAAACACAATCGAAAAAACTACACTTAAAATAACGATGAACAGGAAGGAATTTTTGACAGACTGCGGCAAGATGAGCCTTGCGGGCATGGCTCTATCACTCTTTCCGTGGTTGCAGTCGTGCAGCGACGAGGCTAAACGCGAGGTGCGCGGCGAAAAGGCCCGCATAGGAATAATCGGAACGGGCTCGCGAGGAATATTCCACATAAAGCATCTGTTGCAGATGCCCGACGCGGAGGTGGTCGCCCTGTGCGACGACTACCGTCCCCATCTGGAGGATGCGGCGCAATACTACCCCGAAGCCAAACTCTACGACGACTACCGCCGCCTGCTGGAGGACAGCGACGTGCAGGGCGTGATCATAGCCACACCGCTCTACCTCCACGCCCCCATCACGCTCGATGCGATGGAGGCGGGCAAACACGTATTCTGCGAGAAGGCGATGGCCTACACGCAGGACGATTGCCTGCGCGTGTACGAACGCCGCAAGGAGTTGGGCGGAGTGCTTCTCATAGGTCAGCAGCGACTCTTCGATCCCAAATACATCAAGGCCATGAGCATGATCCACGAGGGTCGGATAGGCGACGTGGTGGGCGTGCGCAACTATTGGTACCGCAACAACAACTGGCGTCGCGACGTGCCCTCGCCCGAGCTGGAGCGCCGCATCAACTGGCGTCTTTACAGCGAGTATTCGCGCGGCCTGATGACCGAGCTGGCATGCCACCAGTTGCAGAACGGTTCGTGGTCGCTGGGCATGCTGCCCGAGCAGGTGATGGGTTCGGGCCATCTGGTACACTGGACCAAGGAGGACAAGCGCGACGTGTACGACACCGTGAGCGCCATATTCACCTACCCCAACGGCGTGAACATGACATTCGAGTCGGTAATATCGAACAAGCACTTCGGCATGGGCGAGCAGATCCTCGGGTCGAAGGGCACCATCGATCTGGTCTCGGGACTCTATTACAGCGACGAGCCCATGCCCGCGGGAAGCGGCATGCACCAATTAGTGGCGCAGATCGAGAACGGCATCATGAGCAACTCGGTGTTCGCAGGCACCAGCTGGGCCGCGGAGACGAGTCCTCTGGCACCCGGATTGCCCATAATGCCCAACGTGACGGTCAACTCGGGCGAGAGTACCATAGGCGCCGAGGCCGACGGATCGAAAGAGATCATCGAGGCCTTCGCGCACGCCGTGATAACGGGCCGACAGCCCGCCAAGGTGCTGGAAGAGTCGTACTACGCCTCGCAGTTCGCGCTGCTGGCCGACCGCGCCATGCACGAGAACGCCATCCTGACGCTCGACGAACGCTACAAGATACCCTACGAGCCGATACGGTCGTAAAACCGAAAACCGCATGCCCATGTACGGATCGCTCCGCGAATACATCGACACACTCGAACGACACGGCGAGCTGCTGCGCGTAAAGGCGCGCGTCTCGCCGCGTTTCGAGATCGCCGAGATCACCGACCGCATGGCCAAAAGCGACGGAGGAGGCAAAGCTCTGTTGTTCGAGAACACGGGAACCGCGTTTCCCGTGCTCACCAACATGATGGGCTCCGACCGCCGCATGGCGCTGGCGCTGGGCGCCGAGTCGCTCGACGACATAGCGCGTCGGATAGACTCGCTGCTGGGTCAGGCCCTCGCGCCGAAAGGCTCGCTGGCCGACAAGCTGCGCATGTTGCCGCTGCTGGCCGACATGTCGCGCTGGTTTCCGCGCGAGGTGTCGGGGCGGGGAGCATGCCAGCAGGTAGTGCTGCGCGGCAACGAGGCCGACATCGGCCGCCTGCCGCTGCTGCAATCGTGGGAGCACGACGGGGGGCCGTTCGTCACGCTGCCGATGGTCAACACGGTCGATCCCGACAGCGGCATACGCAACGTAGGCATGTACCGCATGCAACGGTTCGACGCCCGAACCACGGGCATGCACTGGCACATCCACAAGACGGGCGCACGGCATTACGACGCCTACCGCCGCGCGGGACGGCGCATGCCCGTGGTGGTGACGCTGGGCGGCGACCCCGCCTACACCTACGCCGCGACGGCGCCGATGCCCGACAACATGGACGAATACCTGCTGGCGGGATTCCTGCGCCGCCGCCCCGTACGGCTGGTGCGCGCGCTGACGTGCGACATACGCATTCCCGACGACTGCGACTTCGTGATCGAAGGTTACGTCGACCCCGCCGAACCGAAGGCCGTGGAGGGCGATTTCGGTGACCACACGGGGTTCTACTCTTTGAAAGACTTCTATCCGCTGTTCCACATAACTGCCATAACGCACCGCCGCGACGCGGTATACCCCGCCACCGTGGTGGGAGTGCCGCCGCAGGAGGACGCCTACATAGCCAAGGCCACCGAGAAGATATTTCTGGCCCCCATACGTCTGGCCGTACAGCCCGAAGTGGAGGATCTGTGGATGCCCACCGAGGGTACGGCGCACAATCTGGCGGTGGTCGCCATCGCCAAGCGTTACGAGGGGCAGCCGCACAAGGTGGCGCAGGCGTTGTGGGGCGCGGGGCAGATGATGTTCAACAAATATCTCGTCATAGCCTCGTCGGCGACAAAGATACGCTCTTTCACGACCCTTGCCGCGCTGCTGCGACGCTTAGACACGTCGCGGAGCATAATCCGCTCCGAAGGCGTGCTCGACGTTCTCGACCACGCGACCGCCACATGCGGCTTCGGCGGCAAGCTGGCGTTCGACCTCACCGACACTGACATCGCCTCGCCCGCGGAGCCGATAACCGTGCCGCGGACAGCCCGCCCCGCGGGAGGCATAGAGATGTTCGACACGCGGTTCGCGGAGAGCTGCGATCTGTTGATCCTATACGCCGCACCCAACCGCCCCGCCGAAGTCGATGCGGAGCGTTACCTTACGGAAAACGACATCCGCGGCATGAAATACGTCGCGCTGTTCGACTACCAAGCGGCAGGCAACATGACGTCGGAAGATCTGCTGTGGCTCGCGGCGGCCAACACCGATCCGCGGCGCGACGTGCGGCACCTGACGGGCGGCGAGTTGTTGATAGACGCCCGAAGCAAACGCCCCGCCGTCGAAAGCAATCCCGCGCGTTTCCCCAACGTGGTCGCCTCGTCGACGGAGACCATACGCATGGTGGACGGACGCTGGGAGGAGTACGGCTTGGGCGAGCGCATCGAATCGCCGTCGCGCCGCTACCGCAAGCTGCAACTCTCGGCCAAAGCCGAATGGTAAAATCCTATTTATAATGAAACTTTTCTCCGATGAAGAACGCCGCGGACTGATGGTGTTGCTGCCGTTGGTGTTGATCGCCATACTGCTGTCGCTGCTCGTCGAGCGCCGAGGCGACCGCCCCGTAATGCTCGCGAAGACCGAGGAGTCGGAAACGCCCGTCGTCGAACTGTCGCCGTTCGATCCCAACGAGGCCGATTACGAGGAGTTGCGCCGCTGCGGAGTGCCGCCCCGAATAGCGGCGGGGATAATCCGTTGGCGCAGTTACGGCAAGGTGTATCGCATAAAGGAGGAGATGGCGTTGGTATCGGGCATGGACGATTCATTGTATGCGGCGCTCAAGCCGTATATCGTAATCTCGGAAAAATATGCGGCAGCGCCCCGCGAAAAGACCGACGAGCCGTCGGAGCGACACAGGAGCGAATCTGCGTCGCGTCCCGCGGCGGACGAAGCCCCGCGACTCGAACCCTTCGCCATAGACACGGCATCGGCCGCATACCTCGCGGCAATAGGATTCTCGCCGCGTCAGGCTGAGGTCATCGTGCGTTACCGCGAAGCGTCGGGCGGCATACGCAACGAGGAGCAGTTCCGCAAATGCTACGTCGTGAGCGACCGAATGGCGGAACGTCTGCTGCCCTACATCGTATTCACCGAAAAGCCCGCTGCCGAAGATGCCGTGCCGACGCCCACTGCACCCGAAAGGATCGAGATCAATTCGGCCGACTCGGCGGCGCTGCGATCGGTGGTCGGCATAGGCGAAAAGAGCGTCGCGGAGATAATGCGCTACCGCGAACTGCTGGGCGGATTCAGTTCGGTGGAGCAGCTCGCCGAGCTGAAATGCGTCACGGAGAGCAATTATGAGAGAATTTTACCGCAAATTCGCTGCGATAGTTGCAAAATATCGAAAATTGATATTAACTTTGCAGACCCGAAAGAGTTGATGCGACACCCCTACGTGTCGGCCAAGGCTCTGCGGAGGATTGTGAAACAGCGCAAACTGAAAGGAGGTTGGAGCAGAATCGAAGAGATGATTGAAGACGATATCTTTACAAAGGATGAGGCCGAACGTTTGGCCCCTTATCTTCGGTTCGGGCTTTGTGCCGACTGACAGCAGAACAGATTCACATCGCGACGCGCCGATACGGACTCGGCAGTCGCAGACACGGAAAAGACCGCGCAAGCGGTGCACGAAACAAGAATAAAAACGAATAAAAATTATAGCATTATGATTATCATGCCGGTAAAGGAGGGCGAGAACATCGAGAAAGCCCTCAAGAAATTCAAACGTAAGTACGAGCGCACGGGTGTGCTGAAGGAGCTTCGCCGCCGTCAGTATTTCACCAAGCCTTCGATCGCGAAGCGCGAGGCCATGCAGCACGCAATATACGTGGAGCATACCTATCGTCAGGAGGAGTAATCCCCCGAAACCTTAGGGATCTAACAGGACCGTCCGAATATGTCGGGCGGTTCTTTTTTGTCTTGAAATGCGCGGCGAGGCATGTGAAATTTATCTTCGGCGGCTGCGGGGGTCGCACCGAAGGTGCGAGCCGCCGAAGAT
>CAYMIH010000029.1:0-16124 GCA_964390585.1 uncultured Alistipes sp.
CGCCGACGGCGGATTGCTCGTTAAAATTTATCTTCGGCGGCTGCGGGGGTCGCGCAAAGCGCGAGCCGCCGAAGATAACGCCGCGTTGCGGCGCGGTTGTTCGGGCGGCAGCCTGCGGAGACCGCTTTCGAACGTAAGTGAGTTGCGGGCCTCCGCTGGGGCGAGGCTGCGGCCCGCGCAGTTCTTCGAACTGCAATATGTTGCGGATTGGCAGCAGTCCGCCGCAATGGGGCGGCGAACTGCCGATATCTCTACTCCCGTCCGAACTCGCGTTCGAGGATCCGCCGTCCGTCGCGCACCGACGTCACCGTCCAGCGGAACAGCAGCTCGCGCCGCTCCTCCTCGGTCAGCATCCAGTCGACGTCGGACAGGCGCATGCGCTGCGAGAGCATGTATATCAATATGGCCGCCGAGGCCGACACATTGAGACTCTCCACCATGCCGCACATGGGTATGCGCAGGAACTCGTCGGCCGAAGCGACGATCTCGTCCGACACCCCCGCGTGTTCGGTCCCGAAGACCAGACAGAAGGGTCCGCGGGCGACGTCGAACGTCTCGGGCGTGCAGCTCTCGCGGTGGGGCGTAGTGGCCACTATGCGGTAGCCTGCGCCGCGCAGCGAGGCCACGGCCTCGGCGGTCGAGGAGTGGCGCGTTATGTCGACCCACTTGTCGGTACCGCGCACGATGTTGACATTGGGATTGAAGCGGCACAGCGTCTCCACCGTGTGCAGATCCTGCAATCCGAACGCCTCGCAGTGGCGCACCAGCGCGCTGGCATTCTGCGGATGGAACGTGTTCTCGGTCAGAATGGTCATGTATCGGGTGCGCATCGACACCGTGCGGCGCAGCACCTCGCGCCGCTCCTCGGTGAGGAATCCCGACATGTAGTCGGTGCGGGCGTCGTACCACGCGGCGTCGCGCGCGCTATTTTCTGTATTTGTCATCTTCGTCCAATATTTTCAGGTAGCTTTCGTAACGCGATAGGGCTATCTCGCCCCGCTCCACCGCCGCCATGACCGCGCAGTGCGGTTCGTGGGTGTGCGAACAGTTGTAGAAGCGGCATTCGGGCAGCCGGCGCATCATCTCGGGGAAGTAGTGCGCCAGCTCGGCGTCGTCTATGTCTATCAGGCCGAAGCCCTTGATCCCGGGGGTGTCGATTATGTACCCGCCCTCCGAAAGCGGATACATGGCGGAATAGGTTGTCGTGTGACGCCCCTTGCGGTGGCTCTGCGAGATCTCGCCCGTGCGAATGTCGAGCCCCTCCTCGACGGCCGCGGCCAACGTCGACTTGCCGACGCCCGAAGGGCCCGAGAGCAGCGTGGTGCGGCCGCGCAGCAGTTCGCGCACCTCGTCGACGCCCTCGCCCCCGACGGCCGAGACATCCATCACGCGGTAGCCCGCGCCCTCGTACACGCGGTGGAACTCCGCGGCGGCCTCGGGGCGCGTGCGCGCCAGATCGGCCTTGGCCAGAATTATCGTCACGGGAACCTTGTACGCCTCGCACGTCACCAAGAAACGATCGATGAACTCGGGCGCCGTCACGGGCGCGAAGAGCGTGGTGACTAACAGCGCCCGATCGATGTTGGCGGCTATGATGTGCGACTCTTTCGAGAGGTTCGACGCGCGGCGGATCACGTAGTTGCGCCGCGGCATGATCTCCGCTATGGCGTAGCCGCCCTGC
The DNA here is from genome assembly GCA_964390585.1 of uncultured Alistipes sp. GTDB lineage: Bacteria > Bacteroidota > Bacteroidia > Bacteroidales > Rikenellaceae > Alistipes. Next base: position 1,682 of record CAYMIH010000029.1, read on the forward strand.
TCGTCGGCCTCGCACCGAACCCGATCGCCCACGGCCACGGGATTCGTCGAGCGGCTCCCCTTGAGCCGCAGCCTGCCTCGCATGCGACACCGCACGACAGCTCCGTCGTGCAGCACCTCGTACCAGCTGCCCGTCGACCGCATCACCGTGCCGTAAAATCCGTTTTCAGCCATAGATCAATCGTTTATGCGACTTTTCAACTCCTCGAAATAGGGGGTCAGCTTGTCGGTAAGCCCCGCCACGGGACGGAACCAACGCGACTCGTCGACCGTCTCGGGCGACACCATGTCGCAGTCGCGGTTGAGCGCGTCGAAGCCCGCATACAGCACGCTTACCACCAACAGTATCTTGACGACCGAAAAGAGCACCCCGAGCAGGGTGTCTATCGCCCCCAGCCCCGCGAAGCGGAACACGGCACGCATGAGGTGGCCGACGATGCCTATGCCCGCCAGCGCCGCGACGAAGATGATGAGGAATCCCGCCACGGCAGGCCCCTCCTTTATGCCGACGGCGGCACCCAACGCCGCACCGTATTTCACCGCCAGATAAAACGCCGCCACGACGGCCGCCAGCGACAGCATCTGCAACAAAAACCCCCGCCGCCAGCCGTTGAACACGGCCCATGCGAGCGCCAAGTAGAGTATTATATCGAAAACATTCATATTTACGACGATAATTCGCAGGAAAGTTTCCCGCGAAGCGAAATATTGCACGAAGTTAGCATAATTTTTTTGATTATTCTTATATTTGCATTGACAAACGCTGCCCCGATCGGCCGTGCCGCATGGTTCGCACCTCGTCGGACGGCAAGTGCGGGCAGGGAAAACCATTCGTTATGAAGCGTTACATTATCGCCATTCTGCTCCTCGCGGCATGCGCGTCGGCCCGTGCCCGCACCACCTATTCGCTGAACGACAACTGGCAGTTCTTCTTCAAGCTGGAGACCAGCAGCGACTACGCGCGGCACATATCGCTGCCCCACACGTGGAATCTCGACGCGCTGGCGGGCAGCGGCACCTATCTGCAAACCACGGCCAACTATCTGCGCGACATCTACATCCCCGCCGAATGGTCGGACAAGCGTCTGTTCCTGAAGTTCTACGGCGTGCAGAACATCGCCGACGTGTTCGTCAACGGCCACCATGCGGGCGAGCATCGCGGCGGCTGGACGGCATTCACTTTCGAGATCACGCCGTTCCTGCAATTCGGCGCCAACAACTCGGTGCTGGTGACGGTCAACAACTCCTACCAGAACGACATACTGCCCACCTCGTCGGAGATAAACTTCTACGGCGGCATCTACCGCGACGTGGAGCTGATCGTGACCGAGCAGACCACCATATCGCCGCTCTACTACGGCTCGGACGGCGTGCTCGTCAACCAGAACAACATAACCGACGATCTGGTGGAGGCCACGGCGTCGGTGTGGGTCACGACTGCGGTCGACAAGGCGTGCGATCTGGCCATCACGGTGCGCGGTCCGCAGGGCGACGCCGTGTATACGCGCTATCTGAAGGGGCGCATCGAGCCCGACAAACCAATCGACATACCCTTCACCATCGAGGAGCCGCAGTTGTGGAGCTGCAACGAACCCAACCTCTACACCGTCACCATAGGCATAGGCCCCAAGCAGGAGGACGAGGTGACCGTCGTCACTGGATTCCGCAAGATAGAGGTGACGCCCGAGGAGGGGCTCAAGATCAACGGCGAGAAGATCCCCGTGCACGGCGTGACGCTCTACCACGACCGCGCGGCCATAGGCAACGCGCTGCGCACGCGCCACTACGACGAGGACATGCAGCAGATACGCGACATAGGAGCCAACGCCATACGCTCGGCCACGGCGCCGCACGCGCAGTATCTCTACGACTGCTGCGACCAGAACGGCATGCTCGTGTGGATCGACACGCCCTTTACGCGCGCGCCGTTTTTGAGCGACGTGTTCTATTACGCCACCGATAAATTCAAGGAGAACGGCCTGCAACAGCTGCGCGAGGTGATCGTGCAGAACTACAACCACCCGTCGGTGGTGATGTGGGGCATCTACTCGCTCATCTGGATGCGCGGCGACAATGTGCTCGACTATGTGCGCAGGCTCAATTCGACGGCCAAGCAGCTCGACTCGTCGCGTCCCACGGTGGCGTGCAGCAATCAGGACGGCGAGATCAACTTCGTCCCCGACCTTATAGTATGGCAGCAGAATCTGGGCTGGGAGCGCGGCACGATAGAGGATGTGACCATCTGGCGCGAGAAGCTCCGCAAGGACTGGAGCGGGCTGCGCTCGGCGATAGCCTACGGCGAGAGCGGATCGATCGACCAGCAGTCCGACAACGCCATGAAACCCGCCAACATGGATCCGCGCTGGCAGCCCGAGCGCTGGCTCACCGAGTTCCACGAGGGTTATGCGCGCATACTGACGGACGACACTCAGTTCTGGGGCGTGTGGATCAACAACATGTTCGAATTCGGATCGGTGCGCCACACCGACGGCGTGTCGCGCACGGGACTCGTCACCCTCGACCGCAAGGACCAAAAGGATGCCTACTATCTCTACCGCGCGCTGTGGAACAAGCAAAGCCCCACGCTCCACATATCCGAGAAACGGCGCAACGTGCGTCAGGATTCGATACAGCAGGTGAAGTTCTACTCGTCGGCGCCCGAGGCGCCCGTGCTCACGGTGAACAAGGATACGGTGCGCGTTCGGGAGTACGCCCCGTGTCAGTTCATATCGGACTCGGTGGTGATGCGAGGACGCAGCAACGTGGTCGTCTCGGCGGGCGAGCTGCGCGATGCGGAGACGATCACAATCGGCAACGCATTAAAACAGCGTCAATAGCCGAGGGGCCCTCGCACATCAGAAGATCGAGCGTCGAGAGGTTCGGTGCGAAAGGCATACGGTCGGAAAAGACCTGAACGTAAGGCTCGGCCGCGAAGGTCGGGCCTTTCTCGTGGCCTTTTTCATGTTTTTTTTCGTGCCCGCAGCATGCGCCGCGGCCGCCCCGCAGGTCGAGATCGCCCGCCGCGGCCTCCACATAACTCTCCGACACGCGCGGCTCGACCGCCGAGCCCGACAGGCGCAGCAGCGTGCGCGTATACTCCAAGTCGTAGTCGACCAGCCAGCGCCATCGGCGGCGGTAGAAGGGTTCGATATGCTCGGCGTAGTGGTCGAAATAGGGCGACGACTTGTAGGCCGACACGATGGAAATCCAATGCTGGTGCTGCCACCGCTTGGAGTAGTCGATTCGGATGTCGCGCACGGGCTGCTGCGGACGGTTGCCGTTCACGACGTGCACCGTGAGCCGCATCACGCCGTTGGCCGAGAGGATCGAGGCGCGGTTGCGCTCCGAACGTTTCACGTAGTGTTCGCCCAGATCGATCACGCACTCCTCGCGCAGCAGCCGCGCGAAGTACTCGGTCGATCCCATGTATGAAATCGGAAGTATCGTCATATAAGAATATTTATTGGTCCTCTCGGGGCTTGTAATCGCGAGTCGCTGCCTGCGGAGAGAGCGACAGCGAGCCTGAAGCGCGGCGAGGCTGCGGGCCGAGATATCATTCCACCTTTCTGCACACGACGGCGACCCAGCCGTCGCGCTCGTACTCCGACTCGCACGCCATGCCCTGCCGCCGTGCGGACTCCCTTATCGCCGCCGCGTCGTCGGCAAGGAATCCGCTCATCACGCAGCGGCCGCCCTCGGCGAGCGCCGCGCCGAACATCGGCATCATGTCGAGCAGAATATTTCGGTTTATGTTGGCCACGATGAAGTCGAACCTCCGCGCGGCCATGTCGCCCATCGATCCGCACACCACCTCGATGCGGTCCGCCACGCCGTTCAGCTCCGCGCTCTCGCGGCAGCTTTGGCAAGCCCACTCGTCGGTGTCGACGGCCGTGACGGCCTCGGCGCCGCACTTCACCGCCACTATGGCCAGCACGCCCGTGCCGCAGCCCATGTCCAGACCTCGGAGACCGCCCACGCCCAGCGACGTTACGGCGCTCGTCATAAGGGCCGTGGTGACGTGGTGCCCCGTGCCGAACGACATGTGCGGCGCGACCGTCACGTCGATCACACCCTCGGCCGACGGCGCATGATGCGGAGCGCGGATGCGCACGGGGATGTCGCCCGCCACCTCCACGGGTTCGAAATCGCTCTCCCACGCGGCGTTCCAGTTCTCGCGGCCGATCACGCGCTCGCGGCGCTCCGCAACGCCCGCGGCATCGAGCACGGCCGCCGCCTCGGCGCGGCACGCCTCGTAGTCCGATCGAGGAATATATGCTTTCAAATGTCCGTCGGCCGTCTCGAACGCCTCGAACGGCATGTCGCACAGCAGCGCCGTCACGATCTCGGCGCGCTCGTCGCCGCCGACCGACATATCCAACTCAACGTAATCCATATTATGTAAAATTTATTATCTTTGCGACGGACAAAGTTATGAAGAATATGGCAGAATATAAGAATAAATGGGAGGAAACAGCGCGTCGCTACCGTTCATACATGTTGCTGGAAAAGCATCTGTCGCGCAATACGATCGAGTCCTACATGCGCGATCTGGCGCAGTTCGCCCACTTCATTTTGCTGTTTTACGACGTGCCGCCGCGCAAGGTGGAGCGCAACATGATCGAACGCTACATGGGACGGCTCTACGAAAACGGCCGCGAGAAGAGTTCGCAGGCCCGCAATCTGAGCGGCATAAAGAGCTTCTTCAACTTCATGCTCCTCAACGACATGATCCCGTCGTCGCCCGCCGAGATGATCGAAGCGCCCAAGGCGGGCCGCAAGCTGCCCGACACGCTGAGCGTCGACGAGATCGACCGTCTGATAGGCTCCATCGATCCGTCCACGTCCAAGGGGCTGCGCGACCGCGCCATACTCGAAGTGCTCTACTCGTGCGGCGTGCGGGTGTCGGAGCTGTGCGACCTGAAGATAGGCGACCTCTTTTTCGGCGAGGGCTACATACGCGTGACGGGCAAGGGCGACAAGCAGAGGCTGGTTCCCGTGAGCGGCATCGCCCGCGACCGCATACAGCTCTATTTAGAGACGCGCAGCGAGGGGCGCCGCAGCGACGCGACTCTGTTTCTCAACAACCGCGGCGGACGTCTCACGCGGGTGATGATCTTCACCATAATAAAGCAGGCGGCCCTCCGTGCGGGCATCGACAAGCGGATAAGCCCCCACACCTTCCGCCACTCCTTCGCCACCCATCTGCTCGAAGGCGGCGCCAACATCCGCCAAGTGCAGGAGCTGCTGGGGCACGAGAACATCCTCACCACCGAAATTTATACCCATCTCGACTCGTCGCACCTGCGCGATACGCTGGAGTCGCATATGAAACTGCCCTGACGACGGGCGCTATGCACCCCCGCGGCGGACGGCGAATCGATCGAAACCTGCGGAAAAATTTGATTTATAAATAATCAAGCGTTATCTTTGCACCCGATTCAGGCATAATGGGAGCGGTAACGCTCCGCCATGCGGGTCGGTGCGGCCGAGGCGGATTCTCCGCGGAGGCCGGGCGCGGCACGGCGGGCGGGCGAGGGCCTCTTGAGTAATGCCGCAGTAACAAAAACAGTTTATTACAATGAAAACCATCGAATTGAAAGCAGTCAAGCGTGCCGATTTCGGCAAGAAGGCTGCCAAGGCTTTCCGCCGCGAGGGCCTTATCCCGTGCGTAATCTACGGCGGCAGCGAGGAGATCGCGTTCACCGTCGACGCCAAGGAGGTGAAGCCCCTGATCTACACCCCCAACTCTTACATCGTCGAGCTGAACATCGACGGCAAGGTCGAGAAGGCCGTCATGCGCGAGGTGCAGTTCCACCCCGTGCGCGAGCAGATTCTCCACATCGATTTCTATCGCGTGCAGGAGGGCAAGCCCGTGGCCATCTCTATCCCCGTGCGTCTGTCGGGTACCGCCGAGGGCGTGAAGGTCGGCGGTAAGCTGGCTCTGTCGGCCCGCAAACTTATGGTCAAGGCCATGGTCGATCAGCTTCCCGACGAGATCGTAGTGGACGTTACCCCGTTGCAGGTGGGCCAGACCATCTTCGTCGGCGACCTGAAGCAGGAGAATGTGACTTTCGTGACCCCCGCGACCACCGCAGTGTGCGCCGTTCGCGTGACGCGTGCTTCGCGCGCACAGCAGTAATCGCATAAATCGATCTGCGAATGAAATACCTCGTTGCGGGACTGGGCAACATCGGCGCCGAATACGCCGACACCCGTCACAACATAGGATTCAGAGTGTTGGATGCCTTGGCAGAGGCATCCAACGTCTCTTTTAAGGCCGACCGTTACGGTGCGGTGGCCACGCTGCGCCACAAGGGGCGCACGATCATACTGCTCAAGCCCTCCACCTACATGAATCTGTCGGGCAAGGCGGTGCGCTACTGGATGGAGCAGGAGAAGATACCGATCGAGAATCTGCTCGTCATATCCGACGACATAGCCCTGCCGTTCGGCACCCTGCGCATGCGCAAGAAGGGCAGCGCAGGCGGACACAACGGACTGAAAAACATAGCGGAGTTGTTAGGTCGCGAGGATTGGGCACGCATGCGCTTCGGCATAGGCGGCGACTTCGCGCGCGGCATGCAGGTCGATTACGTGCTGGGCGAGTGGTCGGCCGACGAACGCGCGGCCATGCCCGAGCGTCTGAAGATCTTCGGCGACGCCGTGCTGTCGTTCGCTACGGTCGGACCCGATCTGACGATGAACACCTTCAATAAAAAGTAGATACCCCTTTCGGAGAGCGTATCACGGCTCCTGCCCCGCACTGCGGCGCGACGCGGCGAGCACGGCCACGCTCAGCTTCACGTCGGGGACGGCCCTCATTATGGCCTCGCCGAGCGATATTACGGTCGCGCCCGTGGTCAGCACGTCGTCGACTAACAGCAGATGGCGCCCCGCGAGGGCCTCGGGACGGCCGACGGAGAAGATGCCCTCCACGTTGTCCCACCTCTCGTGCGCCGACCGCGACGTCTGGCTGCGGTTGTAGCGGTGGCGGCGCACGCTGTCGCGATCGACTCCGATGCCGAGCTCGCGGGCGATCCCCTCGGCCACATATTCGGCCTGATTGTAACCGCGTCCTAACAGACGTCGGTAGTGCAGCGGCACGGGAACGGCCGTGTCCACGTCGTCGTAAAGTCCCGACTCTCTCAACAGCATGCCGTAGCGGCGGCCCAGCGAATACGCCGTGCGCCACTCGCCGCGATACTTGAACCCGTGCACGGCATCGCGCCACGGACTTCCCTCCACATACCACAAAAAAGCCGAGGCCCGTTCGACGGGCAGCAACCCGCGAAGGCGTTGCGCCATGCCGTTGTCAGCCTCGCTCCACAACCCCGTGAACGGCGCCGTGAGCTCGCACAGCGTGCATATCGTGCGGCCGCGCAGCGGCGTGCCTCCGCACACGGGACACCGCCGCGGAAAGAGCAGCGACACGGCATCGGCGAGCATGTCACTGAACGTCGACATCGATCGCCACGTTAAGGTGTTTGCCGTCGGGATCGTCCGCCGCCTCGGCCAGCGCCTCGCGCAGCAGTCCGCGCGCCCGCGACATCGGGCGGCCGGTCTCGATCTTGAGCAGTATGTGCAGTATGTAGAGGCCCCTTATGCGGTCGACGGGCGGCGCCACGGGTCCTATGACGCGGCGGCCGAAACGCCCGCGCAGCAGTTCGGCGAGCATCGCCGCCGTGCGTCGCAAACGGGCGGGGTCGTCGTCGCGCATGGTGAGGCGTATAAGGCGCGAATAGGGCGGGTAACTGAAGGCGTGGCGCTCGGCCAGCTCGTCGCGCGCCATCGAGTCGTAGTCGCCCCGCTCCACGCGGCGGATCACGGGGTTGTCGGGCTCGGCGGTCTGTATCACCACGAGCCCCTCGGCGGCGCGGCGCCCCGCGCGTCCCGCCACCTGCGTCATGAGCTGGAACGCACGCTCCGACGAGCGGAAATCGGGGCTGTTGAGCAGATTGTCGGCATTGAGGATCCCCACCACCGACACGCGGCCGAAATCGAACCCCTTGCTCACAATCTGCGTGCCGACCAGAATGTCGGTCTCGCCGCTCTCGAAGCTGCGGATTATGCGGTTGTAGGCGCTCTCGGAGGTGGATGTGTCGCGGTCGAGGCGCGCCACGCGGGCGTCGGGAAACAGCTCGGCGATGCGCTCCTCCACGCGTTCGGTGCCGAAGCCCATCGGCGACGGGTCGGCCGCACGGCACTGCGGGCACCGCCGCGGCACCGAGGCCGTGTAGCCGCAGTAGTGGCACTCCATACGCTCGGCGGTGCGGTGCCACGTGAGGGTCACGTTGCAGTGGGGGCAGCGCATGGTCCATCCGCACTCGCGGCACGACACGAAGGGCGAGAAGCCGCGGCGGTTCTGGAAGAGTATCGTCTGCTCGCCTCGGTCGAGAGCCTCGCCTATGGCGGCCAGCAGGGTGTGGTTGAAGTGCCCCTTGCGCTCGCCGCGCTTCACGGCGCGCACCGTGTCGGAGATCGCTATGCGGGGCGGGGCGGAATCGCCGTAACGCTCCGTCAGGACCGAATATCCGTACTTGCCCCACAGCGCGTTGGCGTAGCTCTCCAGCGCGGGGGTGGCGCTGCCGAGCAGGGTGTGCCCGCCGCATAGCGACGCCAGCACCGCGGCGCAGTCGCGGGCGTTGTAGCGCGGAGCGGTGTCGCTCTGCTTGTAACCCGCGTCGTGCTCCTCGTCGACGACGATCAGCTTCAGATTCCCGAGCGGCAGGAACAGCGCCGAGCGCGCGCCCACGACCAACTCGCCGCCGTCGCTGCGCAGCAGACGCATGTAGGTCTCCATGCGGCGCAGATCGGTGAGCTTCGAGTGGTACGACGTGACGCGGCTGCCGAACACTCGCTCCATGCGCTCGATGAGCTGCGAGGTGAGGGCTATCTCGGGCACCAACAGCAGCACGTCGCCGCCGCGGGCCAGAGTCTCGGCTATGAGGGTCATGTAGATCTCGGTCTTTCCCGAGCCCGTGATGCCGCGCAGCAGATGCACCGCCTTGCCGTCGCGCCACGAGGCACGTATCTCGTCGGCCGCGCGCTGCTGGGCGGGCGTCAGGCGCGGCGTGTCGAACGCTATGTTCGACGGGCGCTCCACGCGCCGCTCGCGCTCCGTGACGGTTATGTATCCCGCCTTGCGCAGGGCGGCCAGCTGCGCCGCGTCGAAAGGCAGCAGACGCCGCGGGATCTCGCCGTCGGCGGTAAGTGCCGCGGGATCCCACGCCGCGATGGTCTCCAGCGCCTCGCAGCGGCGCGGGGCTCGGCGGCGGATGCGGTCGCACTCGGCGCGCAGGGCATCCGCATCGCGCCAAGGCGCGGCCAAGGCTATGTAGGGTTCGGTGCGGGGACGGAACTCGTCGGCCGCGAACTCCTCGTACGATGCCCCCTGCGGTTTGGCGAGCGCGGGCAGCGCCACGCGCATCACCTCGCCGAGCGACGACATGTAGTACTCGGCTATCCACTCCCAGAAACGCATCTGCGCCCCGTTCAGCAGCGGGCGGTCGTAGAGCCGCCGCACTATGGGCTTTATGCGCGCCACGGCGGGCGCCTCGGAGTGCAGGCGCCACACGATGCCCGTGTAGACGTTCCGCCGTCCGAACTGCACCGCCACGGCGTCGCCGCACCGCACCTCGTCGCGCAGCGCGTCGGGCACGGAGTAACAGTAGGCGGGTTGGGCCAAGGGCAGCACTATGTCGGCATAGAGCATGGCAGCGATCGGAAACGTTTAATGCGAAGTAAAGGTACGAAATTATTCGGCATGCCCGCAAAAAGGCTTTCGAAATAGCGATTGTTTGGCTACATTTGCGAAAACGCCGAGCAACCGCGCGCCTCGGCATACACCAAAACGACCAAACATGACTTACCCGTGGGGCGACGACCGCCGATTCAACAGCTATGCCGCATATTTCCGCCGCATGTTCGGCCACCGCATGCAGAAGGTGACCGTCAACGCGGGCTTCACCTGCCCCAACCGCGACGGCACCGTGGGCCGCGGCGGCTGCACATTCTGCGACAACGCCGCATTCACCCCCTCGTACTGCACGCCCGAGAAGAGCATCACCCGACAGATCGAGGAGGGGATAGAGTTCCATCGCCGCCGCTACCGCACCGCGCAGCGCTATCTGGCCTATTTCCAGTCCTATTCCAACACCTACGCGCCTTTGGAGCGGCTGCGCGAGTGTTACGGCGAGGCGCTGGCCCATCCCGAGGTGGCGGGCGTGGTGATCGGCACGCGTCCCGACTGCGTCGACGAGCGCAAGCTCGACTGCATCGCCGACCTTGCGCGACGCAAATACGTGACCATAGAGTACGGCGTGGAGTCGACATACGACGCCACCCTGCGCCGCATCAACCGCGGCCACGACTTCGCCGCCGCCTGCCGCGCCGTGCGTCTCACGGCCGAGCGAGGCATACATGTCGGCGCGCACTTCATCCTCGGACTGCCCGACGAGAGCGACGAGATGATGATCGCGCAGACCGAGCGTATAAACGCGCTGCCGCTCGATACGGTGAAGTTCCACCAGCTGCAACTATTCCGCGGCACGCCGCTCGCCGCCGAGTACGACGTCCATCCCGAGCGGTTCCGTTTCCGCAGCGTCGACGAGTATCTCGATCTGTTCGTGGAGATTCTGCGCCGCCTGCGTCCCGACATCGTGGTGGAGCGTTTCGCGGGCGAGGCACCCCCGCGCTACCACCACACAGAGGGCTGGGGCATGATCCGCAACGAGACCCTCATGGCCATGCTCGACCGCAAGCTGGAGCTTTGCGACGCCTGTCAGGGAGATATGTACGGCGCATGACAGCAAAAATCCCGCATTCGTGCCCGACGCGGTACGATTGCGGGCGGGGGAGTTGAAAATATCACTGTTATTCGGATAACAATACGAAATAAGCATTATATTTGCATCGGAAAATAAACATAAAAACGTTAAAGCTATGAATTACCTGACAAACGAGAAGTTGACCATAGTCGGCGCTGCCGGCATGATCGGTTCGAACATGGCGCAAACCGCCCTCATGATGCACCTCACGCCCGATATCTGTCTTTACGATCCGTTCGCGCCCGCGTTGGAGGGCGTGGCCGAGGAGCTGTTCCACTGCGGATTCGAGGGTGCCAACATCACCTTCACCTCCGACATAGCCGAGGCGTTGACCGATGCCAAATACATCGTGTCGTCGGGCGGCGCGGCGCGCAAGGCGGGCATGACGCGCGAGGATCTGCTCAAGGGCAACGCCCTCATAGCCGAGCAGCTCGGAAAGGACATACGCACCTATTGCCCCGACGTGAAGCATGTGGTGGTGATCTTCAACCCCGCCGACATCACGGGTCTGATAACCCTCATCTACTCGGGTCTGAAGCCCTCGCAGGTGACCACGCTGGCCGCGCTGGACAGCACGCGTCTGCGCAGCGAACTGGCGAAGTTTTTCCGCATCTCGCCCGACGAGGTCCGCAACAGCCGCACCTACGGAGGCCACGGCGAGCAGATGGCCGTATTCGCCTCTACCACCACGGTGCAGGGCAAGCCCCTCACCGAACTTATCGGCAGCAAGATCTCGCAGGAGGAGTGGGATGCCATGCGCCGGCGCGTCATTCAGGGCGGCAAGAACATCATCGACCTGCGCGGCCGCTCGTCGTTCCAGAGCCCGTCGTATCTGTCGATCGAGATGATCGCCGCCGCCATGGGCGGTCCCGCGTTCCGCTGGCCTGCGGGCGTCTACGTGTCGACTCCCGAGTTCAACCACATAATGATGGCCATGGAGACCTCGATCACCGCCGACGGCGTGTCGTACAAGGTGGTGGAGGGTCTGCCCGAGGAACATGCGGCGCTGAAGAAGAGCTACGAGCACCTTTGCGCCATGCGCGACGAGGTGATATCGCTCGGCGTGCTGCCTCCCGTCGAGAAGTGGGGCGAGATCAATCCCAATCTCAAGTAAGGGACCTGCAAGGGTAGAAACGAAAAAAGGCTGTCCGAACGATCGGACAGCCTTTTTTCGCGATTCGGGCATGATGTTTTGCGGCTCTTCAGAGCCGCGCGAGCCGTAGCCTCGCCCCGCGGAGGCTCGCTGTTCGCTCACCGCCGCAGGCTACGACTCACGCCGACAATCAAATACGCTTACCATATTATCACGCGCTCGGCCTCGGGGCGGAACATCGCGCCGTCCTCGATGCCGAAGGCTTTGAAGAAGTTGTCGATGTTGCGCAACGTGACGTTCACGCGGTTCTTGCCCAGCGAGTGTACGTCGATCTTGGTAAGGCGCGCCACCTCCTCGTCGCGGATGTTCTGACCCCACAGGGTGGCGTAGGCCAGATAGAACCGCTGGTCGGCGGTGAAGCCGTCCTCGGGTTCGGGCTCCGTGCCCGCGAAAGAGTTGTGCAGAGCCGTGTAGGCCACGCGCAGACCTCCTTGGTCGGCGATGTTCTCGCCCAGCGACAGCTTGCCGTCGGCGAAGATCGCGGCGCGATCACCCTCGGCGGGCAGCACCTCCACGGCGTCGAACTGCTCCACCAGTCTCTCGGTCTTGGCCTTGAACGCGGCGGCATCCTCGTCGGTCCACCAGTTGTTCATGTTGCCGTCCTTGTCGAACTGGCGGCCCTGATCGTCGAATCCGTGCGTCATCTCGTGGCCTATCACCACGCCTATCGCACCGTAATTCACCGCGTCGTCGGCAGCAGGGTTATAGAACGGCGGCTGGAGAATGGCTGCGGGGAAACAGATCTCGTTGGTGGTGGGATTATAGTAGGCATTCACCGTCTGCGGGGTCATGAACCACTCGTCGCGGTCGACCTTCTTGCCCAGTTTCGACACATTGTCGCGGTTGTACCACTCGTTGGCGCGCTTCAGGTTCTCCCAGTACGACACCGAGGGGTCGATCTCCAGCGACGAATAGTCTTTCCACTTATCGGGATAGCCGATCTTCACGGTGAAAGCGGCCAGCTTCTCCTGCGCCTTGGCCTTGGTGGCGTCCGACATCCAGTCGAGGGCGGCGATGTGCTCGCCGAGAGCCGTTTGCAGATTCTTAACCAGCTCGGTCATGCGTTGCTTGTCGCTCTCGGGGAAGTACTTGCTCACGTAGATCTCGCCCACGGCCTCGCCCAACAGTCCGTTGGGGACGTTCATGGCGCGCTTCCAGCGCGGGCGCATCTCCTGCTGGCCCGACATCTTGCGGCCGAAGAAATCGAAGTAGGCGGCGTAGATGTCGTCGCTCATGTAGGGCGCCGCGCTCGACAGGTAATTTGCTGCCAGATAGGTGTCGATCGTGGCGGGCGACTCGCTCTTTATGAGGGCGTTCACCTTATCCAACGTCGCGGGCTGACCCACGACGAGGGTTTCGAAGTCGCCGATGCCCATACCCTTGAAGTATACGTCCCAATCGATGGCGTCGTAGCGCTTCACGAAGTCGGCGCGACTCATGGGGTTGTAGTTCGACGCTATGTCGCGCAGCTCGACGTTCGAGCGGAACGCCTCGGCCATCTTGGTCTCGAACGCCAGCACCTGCGCGGCCGCCTCGGCGGGATTCTCCATGCCGCAGAGGGTGAAAGCCTCGGTGAGCCACTTCACGTAGCCCTCGCGCTTGTCGGCGTTCTCGGCGTCGAGATAGTAGTCGCGGTTGCCCATGCCCAGACCCGACTGCTCGACGTAGAGGGTGTTCATGTCGCTGTTCATCAGATCGGCGCCCACGCCCGTGCCGAACAGCGGATTGCCCGCATGGGTGTGTATGTCGGCCAGCAGGGCCGAGAGCTTCTCCTTGCCCTCGGCAGCCATGATGGCGGCCAGATCATCTTTCACGGGCGCCAGCGCCTCGGCGTTCAGACGCACCGAGTCGAGCCCCATGGTGTAGAGGTCGGCTATCTTCTGCTCGACGCTGCCCTTCTCGGCCTGCGTCTTCGTCATCTCGGCGAAGAGATCGTTGATACGCACCTCGTTGTTCTCGCGCAGCACGTCGAAAGTGCCGTAGCGGGCGAACTCGGGCTTGAGCGGATTCTTCTTCTGCCATCCGCCCGTGGCGTATTGGTAGAAATCTTCGTTCGCGGCTATCGACTCGTCGAAATTCGAACGGTCGATGGCGGGCACCGTGGCCGCCTTCTTCTGATCGCATCCTGCCATAACAGCAACAGTGGATAAAAATAAAATCAATCGTTTCATATTCTTTTTTTTCGGTTTCCTGAATACATTCGTAAAAATCGGGGTTCGAGCCGCTGTCCCGACATTGCGGGGCAATGTCGGCAGTTCGCCGCCACCCCGCGCGGCGGACTGCAACTCGCCCTAAGGCTCGTGCCGCCCTCCGCTGTCGGCGAACAGCCGACCGAGCGCACCCGTTTACGAACGTATATTCTCGTCTTTTAATTGTCTTTTCGGGTCCCGCGTTTCGGGGGCAAAAAAGGGCCGAGTCTCTTTTCGGCCCTTGGTTTCGCCGCCGAAGCGGGAGAGTTTTCATAT
>CAYMIH010000029.1:16224-25328 GCA_964390585.1 uncultured Alistipes sp.
CCGTTACTTGCGGATGGCAGCCACACCCGGCAGCTCCTTGCCCTCCATGTATTCGAGCAGCGCGCCGCCGCCCGTCGACACGTACGACACCTTGTCGGCCAAACCGAACTTGTTGATGCAGGCAACCGAGTCGCCGCCGCCGATGAGCGAGAACGCTCCGTTCGCGGTAGCCTCGGCTATGGCCTCGGCCACGGCTTTCGAGCCCGTAGCGAACTTGTCGATCTCGAACACGCCCACGGGGCCGTTCCAGAGGATGGTCTTGCAGTCGAGAATCTCCTCGCGGAAGAGCTTCTTGCCCTGCTCGCCGATGTCGACACCCTCCCAATCGTCGGGGATGTTGTCGGATGCGGCCTCGGCGGTGTGCGCATCGGCCGAGAAGTCGTCGGCTATGAGCGCATCGGGCGAGGTGACGATCTTGATGCCCTTCTCCTCGGCCTTTTTGAGGATCTCCAGAGCCACGGGGAACATGTCGGGCTCGCAGATCGACTTGCCCACCTTGCCGCCCTGAGCGCCTGCGAAAGTGTAGGTCATGCCGCCGCCGATGATGATCTTGTCGCACTTCTCCATCAGCTTCTCGATGATGGTTATCTTGGTCGAAACCTTCGAGCCGCCCACGATGGCAACGAACGGACGCTGCGGGTTCTGCATCACGCCGTCGATGGCCTTAAGCTCGTTCTCCATCACGTAACCGAACATCTTGTCGTGGGGGAAGTAGTCGGCTATGAGCGCGGTCGACGAGTGGGCGCGGTGCGCGGTGCCGAAAGCGTCGTTGATGTAGCAGTCGGCATACGAGGCCAGCTTCTTCACGAACTCCTTCTGCGGACCCTCTTTCAAGGCCTTCTTGGCGGCCTTCTTCTCCTCGTCGGTGGCATCCTCGGCCAGACCGCGGGGCTTGCCCTCCTCCTCGGCGTAGAAACGCAGGTTTTCGAGCAGCATCACTTCGCCCGCCTTGAGGTTCTTGGCCATTTCGGCGGCCTTCTCGCCCATGCAGTCGCCCGCGAACATCACCTTGTGACCCAGACGCGCCTCAATGGCGGGGATGATCTGCTCCAGCGAGAACTTGGGATCGGGATTCTTCTTGGGACGGCCCAGATGCGACATGAGGATTACGGCTCCGCCCTTTTCGAGCACCTTCTTGATGGTGGGGATGGCGGCACGGATACGGGTGTCGTCGGTTACCTGACCCTCTGCATTGAGAGGCACGTTGAAGTCAACGCGGATGATCGCACGCTTGCCCGTGAAATCATAATTGTCGATTGCGAACATACTAAAGATTTTTATGTGTTATTAAATGTATCGGCATTATATTGTCGCTAAATCAAATCCGACTGTCGTGAGCCCGCGGCCGCGTTTACAAATCTGACCCTCCCCTAAATCCCCTCCTCGGGAGGGGACTTCGGTCGCTGCGCTCCGAGGCGAATATGATCGCGATCGAGTTACATTAACTGTCCGTTTGCATTGCGCGTCGCAAGGCGCGTTCCGTACGGGCAAAGATACGAATAAGCGAGGGCAAAAACAAGTTTACTTGTATTTTGCCGAGCGAAAGTATCTAAGGCGCAGCCAAAAGTACGATTAAGCCGAGTGCAAAAGCAAATTTATTTGCGGTTTTGCCGAGGCGGAGTACTTAAGGCGCAGCCAAAGATACTGAAAAATTTCATTATCCGACGTTATTCTTCGGCCGATGTACTCACTTTCGCGATTATTCCCTAATTTTGCGCTTGCATGCGAGGCGGCCGTCCCCGCCGCGCTCGAAACTCACGCAACAAAGACTTATGGAATCCGAAATACTCAAGGGACTCAACCGTGCGCAGTACGACGCGGTGGTGAACTACGATTCGCCGTCGCTCATCATAGCGGGCGCGGGATCGGGCAAGACGCGCGTGCTCACCTCGCGCATAGCCTACATGCTGGAGCAGGGCGTGAAGCCCTACAACATTCTGGCCCTGACCTTTACCAACAAGGCCGCCGAGCAGATGCGCAGCCGCATCGAACGGATGGTGGGCGGGGCGCAGAGCCGCCGCATACGCATGGGCACGTTCCACTCGGTCTTTTCGCGCATACTGCGCGAGAACGCCGACCGCATAGGCTATCCGCAGAGCTTCACCATCTACGAACCCTCGGACAGCAAGAACCTCATAAAAACCATCTGCAAGGAGATGAATCTGGCCGACGACAAGTACAAGCCCAACCGCGTGCTGTCGCGCATATCCTTCGCCAAGAACTGTCTGGTCACCCCCGCGGCCTACGCGGCCAACGCGGCCTATGCCGCCGAGGATCGTCAAGCGCAGATGCCCCGTTTCGGCGAGATATACGACACCTACTGCCGCCGCACCAAGCAGAACGGCGCGATGGATTTCGACGACCTGCTGTTGCAGACAAATTTCCTGCTGCGCGACTGCCCCGACGTGCTGGCACGCTATCAGGAGCTGTTCCAATACATTCTGGTCGACGAGTACCAAGACACCAACTATGCGCAGTACATCATCATCCGCCGTCTCTCGCAGCTCCATTCGCGCGTGTGCGTGGTGGGCGACGACGCGCAGAGCATCTATTCGTTCCGCGGGGCCAAGATCGAGAACATACTCTCGTTCCGCAACGACTATCCCACGGCGCAGGTGTTCAAGCTGGAGCAGAACTACCGTTCGACCCGCACCATAGTGAACGCCGCCAACTCGGTGATCGAGCGCAACTCGCGCCGCATGGACAAGAAGTGCTTCTCGGAGGGCGACGCGGGCGACAAGATACGCATCGTGAAGAGCTACACCGACCGCGAGGAGGCCGACGCCGTGGCCAATGCCATGCGCGACCGCATACGCGAGACGGGCGACGGCTGGAACGAGGTGGTGGTGTTATACCGCACCAACAGCCAGTCGGCCACCATGGAGACAGCATTGCGCCGCCGCGGCATCCCCTACCGCATCTACAAGGGCAGCTCGTTCTACGACCACAAGGAGGTGAAAGACATGCTGGCCTACATCCGTCTGGTGATCAACCCCCTCGACGACGAGGCTTTCCGCCGCGTGGTGAACTATCCCATGCGCGGTATAGGCGACACCACCGTGGGCCGCATAGCGCAGCTGGCCGCCGAGCGCGGCTCGTCGATGTGGGAGGCCGTGGACGCCCTCGTGGCCGAGGCCGCGGCGCTGTCGGACCCCATGCAGCGCACCATAGCGCGCAAGGTGGCGGAGTTCGTGGCGCTGATACGCTCGCTCGCCGAGGCCCGCGCCGAAAAGACGCTCTACGACTTCGGTCTGGAGGTGGCGTCGCGTTCGGGCATACTGGCCGTCTACCGCGCGGAGAACACCCCCGAGGCTACGAGCGCGATAGAAAACATCGAGGAACTGCTCAACTCCATGCAGCTGTTCCGCGAGCAGCGCGAGGCCGAGATCCGCAACGGCGAGCGCACCGAGGAGGAGCAGCCCACGGTCGAGGAGTGGTTGCAGAGCGTGATGCTCCTTACCGACATGGACAACGACGAGGAGAACGACGACAAAGTGACCCTTATGACCGTCCATTCGGCCAAGGGGTTGGAGTACAAATACGTCTACATAGTGGGTATGGAGGAGAATCTCTTCCCTTCGCAACGCGCGATGGAGACCCCCGACGGGCTGGAGGAGGAGCGGCGACTGTTCTACGTGGCTCTCACCCGCGCCAAGCAGGAGGCTATGCTTTCCTATTGCGAGATGCGTTTCAAGTGGGGCAACATGGAGTTCTCGCAGCCCAGCCGTTTCCTGCGCGAGATCGATCCGCAATACGTCGAGACCGACGAGGATCTGTCGCCGCGGGCATCTTCTTGGCGTGCGTCGGGCGACGACGGCTTCGGATCGGATGCAGAGGGCCGCACGGGCGGCCGATTCTTCGGCGATCCCACGAGAGGCGGCGCAGCCTCAGTCCGCGGAGGCTACGGAGGTCAGCGCAGCGGCTACGGCGCTGCGCGGGGAGGCTACGGCTCCGACCGAAGTGCCGAACGGCGCGACGGCCGCACGGCCATCGAGGAGCTGCGGCGCCGTTTCGACGTGCGGTTCCAACAGAAGCGCGAGCAGACGGCGGGCGGCGAACGCAAGGCGCCCGATCCTCGTCCGGTGGCGCAGCCGCCGCAGCCTCGCAACGTCGAGGGCATGCGCCGCATACCGACCGTGCAGCGCAACGATGCCGCGCCCGCCGCGCCGTGCGCCTACTCGACGGGCGATCGTGTCGAGCATCCCAAGTTCGGCGCGGGCGTCGTAGTGCGCATCGAGAACATGGCGACCGACCACAAACTGGTGGTCGACTTCGGGCAGTACGGCGAAAAGACGCTGCTGGCCAAATTCGCCAAACTCAGGAAGTTGTGATTGGCGAACCGCATATCTGCCTCACAGCACCTCGGCCACGACGAAATTGCTGCCGCCCACGAAGATCATGTCCTCGGCCGACGCAAGTTCGCGGGCATGCGCCAGCGCCGCCGTCACGCCGATGACCGCTTCGCCGTGCAATCCCGCGAGCGCCGCCTTGGCGGCCAGCTCCTCGGCGGGCAGCGCCCTCTGTATCGCGGCCTCGGTGAATATGTAGTGCGCCGAGGTGGGCAGCAGAGGCAGTATCTCGTCCAGATTCTTGTCCTTGGCGAAGCCCAGCACGCATATCTGACGGCCGTACATCTCCGACATGCGATTCAGTTCGGCGCCTATGTAGCGCAGTCCGTGGGCGTTGTGGCCCGTGTCGCACACCACCAGCGGCGAACGGCCTATGATCTGCCAGCGGCCCGACAGATGGGTCGCCTCGGCGGCCGAGGCCAAACCCTCGACGAACGCGCGGCGGCTTATAGTCAGCGGCGTCGCCTCGTGCAGATAATCGGCCACCGCGGCGGCGGTTATCACGTTGTTGAACTGGTAGTCGCCCAGCAGATCGACTTTCAAATCGTAGACGCGGCCGTCGCGCAGGCGCTCCACGCGTATGTGCTGCACGTCGCCATCCACGTAGTGTTCGACGCAGCGGAACCGCTTCTGCGCATACACCACCTGCGACCTGTTCGCCGCGGCGTACTCCTCGAACACGTCGTCGTAATCCTCGTTCGACTCGCCTATCACCACGGGGACGCTCTTCTTGATGATGCCCGCCTTCTCGGCCGCTATCTTGCGCAGCGTGTCGCCCAACAGCTGCGTATGCTCCAGCCCCACGTTGGTCACCACGCTCAGGAGCGGCGTTATGATGTTGGTGGCGTCGAGCCGTCCGCCCAACCCCGTCTCTATCACGGCCACCTCCACCTCGCTGTGGGCGAAGTGGTCGAACGCCATGGCCGTCGAGGTCTCGAAGAACGAGAGGTCGAGCTCGCGTATCTTGGCCTGATGCTTGTCGACGAAGTTCACCACCTTCTGCTTGGGTATCATCTCGCCGTCGACACGTATGCGCTCGCGGAAATCTTTCAGGTGCGGCGACGTGTAGAGTCCCACGCGATACCCCGCCTGCTGGAGCACCGAGGCCAGTATGTGCGACACCGATCCTTTGCCGTTGGTGCCGGCCACGTGGATGGTGCGGTAGTTACGCTGCGGATTGCCCAGATGGCGGCAGAACTCGATAATGCGTTCGGGCCCGGGCTTGTAGGCATCGGCCCCGATCTGCTGGAAAGGGGGCATCGACGAGAAGAGATATTCGATGGTCTGAGAGTAGTTCATAGAGCGTTATCAATTGACTAAATGATTTTTGCGTCGTATTCTGTATGCCGAGTGGCAGAGCAGGCACAGCGCCGTGAGCAGCAGCGCCAGACGTCCCACCCAGTCGCCGTAGGCGACATATACCGTGCGTCGCGACGACACCTCGACCTCGGAGGCCAGCACGCCACGCATGTCCCAGTCGAGACGCGAGGTCACGTCGCCGCGCGAGGTGATGAATCCCGACACGCCCGTATTGGCGCTGCGGGCTATGGCGCGGCGCGTCTCGATGGCGCGCAGGCGGCAGAAGTCGAACAGCCGACGGTGGCCCGCCGTGTCGCCCCACCATCCGTCGTTCGACATCACTATCATCGCCTCGGCACCCTCGCGCACGAACTTCGCGAAGCTGTCGCCGTAGAGTCCTTCGTAACATATCGCGGGCCCGACCTTCACGCCGCCCTTTTCGAATACCGTGGCGCGGTCCGAGCGGCCCAGCTGCCCCGTCACGCCGCCCAGATCGACGAAGCCCAACAGATCGGTGAACGGCATCGCCTCGACGCCTATCACCAGCCGCATCTTGTGGTGCACGTCGGCATCGCCGTCGCCGTTGACGGCCACGGCCGAGTTGTAGATATCGTAATAGAATCCGCTTCCCGCGCGCGCCGTCTTCGAACGCGGCTCGCCCGCGCCGTAGAACTTCACCGTCGAGGCTCCCGCGACGATCATCGCCTCGGGACGGAGCGAATCGGCCTTTTGGCGCAGGGCACGCACCGTGGCGCCCGACTGCGGCGCGTCGTCGCGCAGCTGCTCGGGCAGCGCCGTCTCGGGCATCACTATGATCCGCGCACTGCGGGGAGTCTCGTCCACCAGATCGAGCAGATTACGAAGCTGCGCCCGCTCGCTGCCCGCGAACTTCTCCTCGTAACAATCCACATTAGGCTGCACTACGGCTATCTCGATGCTCTCGGGCTCGGGCTCGTAGCAGGCATACATTACCAGCGACACGGCCACGGGGACGATCGCCACGGCCGCAGCCCGCACCGCATCGCGCACGCGTCGGCTGCGCGCCGCCTCGAAAACCGCGAGGTTGCACGCCACAACCCACACCGAGCCGCCCATGACGCCCGTCCACTCGTACCACTGCACGGCCCACGGCGAGCCGCTGAATCCGTTGCCGAGCGTGAGCCACGGGAACGACAGCACCTCGGCATGGGTATAGAGATATTCGCCCGCGACCCACGCCGCCGCCAGCATGACGTATGCTACGGGCTTGGGAGAGCGTTTCGACACGTAATGGAAAAGCATGAATGCCGCGAGGCTCCAGAATCCCGAAAAGGCGGTCGCGGCGAAGACTCCCACGGGAGCCGCGTTCCACACCCACCATATGGTGGCGATGTTCCACGCCGCGAACGTGAGTGCGGCCCATCCCGCCATACGCCGGAAATCGCGGGCCGAGGGTCCGTATGCGGCACTTATATATAATAAGGGTACGAACGCGACGAGCAAGGTGAGGCCGCTGCCGCCCAGCCACCCCGCCGAGAGCAGCACCGCAGACAACGACACGCACGACAACTTTCGCAGCATATTGTTAATTTTATTCTCTCGTCGCGAGTTATTCATCAAACGTTGCAAAGATACGAATTTCGGATCGCATTAAAATTCCGCTTCGAGAACCACGGGATAGTGATCCGAGATGTAGGGCGCACCGTAATTCTTGTCGCACAGCACCGAGAACGAACGGGCGTCGGCGTCGCGGAAGAATATATGGTCGATCACCACGCCGCTCTCGCGGCCCCAATCGTTGAACGTGCCGCGCGGATCGGTCTGCGGAGCCTCGGCGCGGGCGTCATGCATGACGGCCTTGAGCGGCTCGAAGATCGGCTCGTCGGTGGTGGAGTTGAAATCGGCCGTCAGGAAGAGCGGCATGCCCTTCGGAACACGCTCGCCCATGCGCTTCACGATGAGTTTTATGGCCTCGGCGCGGGCGGTGGGGCCCACATGGTCGAGGTGGGTGTTGAAATAGGCGAACTCCCGACCCGAATCCTTCATGCGCATCAACGCCCACGTGCAGGTGCGTTTGCAGGCGCCGTCCCAGCCTTTCGACACCTCGTCGGGGGTCTCCGAGAGCCAGAAGGTGCCGCTGTCGAGCAGCTCCACGCGGTCGGTGCGATAATATATGGCCATCATCTCGCCCTCGGCCTTGCCGTCCTCGCGGCCCACGCCGATGTGCTTGTACTGCGGCAGATGCTCGTCGAGAAAGGCTATCTGGTCGGGACACCCCTCCTGAATGCCCATTACGTCGGGCCGTTCGTCGTTGACCATGTTGATCGAGGCCTGCTTGCGGTTCGACCAGTAGTTGTCGCCGTCGGCGGCGGGGGAGCCGCTCATGCGGATGTTGTACGATATGACCTTGATGGTGTCGCTCGTGCCTTTTCCCGTGCAGCCGACAGCGGCGCAGAGCACGGCCGCACATGCCGAAAGGAGTATAAATTTCTTCATGGTATGGAGTGTGTTTTATTTGTAATCGTTGCTTATCAGCGTCAGGAACTCTTCGCGCGTGCGCGTATCCTTAAGGAACACGCCCGTGAAAGCCGACGTCGTGGTGGCCGATCCCAGCTTCTCGACGCCGCGCATCTGCATGCACATGTGGCTCGCCTCGATCACCACCGCCACGCCTATGGGATTAAGAGCCTGCTGAATGCAGTCGCGGATCTGCACCGTCAGGCGCTCCTGCACCTGCAAGCGGCGGGCGTAGCACTCCACCACGCGGGCTATCTTCGACAGTCCCGTGATGCGGCCGTCGGGGATGTAGGCCACGTGCGCCTTGCCGACGAAAGGCATCATGTGGTGCTCGCACATCGAGAAGAGCTCGATGTTCTTCACCAGCACCATCTGTTTGTACTCCTCGCGGAATATGGCCGAATTGATTATCTGCACGGGGTCCTCGGCGTAACCCTTCGTGACGAACGACATGGCCTTGGCCACGCGCTCGGGGGTCTTGACCAAACCTTCGCGGTCGGGATCCTCGCCCAGAAGCGCGAGGATCTCGCGATAGTGGTATGCAAGGCGTTCGACACGATCGCCGTCGTATCGCTCCTTGCGTTCGTAATTTGCATTCTGTTCCGTCATAACGCGACAAAGTTAGCGCGTGTCGCGCGAAAATGCAACTCCGCGAGCCGCATTTACGATAATTCGAAGCATAACCGCGAGTCGCAATACTTATTATAATATATTCGGGCGGCAGCCTGCGGAGGCCGCATGCGAACGTAAAGTGAGTTGCGGGCCTCCGCGCGCCGAGGCTGCGGCCCGCGCAGTCCTGCGGACTGCAAAACACTACCCGTCATTTCGGATATCTTCCGTTGGCAATATGTTCATAAAACAGGCATTACGCCTGCAACTCGTCAGAGTTGCGCAGTTCGCCGCCGCCCCCACGCGGCGGACTGCTGTCGCATTCCGACCGCCGTCGGCGAACAGCAGCAG
>CAYMIH010000030.1:0-24006 GCA_964390585.1 uncultured Alistipes sp.
CGAACTGCAAAATGCGTCATGATACCAAGCCGTCGGCGAACAGCAGACAGCGGCCCCGAGAGCAAGCTTCGCATAACTGCGCAGGCTCTCCCCAAAAACGACAGAGCGGCGGATGCATCCGTCGCTCTGTCGATACCGTCCGAACCGAATCGCTACTCTTCGCTCTCGTCCTCCTCGGGTTCGCGCATGGTGGTGTATACGTTCACCACATCGTCGTCCTCCTCCAGCTTCTCCTGAAGTCTCTCCACCGACTCGCGCTCCTCGGCCGTGAGCTCCTTGGTGTCGGTCGGTATGCGCACCGACTCGCCCGATACAAGTTCGTAGCCCTTGTCCTCGATCCACTTCTGGATGGCGCCGAACGACTCGTAGGGCGCATAGACCGTGACGGCCTCCTCCTCGGGATAGAACTCGTCGACGCCCAGATCGATCATCTCCAGCTCCATCTCCTCCAGATCGGCTTCGGCCGCGGGCTTGAACTTGAAGACGCATTTGTGCTCGAACATGAATGCCACGCTGCCCGAGTTGCCCAGCGTACCGCCGCACTTGTTGAAGTACATGCGCACGCTCGCCACGGTACGGTTGGTGTTGTCGGTAGCCGTCTCGACGAGGAACGCCACTCCGTGAGGTCCATATCCTTCGTAGATGACCTCCTTGTAATCGGCTGCATCCTTGTCGGTGGCGCGCTTGATGGCGCGTTCGATATTCTCCTTGGGCATGTTCTCGGCCTTGGCGTTCTGGATCAGAATGCGCAGACGCGTGTTGCCCGACGGATCGGCGCCGCCCGCCTTGACGGCGATCTCGATCTCCTTGCCGATTTTGGTGAACACGCGGGCCATGTGTCCCCAGCGCTTCAATTTCCTCGCTTTGCGATACTCAAAAGCTCTTCCCATAGTGCGTTATGTTTTTGTCATTATTTTTCGTCGGTCGCAAAATTAATAAAATAATAATCAACGAACAACCTCCGAAGCCAAAATTACGGGCCTCGGCGGACTCTTATCCGATGAAAAATGACTATTTTTGCGCCAAAACCAAGGCAAGAATATGGAAAAGGAGCTCGAAGCGGCGCTCGACACGCTCAAACGCGGAGGAATAATCCTCTATCCCACCGACACCGTGTGGGGCATAGGCTGCGACGCGACGGACGAAAAGGCCGTCGAACGGATTTACACGCTCAAACGCAGCGTGAACAAGCATTCGATGCTGGTGCTGTGCCGCGACGCCGACATGATAGTGCGCTACGTCGACAAGGCCCCGGGCATAGCGTTCGAGGTGATGGAGATGGCCGACAAACCGCTGACTCTCATACTCGAAGGCGCTGTGGGCGTGGCCCCCAACCTCATCCCCGAGGAGGGGACGCTCGGCGTGCGCGTGCCCGACCACGAGTTCTGCCGACAGTTGCTGCGCCGTTTCGGCAAGCCGATAGTCTCCACTTCGGCCAACATCTCGGGCGAGGCGACGCCGATGAAGGGACTCGCGGAGGTGAGCCGTGAGATCGTCGACGGGGTCGACTTCGTGGTCAATCCCCGCTTTCAGGGGCATCCGACCTGCAAACCGAGCTCCATCATAGCTTTCGGCCCGCGCGGCGAGGTGAAGATCATACGCAAATAGACCGTATCCCCACACGGCTGTGCCGTGTCGGCAGTTCGCCGCCACCCCGCGAGGGGGAGGCTGCGGCCCGCGCGACTCCGGCGAGTCGCATTCGATTTGGTGCATAAGCTATATTTGATTATCTTTACATAAAACATAAACCCTTACAGACCCTATGGCCGTATTCAGAGTGGAGGGCGGAACCCGCCTCCGTGGCAGCGTAAAACCGCAGGGTGCCAAGAACGAAGCATTACAGATATTGTGCGCCGTGCTGCTCACCCCCGAGCGGGTGGTGGTGCACAACGTGCCGCAGATCCTCGACGTGTTGCAACTCATCGAGCTGCTGACCGCGATGGGCGTCGAGGTGGAGCGCCTCGGCGGCGACAGCTACGCGTTCCGCGCCCGCAACATCGATCTCGACTATCTGCGCAGCGACGACTATCACAAACGCTGCCGCCGTCTGCGCGGATCGGTGATGATGATCGGTCCCCTGCTGGCGCGCTTCGGCGTGGGATACATCCCCAAGCCCGGTGGCGACAAGATCGGCCGCCGCCGACTCGACACCCACTTCCTCGGATTCCAGAAGTTAGGCGCGACATTCGATTTCGACCAAGCCGAGGAGTTCTTTTCGGTGAAGGCCGAGAGGTTGAAAGGCTGCTTCATGTTGTTGGACGAGGCGTCGGTGACGGGCACGGCCAACATAATCATGGCCTCGGTGTTCGCCGAAGGGACCACTACCATATATAATGCGGCCTGCGAACCCTACGTGCAGCAGCTGTGCCGCATGCTCAACCGCATGGGTGCGCGGATCTCGGGCATAGCCTCGAATCTGCTCACCATCGAGGGCGTGCGCGAGTTGGGGGGCACGGAACACACGCTGCTGCCCGACATGATCGAGGTGGGCAGCTTCATAGGCATGGCCGCCATGACGCGCTCGGAGCTTACGATAAAGGATGTGTCGTACGATAATCTGGGCATAATCCCCGCGCAGTTCTCGCGCATGGGCATACGGTTCGAGCAGCGCGGCGACGACATATATATCCCTCAACAGGACCATTACGGCATCGAGAGCTTCATCGACGGCTCGATAATGACCATCGCCGACGCGCCGTGGCCCGGGCTCACGCCCGACCTGCTGTCGATATTCCTCGTGGTGGCCACGCAGGCCAAGGGCGCCGTGCTCATCCACCAGAAGATGTTCGAAAGCCGTCTGTTCTTCGTCGACAAGCTCATCGACATGGGGGCGCAGATCATCCTGTGCGACCCGCACCGCGCCACCGTCATAGGTCACGACCACCGCATACGTCTGCGTGCCACGAAGATGACCTCGCCCGACATACGCGCGGGAGTCGCGCTACTGATAGCGGCCATGAGCGCCGAGGGCGTGAGCGTCATTCAGAACATCGAGCAGATCGACCGCGGCTATCGCGACATAGACGGGCGTCTGAACGCCTTGGGGGCCCGAATAATCCGCTCGGAGGAGTAAATAATTCAGTCCAGAAATATAGCAAACTGCGGAGCGACATGCCCGAAATATTTAAGTCGTATTTCATTTGGATATTTTGCGGCTCTTCAGAGCCGCGCGAGCCGTAGCCTCGCCCCGCGGAGGCTCGCAGTTCGCTCGCTCCGCAGGCTACGACTCGCCATTACAAACCGAAATCGGATAACACCCTATTTAATTACCTTTCTAACAACAATGTTTCCCGAAAATCCCAAACAGCGAGGCTGGATCGAGGTGGTGTGCGGATCGATGTTCTCGGGCAAGACCGAGGAGTTGATACG
Source organism: uncultured Alistipes sp. (assembly GCA_964390585.1). Taxonomy (GTDB): domain Bacteria; phylum Bacteroidota; class Bacteroidia; order Bacteroidales; family Rikenellaceae; genus Alistipes. Next base: position 3,370 of record CAYMIH010000030.1, read on the forward strand.
CCGTCTGCGCCGCGCCGAGTTCGCCAACCAGAAAGTAGAGATATTCAAACCGAGCGTCGACGTGCGCTATTCGCGCGAGGAGGTGGTGTCGCACGAGGGCCACTCCATCCGCTCCACTCCCGTCGACTCGCCGCAGACCATCCTGCTGCTGTGCGGCGACGTGGATGTCGTGGGCATCGACGAGGCGCAGTTCTTCGACGACGGCATCGTGGACGTGTGCCGCCGATTAGCGTCGCAGGGCGTGAGGGTCATAGTCGCGGGACTCGACATGGATTACACGGGCAAGCCCTTCGGCCCCATGCCCGCATTGATGGCCACGGCGGAATATGTCACCAAGGTGCACGCCATCTGCATGCGCTGCGGCGACCCCGCCAACCATTCGCACCGCCTGAGCGGCGGCGACAATCTGGTGCAGCTCGGCGAGAAGGAGTCTTACGAACCGCTGTGCCGCCACTGCTTCGAGAAGGCCGTGGCCGAAGAGCGCGGGAAATAACTGCGCGTTACTCCCTCAGACGGGCCGAGACTACCGAGCGGGCGGGCAGCACGAGGTCGAACGCCTGCGAGGCGCACCCCACCGTCACTGTATGCTGCGCCTTGGTGCGGTTGAAACCTATCACGGCCAGAGTGCCGTCGGGGTTGGCGAAGGCCGCCATCTCCACGCCGTCGGGCAGCTGCGGATCGCTGCCTATGCGCACGGCGTCGGGATCGATCACCTTCGAGCAGTGGGCTATGTCGTAGTAGTGGCTCTTGCGCACGAGCGACTCGTAGGAGTAGTCGGTCGACGATATCTCTATCGCGCCGTAGCACGTGCGGCACCCCTTGGGGCGGTTGGGCGCGCCCTTGTCGTCGAGTACCAGATTCCACAGCGTCACGCCGCGGCCGCCGCGTTTGAGCGTACCGACGAATATCGACGCGAAATCATCCACCACGCACTTCCCGAAATCGTAGTTCCACGTTCCGATCGAGGCCTCGGTGAAGAAGATCTCCTTGTCGGGATAGGCCTCGCGCACGCCGTCGAGCGTCGAGGGACGCCCGCCGTAGTTGTGCCATGCCGTACCCGCCACATACTTCGCCGCCTCGGGGTCGGCGAGGATGTGCAGCGGATAGTCCCGTTCGGCGGCTATGTTGTCGTAGTTGTAGTTGTGGTCGAAAAGCCATATCTTGGTGCCGATGCCGTTGGCGGCCAGCTGCGGACCCAGATGGTCGCGGATGAAGTCGCGCTGCTGCTCCCAGCCCATGTAGAGCGACATCGAGTTGCCGCGGTTGAGGGGTTCGTTCTGCACCGTGACGGCGTAGATCGGAATCCCCTCCGACTCCATCTCGCCTATCCAGCGCACGAAATATTCGGCGTAGTCGTCGTAATATTTCGGGTTCAGACGTCCGTCGGTCCAGCTGTCCAGCGGCTCGTCGTTGTCGTAGCCTATCTTCATCCATTTGGGGCACGACCACGGCGAGCCCACGATACGCACCTTGGGGTTGATCTCCAGAATGCGGTGCAACACGGGCAGCAGGTCGCGGCGGTCATACTCGTGCAGCTCGAAGAACTCTATGCCCTCCCTATCGCAGCAGGTGTATTCGTCGAGCGAGAAGTCCGAGGCGCCTATCGATATGCGTATGAAGCTGAAATTCATCTGCTCGGGCGAGAAGCACTCCTGCAAGAGACGTTCGCGGTCCTCGGCGGTCATCTTCAGCAGGTTGTGGCACGTCGATCCCGTTATGGCCGCGCCGAAGCCGTAGACGGGCTGCAATCGCGTTTCGGGATGCAGCGTCAGACGCGACTGCGACGGCTCGGCCGTCGATGTCGGGCGGAGCATCGCTTCGGTGTATTCGAACAATCGGTCGCCCGACGCGGAGGTGGTGTATACGTCGACGCGGCCGTCGCGGCACGCTCCGAGCAGCAGGGCGCAGAGCGCCGACAGGATAGCAGTTTTTTTCATGATCGAAGTAATTTTAATATTCAATATCCTCGGCGGCCGCGGGTGGGGCGGCCCGTGCGGCTCCGAGAGCCGCATATGGTCCTACTCCTCGGCCTTGGGCTCGGGGCGCGGCACGTCGCACACCTTCTCCAGCCCGCGTTCGGCGGCGAGGCTCTCCATGAGCGCGTAGGCCTCGTCGTAGTCGTTGCGGATCTCGCCGTCGAGTATGGCGTTCTTTATCCGCTCCTTGATCTCGCCTATGGCGCTGCACGGCGCAAGGCCGTAGCAACGCATTATTATGTCGCCCGTGATCGGCGGCTGGAAGTTGCGCACGCGGTCGCGCTCCTCCAGATCCTTCATCTTGCGGCGCACCAACTCGAAGTTGGCCATGTAGCGCTTCACCTTGGCGTCGATGCCCGAGGTGATGTCGGCCTCGCAAAGGGTCATGAGCGCCTCCACGTCGTCGCCCGCCTCGAAGAGCAGACGCCGCACGGCCGAGTCGGTCACCATATCCTCCGAGAGGATTATCGGCCGCAGATGCAGATAGACCAGCTTGCGCACGAACTTCATGTGTTCGTTCATCGGCAGCTTCAGGCGGCGGAATATCTCGGGTACCATCTTCGACCCGAGCACCTCGTGCTGGTGGAACGTCCACCCCACGCGTTTGTCGTAGGCCTTCGTAAGCGGCTTGGCTATGTCGTGCAGCACCGCGGCCCAGCGCAGCCACAGGTCGTCGCTCTTGCGCGCCACGTTGTCGAGCACCTTGAGCGTGTGGCGGAAGTTGTCCTTGTGGGCATGGTTCCCCACGCGCTCCACGCCTCCGAGGCGGTGCATTTCGGGAAATATCAACTCCAGCAGGCCCGTCATCTCCAGCAGGTCGAAACCTATCGACGGCACGGGCGAGAGCACTATCTTGTTGAGCTCGGCAGCGATGCGCTCGCGCGAGACGATCTTTATCCGCTCTCGGTTGCGCGTTATGGCCTCGAACGTCTCGGGCTCGATGTCGAACCCTAACTGCGAGGCGAACCTCACGGCGCGCATCATGCGCAGCGGATCGTCCGAAAAGGTTATGTCGGGATCGCACGGGGTACGGATTATGCACTCCTCCAGATCGTACATGCCCTCGAACGGGTCGACCAGCTCGCCGAAACGGTCGCCGTTGAGACACCACGCCATGGCGTTTATGGTGAAGTCGCGCCGCCGCTGGTCGTCCTCCAGCGTCCCGGGCTCGACGGCGGGCTTGCGCGAGTCGTGCGAATAGGATTCGCGGCGCGCCCCCACGAACTCCACCTCGGCGCCGAAGGCCCGCACCATCGCCGTGCCGAAGGTTCGGAACACCGACACTTTGGATTTTATTTCGCGCCCCAGCGCCTCGGCCACCTCGATGCCGCTGCCCACCACCACCACGTCGATGTCGGTCGAGGGGCGGCGCAGATAGTGGTCGCGCACGTAGCCGCCCACCACGTATGCCTCGACGCCCATATCGTCTGCGATGCGGGATATCTTGCGGAACACGGGATTGGCGAGTGGCGATGTCTCTTCTTTCATCGTATGCGGTGTTTTCGGGCCGTCGTCCGACGGCGGGTGATCACTTTTCGGGCACGAGACGGCGGCGGTAGAGCTGCACCGTGTTTTCCAACCCGAAATAGAGGGTGTCGGCGATGAGGGCGTGTCCTATCGACACCTCGTCGCACCAAGGTATGCGTTTTATGAAATATTCCAGATTCGCGAGGCTCAGATCGTGGCCCGCGTTGAGCCCCAGCCCCGCGCGGCGGGCCGCCTCGGCAGCCTCGACATAAGGGGCGATCGCCCTCTCGGCATCGGCCCCGTACCCCGCGGCGTAGGCTTCGGTGTAGAGCTCCACGCGCTGCGCCCCGCACTCCGCTGCACCCTCGACCATCTCGGCCACGGGGTCGACGAAGATCGAGGTGCGGATGCCCGCGTCGTTGAAACGGCGGCATATCGAGGTGAGGAACCCGCGGTTGCGCACCGTGTCCCACCCCGCGTCGGAGGTTATGGCGTCGGGCGCGTCGGGCACCAGCGTCACCTGAGCGGGACGCACCTCCAGCACCAGATCGACGAAGCTCGGGATCGGGTTGCCCTCGATGTTGAGCTCGGTGGAGATGGCGGCCTTCAGCTCGCGCACGTCCGAGTAACGTATGTGACGGGCGTCGGGGCGCGGATGCACCGTGATGCCCTCGCCGCCGAAACGTTCGATGTCGAGCGCGGCGCGTACAACATCGGGCACATTGCCGCCGCGCGAATTGCGCAGAACGGCAATCTTGTTGATGTTTACACTCAGTTTTGTCATAAAATACCTATATTTGCATCTGCAAAGTTATTACTTTTTTTTCGACCCGAGGATGAAAATAATACTTTTTTCCCGTCCGCAGATCGCCCACGAGGCCGCCGATATCGAACGGCTGTTCGAAGCCTTGGAGCGGCACTCTTTCGACTACGCCATAAACCGCGAGTTCGCCGAGGCGGTGGAGCGCCGTTTCGGCCGCACGACAGACCCCGCCTCGATATACGACGGCGACACGGGCTGCCAGCCGCGCGACAGCGTGATGGTGTGCTGCGGCGGCGACGGCACCCTGCTGGAGGGCATACACCGCCTGAGCGACAAATCGATCCCCGTGGCGGGCATCAACTTCGGACACCTCGGATTCCTCACCTCGGCCACGCGCGACGGCGTGGCCGACATGTTCGACGACATAGCCCGCGGGCGTCTGGCCGTGCAGCCGCGGTCGATGCTCGAAGTGCGCGGCGTGCGCGAGGCGGGGCGGCCGCTGCCGGCCCTGAACGAGGTGGCCGTACAGCGTCTGGAGGCCGCGATGATAAAGGTCGAGGCGGAGGTCGACGGGCAGACCGTGGCGCAGTACAACGGCGACGGGGTGATAGTGGCCACCCCCACGGGCTCCACGGCCTACTCGCTCAGCGCGGGCGGCCCCATCGTGGCGCCCGAGTGCGCATGCCTGCTCCTCACGCCGCTGGCCCCGCACAACTTCGGCATGCGCCCCGTGGTAGTGCCCGACACGGCGCGCGTGGTGCTCACCATACACGCCCGCCACGGCGAGGCCATGCTGTCGGTCGACAACCGCACCTGCCGCATCGGCGACGGCGATCGGATCGAGATCTCGCGCGCCTCGGAGCGCATTTTATTGGCCGTACCGCACAATATATCGTTTTACGGGACGTTACATAGTAAAATGATGTGGGACGCGGACATTCGCAACTGAATCGTCGGCGTGATCCCGACGTCGCTGCACCCGACAAAGGTCTGTTTATGTATAAAAACGCGAAATTCTTTTAGAATCCGAGTAAAATTGTCTACATTTGCAGGTTATATGAACGAACCGAACCACATACCCTTGCATGTCGCCGCCATAATGGACGGCAACGGACGCTGGGCCCGCATGCGCCGAAAGGAGCGCTACGAGGGCCACATTGCAGGAATGGACGCCCTGCGCGAAACAGTGAAGAACGCCGCCGACTACGGCGTGAAGTATCTTACCGTATACGCCTTCTCGACCGAGAACTGGGGCCGCCCGCAGCAGGAGGTGGACGCCCTGATGGACCTCATGTGCAAAGGCGTGGAGATGGAGACCCCGCAGCTTAAAGAGCAGGGGGTGAGGGTTTTGATCATAGGCGACCGCACCCGTTTTTCCGACGAGGTGCGCGCGGCTCTCGACCGCATCGAGGAGCAGACGGCCCGCGGCGAAAGGATGACTCTCGCTCTGGCGCTAAACTATTCGTCGCGCAGCGAACTCACGGCTGCCGTGCGGATTCTGGCGCGGCGCGCGGCGGCGGGCGAGATCGCGGCGGCGGAGATCACTGAGAAGAGCATCTCCGAGACGCTCTTCACCGCGTCGATGCCCGACCCCGATCTGGTGATCCGCACAGGCGGCGAGTGCCGATTGAGCAACTTCATGTTGTGGCAGGCATCCTATTCGGAGCTCTATTTCACCGATACGCTGTGGCCCGATTTCGGCAGGGAGGAGTTCCTGAAGGCCATGAAGGCATACGCCGAGCGCGACAGACGATACGGGCTGGTGAAGTGACGCCGTCCCGAACACGCATTTAATAACCGAACCGAAACATTTGTTGACATTAATGAGATACGCAGGTAAAACACTCGTCGCGATCGCGGCATTGCTCACAACGGCACGGCTGTCGTCGGCTCAGACGGCGGATACGCTCAGCATCGCAAACGGAGCCGTGGCGCAGACCGAAGAGACGCGACAGGAAAATAACGACATATCGGAACCGCAGCGCGACACGCTGCCCCCGTTCGACGAAAACGCGCCCATGCTGCGCTCGGACGCAGCGGCGAAGCTCTACCGCATACGAAAGATCAATGTCCGCGGAATAGAGTATCTCGATCCCGCTCTGGTGAGCTCGTCGGCGGGACTCGTGGCGGGCGACAGCATATATCTGCCCGGCAACTACATATCGAACGCCATAACCCGTTTGTGGAGCCAGCGCCGTTTCGCCGACGTGAAGATCGGAGCCACCATCGAGGGCGACAGCGTCGATCTGGAGGTGTTCCTCAAGGAGCGTCCGCGCGTGAGGAATTGGATAATCACGGGCGACGGCATCGGCCGCAGCAAGCAGAAGGACCTGATCGAGCAGCTCAAGCTGAAACGCAACACCGAGCTCTCGGACTACGTGATAGACAAGAACGAGAAGCTCATCAAGAAGCACTTCATCGAGAAGGGCTTCCGCAACGTGCAGGTCACCACGATCATCGAGAACGACTCGGTGTTCGACAACATGGCCAACGTCACCTTCCGCGTCGACCGCAATCCCAAGGTGAAGATCGGCAGCATAACATTCTCGGGCAACGACCGTTTCTCGGACAAACGTTTGCGCAAGACATTCAAGAAGACCCACAAGAAGTCGATAAACTTCTTCCGAAGCGCCAAGCTCAACGACAAGGATTACGACGAGGACAAGGAGCTGCTGGTGGATTTCTACAACTCGCGAGGCTATCGCAACGCCACCATCATCTCGGACTCGATATACGACATGGGGCCCGACCGCATCGGAATACACATCGACCTGTCGGAGGGCGAGAAGTTCTATATCCGCGACATAACGTGGATCGGCAACTCGGTCTACAAGACTGAGGATCTGCAACGCATGTTCGGCGTCAAGACGGGCGACACCTACGACAAGAAGTCGATGCACAAACGTCTGGGCGTGGGTCGCGAGATGAATCCCGACGAGCAGTCGGTGGCCAGCCTTTACCAGAACAACGGTTACCTCATGTCGCAGATCGAACCGTCGGAGATCGTCGTGGGCAAGGACTCGATAGACCTCGAAATAAAGGTGTTCGAGGGCAAGCCGTTCACCGTGAACGAGGTGGGCATCTCGGGCAACACCCGTGTCGACGACGAGGTGATCCGCCGCGAGCTCTACGTCTACCCGGGCATGCTCTACGACCGCTCGCTGCTCATGCAGACCCTGCGTCAGCTCATGAGCATGGGCCACTTCGATGCCGAGCAGTTGCAGCCCGACATACAGCCCGTGTCGAACGATCTGGTGAACATCAATTTCCCGCTCGTCGAGCAGGCCAGCGACCAGTTCAACGTCGCGGGCGGTTGGGGATCGGGCTCGTTCGTGGGTTCGGTGGGTATCACGCTCAACAACCTCTCGACGCGCAACCTGTTCAAAAAGGGCAAGTGGACCCCCTATCCCATGGGCCAGAACCAGAAGTTCCAGATATCGGGACAGACCAACGGTACCTATTACAAGGCCATAGCGGCCAGCTTCACCGATCCGTGGGTGGGCGGTCACAAACCCAACTCGCTCACGCTGTCGGCCCACTGGTCGGAGCAGAACAACGCCTATTACATATGGCAGTCGTCGACGATGTATTTCCGTTCGCTGGGTCTGGCCGCAGGTCTGGGCAAGCGCCTCAAGTGGCCCGATCCCAACTTCACCCTCTACATGGAGGCCCAATACACGCGTTACGCGCTCAAGAACTGGAGCTACTTCATCATGAAGGACGGCGTGGCCAACGAATTGGCGTTCAAGATCGCTTTGGGACGTTCGACCGTCGACCAGCCCATCTATCCGCGCCGCGGATCGGAGTTCACGGCCATGGTGACATTCACGCCGCCCTATTCGGCGTGGGACGGCCGCGATTACAGCGATGCCGACATGCCCGACCGCATACGTTACAAATGGATCGAGTACCACCGCTGGCAGTTGAAGGCCCGTTGGTTCCAGTCGCTCACGCGCAACGAGAATCTGGTGCTGATGGCGCATGCCGAGATGGGTTTCCTCGGCCATTACAATAAAAACAAACTCTCGCCCTTCGAGCGATTCGAGGTCGGCGGCGACGGCATGAGCGGCTACACGATCTACGGTGTGGACATCATCGGTCTGCGCGGTTACGAGGACGGCGCCCTCGATCCCGTGGGCAGCAACTACTCTCTGGCTTACAACAAATATACTATGGAGCTGCGTTATCCCGTTATACTCAAGCAGTCGTCGCAGATCTATGTTCTGGGATTCCTCGAGGGAGGTAACGGATTCGCTTCGTGGAAAGAGTTCTCGCCCTTCAAGATCAAGCGTTCGGCGGGTCTGGGCGTAAGGCTCTACCTGCCCATCGTCGGACTCCTCGGACTCGACTGGGGCTGGGGATTCGACGCTCCCGCAGGCTCGACCGTCCGCAGCGGAAGCCAGTTCCACTTCACCATGGGTCAAACATTCTGATGCGATTGGCAACATATTTGAAAATAAATTGCTATATTTGTATTTAGTAGCAATCTAAAGAAACAAGATTATGAAACGATTGGTCTTAACGTTGGCTCTCGCATTGGGCATGGCAGGATTCGCCGCGGCCCAGAATTACATCGTGATAAACAGCGAGAAGGTATTCAAGTCCATAGACAAATACAACGCGGCCATCGCCGAACTCGACGAGATGGCCAACCAATACCAGAAGGACGTCGACGCCAAGTTCGAGGCGGTGGAGGCGCTCTACAACGCCTACATGCAGCGCAAGTCGTCGCTCACGCAGGCTTCGCAGCAGGCCAACGAGGAGAATATCCTGAAGAAAGAGAAGGAGGCCGCCGAGTTTCAGGAGTCGATATTCGGTACCGACGGCACCCTGATGCAGAAGCGCATAGAGTTGATACAGCCCATTCAGAAAAGCGTGTTCGACGCCATAAAGGAGTATGCCGAAAGCAACGGCTACGACATGGTGATCGACGTGGCCCAGAACGCCACCATGCTCTATTACGCCCCCAAGGCCGATCACACGCAGGCTGTCATCGACTTGCTGAAGACCCGAAATTAGAAACACAATTACACACGTAGAATATTATGAAAAAAGTATTGAAACTAACCCTTGCGGTAGTATGCGTGATGCTTTCGACATCACTCTTCGCACAAAAGTTCGGTCGAATCAACACGCAGGAGATCATTACGAACATGAACGAGTTCAAGGAGGCCCAGACCCAGATTCAGGACTTCGCAAAGGACTTGGACGCGCAGTTGGAGACCATTCAGGTGGAGTTCAATAACAAGATGCAGGAGTACCAGAAGGCCGAAGGCACCATGACCGAGGCCGTGATGCAGCTCAAGCAGAAGGAACTTTCAGACCTGAGCACCCGTTACGAGCAGTTCCAGCAGGTTGCCGCACAGGATATACAGAAGAAGCAGATGGAGCTTCTGGAGCCTATCCGCAAGAAGGCTGTCGACGCCATCAACGAGGTCGCCAAGGCTGGCGGATACATCGTGGTATTCGATATGATGGGCAACTCGCTGGCCTATATCGACGAGGCCGCAACCACCGACATCAGCGCCGAGGTGAAAGCCAAATTGGGCGTACAGTAATTATTCGATTTTAATCGCGAAGAGGAGGCGGGCGAAGCCTCTCTTCCGAACATAATCGCCTCCGCGCACGGTTGTCGCGGAGGCGATTTTTTATGCCGGCCGGCGGTAAACTCTCTCACGCCCGCCACTTTCGGCGTAGCGCATATCTTCCGCACGTGCGGTGATGCGAAATGCGAAACGGCTGTCGGTCATACGACGCGATCCCCCTGCCGAAAATATTTTCGGCAGGGGGATCGGGGGACTTCGCCGACGGACGACGTTCGGACGGCCGCTACATCGGCGACTTGCGCTGCGGCGACTTTTCGTTCAGTCCGCTGCCCGTCGGGCTGCGCATCTATGCCGATACGCTCTCTTTTTTGCGGCTGCCCTTTTTCGAAGCCAAGGCCTTGTCGATCTCGATCTCGAAATCCGACAATACGTTCATGTAGTTGATGAAAGCCTCGTAAGACGATCCGTAGGGATTGAAATAGGAGTGCACGTCGCCGTCCGACAGCCATTTGGTGGCCATGTAGTAGAAATGGTCCGAGGTCTGCATGAAGTTCCACACGTATGCGAAATCGGCACTCTTCAGCGCCTTGATCTTATCCTTCAGGGCATAGAGTTTCGAGAAAGCCTCGTTCTGCAACTCGTTGCCGAGCCATGCCGTCACGTCGCGCTCCTCGTCGGCCCACGACATCACATGCGGGCAGTGGAGCACGCCCACGGGCTGGTAGGCCTTGGCCGCCTCGCTCACCGTCGAGAACTGCAAGTCGCCCTGCTTCAGCACGGCCTTGGGCAGCGCCTTCATGAAGTCGAAGATACCCGTGTCGGCCTTCTGGTGCTCGCCGAAAGTCTCGTAGTCCATGAACAGATTCACCACCTCGCCCGTCTCGCCCGCGATCCACTCCGCGAACTTGTCGGCCGTGAGGGGATATTGATCCCAGCTCTTGTTCGAGAAACGGAACGCTATGTCGTCCGAGAGCTTATAGTTGCGCAGCAGCACGCGCAGACGGTTGTCGATGGCGTTGGTGTAGATGTAGTCGGGCGACTTCCAGCCCAGCACATGTTTGGCGCCCTCGGCCAATATGGTCTTGAATCCCAGCTCCGACACCATGGCGCCGATCTCGTCCGAGTAGATAAGCTCCGTGTTGCGGAACGCCGCGGGCTTCTTGCCGAACTCCTTCTTTATCATGGCCGAGTGCAGCTTCACCTGCTCCACGAAATCCTCTTTCGACGAGAGCGCGGCCAGCGAGTGCGAATAGGTCTCGGCCAGAAACTCCACGCACCCCGTGTCGGCCAGCGCGCGGAACGAGTCGAGCACCTCGGGCACATAGGCGCGGAACTGCTCCACCGCCGAACCCGTTATCGAGAACGAGCAGCGGAACGCCCCCTTGTTCTCCTTGATGAGTTTCAGCAGCAGCGCGTTCATCGGCAGATAGCACTGGCGCGCCACCTTCTGCATGATCGAGCGGTTGGTGAAGTCGTCCAGATAGTTGTGATCCTTGCCGATGTTGAAGAATCGGTAAACTTTCAAACGCCACGGCTGATGCACTTGAAAATATAAGCAAACGGTTTTCATATCATGTTCATTGTTTATTATTTGCACTCGTTTATCGCCTCCTCGTACACGCGCTTGATCTTGGCGGCGGCGTTGTTCCACTTCAAGCCCGTCACCTCCTCCAGACCCTTTTCGGCGAACATCTTCGACAGGGCGGGATACTTCACGAAGCCGTAGATGGCGTCGGCCATGGCATCCACGTCCCAGTAGTCGACCTTCACGGCATAGTCGAGCACCTCGGCCACGCCGCTCTGCTTCGATATGATCACGGGCACGTTCGACCGCATGGCCTCCAGAGGCGAGATGCCGAACGGCTCCGACACCGACGGCATGATGTAGACGTCCGAGAGCTGGAACATGCGGTGCACGTCCTCGCCGCGCAGGAATCCCGTGAAATGGAATCGGTCGGCGATGCCCAGACGCGCCACGCGGCGTATCACGTGGTTCATCATGTCGCCCGAGCCCGCCATGACGAAGCGCACGTTAGGCACCCGCTTGAGCACCTTGGCGGCCGCCTCGACAAAGTAGTCGGGACCCTTCTGGTAGGTGATGCGGCCGAGGAAGGTCACGATCTTGTCGTCGACGCCGCGCTCGGGCATCTCGTTCTCCGTCTCGGCGAAACGCACGGCATTGTGCACCGTCACCACCTTCTCGGCGGGGATGCCGTATTTCTCGATGACGATGTTGCGCGTAAGGTTCGACACGGCTATCACCTTGTCGGCCGCGGCCATGCCCGCACGCTCGATGGCGTAGGTCTGACGGTTGATGTTCTCGTCCGAGCGGTCGTACTCGGTGGCGTGCATGTGCACCACCAGCGGCTTGCCCGACACGCGTTTGGCGGCTATGCCCGCGAAGTAGGTCAGCCAGTCGTGGGCATGTATCACGTCGAACTGTCCTTCCAGATTCTTGGCCACCTGAGCGGCCACCAAGGCGTAGCGCGCCACCTCCTCCAGCAGATTGGCGCCGTACTTGCCCGAGAAAGCGTATCGCTGCGTCCAGCAGTCGCCCTTGCGCTCCCACAGCTTGCGGCCCGTGCGTTCGTACTCCTCGCGGTAGGTGGCGAACTCCTCGGGCGATATGTAGGGAACCATGTTCGAATCGATGTGTATGAACGAAATCTTCTTCATTATGTCGTCGGCGCCCGCGACGGTCGAATCGCAATACGCGGCCTCGACGTCGCTGGCGTTCACCACCTTCACGAAGCGCTCGTCCTCGTCGCCCGAGGCTCGCGGCATCACAAAGATCACCTCCACGTCGTTGCGCGCCAAGCCCCGCGTCATGCCGTAGCATGCGGTGCCCAGCCCTCCCGCTATATGGGGCGGGAACTCCCAGCCAAACATTAATACTCTCATTTATATCTCGTTTTGTTAAGCAATCGCACGACATCGACGAATCCTATGAACACCGTCGATCAAAGCATACGATCGCATCAGTTTATTTTACATTTCGCGGCCCGAGCGCGCTATTTGCTCTTTTTCCGCACGGTCCTCTTCGAGGCGCCGCCCTTGCCGCACCTCTTGCGCCACTCCTCGGTGATGGCGCTTATATACAGCAGGCCGCCCACGCTCGTGGCCTGCGACAGGCAGCCGCGCGCGCGGAACGGAGGATCGCCCTCGAAGCACTCGCTCACCGAGCCTATGCAGGCGGTCTGTATCTCGTCTTCGAAGCCCGCCAGCAGCTCCTCGGCCTCGGGCAGGAACCGCTCGCCCGCGATGCCGAAGCCCGTCTTCACGTAGAGCATCAGAGGCCAGATCCACGTCGATCCGTTGTGGCAGGCCAGATCCTGCGAACGCTGGTCCTCGGCGTACGAAGGCTCGTAGAAGGGATTGCGCGGCGAGAGCGAACGTATGCCGCGGCGCGTGAGCAGATGCCTGCGCACCACGCCCAACACGTCCATGATCTGCTCCTCGCCGAGCATGGTATAGTCCAATGCACATGCCACGAGCATGTTCGAACGACGGAAAGTATTGACCTCATAATCGTTTACGAAGTCGGCGGGATAACCCTCGGCGAGCATGAATTTCGCGAGGAACGACGCCTTGGTCCGCTCGGGCATGTCGCCCCAGCGCGCCACGAACTCCTTGTCTTTCATCTTGCCCGCCAGCGCGAGGGTGTAACTCACGGCGTTGTACCACAGCGCCTCGATCTCCACGGCGTAGCCCGCCCTTTGGGCCACGGGCCGTCCGTCCACCTTGGTGTTCATCCACGTTAGCGCCTCGCCGTCGGCCGCGGCCCACACCAGACCGTTGTCGTGCAGCGCCACGCGGCCGTCGAAACCGCGGCGGTAGGCCTCCAGCACGGCTTTCATTGCCCCGCCGTAGCGTTTCCACAACTCCTTGGCGCCGATGTGCGGCTCCAGATTCTGCAACGTCCAGAAGAACCACAGCGGAGCGTCGGCCGCCACGCGGGCCGACGCCGACCCCGCGAAATCGCCGTCGCGCATGCCCGCCACCATGGTGTCGAGCACGTCCATGCAATCCTCCTTGTAACCCTGTTCCAGCACGATGCCCGGGAGCGCTATGAGCGTGTCGCGGCCCACGGTGCCGTACCACGGGTATCCCGCCACCATCTCGGTGCGGCCGCCCGCGCGGCGGACGATGAACTGACGCGCCGAGTGGCGCAGGCAGCTCAGAAAGTCGATCTTGTGGGTGCGGCGCGCGATAGACGCCTCGTATATCTGCGATATGGTGTCCTCGGTGGCCATCTCGTCCGTCGCGGCCGAGAAGATGATGCTCTCGCCCTTGCGGATGGGCATCTCGAAATAGCCCGTGGTGAGCAGATCCTCGTAACCGTCGTATCCGCGCTTGATCTCCTCGGGATACTCGAAATCGTAGTACCAGTCGGGCGCCGCCACGAACTCGGCGTCGTCCTTGTTGATCTGGAGATAGAGCCACGGATAGCCCTCGTAGAGCTTGCATTTCACACCGCCCTTTATGGGGTACGATCGGCCGTTGGCCTCCATGTTGGCTTTCGACAGCGAGTGTTTGTTGCGGAACGCGAAGAAGGGGCGCAGCCGCAGCGTGGTGTCGGAATGGGCATCGACGAGCGTGTAGCGGATCATGAGTTGCGTGCGCTTGTGGATCCACAGCAGCTCCTTGCGCAGGATCACGCCGCCCACGCGATAGGTGATCGTCGGGGTGGGCGTATACTCGAAATCGGTGATGTATTTGTGCCCTCGCGGCTCGTATACCCCGCGGTAGCGGTGCAGCGCGAGGTTGAACGACCGATCGTGCTGGATGATCGTCTCGTCGAGCGACGACAGCAGCACGTAAGCCTCGTCGCTGTCGTCGATCGGAGCGACCATCAGACCGTGGTATTTGCGGGTGTTGCAACACACTATGGTGGTGCTCATGTAACCGCCCTTACGGTCGGTAGCCAGCATCTCCCTTTGCAGGGAGTACTCCAGATTACCCAACTCGCTCTTGTCAAATGTTAGTGCCGACATATTTCTGTTTTTGAAAAATTATCTGTTTACCTCAAAGTTAGTAAAAATATCGCACATGCGACACTTTTATCGAAAAAAAATTCTCGGGAACAAATATTAGTCCCAATAAATTACGGTTCGCGGCTTTATGCGGTCCGTCCGCACCCGAATCCCGTACCCGTTCATGCGCCTCTTTTACGTCGCGAGAAAGCTCCGCGACAAAAAAACGGAACACTACGCATGCGTTCGCCGCATGCGGACTCCTCGGTTCGTCAATACGTTTTCCCTCTCGATAATCTTGCGTCGCCGCCCGTCGGACCCGACGGTCCGACGGGGATGACGCATATTCGGGATCGGCGTGTTAGGCCCACTTCACCAGCGCGAAGTCCATGCGGTGCGGCAGGCGGTCGTTCTTGGGATAGACGCGCAGAGCCACGTCGAACGTACCCGTGCGGACGGGGGTGTAATCCACCGAGAAGGTCACCTCGCGACCCTCGACGCGTTTCATCTCCAGAGCCTTGGTATCTATCACGTCGACCGTCTCGCCCGCCTCGATCTGCTTGGCGATCACCAGCTCGACGCCCAGATCGTCGGGACGCAGCGCGGCCATGTCGAGCGTAACCTCGTAGCGGTACTTCTTGTCGACGAATATGGCCTCGTTGTCCAGCTCCACGCGCTGCACGCCGAGTATGCGCACGTCGTCCCACGCGGCCGACACCTTGCGCTTCCATGCCGCTATCTCGCGCGCCATGCGGAAGTTGTCGGCGATCATCTCGCTCTTGCGGGCCGCCAGCTTGTTATAGAAGCGGTCCTCGTAATCGATCAACATTCGGTTGGTGGTGAAGTTCGACGCTATGTCGGCCACGCAGCTCTTCACGGCGTTCACCCATGCGTGGGGCACGCCGTCGGCGCCGCGGTCGTAGTAGAGCGGCACGATCTGATCCTCGATGGTGTTGTAGATCATCTCGGCATCCAGCTCGTCTTGGAACTTCTGGTCGGTGAACGAACGCTCCATCGGGAGCATCCAGCCCGCGCCCTCCTTGTAGCCCTCGACCCACCAGCCGTCGAGAACCGAGAACTGCATCACGCCGTTCATCACGCACTTCTCGCCCGAGGTGCCCGATGCCTCCAGCGGACGGGTGGGGGTGTTCAACCACACGTCGACGCCCTGCACCATGCGGCGCGCCAGCTCCATGTCGTAGTTTTGCAGGAAGACGATCTTGCCCACGAACTCGGGCATGGCCGACACCTCGACGATGCGTTTGATGAGATCCTGCCCGGGCTTGTCGTTGGGGTGCGCCTTGCCCGCGAAGATGAACTGCACGGGACGCTCCTTGTTGTTCACCAGCGCCGACAGACGCTCCAGATTGGTGAAGAGCAGATATGCGCGCTTGTAGGTGGCGAAGCGGCGGGCGAAGCCTATGGTCAGCACGTCGGGACGTATGCGCTCGACGATCTGCACCATCTGGCGCGGCGAGTCGAAACGCACCTGCGCGGGGTCGCTGTAACGCTTGCGTATGTGGTTTATCAAACGCTCCTTGAGCACCATGCGCTCACGCCACAGCTCGGCGTCGGCGATCTTGTGCACGCCCTGCCACTCGGGTATGTCGTACACGTGGCCCTCGAAGCCCTTGGGGAAGTAGCGCGAGTAGAGACGGCGCAGGTTCGAGGCCACCCACGTGGGGAAGTGCACGCCGTTGGTGACGTAGCCTATGTGCAACTCGTTCTTGAAGTAGCCGGGCCACATGTGACCCAGAATGTCTTTCGACACCTCGCCGTGCAGCCACGACACGCCGTTGACCTCCTGCGAGAGGTTGCAGGCCAGCACCGACATCGAGAAGCGCTCGTTGGGGTCGTTGGGATTGGTCTTGCCGAGGTTGATGAACTGCTCCCACGTAATGCCCAGCACGTCGGGATAGTGCGACATGTACTGGCGCATCATCGACTCGGGGAATGCGTCGTGACCCGCGGGAACGGGGGTGTGGGTCGTGAAGAGCGACGACGAACGCACCACCTCCAGCGCCTCCGAGAAGGTGAGGCGGCGCTTGGCGATCAGGTTGCGGATGCGCTCTATGCCGATGAATGCGGCATGGCCCTCGTTGCAGTGGTAGATCTCCTGCTTGATGCCCATCTTCACCAGCGCGCGGATACCGCCCACGCCCAACAGCAGCTCCTGCTTCAGGCGGTTCTCCCAGTCGCCGCCGTAGAGGTGGAACGTGATCTGACGGTCCTCCTCGCGGTTGGCCTCGTAGTCGGTGTCGAGCAGGAACAGGTCGGTGCGGCCCACCTGACACTTCCATACGCGCGCCGAGAGCGTGCGGCCCGGGAAGGCTATCTGTATCGAAACCCAGTTGCCCATCTCGTCGCGCACGGGCGAGATCGGCAGCTTGAAGAAGTTCTGCGCCTCGTAGGTGGCCACCTGACTGCCCTGCGCCGAGAGCTGCTGGGTGAAGTAGCCGTAGCGGTAGAGCAGGCCCACGGCCACCATCGGCACGTTCTTGTCCGAAGCCTCCTTCAGGTAGTCGCCCGCCAGAATACCCAGACCGCCCGAGTATATCTTAAGCGACGAGTGGAGTCCGTACTCCATCGAGAAATAGGCTATCTTGGCGCTCGCGGGATCGGGTTTCTCCGACATGTAGGCGTTCAGCTGGACCGACACGGCATCCAGACGCGCGAGGAACTCCTTGTCGTTCTCCAGCTCGTTGATGCGCTCGATCGAGAGTTTGTCCAACAGCGCGATGGGATTGCGGTCGACGGCGTTCCACAGCACGGGATCGACGCTCTCGAACAGGTCGCGCGCATCCTGCGTCCAGCACCACCACAGGTTGCGCGAAAGCTCCTCCAGCGCGTGCAGACGCGACGGGAGGCGCTTCTCGACCATCATGCGGTGCCACGAGGGTTTGTTCGAGGTGAGCTGCTGGCGCACGAAATTGATCTGCTCGGTGTAGCTGCCGCCGTCCTCGGCCACGGTGCGGTTGGTGCGCGCCGCCGAGTTCTCCATAGCCTCGGCGTAGGCGCGGCGATAGTGCTCGAAGAAGTTCTCCCACAGCGCGAGTTTCGAGATCTCGCTCGCCGAACGGCGCACGGCCTCGGTCTGCGCGGCATCGAGCTGCATGAAGCGCAGCGCGGCGTCCACTAACTGCTCGACGGCATAGGCGTCGTTGTTGTCGTCGCGACGGATCACCTCCACACCCGCGTGGTCGGCCAGCTTCACGGCCCACAGACCGAAGCCCGAGAGATTCGACGTGAGGGTCGGCACCGAGAAGGCCACCGACTCCAGCGGAGTGTAGCCCCACGGCTCGTAATACGACGGGAAGGCGGTGAAGTCCATGCCCGCCAGCATCTCGTAGTAGCTCTTGTTGAATATGCCGTCGTCGGAATTGAGGTACGAAGGCACGAAGATCACCTTCACCTTCGAATCGTCACGGTCGAGCACGCTGCCGCGCATCGATTGCATGATGGGATCCCACTGGCGGTTCTCCAGATAGTGGGTCGAGTGGGGCCACTGGCTGCGGTCGACGGGCTGCGAGGCGTCCTTGAGGTGACGCACCAGATCGGCGCGGGGGCCGTTGTTGGCCGCGGGCACCGTTATGTAGGCCAGCACCTCGCGGTCGAGCGCGCACGAAGCCAGACGCTTGAGCGACTCCATGAATATGTCGAGACCCTTGTTGCGGAACTCGTAGCGGCCGCTGGTACCTATGATAAGAGGCTCCTTCTCGAACTTGTGGTCGAGACACGCCTCGGCCACCTCGATCATGGCGCGGCGCGCCTCGGCGCGCTTGGCGGTCAGCTCCTCGGGCGACCACACGAAATCGTTCTCGAAACCGTTGGGCGTTATGCCCGTCACCTCGCGGCCGAGCAGATACTTGCACTCGTTGGCCGTGATCTCGCTCACCGTAAGGAACACATCGTGATAGAGCGCCGCCATCTTTTCGATCGAGTGCTTGGCCGTGACGTTGAAGCGGCGCGCGATCTCGTCGGCGTTGAACTTGTGCAGGTCGGAGTAGAGCGGCAGTCCGTTGCCTGCTATGCAGCGGCCCGTCACGGTGGCGTGGGTGGTGAACACCGTGGCCACGTAGGGCGAGTGCTTGCGCAGGTAGAGGCCGCCCGAAGCGGTCATCCACTCGTGGAAATGGGCCACGGCCTTCTGCGCCGAGTTGCAGAAGTTCTCGACGTAAGATCTTATGACCATGCCCGCGGCATAGCCGAACAGCACGGGTTCGATGTAGTCCCACTGGCCCGAGATCGAATCGACGTGGTAGTCCTCCCACATCTGTTTCAACACATCGTCTTTCTGCGAGATGAGCGACTTGAAGTCGATCAGGATGGCTATGGGGCGTCCCTCGACGTTCCAGCGGCCGATGCGCACGCGCACGCCATCAGCGTAGAGGCTCTCGCGCCATGCCGACAGGAGCGTGTCGTCGGCCTCGAATTCGGGATTGGCCTGCTCCTGCATGAGATCGGGGCCGATGGTTATATAATTGTCGCCCATGCACTTGGTGACGGTCAACGCCTTGGTCGAGATGACGGTGTGAATGCCGCCGATTTTGTTGCATACCTCCCAGCTGACCTCGAAAAGCCAATCGGGCATCTGATTCGTGTTGTTCATAAAAATGCGTATTTTTTTATATAATTTCCCTTTTGTCGGTTCGCGTCGAAGTGCGGCGATCGAACGAAATGCGCCGCAAAGATAATACATTATATTTATAAGAACGACTCAGAACCTCGTCTATTGCAGGATTTCTAAAATAATTTAACAATAATTTAATATTTTTACTAATTATGTCTCGAAAAACGATTCTATCACCGCATCGGATATCATGAACCGTCGTGCGGGTATGAACAGCCGCCCCTCCTCGCACCGCAGATCGCCCGCGGCGAGCCAACTCTCGGCCGCAGCAGCCACCGCCGCCGACCGCCTCGGGCCGAAACGTTCGCGCAGCAGCGCGAGATCGATCCCCTCGGCGCACCGCAGCGAAGTCATCACGCATTCGTTGAATCGGTCGCGGTCGTCCAAACGCTCCGACTCGTAGACCCGTCCAGCGGCGTAATCGGACGGCTCCTGCACGCAGCGGCGACGCACGCTCCCGTCGAACGAGTGGGCCCCCGTGCCTATGCCCAAGTACTGCTCGCCGTGCCAGTAGGACGAATTGTGACGGGCACGGAACCCCTCGCGCGCATAATTCGACACCTCGTAGTGTTCGAATCCCGCACCGCACAACGTGTTATGTATCAACTCGTATTCCCGTTCGCTGCACTCTTCGGCCACTTCGCGCATCTCGCCCCGCATCACGCGGCGGTGGAACGCCGTACCCTCCTCGACGGTCAAATGGTATGCCGAAACGTGCTGCACACCCAGCGCGAGCACGGCATCGAGCGACCGCGCAAGCACCTCCTCGCCGAAGCCGTCCACGCCGAATATCAGGTCGACGGTGATGTTGCCGAAACCCGCATCCTGCAAGCGCGCCACGGCATCGCGGGCCGCCGCGGCCGTATGTCGGCGGTTCATGAACCGCAGTTCGGCGTCGTCGAACGACTGCACCCCCAGACTCACGCGATCGACGCGGGTTCGGCGCAGCGCCGCCACATAGTCGGCGGTCACGTCGTCGGGATTGGCCTCCACCGTTATCTCCTCCGCCTCCGAGCAGTCGAACAGCTCGGCCGCATGGTCGATAAGGCGTTGCAGCTCGTCGGGATGCAGCAGCGACGGTGTGCCGCCCCCGAAATAGAGGGTGCGCACCCTGTGGTCGGTGAGGAAACCTCGCTGCTCGTCTATCTCGGCGTGCATGGCCCGCACCACGGCATCGATGCTGCGGGTGTCGGCCGAGCGGAAAAAATCGCAGTAGGCGCAGATGCGCCGACAGAAAGGTATGTGAAAATATATTCCCGACATCTTTTCAAGGCAATCGCAT
>CAYMIH010000031.1:0-23742 GCA_964390585.1 uncultured Alistipes sp.
TGCGTTCGGTGGCATGACGCAAGTGTTGAAGTCCGCAAGACTGCGCGGGCCGCAGCCTCGCCACGCGGAGGCCCGCAACTTACTTTACGTTCGTTTGCGCCCTCCGCAGGCTGCGACTCGAATTATTATAATTTAGGTATTGCGACTCGGAGAGTCGCGCAGTTCGCCGCCGCCCCTTGCGGCGGACTGCTAAAGCATTCCTGCCGCCGTCGGCGAACCACAGCCCAAGCCCGAATGCCTACACGTCATTCCACATTTTTTGTTCGACGAACAAAAAATGATTGGAATCTCTACCGCCCCGTTTGAGATGCCAATCCTCGACTTAAGGCTCGGTGGCATGACGCGATATGTGCAATGCAAGAAACCGCGCCGCGGCGTTATCTTCGGCGGCTCGCGCAAAGCGCGACCCCGCAGCCGCCGAAGATAAATTCTAACGAGCAATCCGCCGAGCTTCGGCAAAATCGCAAATAAATTTGCTTTTACACTCGGTTTATTCGTATCTTTACGACACCTTACGGAAAACTGAGAGACCTATAAAATAATCAAGAGATGAAAAAACAGATTCTTCTTTCGGCGTTGACGCTCGCAGCGGTCGTCGGCGCCACGGCACAAGAGAAAAAGGAGTACCCCAAACCCGAGGGCATGCGCCCCGCCATGACCGAGTTCTGGACCCCGCAACCCAAAGTGGTGACCCCGGGCGACAGCGCCACCAACTCGGCTCCGTCCGACGCCGTGATCCTGTTCGACGGCAATGACCTGAGCGCATGGTCGAGCAGCAGCAACGGAGGTCCCGCCGAGTGGGACGTGCACGACGGCGTGTTCACCGTCAACAAGAAAAAGGGCGACATCCAGACCCGCGAGAGTTTCGGCAGCTTCCAGCTCCACATCGAGTGGCAGGTGCCCGAGAACATCACGGGATCGAGTCAGGCGCGCGGCAACAGCGGCATATTCCTCCAGAACAAGTACGAGATTCAGATTCTCGACTGCTACCAGAACGAGACATACGCCAACGGCCAGACGGGCAGCGTCTACAAGCAGGTGATTCCTTTGGCCAACGCCATGCGCAAGCCCGGCGAATGGAACGTATACGACATCATCTACAACGCCCCCGTATTCAACGAGGACGGCACCTACAAGGTGGCCCCCACCGTCACGGTGATCCAGAACGGCATCCTGCTGCTCAACAACTTCACCATCCGCGGCACCACCGAGTACATAGGCCATCCGCAGGTGATCAAGCACGGCGACGGTCCCATCAGGTTGCAGAGCCACGGCGACCCCAGCGAACCGATCAGCTTCCGCAACATCTGGCTGCGCAAGCTGTAACACACGCCTCGCTGTCGAAACCAAGGCTGCTTCCCGCACGGGAAGCAGCTTTTTTCGTCGCCGTACTCGTCCGACACACCCTCGCGCGCGGACTTACGACGCCTTGACCAACGAACGGCCGATCCAAACCATCGCCAAACCCAGCAGGAAGCTGAAGCCGACATAGAGTCCGAACGACAGCCAGTGACGTTGCTGCATCATGAGATACATATCGTCGGCGAAGGATGAAAAAGTGGTGAAGCCGCCGCAGAATCCCGTGATGAGAAATACGTTCATCGAGGGCGATATGACGTTCGACCTCTCGGCCAGACCGAAGAATATTCCTATCAGGAAACTGCCGATCACATTCACCGAAAAGGTTCCCCAAGGAAATGCCGACGTCGTTACGGCATGAAAGAATTTTCCCGTCAGAAAGCGCAGGCAAGTGCCTATGAAGCCCCCGAGGCCCGCGATAATCATTGCTTTGAACATAATATCAGATTGTCTTTGGGTGGCAAATATACAAAACAGTCGCAAATTCGATGCCGTAGGTATCTCGCTTCGGCAACAAAACGCATGGCATGCGATTTGTTCGCAAATCATCATAACAAAGGGCCAAGTCGCATCACTGCATCCGCCCGAAAACCAATCGTAAAAGTTGTGAATTATGCATCTGACACCGAAAGAAATTGACAAACTGACGTTGCTTTCGCTCGGAATGATAGCCGAGCGACGTCTGAAAAAGGGATTGAAACTCAATTATCCCGAGGCCGTAGCCTACATAACCTCCACCGCGTTGGAAGCGGCACGCGAGGGACAAACCGTGGAAGAAGTAATGAAGGGTGCCGCCGCCGTGCTCACCCGAAGCGACGTGATGGAGGGCGTGGCCGACATGATAAGCCTGTTGCAGGTCGAGGCCGTATTCACCGACGGATCGCGTCTGGTAAGTATACATAATCCTATAAAATAAGACAACTACATAAGACATGAATACAAAGAAAACGACTCCCGCCGCCGAGCCGACCGTGCGGAGAAAGAAGCGAATGCAGTCGGCGTCTTCTAACAGCCTCTACCCCGACCGCGAGGGCTTCACGCCCCGAAAGGCGGTACCCGTGGGCGGCGTGATCCTCGCCGACGAGGCCATAGAATACAACACAGGCCGCAGCACCGCGAGCGTTACGGTGCGAAACACGGGCGACCGCCCCGTTCAGGTGGGTTCGCACTTCCACTTCTTCGAGGTGAACCGCTATCTGGAGTTCGACCGCGACGCGGCATTCGGATGCCACCTCAACATCCCCGCCACCACGGCCGTACGATTCGAGCCGGGCGACCAGAAGCAGGTCGAGCTGGTGGCCTATGCGGGCAAACGCCGCGTGATAGGCTTCAACGGGCTCACGACGGGATACACGGGCATAGAGGACCGTCCCGTATACTATCCCGCGCACATGCGCGCGCTGCGCCGAATGCGCCATGCGGGATTCAAGAGCACATCGGCATGCGACGCCGAGGCCGCAGCGAAGAAAGCGCAGCCCGAAAACAATGACAACGCCGCGCATCGCAACGGCAGAAACGCAAATCGGAAACAGTAAGACATCATGGCAACAATTTCAAGACAGGAATACAACAATCTCTTCGGCCCCACCGTCGGCGACAAGATACGTCTGGGCGACACCGATCTCTACGTCGAGATCGAGAAGGATCTGCGCGAGTACGGCGACGAAGTGGTCTACGGCGGCGGCAAGACCCTCCGCGACGGAATGGGACTGGCCAACACCATGACCTCGAAAGAGGGTTCGCTCGATCTGGTGATAACCAACGTGACCATAATCGACGCCAAGTTGGGCGTGGTGAAGGCCGACGTGGGTATCAAGGACGGCAAGATAGCAGGCATAGGCAAATCGGGCAACCCCAACATCATGCACGGCGTGCATCCCGATCTGGTGACGGGCGCCGCGACCGACGCCATCTCGGGCGAGCATCTCATACTCACCGCGGCGGGTATCGACGGCCACGTGCACATGATCTCGCCGCAGCAGGCCTACGCCGCCCTGAGCAACGGCATAACCACTCTCTTCGGCGGCGGCATAGGTCCCTCCGACGGCAGCAACGGAACCACCATAACCTCGGGCCGCTGGAACATAGAGCGCATGCTCGAAGCCGTCGAGGGGCTGCCCGTGAACGTGGGTCTGCTCGGCAAGGGCAACTGCTCGGTCGACGGGCCTTTGGAGGAGCAGATCGAGGCGGGCGCCTGCGGATTCAAGATACACGAGGACTGGGGCTCGACCCCCGCGGCCATACGCGCCGCGCTCGGCGTGGCCGACCGTTACGACGTGCAGGTGGCCATCCACACCGACACGCTCAACGAGGGCGGCTACGTGGAGGATACCATAGCGGCGATGGACGGCCGCACCATCCACACCTACCACACCGAGGGTGCGGGCGGCGGACACGCCCCCGACCTGCTGAAAGTGACGACGATGCCCTACGTGCTGCCCTCGTCGACCAACCCCACACTGCCTTTCGGCGTGAACTCGCAGGCCGAGCTGTTCGACATGATCATGGTGTGCCACAACCTCAACCCCAAGATCCCGTCGGACGTGGCCTTCGCCGAGAGCCGCGTGCGCCCCGAGACGCAGGCCGCCGAAAACGTGCTGCACGATCTGGGCGTGATCTCGATGGTGTCGTCCGACTCGCAGGCCATGGGCCGCGTGGGCGAGTCGTTCATGCGCACGTTCCAGATGGCATCGTTCATGAAGAACGCATGCGGACGCCTGCCCGAGGATGCCGAGGGCAACGACAACTTCCGCGTGCTGCGCTACATAGCCAAGATCACGATCAATCCCGCCATAACCTTCGGCGTGTCGGACTATCTGGGTTCGGTCGAGAAGGGCAAGGTGGCCGATCTGGTGCTGTGGGAGCCGCAGTTCTTCGGCGCCAAACCCAAGATGGTGATAAAGAACGGAGTGATAAACTGGGCGAACATGGGCGATCCCAACGCCTCGCTCCCCACGCCGCAGCCCTGCATCTATCGCCCCATGTACGGGGCATTCGGACGCACGCTGCCCGAAACGGGCATATCGTTTGTGTCGACGGCGGCCTGCGAGAACGGAATCAAGGAGCGTCTGCACCTGCACCGCACGGTGCGTCCCGTGCGCCGCACCCGCCAGCTCACCAAGTACGACATGGTGCTCAACGGCGGAATGCCCAACATCGACGTCGATCCCGAAACCTTCGCGGTGATGGTGAACGACGTGCACGCCTACGTCAAACCCGCGCAGAAATTCTCGCTGGCCCAGCTCTACTGGTTCAGTTAATACCCGCATGACCTTTCGGCCGTGGGCTCCGCGAGGGCTCACGGCCGATATCATAACATTACAAACCTCGACAAGATGAAAATCTATACCGAAATAATAGGCAATCTCAACGATCCCCATTGGGCCGCACGCGCGGCCGACGCCGAAGTGGAGCACATCGATCTCGACCAGTGGACGGCGCAGAAGAGCCGCTTCGTGATCGACGGCGAGCACGGCAACCGCTATGCCGTGGCATTGCAGCGCCGCACGCATCTCGCCGACGGCGACATAATCGAATACCTGCCCGAGAGCCGCCGCATCGTCGCCGTGCGCATACGCCTGAACGACGTGATGGTGGCCGACCTCTCGTCGCTGGAGGGCGAGTCGAGCCGCACGCTGATACGCATAGCGCTCGAACTCGGACACGCCATAGGCAACCAGCACTGGCCCGCCGTGGTGAAGGGGACCAAAGTATATGTCCCGCTCACGGTGGACAAGAAAGTGATGGAGAGCGTCATGCGCACCCATCATTTCGAGGGCGTGGCCTACTCGTTCGTCCCCGGGTCGGAGATCATCCCCTATCTGGCGCCTCACGAGACGCGACGCCTCTTCGGCGGCACGGGACCCGATGCCGACGTGCATCATCATCACCACGAACACGCCCTGCAACGATGAGCCGCCGCCCCTCGATCGCCGAGGCGATGCGTCTCGTGCAGCTCACCGACTCGGCGCTGCCTGTGGGCACCTTCTCGTTCTCGAACGGTCTGGAGACCGCCGCGCAGACGGGGCTGGTGCACGACGCCGCCACGCTGGAGGAGTACGTGCTCGACATCGTGCGGCAGACCGCGCATACCGACGGCATAGCGGCCCTGCACGCCTGCCGCAGCCGACTCGCCGACGACTACGACGGCATAGTCGAGGCCGACCGCGCCCTGATGCTCTGCAAGATGAACGCCGAGGCGCGGCAGATGCTGCGACGCATGGGGCGCAAGCTGGCCGAGCTGGCGACGCTGCTGGTCGACGACAGCATCATGTCGCGATGGCTCGGCGACGTGAAGCGCGGCGCGGCCGAAGGCTCCTACCCCGTGGCGCAGGGCATTCTGTTCGCCGCATGCGGCATATCCGAGCGCGGACTCTTCGCCTCGCACTGCTACAGTTCGGCGAACATGGTGCTCGGCGCGGCGTTGCGCTGCGTGAGGGTGTCGCATTACGACACGCAGCGGATAATCTACCGTCTGGGCGACCGCACGGACTCTCTCTACGACGAAATTCGCGACATGACGATCGACGAGATGCACGCCTTCGCGCCGCAGGCCGACATTCTGGCCTCGATGCACGAAAAGGGCTCGTCGCGGATGTTCATGAATTAAGCTCCCGTAGCGGAATCGCTGTTCGCCGACGGCGGTCGGAATGCTTTAGCAGTCCGCCGCGTGGGGCGGCGGCGAACTGCCGACCTCGCAAGCGAGGTCGAAACATTAATAAATCGAAACAAGAAAACCTGAACATTTCTTATGAACTCTACTTGCAGAATAGGAATCGGCGGCCCCGTGGGATCGGGAAAGACCGCCCTCATAGAGGCCATCACCCCGCGCCTGCTCGACATGGGCTACAAGGTGCTGGTCATAACCAACGACGTGGTGACCACCGAGGATGCCAAACACGTGCGCCGCATGCTGAAGGGCATTCTGGTCGAGGAGCGCATCATAGGCGTCGAGACGGGCGCATGCCCCCACACCGCCGTGCGCGAGGACCCCTCGATGAACATCGCGGCCGTGGAGGAGATGGAGGCCCGTTTCCCCGACGGCGACGTGGTGCTGATCGAATCGGGCGGCGACAACCTTACGCTCACTTTCAGCCCCGCACTGGTCGACTTCTTCATCTACGTCATCGACGTGGCCGCGGGCGACAAGATCCCTCGCAAGGACGGCCCGGGAATCTCGCAGTCGGACATACTGGTCATCAACAAGACCGACCTTGCGCCCTACGTGCATGCCGATCTGGAGGTGATGCGCCGCGATTCGGAGGCCATGCGCCCGGGCAAACCCTTCGTCTTCACCAACTGCATGACGGGCGAGGGTATCGAGCCGCTGGTGAAGATGATCCGCGACATGGCCCTGTTCGATCTCGACCGCAAGGCCGAACAAACCGCCGAGGCATGACGACGTTCGCTGCGGCGCGCGAGATGCGCCCCTACCTCGAAGAGCCGAAGGCGATGCACGTCGGAGCGCCCGGCAAAAAGGGCTATCTCCATTTGGGCTTCGAGCTGGATGCCGACGGCAGATCGATAATGCGCGACTGGGAGCGGCACGCGCCCCTCATAGTCCAGCAGGCGCTCTACTTCGACGAGGCCATGCCCGAGATGCCGTGCGTCTACATACTCTCGTCGGGAGGGCCCAACGTCGACGGCGACCGCTACGAACAGCATTTCGTCGTGCGCCGCGACGCCTACGCCCACATCTCGACGGGCGCGGCGACCAAGCTGGCCGAGATGCGTCACAATTACTCGGGACTCACGCAGCGGTTCACGCTGGAGGCGGGCGCCTACATGGAGTATCTGCCCGAGCCGACCATCCCCTGCCGACACACGCGCTTCATCGCCGACACCCTTATCGAGATCGACCCCACGGCGACGCTGGTCTACGCCGAGATATACATGAGCGGCCGCAAATACTTCGGCGACGGCGAGAGGTTCCGCTACGACATACTGTCGGTATGCACGCGCGCCCGACGCCCCGACGGCGAGCGGCTGTTCCGCGAGAAGTTCGTCATACGTCCCGCCGAGGCGTCGCCCTCGACGGTGGGCGTGATGAACGGCTTCGACGTCTTCGCCAACGTGGTGCTGCTCACGCCCGCCGAGCATGCCGACGCCATATACGACGCCACCGAGGCGTTCATCGACGGCCGCAGTTCGACGGCCGCGGGCATCTCGCGGCTGCCCAACGGCTGCGGGCTGCTTTACAAGGTGCTCGGCTCGGAGACGCAGCCCGTGAAGCGGCTCGTGCGCGGGTTCTGCTCGACGGTGCGGTCGCAGGTAAAGGGACGCCCTCTGCCCGAGGAGTTTCCGTGGAGGTAGAATACGAGTAATGAATACAAATTATTAAATCTATCATTATGGCAAACAAAAATTTAATAATCCGCGAGGCGGTCACGTCGCCCACGCAGTTCGTCCGATCGATGCTGCGCGGCACGGGACAGGTGATGTTCCAGAACAGCGAATGGACGGGCCTGCTCTTCATTTGCGGCATATTCTGGGGCTCGTACGCCTCGGGAACGGGAATAGTGGCATGGGGCGCGCTGCTCGGACTGGCGGTGTCGACCCTCACGGGACGTCTGCTCAACCTGCCCGCGGACGACGGCGTTCAGGGACTATGGGGCTTCAACGGGGTGCTGGTCGGGTGCGCATTCCCCACCTTCATGGGCAACACCGTGTGGATGTGGCTCGCACTCGTGTTGTGCTCGGCGCTCACGGTGTGGGTGCGCACGGCCATGAACAACGTGATGGCTCCGTGGAAAGTCAATTCGTTCACCTTCCCGTTCGTGTTCTGCACGTGGATATTCCTGCTCGCGGCCCGCGCGATGAACGGCATAAGTCCCGAGCACATGTCGGACCCGACGCTGCCCGAGACGATCGCCGCGTCGGTCGTCGACACGGGATTCGGACATCTGCTCGTCTATTGGCTCAAGGGCATAGGGCAGGTATTCCTGATAAATTCGTGGGTCACAGGACTGCTCTTTCTCATAGGACTGATGCTCTGCAACCGTATGGCGGCACTGTGGGCGGCCATAGGTTCGGCCGTAGCGCTGGTCGTGGCTCTGGCTTTCGGCGCCTCGGGGTCCGACATCGAAAACGGACTCTACGGATTCAGTCCCGTACTTACGGCCATAGCCTTGGCCACGGTATTCTACAAGCCCTCCGTGCGTTCGGGAATGTGGGCCCTGCTCGGAATAATTGTCACGGTATTCGTCCAAGCGGGAATGGATACCCTGACGGCTCCGCTGGGGATAGCCACGCTCACCGCGCCGTTCTGCGTCGTCACGTGGCTGTTCCTGCTGCCTCTGCTGAAGTTCGACGAGACGGAGAAGCCCGACCACTCGAACTGGAATGCCGACAACAAAAAACATCTGAACCGATAACGACGCACTCGCCATGCACATGTCCGACGCATTGGTATCCCCCGCCGTATTCGCGGCGACGGGAGCCGTTTCGACAGCACTCATCGCCGTCGCGATACGCAAGGTCGGCCGACGGCCCGACGCCGACGCACGGCAGGAACGGTACACGGTGCCGTTGATGGGGGTCATGGGAGCCTTCATCTTCGCCGCGCAGATGATAAACTTCTCCATCCCGGGCACGGGGTCGAGCGGCCACATCGTGGGCGGCATACTGCTCGCGGCGCTGCTCGGGCCGTGGGCGGCGTTCGTCACGCTCTGTTCGGTGCTCGTCCTGCAATGCCTCGTATTCGCCGACGGCGGATTTCTGGCTCTGGGATGCAACATCCTCAACATGGCCGCGCTGTCGTGTCTGGTCGCCTATCCGCTGGTGTTCCGCCCGCTCATGCGGCGCGACGCGTCGACGGCACGCATATTCACCGCATCGATCCTCGCCTCCGTGACGGCTCTCGGACTCGGTGCTGCGGCCGTCACGGCCGAGACCGAACTGTCGGGCATAACGGCATTGCCCGCGGGGCGCTTTCTGCTCTTCATGATGCCCATACATCTGGTCATAGGCTTGTGCGAGGGCGCGGCCACCGCCGCCGTGCTCTGCGCGGTGCGCCGTTACAGACCCGAGTTGATGACGGATACCGCGGCGGATATCGCGCAGCCGAAAAGCCGCTCCGTTGTACGCGCGGCCGTCGTCGTGGCGCTGGCAGCGCTGCTGCTCGGAGGCATTTCGCAGATCGCATCGTCGGATCCCGACGGGCTCGAATGGTCGGTGGAGAAGACGGCAGGAACGCCCGAACCAGAGGGTGCCGACGGACCTCTTCACCGAGCCGTGGCCGCCGTGGCCGAACGCACGGCCGTCATGCCCGACTACGACGCCTCGGCGGCGGGAGTGATCGGCAGCGGCGCGATCATAGTCGCGGCACTGAGCGTCTCGGGAATCCTACACATCATGCGCCGCCGATGAAAGAGAGGCTGCAACGCGTTTTATGCACGCTCGACGACATGGAACGCGCCTCGCAGAGCCGAAGTCCGCTCGGCGACATGGATGCACGGGCCAAAACCGCGGCCGCGACGATATTTCTCGTCGCGATGCTCTCCGTGCCGCTCGTAAGATTGTCCGAACTGCTGCTCTACGCCCTCTTTCCCATAGCCGCGGCCGCGGCGGGCCGCATAGGCTACGGCACGGTATTCCGCCGCTCGCTCGCGGTGCTGCCGTTCGCCGCCATGATAGGCATGTTCAATCCGATATATCTGCGCGACACGGTCTTCCGCATATGGGACGTGAACGTCACCGAGGGGTGGATCGTATTCGTGTCGATACTCATACGCGGCATGCTGTCGGCGCAGATATTGATCGTGTTGATCCGTTCGACGGGATATCTGCGCTTCTGCCGCAGCCTGCAACGGTTGGGCGTCCCGACACTGTTCACGTCGCAGCTGCTGTTCGTGTTCCGCTACCTGCGTCTGCTCTCGGAGGAGACGCTCGAAATGCTGCGCGCCCGCGACAGCCGAGGCTACGGACGCCGCTCCTACCCTCTGGGAATGTGGGCCGAGACGGTGGGGCAGCTGCTCGTCCGCAGTCTCGACCGTGCCGAACGCATACACGATGCCATGCTCGCACGCGGATTCACGGGACGCATCCCCGCCACCGACTCGGGCGGCGAGAGGTGGCGGCGGCGCGACACGACGATTCTCGCCGCATGGTGCGCCGCGCTGCTGGCCGTGCGGACGATGTATCCCGCCGAGCGGATGGCGGCTATGTTTATATAAGAGGTTTTTCCGTTATGAGTCACCATTTTCTGCAATTCGACGACGTACACTACTCCTACCCCGACGGGTACGAGGCCCTGCGGGGAGTGTCGTTCACCCTGCGGCACGGCGAGAAAGCCGCTTTAGTGGGGATGAACGGCGCAGGCAAATCGACCCTGCTGCTGCACGCCGACGGATTGCTGCTGCCCGCGGGCGGCCGCGTGGTCATGGGCGGCATAACCGTCACGCGCAAGACTCTGCCAATCGTTAGGCAGACGGTGGGACTGGTGTTTCAGGATGCCGACAACCAGCTGTTCATGCCCACCGTCGGCGAGGACGTGGCGTTCGGGCCCGCCAACATGGGACTCACCGCCGAGGAGATCGAAGAGCGCGTGACGCGGGCGTTGCGGGCCGTGGGAGCCGAAGCGCTGCGCGACATGGCGCCCTACCGCCTCTCGGGCGGGCAGAAGAAGGCGGCAGCCATAGCCACGGTGCTGGCCATGGAGCCGTCGATACTTGTCATGGACGAACCCACCTCGAACCTCGATCCCCGCGCACGCCGTCAGATAATCGATCTGCTCGCCCGTTTCGACCACACCATGCTCATCGCCACCCACGACATGGATATGATCCCCGATCTGTGTCCCCGCACCATCGTGATGCACGAGGGGCGCATAGCGGCCGACGGAGATACGGAGCGCATCTTCGCCGACCTGCCGCTCATCGAGGCATGCGGCCTCGAACAACCCTGCCGAATGAAATACGCGGCGAAACGGTAGGGCGGCGAATCACACATCGTGCCGCAACTCGGGCTTCGCACCCGCGGGTGCGGGCGGCAGCACCTTGCGCCCGACGAAGGCGGTGACTGCGGCGCCCGTCAGTTGAACCGCAACGGTGACGATCATCACCGCGGCGATGCCGCCCCACTTGAGCAGCAGGGGGATCACCGCCACGCCGATCACCGCACCCGCCTTGCCGAACGCCGCGGCCAAGCCGCTGCCCGCGCCGCGATCGACTACGGGGTATATCTGAGGCGGAATTATGAATGTCATAAGATGCGGACCCGCATTGAGAAACAGTTCGAAGATCATGAATCCCGCAATCATGGTCCACTTCGGCAGATGAAGTTCGTATCCCGCGAGCAGCAGTCCGAGGCCCGCCGAGCAGAGCAGGAAACCCCATGTCTGTAACTTCACATGGTAGAATCGGTTCACCAGCAGCAGCCCCGCGACGAATCCGAGCAGAATGAACATATTTATATATGTGCTGATTTTCACCGACGAGACTATGTGGTCGAACTGTCCCGTCGATGCGGGGTCGAATCCCAGAGCCATTATCAACACGGGCAGAAATATCCCCACGCCGTAGACGCCGAAGCCCTCGCAGGCCCACGGCACGCCGCTGAAGACGATGCGGCCCGCATTGCCGCGTTTGAAAATGCCGCCCCACGACGTTTTGGGCCGATCGCTGCGCTCGGCGCGGCTGCGGATCTCGCCCATGCGCACGTCGGGGCCGAGGAAGTAGCGCACGGCGCGTTCGGCCTCCTCGGGCCGTCCGTGCGACATAAGCCATCCGGGGCTCTGCTCGAAACGGATTCGGCACAACAACATTATGACCGCCATTACGGCCACCAAAAGCAGCAGACGGTTCCAATGGTCGGGCGTGTTCCACACCCGCAGCAAATAAAATCCCGCCGCGGCCATGACGATGTTGCCTATGGCCGACGAGGCCTTGGCCACGCCCACCATCACCAGACGCAGACGGCGCGGCATGATCTCCGATATGTAGTCGGAATCGAGGCTGTATCCGCCGCCTATGCCCAATCCCATGACGAAGAGCGAGCCCACGAGCGAATGCACGCTGTCGGCGAAGAAAGCATACAGCGCCGCGAACAGTATTACGGCGGGGCACAATCTGAAGAACAACAGATATCCCTTGCGGTCGCTCCACGCACCGAACAACACCGATCCGACCATAATTCCCACCAGACTCGCGCCCGCCACGACACCCTGCATCGCGGGAGAGAGTTCGGGATGCACCGCAAGCCGTATCATGGGGATCACGATACCCACTATGGTGGCGAGGCCCGCGCCCGTCACCTGCCCCAGCGATGCGACGATGAGCACGCGAAGATGGCCCCAGCGCAGAGGCATGGTATCCATGTCGACGGGATTGCCGTCTTCGTTGCGACCCATGGCCAGCAGCTTGTGCCGCCAGCGGTTCCACCGCTCGATGATCCACAGCAGTCCGACGCCCACGCCCACGCCCACGGTGGCCTCGAAGAATCGCAGCGCGCAGTTGACGACGGGATCGACCTCGGGCGACATCTTCGACACCAGCAGGATGATAATCATCGTAATGGTGGCTATACTGCCGTTGCCGTACATGTTGAGTATCATGCAGATCATCTCCAGCACGAAGACGGCGATCAGCATTCCCACCACCGAAAAGGGCAGTATCAGCAGATAGAGATAGGCGACAAAGGCGCCGAGAAAGGTGCCCAACACCCTGATCCATCCCGCCCGCAGAGCCTCCTTGTACCCGGGCATGTGCAGCACCACGACCACCGAGGTGCAGGCCAGCATGGCGCCCATCCAACGCGAGGTGGAGTGGAACGACCCCGTGGCATACATGCCCGTGAGATAGGCCAGCAGTATGCCGAGGCACGAGACCAGCAGGACGAAAGGATGTACCCGCGACATGGCTTTCGCCTGCGCGGCGCGTATACGCGACCAGATCGATTGCACGATATTTTCCATAACACGATTTTTCGGTTCGGAGAACAATAAACGCGCCGAAACGCCGCACGAGTCTTTCGGACCTCGTTTCGGCGTCGGCATTTTCGTCCGCACGATCCCTTCGGCCCGTCCATCTGCATAAATTTATGTAAATTCACTAATATTTGAATAAATAATGTTAAATTTGCATAAATTTACCGACGGTGGCGCACACGATCGATAAATATGCAACGTAACACCACTAACTCGAACCGCTATGAAACGATTTCTTTTGATCGCCGCGGCGATTCTTTTCGCTCAAGGGCTCGCCGCGCAGGCTCTGAGTCCCGAGACGCTGGCCAAACGCGCCAAGCGCAAGAATCTCACAGTAAAGGAGTGGAACACCGACTCCGCGAAGAAGAGCCGCTGGCTCGACCACCTTACAGTATACGACGAGAAAGGACGCAAAATCGAAGAGATCGAGTACAACCGTTTCGGGCAGGTGGAGCGCGTCACGTGCGAATACGATCCCGAGACGGACATGATCGTGCGCGAGGTGGTGTACGACGAACGCAACAAGCCCGTGCGCATACGCAAATACGAATACAACGACGACGGCACCAAGCACAAGCAGTACAACTACCTGCCCAACGGCAAACTGTATACGGTGAAGATCTTCGAATACGCGTTCGAGGAGTGATCCGACAGTAATCGGGGATGTCGGCGTCCCCCTTTCGGAAACCTATCCGCATGACTTTCGAACAATTGAACTCCCTCCCGCTGTGGCGGCGCATGCCGACCCTGAGCCTCGACGAGATGTCGGCAGTGAAGCTGATGAATCGCGTCGACACGAAGTATGTGCTCAGCGAGGAGCAGTGTTTGGAGATGCTGCGGATGGCAGCCGACGACTACTCGGTGCAGACGATAGGCGAATACCGCGCGTGCCGTTACGCGACGCTCTATTACGATACGGCCGACAGACGGATGTATACGCTGCACCACGATCGGCACCTCGTGCGGCAGAAGATACGCACGCGCACCTACGTCGAGTCGGGCGTGAGCTTCGTGGAGGTGAAGAACAAAACCAACAAGGGACGGACGAAAAAACGCCGCATGCGAATCGCCGCCGCCGATTTCGCCGCGGTGACGCGCGACGACGAGGCGGCCGAATTCTTGCGCGGGACGGCACGGTATGCGCCCGAGACGATAACGCCCGCTCTTGCCACGAGCTTCGAACGGATAACGCTGGTGAACCATGCCCGCACCGAACGGCTCACCATAGACTGGAATCTGCGTTTCACCGACGTGCGCCTGCACGGCGGCACGGTCGCCGATCCGAATCGCTGCGCGGCGGGAGTCTCCGACACGGCACTGTCGCTCTCGGCGGGCGACGACGGCATAACGGCATCGGTCGACGGGATGGTCATAGTCGAACTGAAGCAGGACGGCATGGCACCCTCTCCCATGAAACGCATCCTCGGGCAACTGCGCATACGGCCGCTCAAGGTGAGCAAATACTGCATCGGCACCGCGCTGTCGAACCCGCATGTGAAGAGCAATCGTTTCAAATCCAAGATAAGACGAATAATTAAAGTGGTAAACGATAAAACGAACGACGCATGATTCAAGATTTTCAGGATTTCGACCCCTCGATAGCCGAAGAGTTCGGTTACGACATCTCCTCGCAGATAAGTTTTCTCGGGGTGCCGTTGTGCGACACGCAGAATCTCATACATCTGCTTATACGTTTCGCCTTCAACCTGCTGGTATCGTGGCTCATAGTGCGTTTCTGCTACTACCGCAAGAGCGGCCGCCGCGACTACGTGCTCACATTCATGCTGTTCAGTTCGGCGATGTTTTTGCTCATATTCCTAATGGATAGCGTGAAGTTGCAGATAGGCCTCACGCTGGGACTGTTCGCCATATTCGGCGTGATACGCTACCGCACCGAGACGGTGCCCGTGCGCGAAATGACCTATCTGTTCATCATCATTTCGACGGCGGTAATAAACGGTCTGGCCCTGAACATATCCTATGCCGAACTCGCGACCGCCGACGCTCTGGTGGTCGGACTTTTGTGGATCATGGAGAGCCGACTGCTGCTGCGCCACACCTCGGCCAAGTTAGTGTTATACGAACGCATAGAGTTGATCGTGCCCGAACGGCGCGGCGAGCTGATCGCCGATCTGGAGCAACGCCTCGGCCTTAAGATCGACAAAGTGGAGGTGGGGCACGTCGATTTCCTGCGCGACGTGGCTTTCGTGAAGGTATATTACCAACTGCACGAGGGCGACGGCGGAAGCATCGACATGCTCACCAAAGCCAATCGGTTCGTGGAGTAAAGGAGTGTCGGGGCAAGCTGACGCGTGTGTATTAATGCAGTCCGCAGGACTGTGCGGGCTGCAGTTGATAGCGAATGCTCGCATCGCGCCCTCCGCAGGCTGCCGCCCGAGAGCGAATCGCGGCGCGCCGTCGGCGAACGGCAGGCCGCGACCCGAAAAAAAACGAGTAAAAACAAAAAACTGTTCGACATGAAGAAAATCCTTATCCTGCTGGCCGCTGCCGCGATGACCGCGGCCGCCGCTGCCCAGACCATGCCCCTCGCGAAGAGCTCGGAGAGCGACGTGCAGGGCCGTTTCCGCGCGGGGTTGACGATCCCGATAGGACGCAAGGTGAACATCCAATGGAGCGAGCAATTGCGCCTCAACGACAATTTCGGCTCGGTAGACAAGGTGGTGTCGAGTCTGGGCGCGGATTACAAACCTCTGAATTTTCTCAAATTGGGGGTCGAGTACTGTTTCATAAACGATCACGATCCCGCCGACGGGTGGGACATACGCCACAGACTGAATTTCGACGTTACGGGACTTTACCGCGCGGGACGCGTGAAATTGTCGCTGCGCGAGAGGGTGCGACTGCGTTTCCGCAGCGACTCGGTGAACAAATACGAGAAGCCCGATCCGTTCGTAACGCTGCGTTCGCGCCTGAAAGCGGCATACGACATACGAAACTCGCATTGGGAACCGTATGCCTATGCGGAGCTTTACGTGACCTTGAACGCCCCCGCCCCCGTGGCGAACTTCAAGACCGACGCCTTTTCGCACGACAACTACGTCAACCGCGTGCGACTCGCTTTCGGAACGGAGTACAAAATCAACATGCACAACAAATTGAACTTCTACTACATGGTGCACTTCAATCGCGAATACCGCGCCCGTTACAAGGCGGGAAGCGGCGACATGAAAGAGTGGTCGCTCGTCAGACAGTGCAGCCATGTGTTCGGCATAGATTATAATTTCAAACTGTAACGCCATGAGGAACTTTCGTGCATCGGCCGCGGCGCTTCTGCTGGCGGCGTTGTCGGCAGCCGTGCCGCACAGGACCGCGGCACAGAGTCTGAGGACCGACCGCACACCTATATATATTGTAAACGGCATGCGCATGAGCGAAGAGGATGTCAAGGAGATCGATCCCGCCGACATAGTGTCGAACGAATTGTTGCCCGCCGACGAACACACCGTGGCCGAATACGGCGATCAGGCAGCCAACGGAGTCGTATTGGTGACGCTGCGTTACGACACGCCCGCGCATTTCGAATCGGACGGCGAGACCGTAAACTTCAGCAGCTACATAGCCGATCGGGTCAAATGGGACGACACCGATCCCGTGGCGCGCGTCATAATATCGTTCACCGTCGGGGCCGACGGTTCGATCGAGGTGAAAGATGTCCTCGAAGCGACGGATCGGCGGCTTCTGCGCCGCATCATGAAGGCTTTAGACGAAGCGCCGAAATGGCAGCCCGCCATGAAAGGCGATGACGGCGTGGCCACCGACCACGTGCTGAGAATAACCCTGCCCAAAGGGCGGCAACTCCCCCGCGAACGCGTGGTGCTCGTAAGATAAGACAATCCGCATCCGACATTTTCCGCGAATCGCGCCGTCAGCCGACGGCGCGATTCGTGCGTCTTCGGGCAGAGCGTCATTCACCGCACGGAACCGCAAACGATCGGCACGACTGCATCTTACTCCGATTTTCGACCTCTGTCGGGGCAAAAAATCGAGGCAAAAGCAAAAAAAACATCTACGAATGATAAAAAAATACTACTTTGTGATGCAAAGTATAAAATTTGTGCTTATATTTGCATCAGGAAAATATTAAACCGCACTAAAATATCTTGCATTATGAAAGAGACGATCAATGTGAACATCGCACAACAAGCCTTCACGATGGACGTGGATGCTTACTCTGCGCTCACGGCCTACCTCGACGACATATCGTGTCGTCTGCCCGAGTCGGACACCGAAACGCTTTCCGACATCGAGAGCCGCGTGGCCGAGATATTCCGCGAACGGGTTCCGTCGCCCATGATGGTAATCACCTACGGCGTGGTGCGCGACACCATGTCGCAGATCGGCAGTCCCGAGAACTTCGGCACGCCCGGCCGTCCGAAGCAGGAGCGCTTCGGGGAGAGCAGAACCCGCGGCACGATATACCGCTCGCGCACCGACCGCTCGATAGCGGGAGTCTGCGGCGGCATAGCCGAGAGGTTCGACATCGATTCGACTCTGGTGCGCGTGCTGTTCATCGTGGGATTCTTCGCGGGATTCTCCACCCTCATTCTCTACCTCATACTGTGGCTCGTACTCAAGGAGGAGCCCGTGCGAAAGATAAATTTGAAATAACAACATAAACGGAGGAAAAGTTATGAACGAAGAAAATGTAAAGGTTCAGATGCGCAAGGGAATCCTCGAATATTGCATCCTCGCAATATTGTCGCGGGAAGACTCCTACGCGCCGAAGATCATCGCCGAGCTGAAGCAGGCGCAGATGATCGTTGTGGAAGGAACGCTCTACCCGATCCTCACGCGACAGAAGAATGCGGGACTGCTGACCTACCGCTGGGAGGAGTCGCCGCAGGGACCGCCGCGCAAGTACTACATGCTCACCGAGGCGGGCCGCCGCCAGCTCTCGCTTCTGGACGAGGCGTGGGACGAGATGGTGGAGCAGATCAAGGTGATACGTCACGGCAAGGCGGCGCAGGAGCCCGCACGGCCCGACGGCGGATACGAAATAGACGCCGATCCCGATCACGCAATGGAATAAGCAACCAACAATCAAAAAACATCGAGACAATGAACAATCCGGTTATAAAATTTACGGCAATATGCGCCGCGGTGATGATTTCGGCATCGACCTTCGCGGCAGGAATAAACATCAAGGGCAACGGCAACATCATAACCCGCACCCAACCCATCTCGGCTTACGACGAGATCAAGGCGAGCCGCGCCGTGCACGTGATAGTGGAGAAACGCACCGACGGCGATGCGGTCATCAAGGCCGACGACAACGTCATGCAGTACGTGGTGGTGAAGAACGACGGCGGCACGCTGCGCGTAGGGTTCGACAACCGCGTCAACGGTGTGTCGAACATCAACGTCGAGGTACGCATCCCTTATTGCAAACGTCTGCGTTCGCTCGACGCGTCGAGCGCGGCCAAGATCGAGGTCAAGGCAACCATAAAAGGCGACGAATTGCAGGTGGACGCAAGTTCGGCGGCGAACGTCAACTTCACCAAGGCCGACGTGAAACGCTGCGAGATCGAGGCAAGCTCGGCATCGACGGTGACGGGAGCGGTCAAGACCGACGACTGCGAGGTGGACACGAACAGCGCCTCGAAAGTGGAGCTGGCGATGCTGGCGGTGACATGCTCGGTCGAGACAAGCTCGGCATCGAAAGCGACGCTCAGCGGCGAGGCGGGAGCCGTATCGCTCGACGCGAGTTCGGCATCGAAGATCGACGCCGAGGAGCTGAACGCCGTGAGGGCTTCGGCCGAAGTGTCGTCGGGCGCGAGCATCAGCGTCAACAGCTCCGACAAACTCGACGCCAGAGCATCGTCGGGCGGCTCGATCCGCTACAAGGGCAATGCCGAACTCACGGCGGCCTCGAAGAGTTCGAGCGGCGGCAGCATCCGCAAATTATAGTATACACGACAACAGTAATTAAGCAACTACCATGAACGAAATAAAGAAATGCAGCATCGCAGGGGTCTCGTTCACGCTTGAGAACGACGCCTACGACGCGCTGAGCACCTACATCGAGTCGCTGAAAGAGACCTACAAGGACGACCCCGACGGCGAGGAGATCATAGCCGACATCGAGGCGCGCATAGCCGAACTGATCCTCTCGGCGCAGAGCTCGGAATCGATCATATGCCGACCGCTGATCGATAACATAATCAAGCAGTTGGGATCGGCGTCGCAGATCGACGAGGAGCACGGCGAACAGACCCGCCATGCCGAGACCACCGACCACAACGGCAATCCCCGCATTCCGCGGCGTCTCTACCGCGACATGGAGAACGGCAAGTTAGGCGGCGTGTGCGCGGGTCTGGCCAACTATTTCGACACCGATCCCACGTGGATACGTCTGACCGCATCAGCGCTGTTGCTCGCATGGGTGTTAGGTTCGATAGGAATTCTGCACTGGATTCGGCCGCTCACGAACTTGTCCATACTGGTCGTGCTGGGCTACATCATCATGTGGTTCGCCGTGCCGCGGGCCT
The DNA here is from genome assembly GCA_964390585.1 of uncultured Alistipes sp. Lineage (GTDB taxonomy): Bacteria > Bacteroidota > Bacteroidia > Bacteroidales > Rikenellaceae > Alistipes. The sequence goes on from CAYMIH010000031.1 coordinate 19,792, forward strand.
CGTCGGCGCGCCAGAAGCTGGAGATGAAGGGCGAGCGCATCACGGCCAAAAGCATAAAGGAGGCCACGCAGGAGACGCAATACGCCGCCGCGGAGCCCGAGCGCACGCTCATAGCCAAGATCGTATGCGTGCTGGGCAACATACTGCTCATACTGCTGAAGATATTCGCCGCATTCATACTCGTGGGACTCGTGCTCGGAGCGAGCGTACTGGCGCTGGTGATGGTATGCTGTCTGCCGATGTTCGCCCTCGACTTCTTCACGGGACTGATGATACTCGCCTTCATGCTGGTGCTCATCATACCGATCGTGGTGCTGATCTATCTGTCGATCCTGCTGCTCATCTCGCGCCGCCCGAGCGGCGGGTTCCTGCTCGGGACGCTGCTGGTGTGGATCGCGCTGCTGGTGACCATGACCATCTCGGCCGTGAAGTCGCCCGCGAGCTTCGAACGCCAGATAAGCAACGCCTTCAGTTCGGTGTTCGACAACAACAGCGAGGTGCTGTACAACGAGTTCACCGAAGAGGAGATCCGCGAGTTCCGAGAGAAGATCAACGGCCGGAGTACCGCCATGTTCTCCAACGGCGACATATCGTTCTCCATCTCGGGCGATGACGACGACGTGGCCGTCTTCTCGAAAGGCGTGCGGATCGACAACGACGGATTGAGGGTTTCCGACGGCAAGGGTAACGAACTGACCATCGGCGACGACGGCGTGAAGATCAACGGCAAGAAAACGAGCAAGTTCACATTCAAGTTCGGCGGGGTGAGCGTGAAGATCAACGACAACGCCCTGTCCGTCACGGCCGACGACGATACTGCCGACAACAAGGCATCCGAGATCGAGGCCGCACCCGAATCGGCCGCAAACGCCGCGGCGGAGACGAATGGGACCGCCGAAGAAACGAATGCCGCTCCCGCGGAGGCAAATGCCGCCGAACAGACCGAATAACCAAACCCAATCATAAGCAACTCTGTCGAGGGGCTGCCCGATCCGTTCGGACAGTCCCTTTTTCGATGCGCCGCACGTTCGAAAACGAAACGGGCCGCCGTCCCGATGACGGCAGCCCGTTTCGCGATCGTAGCAACCGATTACTCGGTCCATTCGACGATTACGTCGTCGATCGCATAGTATGTCGGAGTCGTCATGCCGTACGCATTCTCGGGACCTCCCGACATGCCGAAGCGCACTTTGGTCACGGCTCCCAACGACGAGAGATCCCATGCCGTCCACTCGGTAATCATCTTATCTTTCGTGGCGAAGAGAAGCGACACGCTGCCCGTCTCGGCGCCTGCGGCATCGTAACCCGTGGCGCTGATCACTACCTCGTCCTCGTCGCCCAACGCGGGCGAGAAGGCGTTTCCGTTACGCATCACGTTGAGAGTGTAGCAGGTCGAATTCACGTAGCACCCCCTTATCGTGCGGGCCTTGCCGTCGGCGAACTCCAGCGTGGGACGGGTATCGTGCGAATCGTCGATATTGCCGTAACCTACGAGAAAGTTGTCCGAACCGTTACGGCCGCCGCCCTTCACCGCGTCGGCATTGCTTGCGTTGTAGACATACAGATCGTAAGAGTAATCGCCGAATTGCGCCTCGTCTTTCGAGTTGTACGACGACACGACCCATCCGCCGACGAAGTATTTGCCGTAGCCGTAATCGGTGAAGATGGGAGTCGACGACAGCGAGGTCTCGGCATCCTGCCATACGTAATCCTCGGTCGCGACATCACCCGTGTAGGTCTTGTCCACCGTGGCGGCGACATACGGAGTCCATGCGGCTCCCTCGAAAGTGACGGTTACGACTTTGACGTGATCGTCGTCGTTGTCCGAACACGACGCGATCATGGCTGCCGATGCGAGCAGCAAAGCGAATGATTTTACAGTTTTCATCTTTCAGATATTTTAATTTAATAAAGTGTACGATACATAAATTCACGGCCCGCCTCCCCGCCCCACGGTCGGCAGGCTCGGGAAGAGCAACGGCATGCTGACATCCGCGTGACATCGCACGGGAATATGGCAACACGGCAAGTTGCGAATCGTTAAACGGATTTATCCCATCACGCACTACCCCGTTCGCCGCAGGTTCGTTATCGCGTTTGCACCGCAACGGCAGGTCTTCTGACTCGCTCCGAACGCAGCACCTTCCCGATCCGACGATCAGTGGTTGAGAGAGCTCGCGTCTGCATCCGCCGAGGCGGAGGAGCTTACAGCAGCGGGAACTGTACGGGATTTTCACCCGTTTCCCTTTTCATCTCCCGATCGGCGACGCCGACCGCAAAGGAGAACCGTTGCGGTGCAAAGATATGCTTTTTCGGCAACTCGGCAAAAAGAAGACAATAAAATTCGTACATTTATAATCGAAAACGAACGATAAACATCATGACTTGGACTTTCATATTTCGACTCGTCGCGGCGGGCCTGCTCGGCACGGTGGTGGGCATCGAGCGCGAGTGGCGCGTAAAGGAGGCGGGATTCAGAACCCATTTTCTCGTATCGCTGGGCAGCGCGCTCTTCATGATCGTGTCGCAATGGGGATTCGAGGAGTTTCTCGCCGTCCACGACGGGCTGCGTCTCGACCCGAGCCGCGTGGCGGCGCAGGTGGTGAGCGGCATAGGATTCATCGGCGCGGGAGCCATCATTTTCCAGCGGCAGATCGTAAGGGGACTCACCACCGCCGCCAGCCTGTGGGCCATATCGGGCGTGGGCATGGCCACGGGCGCGGGCATGTACGGCGTGGCCGTGGCGGCCACGGCACTGACGCTCGTGGGGCTCGAAGTACTCAATCTCGTGCTGGGCAGTTTCAGCTCCCACCGCACTCCGATAGTGTTTTCGGCCCTCGACCGCGACGCCATACAAAACGCTCTTGCGATTCTGCGCAAGGAGGGTTTCACCGTCATATCCTACGCCCTCGACCGCGAGCGCAGCGCAGAGGGGACGATTTACAAGGCCGACCTGCTGGTGCAGTCGCGCCGTCGCCGCGACAACGACGAACTCATGGAGTTGCTGCAACGCGATCCGCGAATACTTGTCGAAAGGATATCGTGACACGCCGTGAGTCAAAGTCGGACAAAGAACCGTCCCCGCAGAAATAGGACTCCTGCGGGGACGGGTTCAATCTCGGTGCGGCGGCGCGGCTATTCGGCCCCGTCGGTCACACGGGCGAAGTTGTAGCGGTAATATTCGCCACTTTCACTCTCGTAATCGATATACATGTTGTTCTGCATCATGGCGGATATGCGGCCGAGGAACACCACATACTGCTTATCGTCGTTCGTGCCGAACAGGTAGAGATAGGTGGCACTCTCCTGCGGCTCGAATTGCAACGCCCACATCTTACCCGAGAAGAAAGGGTCCCAATGACTGTTGCCGAGCGAATAGGTCATGTCGCTGTTGATCTCCACCTTGTCGCCCGTCACGATATAGGCACCTTCGGGATCTTGGGGCGTAACGCTCACTACCGACCATTTACCCTGCACCTGCTCCACATAGTCGTTTTTAAACTCCTTCTTGCAGGCCGAAAACGCCATGACCGTCATGATCGCAACGGCCGAAATGAAAAACACGAATAATCTTTTCATATTCATAAAATAAATCCATTGGTGCAAAGATAAGTATAAGCCGAGCGCAAAAGCAAATTTATTTGCGATTTTGCCGAAACTATGCGAAATTCGGGCCGCGGCCTGCGGTTCGCCGACGTCGGCGAACTGCGCGACTCAAAGAGTCGCATTAATATATTCGGGCGACAGCCTGCGGAGACTGCGATGTGAGCATTCGCGAACGATAGCGGGCCTCCGCGAGGCGAGGCTGCGGCCCGCGCAGTTCTGCGAACTGCAAAACTCGCGTCATGCTATTGTTGTCCGCCGCGAGGGGGGGGGAGTGCACGGTTCAAAGAACTGCAGGCGTCGTTAATGGGAAAGTTTTCGGGGCGCAGCCTGCGGTGGTCCGCGTGA
>CAYMIH010000032.1:0-8450 GCA_964390585.1 uncultured Alistipes sp.
CGGCGAACTGCGCGGCTCTGAAGAGTCGCATTATCTAATTATAATATATTCGGGTGCAGCCTGCGGCCCGCGCAGTTCTGCGAACTGCAACACTCGCGTCATGCTATTGTTGTTGTTCGTCAATGGCGGCATGCGGGTAAAATTTATCTTCGGCGGCTGCGGGGGACGCACCGAAGATGCGAGCCCCGAAGATAACGCCGCGTCGCGGCGAAGTTTCTCGACGTTACACAAGCGCCGCCCTGCTCCGTGGCAGACGCTTGTGTATGCCCGTTATTTCTTGAAATCGTAGTCGTAGAGCAGTTCGAAATCGTCGACATACATCAAACTCTTGGTGCTGCCCGTGAAGTAGTCGCCGTAACGCGATGCGGAACATACCACGAATATGTGTGTCGGCACGACGTCGGTGCGCACGTAATTCAACTCTATCACGAATTCGGTCCACTCCGATACGCTCTCGGTTAGAATCAACTCGCCGTAAGCCACCACATCCTTGCCCTTGGAGTTGAAGAATGTGCTCTCGTCGCGGGTATCGACGCATACGGGCGACTCGGCCGTACCGCATTGACGACGCGCAGGATCGGTTTCGATGCTGCTGCACAATCCGTACTCCTCGGGGGTCCAAGTTCCCAGAGCTATGTAGATCGAGCCGTTATCGCTGTCGCCCACGGCTATCGATGTGCCCGCGGGTACGCGGCCCACGCGGTCGATTACGCCGCACGAGTATTTCATCCATCCGTGCAACGCCGTGGGACGCAGCTCGAAGGGGCGTCCGAAAGTCAGTATGCCGTTCGTTCCCGCATTGCGCACGTAATTGCCCACGAAGATATTGCCTGCGGCGAACTTGCCTATGCCCAGCACGTTGGCGAACTTAGACTCCAGACGTGCGGAGAGCTTTCCCTCGGAAGCGGGGCGCGTGTCGGCGTCGCCCGTGGTGAGGGTGGCATTCGCGACGCTGGCACCCGGGTTGCCCGTGCCCCAGAATCTGTTGTTCGAATCGCCGAACGGATAGATTATGTCGTTCAGTGTCATCCACTGCTCGAAATCGCTGTTCGGAAGCTGCCGCACCCCTTGCGTAGTGACGCTCTGCACGGCGCTCTCGTCGTCGCCGCAGAATGCCTTCACCTCGTAAGTCGTCTCGGCCTCGGCGCGCAGACATGCAGAGAACGTTCCGTCCGTCACCGTCACGTCGGGTACCGATATCCACTCGTCGTCGCCTTCGCGGCGATACATGAATCCCATGTCGCTGCCGCTCGTACCCGAGCCGTAGAGCCAAATGACCTGCGACCATGCGTCGACGGCCGTGAGGCGCACCGTCTCGTCGGTGGGCAGCACGTAGAGCATCCACCGCTCGGTGACGTCGTGATAGCTCACGTTGACGAAACGCACGGGATCGAACGATGTGAGCTCCTCCATCGGAGGGTCGATCACGGTGATGTCGCGCGGTCCCAGCTTGAGGCTCTTGATCTTTACGTTGCCCGTATCGACCGATTCGCCGACGTATGCCGTAGCGATGCGGTTTTCGAAGTCGAAAACCGTACTGCCCACCTGCCCTTCGACGGTGAAATAACGCTCGATATTCTGCACGGCCGTGATGGTCCACTCGTAATCCTGATAGATCGACAGCGTGACTTTGAATGGTTGGCGCAGATCGAACACGCCCGTAAGTTCCGCCGAGGCGCGGGCGTTCTCGGATATCGCCACGTTGTCGATCTCGACGCGGCTTATGTCGGTCGTCTCGTCCAATGTCAGCTCCACGCTACGGTTCTGTCGGTCGATCGAGGCCGTGAATCCCTTGCCCTCGACGCTCAGGATCTCGGGTTCGATCACGGGATAGGGTATGTTGTCCTCGATGCAGCCCGAACCCGCCGCCGAAAGAATCACTAACAATATGCGGATTATGCGATTCATCTGTTACTCCTTTTTCTTATCCCACAAATGGATTATCATGCCGATGTTGATGTCGGCCAGATTGAGGCGGAAACGCATTTTCGATGCGCTTCGCGACCCGACCTTGTTGCCCTCTTCGTCGAACTGCTTCACCGAGGCGTACTGCACGCCGCCGAGTCCGAACGAGAGCGTGCCGCAAACGTTGGGAAATATGTATACGGCCATACCCGGGTTGAACGACAATTTGAGTTTTCGGTTGTCGCTCTTGGTGTATTTGATCTCGTCGCCCGACATGTAGTTGAAGCGCGATTTACCCGTCGAATAGGCAAGTTCGAGTTCGGCGAAGAGTCCGAAGCGCCCCTTGGGGTCGAGACCCGTGTAAGAGCGGTGGAAGACGCCGAACGAATAGTTTTCGGTAGATAGGTTCATGTCCGAGATCGAGAACGATATGTCGTTCTTCTCGCCCAGATCGAAATCGACGTTGCCCAGTTTGCCGTGGATGTAATAGTAGCCGAAACGCACGCCCACGCAGTTGTCGTCGCGATAGAAGTAGCCGAAGAATGGTTTCACCGTGGCGGTTGTTCCCTCGGCGTTGATGTTGTCCACCACGATCCAGAAATCGGTATCCTCGCTCGTGATGGTTCCGTACGATGCCGTGAGGCCGAGCATTACCTCGCCCTTGTAGGCGTATTTCACTTTGCCGATCTCGCGGTCGATGCGTCGGCGCATGGGCAGGAAACGCTGTCGCGAACGGCGGAATTCGGCATCCGAATCGTTTTCCGCCGCATCGGCGGCATTTTCGTCGCGCGTCGCGTCACGATCGATCGCCCTCTCCTCGGCCCGTGCCGACGATGCGCGATGCACCGAATCGGGACGCTCCTCGGCGCGGGCGGCGAAGACCGCAAGCAAAAGCGCGAATAGTATGTGGTATCGTTTCATGACGGCCGTGATTTAGAGATAAAAGGCCATGCCGAGGCCGATGCTGAAGATGTTGACCTTGAAATTCATATTGCTCGACGAGCGTTTGCCGACCTCCACCCTGTTGTGCACCTGTTTCGTGTTCGAATAGTTGAAACCCATCACGCCCACGCTCACCTCGATGGCCATGTTGTTGGTGGCGAAAGCCACCAGCCCGGGCAGCACTCCCAGCGAGAGCTTGTAGCCCGTCTCGTAGGTTCCTTTCACGGGTTGGTCCATTGCGAATTTGCCCTGCGTGCCGCCCGCCGCGAACTGCATGTCGGTGAATATTGCGAATCGTCTGCTGCCGCCCAAGGGGATGTATTGCCTCCAGAACACGGCGCCCGTGTAGGTGTGCTCCAGAACGTAGTATTGGTCGATGCCGATATCCACGCCCGACTCTTCGTCGCCCACGCTCACGCGGGCCTTATCCACGCGCAGCAGCGTGCGGTCGTAGATGAAGCGGCCGCCGATTATCATGTTGTCGTGCAACGCATATCCTATCATGGGGCTTACGCGGAACGTGTGTCCGCGCGAATTGACGCCCTCGACTATGAGGAACGAATAGTTGTCGTTCGAATGCGTCGAGTACGACGCCGTGCCGCCGAAGACCCACTGTCCTTTGGGGACGAAGAGGGTCGACCGCGACGTGAGCCCTCGCTCTTCGCGCAGTCGGTTCACGGTGAGCGGAGTCGTCGGCTCGTCCGCGGCGGTGCCGAGCGACGACTCCGCGACGGATTGGGCGACGCACGGCCATGCGGCGTTCAGCAGCATGGCCGCAGTCAGAATGTATCGTTTGCAGCGGTTCGACATTCGCAAAACTTTCAATCGGTTAGTACGACCATTCGAAATCGTCGACATACATGGTATTACTGTCGCATCCGTTCATATAGTCGCCGTATTTGCTGGTCGAGCAGGCGATAATCAGCGTGTAGTTGCCCGAGGGTTTGCTCTCGCGGTCGTACCATAAGATGGGAACAGTGGTTTCCACCATGCTGCTGCCCGAGGTCGACTCGGTTATGTCGAGCACTCCGTAACCCAGAATTTTACCTTCGTTCACGGCATCGGGTCCGTCGGCGGGGCTCCACGTACCTGTTGGGGTAGATGCTCCCGACGTCACGCTGTGACGGGCGCTCCAGTCGATTACGGCTACATATACGGTGGCTATATCCGTTGTGCCCGTGTCCAGCGGCCCGTTGTACCTGTTGCTATTCACGCTGCCGAGTGTAACGTGCATCTTGAATTTAAGTGCTGCGGGGCGTGCCAGCCATGTATATTTTTGACCGAAGCCCACGGACCCGTTCAATCCCGACATGTTAAACGTTCCCAAGAACAGATTGCCCGCAGCCATGAAAGTCAGCTTGTTGGTGGCCTGCAATTTTGCGCAGTGCGAGCCTCCCATTCCCGAGAATGTCGAGATGGTGCACAGCGACGACGTATTGTTGTTGTTTCCGCTGCCCCATGCGAGCGTGCTCGTATTTCCCGTTGTAAAGCAAGATAGTGTTCCATCTTCCATGTCGCCGTAGGGGATGGTCTGGGTCGTCACGGTGGTGAAGCTGTTTACATTCCCGTCCTTGCCGTCTATCGACAGCACGTATTCGTAGGCGGTATTCGCCGAGATACCATTTTCGAGGGTGTACACGGTGTGGCCGTTGACCGTCTTCGACGACCATACGGGCGTTACGATGGCCGTGTATGTGTAATCTTCACCCTCCGTTGCGGTGATGCTCGTCCAGTCGGTCGTACCCTGACGGCGGTATTTTATCACGACATTGCCCGCCGTATCGTCGGTGACGGCGGCGCGCAGTTCGGCCGTATTGTTCCACAGATCGTAATGTGCGGCATCCATTTCGAACAGACCCTGCATCGCGACGCGCATTTTGGCCTGCCCCTCGGCATCGGCCGTATCGACGGCCTTGAATCCGATGGTGTGTATTCCGCCTTCGTATTGCGATAAGAAGCTCTCCGACAGTGTTATGATGCCGTTGTAATCATCGGTCTGGTTGAACGTCACTCCGTCGGTGCTCGCACGCACGATATTCATAAGTTCGTATTCGTCCTTGTCGACGATCAACTTCACGCTCTTGAGCGCATTGATGGCCGACACCTTTATCGACATGTCGCCCTCCTTGTAACCCGTGACGGCGTTTATTGAGAATCCTTCACCCGTAAAGGTCGGCTGCGGGCTGAAGAATATGGTGCGGTCGACCAATTCGCCCTCCTCCTCGACCTCGACCGATATGTCGAGCGCGCCGTCGGGGGTATTCGAGAACTTGAAATTGAGCGAGTAGAGCATGCCCGCCTCGGGCGTTATATCTCTATGTGTCGAGGTCGAGATCATCGCCACGTCGGCACCCGTATCCTTGCGTTTGCCGTAGAATCCCCAGCTGAGTTTCGACACGTCCTCGGGCAGCAGGAAGTATCCCGTGCGGTTCTCGGTGTAGAGCAGCGTGGGCACGGAGCCGTTCTCGGCATCGTGGAGCGAGAACTCGTCGGCTGCGCATACGTAGACTTTGAAGTCCTCGATCTTCTCCTCCACGCTCGGATCGAAGTTCACCTTCACGCCCGAGTTTATGATGGGGCACTTCATCTCCACCAAGGTGGTGGTGTGCGGTGTGATGGTGAAATCCTTCTCGCCCGCATAGCTCAAATGGTCCCACGTGGCCATGCTGCCGTCGCTCGACTCGTATTTCAGCGTATATTCGCCGCCGATCAGATAGAGGTTGTCGGGACGCGTTCTTGCGGGTTCGTATTTGCGTATCAACTCGCCGTTCGCGTTGCATATGCGCAGTATGCTGTTATCGGTCGGGTCGTAGCTCTCCGACTCGGCACGCGTCGTTATTTGGTCGAGATCGATGGTCATGCGCAGACAACCCTCGCCGCTGATGTCGTCGGTATCCTTGGTACATGCTATGGCAAAAAGCGATATACCGACAATTATCAATTTATATATATTTCGTTTCATAGTTATTCATTAATCATCGGGAACATCAATTTGTCGCTTTAATCGTAAGCTTTATGGTTCCGATCGTTTCGCCTTCGGCATCGGTTACCGTAAGTTTGAAATCGACGGGGCCCGGGATCTCCAATCCCACCAGCGTGGGTATGAACTCCGAGATGTTGAACTGCAACTCCTTGGCGCCGCGCACGTCGTCCTTGGTCTTGAATCCGAGGTTGATCAACATTTCGTTCATCTGGTCGGTTGCGGGGTCTATCAGATCCATGTGCGAGTCGAGTCCTATGCCTTGCAGATCCTGCTGAGTAAGGACGTCTCCGCCTATGTCGACGAGGAAGCCCGTGATTCCCGAATTCGAATTGATGTTGATTATGCAGCAGTCGTCGCCCGACATGTCGTTGGCTACATAGCGTGTGTCGAGATCGTGGTTGAGCCACTCTATCGTGGGTCCGTTCTCCGAGCTGCTGCTGCGGCGCACCGTGACGGTCAGGTCGGTGTACGACGTGCGGTTCTTCGAGTCGGTCGCCGCGATGCGCATCGTGTGCGTGCCCGCGAACTCATACAGCTTGCGCATAGCCGCCTGTGTGGCGCGTATCACCTTGGAGTTGCCGTTCGTGCTCACCGTCGTGTAAGCGGTACCGTCGATCGTCATCACATCGGTTATGTCCAACACGTGGTTCTCGTAACCCGCGGTCTCCAACGCCGAGAGCAACGCCTCGTTGTCGGAGTCGAACCGCGCTTCGACTTTGGTCACCGTGGCGTCGGCTACGGGGGTGAGGATCAATCCTATGCGGTCGGTGCAGGTACCCTCGTCGTCGAATATGGCGCTGCTGATGACGAACGGAGCGGTTATGTCGTGACTGTTGTCGAGCGTCAGCGTCGGCGAGTCGGGATCGCTCGTCTCGCCGTCGGGGATCACCTCTTCGGCGCAGGCATAGAGCGACATGGCGTCCACCTCGATGGTATCGTCGTCGACCCACGTGTCGACCTGAACCGAGAAGGTCACGTTACCCTCGTCCGACACCTGAATGGCGAACGTGAGCTTGCGCCACTGGCCCGCGCGTACATTGTCGATGGTCTGCGTCATGCTCACCTCCTTGTATACGGGCGTCGCGCCGTCCTCCGCGGTGTTGTACTCGCCCGTGAGGGTCACCTCCAGATTGTTGACCGTCTGCAAGGCCCTGAAGTAGCCCGAGCGGGTCTCGTCGCGACCGAACACCAGCGAGTTCTCGCCGAGTTTGGCAGTCACCTGCAACGGATGCTCGGCCGTCTCGTTGAACTTCGATTTCAGCAGGTCGGTGAAGAACACCGAGGTCTTTATGTTTGCCAGCTTGCACACCACAGTGGGGGCAGTCGTGGTGATGTTCTTGATCACCGTGGCCGTCACGCTGCCCGAGTAGGCGGGACAATCCCAGTCCGCGAACGGTATATTGTCGGCATTGGGCGACTTGGCCGCGATGCTGTACTGCCCGGGCTGCAACGATATGGGTTCGGTGCGTTGCTTGACCCCGCCGTAAGATTCGGTGAGCATCACCTCCTGCGACGAGACGTTGGTCACGGTCACCGTGTAGTCGTCGGGTGCGTCGACCGTTTTCGTGCTTTCGGTGTCGTCGGCGCGGCTGGCGACTATCTCGGCATCGGCATTGATGTTGACGTTCATGCCCGACAACACCAGATAACCCGTCTCCGCATTGGGATCCACGTTGCCTCCGAAGTCGATCTTCTCCTTCTCGCACCCTGCGAATATCGCGGCCGCGAGAGCGAGAGTCATGATTTTGTAGGTATATTTCATATCGCGTTATTTTTTATTTTCGGTTCGATGATTTCAGGCCTCGGGATTGAGTTCTATCTCCACGGGCTCCACTTCGGTCATTTCGTCCTCCGTTCCGAGCGAGATGCTCAGCGTGCCGCCGCCCGCCTGCGAGGCGTCGACGGTTATGGTGTGCAGCGTCGTGGCTTGGGTGATGCCTATTTCGTGCTCGGGGAATGTCACTTCCGCTCCGTTCTGCGCCTTGACGGCCGAACCTTTGAGCTTGAGCGAGGAGCCTGCCTTCACGAAGATGGTCTGCCCCGAAGTGGGCGTGAATGCGAAGTTGTTGCCTGCCTCCGTGGTCACGGTGAACTGTGCCGACGAGTAGTATTTGTCGAACCACTCGGTGACGCTCAGGCGTATCGCCGAATTGACGAGTTTGGGAGACACCGTCACCGTCGTCGTGCGATTGGCCGTGACTTCGAAGACGGTCGAACCCTCGAAACAGTATGCCGTCGAGCTCTCGGCCTCGGGATCGCCCAGCGAGAAGGTGGCGGTATATTCGCCGCTCGTCATCAACGGCTGGTCGTAGTCGCGGAAATGCTCGTACTCCTCGTAATAGTCGTCGTTAACGACCGTCAATTTGAAATCGGCCGCCGCGGGCACCTCGATCGGCAATTGCACCCGATCCGTCGCGCGGGTCTGCTCCTCGACAGCTATGTCGGGTATGCAGGCGAATGCCGCGCGCCCCGTGCCGTCGGCTTCGGTCGTCTCTTTCGAGCATCCCGACAGGATTACCCCCCCCCACGTCGCGATGATCAACAAATGTTTTTTCGCAATCATATGATTTTCTTTTTATTTTATTTCGTCTTATTGTGCTATGCTTACGCGGATGTTATC
>CAYMIH010000032.1:8550-23622 GCA_964390585.1 uncultured Alistipes sp.
AGATACGGCGCCATTACCGCCACGGTGTTGCGGTCGTCGGCTACTGGCGAGGCGGGCAGTGTGGCTGTGCCCTCCACCACGGCGTGCGTCGAATCGTAGACCAGATCGACATTCGCGCCGTTGAAAGCGTCGGGATAGAATTTGGCGTAGTAGCCCACGCTGAACTTGCCATCCTCGGCGCTTACCGTGACGCTTTGCACGTCGCCGCGGAAACGGCCGTTCTCGGGAGCCGTCACGGTCAGCGTGTTCACAGCCTCGCCTAACTGCGTGTAGTCGACCGTGAAGTCGAGCCATGTCACGGACTGCTCTCGTTCGGAGATCGTAAGGTTGACAGGCGTGACGCGTCCGCCCGCAAATTCACGGTCGACCGAGGCCGACAGGGTCTCGGCGCAGTAGCCGTCGTCGAACAGCGGCGTGAACGATATGTCGCCCTCGATCGTGCCCGGGGTTATGAACACCCACAAATATTGCGGCGCATCCTCCGTGCTCGCATCGAGCGGCGCGGCCGACAGATCCAGTTCTATGGCCTTTTTCCCGTTAGCAAGCGCTATGTCGCCCATGCCCGACGCATCGGGCATATCGAACGAAATGTCGCCCGCCACCTCGCGCGGGAACTCCACGAGCAGACGCGTGACGGGCTTGCCCTGATGGTTGCGGCCCTCGGGAATGCGTATCTGCAAGGCGTGGCACACATGGTGCATCGTCAGCCGCACGCCCGTGCCGTTCGATATGCCCGTCAATTTTCCGCTGCTCTGATCGGACACCATCACATCCCACTCCGAACGGTAGGTGCCGTCCTGCTTTTCGGGGATGTTGTATGTCACCCGCCGACCCTCGATGCTTGCGGGAACGGGATATGCGGCTACGCATTCGTATTCGTCGTCGGCCACCACCTTCATGCTGCCCGTGAATTGCGCCGCATTGACGGCCGATTGGGCGAAATATTCGAATTTCTCGCCCGCAATATCGCTGCCGCTCGACGAGGTCGAGGCCCACAAAACCACCTTGTCGTCGTTGCTCCAACTTACGGTACGCCAGTCGTCGCCCAGAACGGCGCGGGTGTCGACCGCCGCGGCGCCGTCGGCATCGGCGTCGAATCCGACCGAAACGGGCTCGTCGTACAGGGCGGTGCGAGTCTCCGCGACCTCGCTCGCCACCTCGATGACGGCCGTGCTCAGGACACCCCGCACATCGTCGTCGCGTTTCTCGGAGCAGGCCGCGAAGCCGATGAGGAGCAATAAAACGTATGTCGGTTTGAATCGCATCTGATTATTCGTAATTTACACAATCGATGCAAAAATAGAGACAGTTGCAATCAAACGAAAACTTTTTCAACGAATCGAAAAAGTTTAATCACGAATGCACCGTTTTACGGAATGAACAAAATCTGCCGCAAATCGACGAATGCGCCGCGGCGAAGAGACGAATCGGGCGAGAAGGCGTCAAGCCTTCTCGGAATTCCAGCCGCAATAGAATCCGTATGCGGCCATATCGATTATGTAGTCCTGAAGCTCGACCGATTTCGCCGCCACCTTGTCGCAAAAATCGGAATCGTCGGAAAGGTTTTCCAAAAATCGGCTCATGGCCGCCTTAAAACGTTCATCTTCCATAACCAACCTTTTTTTGATCCGAAATGACGGTTTCGGTCCTTTCGGATCGTTTACACGACGCAAAGATATATCAATCGAAGTTTCGCGGCGTAAAACAAAAAGTCATATTGATAAGAGAGAAAAACTTTTCGATTCGGGGCTGTGCGCGACCTATCCGCACGACGTTGGACGTGTGTCGCGGCGGAGAGAATGCGATGCGGTCAGTGCCTCTACGGCGGCGCGGCCGTCGGCGCCCAGCGACAGCGAATATTCGTTCACGAACAGCGCTATGTGCTTGTCTATCACCTCGTCGTCGAGCTCCTGCGCATGCGCCTTCACATAGTCGCGCGACTGCGACGGGTGTGCGAAGGCGTATTCGATGCTGCGGCGCAGCACGCGTTCGAAGCGGCGGAACACGTCGTCGGGCAGCGACCGCCGCACGACGATGCCGCCCAGCGGCAGGGGCAGTCCCGTGCGCCGCTCCCACTCGATCCCGAGGTCGGCCACCAGCTCCAGCCCGCGGCGCGCATAGACGAAGCGCCCCTCGTGGATCAACACGCCCGCGTCGAACTCGCCGCGTTCGACAGCCGCCGCGATCTCGGAAAAGAGCATCGGCACGCGCTCGCCGATCTCGGGAAAGAGCCGCGCGACCAAGGCATTGGCCGTGGTGTGCAGCCCGGGGACCGCTATGCGGCGTATGGGCGTGTCGTCGCCCGCGCGCCGTACCAGCAGGGGCCCGTTGCCGCGTCCGAGAGCCGCGCCGCTGTCCGACAGACGGTAGGCGCCCGCTATCGACGGCAGCACGGCGCAGCTTATCTTGCTCGCGTCGGGCAGTTCGGCGGCCGCGCCGCGGTTCAGCTCCTCGATGTCGCGGTACTCGGTGACGAATGCCAGCCCCTCGGTGTCGATGCGGCCGTGCAGCATGGCATCGAACATGAAGGTGTCGTTGGGGCAGGGCGATATGCTCAGTTTCAGTTCCATGACGCTTATTTCAGTTCCGATTTGAATACGTGCCTGCCCGCGCCCACCTCGTAGAGCGCGTAGCCGTCGCGCACGCCGCGGCTGCGCACGTGGGGTCCCTCCTTCACCTTGGGCGCCGCGCCCGAGAAGGGCACCCACACCGTGGCGGTCGTGCCCACGGGGACCTCGCAGCGCATCTCGAAACGCCCCTTGCGGCGCTCCCAGCGGATGCCGATGCGGCCGTAGGTGGTGTCGTGCGTGTAGTCGACCCAGTCGAGCCCCTCGGGAGTCGCGGGACGCACGTCGAAGGTGCGGAAGCCCGCCTCGTCGGCCCGCAGGCCCGCCAGATCGCGGTAGAACCAGCCGATGCCGCCGCCGAACATGGGGTGGTTGTGCGAGTCGTTGCCGTTCCAGTTCTCCCACGTGACCGTGGCGCTCTGCTCGATCCACCACCCGAAGCTCGGGAAGTCGCGTTGGTTTATGATCTTGTAGGCCAGATCGGCCATGCCGTTGTCGCACAGCACCTCGAACAGGTAGCGCGTGCCGACGATGCCCGTGTCGAGGTGGTCGCCGCACTCGGCTATGTTGTCGCGCAGAGCCTTCACTACGCGGGCGCGGTGCTGCTCGGGCACGCCCATGCGCAGGGCCAGCACGTTGCTGCCGTGCTTGCCGTAGGATCCCGTCGCGGGGTCGTAGAATGCGCGGTGGAACGCCTCGGCCGTGCGGTCGCGCAGCGCGGCGAACTCGGCCCGCTCCTCGTCGCGGCCCAGAATCTCGGCCGTGCGCGAGGCTATGTCGGCGCAGTGCCAGAGGAAGAAGGTGTGCACCAGCTCGGTGCGGGGCAGTTCGCGCGGCGGCAGCCAGTCGCCGAGGTTCTTCCACTGCTGCACGTCGTGCGAGAGCATGAGCCCCGTCTCGTCGTCGACCCACGAGGTCATCCAGCGCACGTGGCGGCGCATGGCGTCGAAATTCTGCTCCAGCGCGCGCCGATCGCCGTAGTGGCGGTAGAACTCCCACGGCATGATCTCCATCGCCGCGCCCCAGCCGACGCCTCCGCCGCACCCGGGCTGCCACGGCGCCGAGTTGGGCACGTAGCCGCCCGCGGTCTGCGAGCCGCGTATGTCGCGCAGCCACTTGTTGTAGAATGTCTGCGCCGCGAAGTTGTGCATCACCGTGACGCACGCCACCTGACCGTCGCCCGTGTAGGGCGAGCGCTCGCGGTGGGGACAGTCGCTGGCCACGGCGCCGTGCATGTTGTCGAGCTGGCTGCGCTGCCAGATGGCGTTTATCTTGTTTATCAGCTCGTTCGACGTGGCGAAGCTGCCCGCGCTCTCCACGTCGGAGTTGACGGCGTGGGCCTCCACCTGCTCGGGATGCAGGTCGTCGAGACCCGTGATCTCCGCCTCCGAAAAGACGAACCACGTGAAACGGGCGTGGTACGACTCGTCGCCCGTGCCGCGGGCGGTGTAGGAGTTGGTGCCCACGGGCGACTCGCAGATGTACTTTATATCTATGCGCTGCCCCTCGGCCGCCGCTATGTTCTTCAGTGCTACCCAGCCCGACACCTCCTTGGGGAACGTGACGCGTATGGCGCCCGACTCCGTCTTCTCGATCTTCACGGGGTCGTAGCGGCGGGTGATGCGGTCGGCGGGACCGTTCTGCGCCGTGAGCTTGCCGCACGGGGCGCGCCTGCGGGCCGCCTGCTGCCACGACGAATCGTCGTAGCCCGCCTCGGCCCAGCCGTCGTGCTCGCGGCGGGCGTCGTAATGCTCGCCCAGAAAGACCTGATCGCTCACTATGGCGCTGCGCTCGGCGCGCCACGAGGTGTCGGACGCCACCGTCTCGCGGGTGCCGTCCTCGTATTCGATCTCGATCTGTCCCATGAACCGCGGCGTGCCGTAACCCATCGCGGGCCAGTACTCCACCACGTCGTAGAATCCGTTGCCCAGTATAGCCCCCACGGCGTTGGCCCCCTCGCGGAGCATCGGCGTCAGATCGTAGCTCACGTACATCACGGTGTACTCCTCGAAAGGATCGGTCACCACGATGCCGCGCGTGGAGAGCTTCGGGCGGCGGTCGTAATTGGTCTGGTTGGGTGTCAGGCAGTCGTCGCCCACGCGCTCGCCGTTGACGTAGAGTTCGAACCAGCCCAGCCCCGTGCCGTAGAAACGCGCCTCGCGCACGGGCTTCGCGAGGGTGAACTCGCGTCGCAGCAGCGGCGCGGGCACCACCTCGCGGCTTCCCGCTACGTCGTAGGATTCCTCGCCCTGCCACGGCGCTCCGATCCACTCGCCGCGCCACTCGTCGGGCGACAGCAGACCCGTGTGCCAGCAGGCGGGTTCGCTCCACTCCGAGGCGTGCCCCGCCTCGTCCCATACCATCACCTGCCACCGATAGGTGGTGCGCGACCGCAGGGCAGGGCCTCCGTAGGGGATGAATGCCGACTCGGCCGACTCCACGCGTCCCGTGTCCCACAGAGGCGAGTCGAACCCGTCGGGCGAGTCGGTCACCCGAATGCGGTAGGCCGTCTGCGCCGCGCCCTTGAATCCCGTGGGGTTGAGGTCGATCCACGACAGACGCGGATGCTGCATATCGATCAAGGGCTCGGCGGCATACTCGCACGTGAGGCGTGCGGGCGCGATGGCGGAGCTGCGTCTCCCGAATGCGGGAAGCGCGGATACTGACATGATCGCCATGCACAGCAGCGCGGCGATCGACACTCTTTTAGGATTCATAATCATTGGGTTAACGGTTTTACATTAGTCGGTTTGCGCGCGGGGCGGGGATGCTATTTTCCGCTCTCGTCGCTCTCGTCGCGCGATTTGCGGCGGCCCGTGCGGCCCAGCAGCCATCCCGCCGCGAAAGATGCGGCTATCACTGTTATGTAGGTGCCTATGCGCGAGAGCCAGAGACCGATGTTGTCGCGCAGGTAGAACAGAAGCGAGATCACCACCACTGCGGCCAGCAGGCCGAGAGCTATTTTTACGGAAGTTTTCATAATTATAAGAATTTACAATATTTACGACTCGTCAGAGTCGTGCGGGCCGCAGCCTCGCCCCGCGGAGGCCCGCAAACGGCATTCGCCTCGTTGCGTTCTCCGCAGTCCGCGGTCCGAAAATCATTCATCTTCTGCCAACCTCGCCGCCGCGCGCGCCAGAGCCTCCACGGCTTCGGCCACGCGCCACTCCGCGCGCGGGTCGCCCACGCGGTTGGATATGGCGCGCAGATGTACGAACTCCGCGCCGAACGCCCTGCATGCCGCCGCCACCGCCGCGCCCTCCATCTGCTCGACGAGCGGCAGCGCATCGAGCGTCGGATCTCCCGTCGCCGTGTCGCCGCGCAGGGCGTCGCCCGTGCGGCTCACCGTGAACGACCGCACCGCGGGCAGTTCGGTCGCGCGCGGACAGCGGTATAGGGTGAAGTATGCCGCGGGCAGTCCCGCCACGCCGTCGGCCGCCACCTCCACGGCCTCGCCGACAGGCGCACGGTCGTCGCACGCCCCCGCTATGCCGCACAGCACCGCGCGACGGCAATCCGTCGCCGCCAGACAGTGCGCCGCGCCTGCACTCGCCTCGGCCATGCCGACCCCGATGATGCGGCACTCGGCGCGGGGACGAAGGGTGCGGAAACTCTCGGCCTCCGCACTGGTGGGAAACATGAACAGGGTTCCGTCTTTCATCGCTGCGAAATGACGTGCCTATTCGCGGCCTACCGCGGCCTCCACCTCCTCGACGGTGATGGGGATCTTACGGTCACCGCCCACTCGGCGCGAGCCGTCGGCGGTGACTATGAGGTCGTCCTCCAGACGTATGCCGCCGAAGTCGCGGTATGCCTCCAGCTTGTCGTAGTCGACTATGCCCTTGCACTTGCCCTCGGCGCGGAACTTGTCGATCAGCGCGGGCACGAAGTAGATGCCGGGCTCGTCGGAGAGCACCGTGCCCTCGCGCAGACGCCACCACTGGCGCGTGATGCAGCAGGCCGAAGCCTTGGCGCGCTCGGCCATCTCGCCGAAATCGAAGCTGCGCTCGCCTATGTTCTCGCAGTCGTGCACGTCGAGACCTATGCCGTGGCCCAGTCCGTGGGGCATGAAGAGGAATCCCGCGCCCGCGGCCAGCGCGTCGTCGACCGAACCTCGCACCAGCCCCAGATCGCGCAGACCCTCGATGATGGTGCGGAACGCGGCGTCGGAGTACTCCGAATACATCATGTCGGCGTGCAGCGCCGCTTGGGCGTTGTCGTGCGCCGCCAGCACTATGTTGTAGATATCCTTCTGTTTTTGCGTGAATCGACCGCTCACGGGGAATGTTCGCGTGTGGTCCGACACATAGTTGTTGAGGTGCTCGCCGCCCGCGTCGCACAGCAGCAGACGACCGTCCTCCAGAATGCCCGTATGGTCGTGGTTGTGCAGCACCTCGCCGTGCTGCGACAGGATGGTCGAGAACGACACTCCCGTGCCGTACGACATGGCCACGCCGTCCACGGCGCCCGCTATCTCGTGCTCGGTGCGGCCCGCGCGGGTGAGGCGCATGGCGGTGGTGTGCATGCGGTAGCCTATGTCGAAAGCCTCCTCCAGCGCCGCGATCTCCTCCGCGCCCTTGCTTTCGCGCATCTCCGCCACGGCGAAGAGCAGGTCGAGCGACTTGCGGTCGTGCAGCATGCCCGGGGCTATGCCCAGCATCTCGGCGAGCAGCAGTTTGGTCTCTCCGCGATAGGGCGGCAGGTAGTGCACCTTGCGGCCCTGCGCTATGGCGCGGCGCACGTCGGCCGTGAGGGCGGCCATGGGCTTGGCGTTCGCCACACCCACCTGCGCCGCCAGATCGGCTATGGTGGCCTGCGGACCCATCCAGATTATGTCGTCCACGGTGAAGTCGTCGCCGTAGAGCGTCTCCTCACCCGAGTCGGCGTCGATCACGCCCGCCAGCAGCGGCACGTTGTGGCCGAAGAGGTAGAGGAACGTGGAATCCTGACGGAAATGGTAGGCGTTGTTCGGATAGTTCATGGGCGACTCCGCATTGCCCGGGAGCAGGATCAGTCCGTGACCGATTCTGCGGCGAAGCTCGGCACGACGCTTCGCATAGATTTCTGCTGTAAACATTTTCTGTGTGTTTATATATTTCTTTAATGTCGCAAAATTCAGTCCCGACGAACCGTGCGGGCCCTATTCGTCGTAGGTGGCGGGCACCATCTTGTAGAGCTTGTCGCCGCGGCGCAGCAGCTGCTGCGTGCGGATCGAGCAGTAACGTCCCTGCGGCACCTCGCCCACCACCTCGTCGTCGAGCGTCAGCCCCTCGGCCCGCTGCTCCACCGCGCCCGTGGTCTCGCCCATCCACACTAACGAGTCGCCCTCGACGAGGGGCGCCGCCTCTACCAGCACTTCGGCCACGCTTATCTTCTTGAAGAAGTTGGTCACCTTGCCCACGTAAACCTTCCGCTCGGTGGCCGACGAGCCGTAGCGCGTGCTGTGCTCGGCCATCGGACGCCCCGCGTAGTAACCCTCCCAGAATCCGCGGTTGAACACTGTGGCCAGCCGCTCTTTCAGGCAGGCGGCGTATTCGGGCGTGTATTCGCCGCGCTCCATGGCGCGCAGGGCGGCGTCGTAGCTCTCCACCACGCGCTTCACGTACTCGGCGCCGCGCGCGCGGCCCTCGATCTTGAGCACCCGCACGCCCGCCGCGATGAAGCGGTCGAGAAAGTCGATCGTGCACAGATCCTTGGGCGAGAGTATGTAACGGCCGTCGACGGCCAGTTCGCGGCCCGACTGCATGTCGGTGATGGTGTATTTGCGGCGGCATATCTGTCGGCACGCCCCGCGGTTGGCCGAGCATCTTTCCTCGTGCTCGCTCAGGTAGCATTTGCCCGATACGGACATGCACAGCGCCCCGTGGGCGAACATCTCTATCCGCACGGGCTCGCCCTTGGGACCCGTTATGCCGTTCTCGGCTATCTCGCGTGATATGCGGCCTATCTGTTCGAGGCTCAATTCGCGCGCCAGAACCATCACGTCGGCCCACTGCGAGTAGAACTTCACCGCCTCGGAGTTCGATATGTTGCACTGGGTGGATATGTGCACCTCCATGCCCGTGCGGCGGGCGTAGAGTATGGCGGCCATGTCGGAGGCTATCACCGCGTCGACACCCTCGTCGGCCGCGCGGTCGATGAGGGCGCATATGTCGCCCATCTCGTCGTCGTAGAGTACGGTGTTGACCGTGAGGTATGTCTTCACGCCCGCCGCGTGCGCCGTGCGCACGATGCGCGACAGGTCGTCCAAGGTGAAGTTCACCGACGAGCGCGCCCGCATGTTGAGCGCCCCCACGCCGAAATATACGGCGTCGGCGCCCGCCGCTATGGCGGCATGCAGCGATTCGCAGCACCCCACGGGGGCCATGATCTCCACGTCGGAGCGTTTGATATTTGTATTCATACGGATAATTATTGCGGTTCCGAAGAACCGCGCGGGCCGCAGCCTCGCCCCGCTTCAGGCCCGCAACTCACTCGCGTTCGAGAGCGCCCTCCGCAGTCTGCTGCCCCGATTTTCTACTTCTTGCGTCCCATGAGATTGCGGGCGAACACGCGCAGATGCTCCGTGCGCTCTGCCGCAATGTCGAGCGTGTCGAGGATCGACAGCGCGCGTTCGAAACGCAGCGATATCTGTTGGTTGATCGTGCGCGGCACGTCGTAGCGGTCGTAGACCTCCTTCACGCGGGCGATCTTCTCGTCGTCGGTGAGTGCGGCGTCGCAGTAGGTGTTGCGCAGTATCTCGCGGTCCTTCTCCGCCGCGCGGCTCATGGCGTGCAGCATGAGGCATGTCTTCTTGCCTTCGAGTATGTCGCCGCCGATCTTCTTGCCCAGCTCCTCTTCGGTGCCGTAGCTGTCCAATATGTCGTCCTGCAACTGGAACGCGAGTCCCAGCTCCAGACCGTAGCGGTAGATCTTGCGGCAATCCTCCTCCGACGCCTCGCCCAGCGTGGCGCCGATTATGGCCGCGCCGCCTAACAGTACCGAGGTCTTCAGCTCGATCATGTGCATGTACTCCACCACCGACACCTTGCGGCGCGTCTCGAAATCCATGTCGTACTGCTGGCCCTCGCACACTTGCAGGGCCATCGAGGTGAATATCTCCATTATGCGGGCTATTTTCGATTCGGGCACCTGACGCAGCAGCTGGTAGGCGTATATCATCATGGCGTCGCCCGAGAGTATGGCCACGTTCTCGCCCCAGCGCTCGGGCACTGACGCCTTGCCGCGGCGCACCGCGGCGTTGTCCATTATGTCGTCGTGCAGCAGGGTGAAGTTGTGGAACATCTCGACGGCGGCCGCGGCGGGCAGAGCGTCGTGCACTTCGCCGCCGAAAGTCTCGCAGCAGAGCAGCAGCAGCGCGGGGCGTATTCGCTTGCCTCCTCCCGACATCGAGTAGATGATCGGTTCGTAGAGCCTTTGCGGCTCCTCGGGCAGGTGTATCTGGGCCAGATAGTTCTCGAAAAGGCTCAATATTTCTTCGTTGGTTTTCATCGGGCTGTATTCGGATAAAATAACTCTCGTGCCCCAAATTTAAGAAAAAGTTTGAAGAAAACGAATTTTATGCTTAACTTTGACGAAACTAACGATCTTAACATTTGATAACCATAAACTACGAATCATTATGAAAAAACTGGCAATGGGTATCGACATCGGCGGTACCAACACGGCATTCGGACTCGTCGATGAAGAGGGCACCATATTCTGCGAATCGGCCATCTCGACCGAAAGATACAAGAAGTTCGACGACTACAACGCCTACGTGGAGGCTCTGTGCGAGGCCATGCACGCCCTCATAGGCAGCGTGTCGTTCGATTTCGAACTCATCGGAATAGGCATCGGCGCTCCCAACGCCAACTACCATACGGGCATGATCGAGGCTCCCGCCAACCTGTGGAAATTCCGCGACAACGAGGAGAATCCCGACGAGTCGCGCCGCATGTTCCACTTCGTGGACGACATCAAGGCTTCGTTCCCGGGCGTCGAGGTGGCCATCACCAACGACGCCAACGCGGCGGCCATAGGCGAGATGGTCTTCGGCAACGCCAAGGGCATGAAGGATTTCGTCGTGATAACCCTCGGCACGGGTCTGGGCTCGGGCATCGTGAGCAACGGCGAGCTGGTGTACGGCCACGACGGTTTCGCGGGCGAGTACGGCCACATCGCCGTCGACAGCCGCGTGCACGGCCGCGACTGCGGATGCGGACGCAAGGGCTGTCTGGAGGCATACGCCTCGGCCACGGGTATCAAGCGCACGGCTTTCGAGCTGATGGCCAAGATGAGCTGCGACAGCGAGCTGCGCGACACCCCCTATTCGAAATTCGAGGCCGTGATGCTGTCGGTGGCAGCCGACAAGGGCGACGCCATAGCGCTGGAGGCATTCCGCTACACGGGCGAGGTGCTGGGCAAAGCGCTGGCCGACTTGATGGCCACCACCTCGCCCGAGGCCATAATCCTCTTCGGCGGACTGGCCAAGGCGGGCAAGTACATCTTCGAGCCCACCAAGTGGTACATGGAGGAGAACATGATGGCTACCTTCAAGAACAAGGTGAAGCTGCTCCCCTCGGGCATCGAGGGCAAGAATGCCGCCATCCTCGGCTCGTCGGCGCTCATCTGGCAGAACCAGATAAAAAAATAGGACGCCTATACTCGAAATCCGCCGAAGATTAGGTTCGGGTATTTCGACGCAGCCGCTCCATGCCGGCAATTCGCCGTCATACAGACGATCGCAATGCCCGACCAAGTCGGGCATTTGCATTATACGGCCGAAAAAATCCGAAGCAATGGATCAAAGCACTCGCGCCAAGAAAATCTACCGTGTCACGTTGGCGGGCGGAGTGATAAATGCGCTGCTCGTCGCGCTGAAGTTCGCGGCAGGCATCGCGGGACACAGCGCGGCCATGGTGGCCGACGCGGTGCATTCGCTCTCCGACTTCATCACCGACATAACGGTGCTGCTGTTCGTGAAGTTGTCGAACCGTCCGCGCGACGGGAGGTACGACTACGGCTACGGCAAGTACGAGACCGTGGCCACGGCGTTGATAGGCCTCGCGCTGCTCGCGGTGGGCATCATCATCCTGCGCGACGGCGCCGTGAGGATCGTGCGTGCCGTGCGCGGCGACGAACCGCAGGCTCCGTCGGCGATAGCTTTTTGGATGGCGGTGGTGTCCGTGGCGGTCAAGGAGCTGTGCTATCGTATCACGATCCGCGTCGGCCGCGAGGTCGATTCGCAGGCCGTCGTGGCCAACGCCTGGCACCACCGCAGCGACGCTTTCTCGTCCATCGGTACCGCCCTCGGCATCGGCGGCGCCATCATGCTGGGTGACAAATGGCGCGTGCTGGACCCCATCGCAGCCGCCGTGGTGAGCCTGTTCATCATCAGGATCGCCGTCGACGTGCTGCGCGAGTCGTTCGGCGAGCTGACGGAGCGGTCGTTGCCCGTAGAGACCGAGGAGGAGATCGTGCGCATAGCCTCCGCGGTGGAGGGTGTGAGCGGCATCCACAACCTGCGCACGCGGCGCATAGGCAACTACTGCGCCATCGAGTTGCACATACGTCTCGACGGATCGTCGACGCTCGACGAGGCGCACGACAAGGCGACCGAGATCGAAAGACTGCTGCGCGAACGCTTCGGCGAGCGCACTTTCGTGGGGGTGCACATGGAACCCGCCGCGAGGAGACGACACGAATAAACCGTTCGGCCGCGCGGCCGAAATTAACATTACAAACTCGAACTATGAAACGATTTTTCATTCAATTGCTTCTGCTTCTCGCACTGCCCGCGGCGTGCTTCGCGCAGAGCGCTCCGATCAGGAAGATCATGGAGACGGCGCGCGACGATAACCGCGCCATGCAGCATCTCGACATTCTGTGCAACCGCTTCGGCGGGCGCCTCGTCGGCTCCGATGCATTCGAGAATGCCGCCGAGTGGGCCATGCGCAGCTTCCGCGAGTGGGGCTACGACGTCGAGGCCGAGGAGGTCGGCGAGATGGCGGCAGGCTTCAACCGCGCGGGATGGTGGGGCCGCATGACGGGCGACGAGAACATGGTGCTGCACTTCGCCACGCCCTCCTACACCTCGGGCACGCGCGGCCTGCAACGCGGCCACGTGGTGACGGAACCCCGCACGCGCGCCGAGTTCGACCGCATGAAGGGCACCATAAAGGGCGCGTGGGTGCTGGTCGACAGCAAGAGCAACGGCTTCGCGTTGCGGCATAACGAAGAGGCGACGCGGCTGCGTCACGAGGTCCTCGATCACAACGAGCGGGCCGACAAGTACAACCGCGAGCATGCGGGCGAGGACGGCGAGAAGATGGAGAAACGGGATGCCGCAGTCCCGCTCTACGACGAGATGGTCGAGGCAGGCGCGCTGGGCTTCGTGCGTCCCGCGTCGGTGCCCATCACGGCGTTGTACGACTTCGATGTGGTGCACGGGCGTATTCCGTTCGACAGTTTGCCCACCACGCCCGATATCCTGCTCGACGAGGAGCAGTATGCCCGCATACAGAAACTGGTGAAGGAGCGCCGCCGCGTGGAGCTGGAGTTCGACATCCGCAACCACTTCAAGATAGGCCCCGTGCCTTATCACAACATCGTCGCCACGATGAGGGGCGCCAAGCATCCCGACGAATATGTGATCGTAGGCGCCCACCTCGACGCCTACGACGTGGCCACGGGCGGCGTCGACTGCGGCTCGGGCACGGCGGCCGTGATGGAGGCGGCGCGCATGATAGCCCTCTCGGGAGCCAAGCCCGACCGCACGATAGTATTCATCCTCTTCGCGGGCGAGGAGTTCGGACTGTGGGGTTCGCTGGCATGGACTCGCGACCACGCCGACATGCTGCCCCGCATATCGAACATGTTCAACCGCGACGGCGGCCCGATGCCCTACACCTCGTTCGCGGCTCCCGCGTCGCTCGTGAAAGCCTACGACAAGGCTGCGGAGCCGATCCGCACGCTCTATCCCGACTACGGGTTCGAGGTTACCGAGCTTGTGTCCCGCGAGCAGCCCACGCGTACGGGCGGCAACGACGCCACCAGCTTCGCCGTGAAAGGCGTGCCGACGTTGCAGATGGGCGAGTGGCGCGACGTGAAGGGTTACAACTTCTCCTACGGCGAAATATGGCACACCGAGCGCGACCGTTACGACAAGAGCATCCCCGAATATCAGGAGCAGGCGGCCGCCGCGCTGGCCATAATGGTGCTCGCCACGGCCGACATGCCCGTGCAGCTGCCGCGCGACGAGATCTACAAGAGCGAGAGCAAGTAGGCGCGAGGCGCGCTCCGCTTTAGGCTCGCGACTGCGATTCGAAAAAAAGTCGGCCTCTCTTCGCAGGGGCCGACTTTTTCTGTTTCTTATTCGAGACTACAATTCGCTCTCCTTCAATCGCTCGGCGTTTTCGGCCACGATCAGATGGTCGATGCAGTCCTGAATGTCGCCGTCCATGAAAGCCGCCAGATTGTAGATGGTGTAGTTTATACGGTGGTCGGTGATTCGGCCCTGCGGATAGTTGTAGGTGCGGATCTTCGCCGAGCGGTCGCCCGTCGACACCATCGTCTTGCGTTTGGATGCTATCTCGTCCAGATACTTCGAGTATTCGAGGTTGAACACGCGTGTGCGCAGCTCCTCGAAGGCCTTGTCGAAGTTCTTGAGCTGCGACTTCTGGTCCTGACACTGCACCACGATGCCCGTGGGGATGTGCGTGAGTCGTATTGCCGAGTAGGTGGTGTTCACCGACTGTCCGCCCGGGCCCGAGGCGCAGAATATGTCCTTGCGGATGTCGTTCATCGATATCTCCACGTCGAACTCCTCGGCTTCGGGGAGTACCGCCACCGATGCCGCCGAGGTGTGCACGCGGCCCTGCGTCTCGGTCTGCGGCACGCGCTGCACGCGGTGCACGCCCGACTCGTATTTCAAGGTGCCGTAGACGCTCTGTCCCGTCACTTTCAGCACGACCTCCTTGTAGCCGCCCGCGGCGCCGTCCGAGAACGACGTGATCTCGTAGCGCCAGCCCTTCGATTCGATGTATTTGGTGTACATGCGCAGCAGGTCGCCCGCGAAGATGGCAGCTTCGTCGCCGCCCGTGCCGCCGCGGATCTCCATGATGGCGTTCTTCTCGTCCTGAGGATCCTTGGGTATGAGCAGCAGCTTTATATCCTCCTCCATCTTCTCCAGCGCGGGTTCCAGCTCGGCGATCTCCATGCGGGCCATCTCGCGCATCTCCTCGTCCTTGTCGTTCGCCAGCACATCCTTCGCCTCGGCCAGATTGGCCAGCGCGGTGCGGTAACGTTCCGAGGTCTCGATGATGGGCTCCAGCTCCTTGTACTCCTTGGTGAGCTGCACGAACAGCTTCACGTCGGCTATCACCTCGGGGTCAGTGAGCTTCTGCCCCGTCTCCTCGTACTTGAGCTTCAGGCCGTCGAGGCGCGTAAGTATCGAATTGTCTGCCATAGTAATTCGGGTTTAGGGAGCAAAGATAACAATAAGTGAGTGCAAAAGCAAGTTTCC
>CAYMIH010000033.1:0-22861 GCA_964390585.1 uncultured Alistipes sp.
TCGCGACGCAGCGAATCCGCCCTACTGCTTTGCCTGCGCCCCGTCGCCCTTGCGGTAATACACCTCGTCGTCCAGAAACTCCTCCGTAGCGATAATCACAGGCTTGGGCAGACGCTCGTAATAACGCGATATCTCGATCTGCTCGCGATTCTCGAAGGTCTCCTCCATTGTATCGGTGGGCGACGAGAAGTCGGCCAGCTTACGATTGAGCTCGGCTTTCAGCTCCGACGAGATCTGGTTGGCTCGGCGGGCTATGATGTTGATGCTCTCGTAGATATTGCCCGTATCCTTGTCCAGATCGACAAGTTTGCGGGTAATAGTGTTGTTGGGAATGTTCTTCTTGATCTCCATCTTAATATGCGTAATTTTGTCGTTGTTACTCTTCCTTTCGGTTCTTCTCGATAAAGCGCTTGGCCACGTCGGCCGCATGATCCACATCCTTGCGGTACTTCGACTCGGGATACTCCATGATGAACGAGTAATAGGAGTCGAGCGTGGACATGAAACGGTCCATCTGCTTATCGGCCACCGAATTGTCGGCCAGCTTGAACGACGACATGACGATGTAGTACATCACGTCCTCGCGGCGGTGCGAATCGGGATACTGCTTCAGGGCGTTGCGGAAAGCTATTATGGCCGAGTTGTAGCGCTCTATTTTATAATAGGTATAGGCATTGATATACGACTTCTCGTGCAGGCGCCACGTCAGGTCGTTCATCATATCCTGAAACAGCGGGAACTGCTCGCTCTCGGGATAGTGCGACATGAACTCCGACACGGCAATGATGGCCTGCGACGTGGTCGACTGGTCACGCTCGGGCGTGGGACACATGTTGTAGAGACTTATGGCATACATCGCCTCGGCGTCTTCGATAAATTCGCTGCGCCCGAAGCTGCGGCGGAACTCGTCGAACAGGGTCGACGAAGTGGCATAGTCGCCCTCCTTGAATCGGCAGCGCGCCAGATAGAACGACACGGTATCCTCCTTGAGCGTGCCCTTGTAGTAGTACTCGCAGGCTTCGAACAGCGAAGCGGCCTTAGTCCACTTCTCGGCGTCGTAATAGATCATGGCACGTTCGAAAACAAGTTCCGAATCGCCGGTATTTATAACCCTCTGCACTCCCGAGCAGCCCCAAAAAGACGCAACCACGACGGCCAGAGCCACCACGTAAGATAACTTTTGTTTCATACCGAATTATTTACTGCTGCAACGCAGGTAGTAATCGTGCAAAATTACACATATTTTTTGTTTTAACGACATACGAGGGCGAATTATTATGTTTTTCGACTCATTATCGCACTTTATGAGGCTCGACAGGCTGATGGGAATAAAAATCCCCTCCGCGCGAAGGGGATTAGAATAGTTGTCCGACGGTATAAGCTATATCTCGACATCGCGCGGCGATGTCGGCAGTTCGCCGCCGCCCCACTGCGGCGGACTGCTGTCGCACTCCTGCCGCCGTCGGCGAACAGCAGCAATACTACTTCACGTCGTTCCAGTCGTCGGTGCGGAACGGAACGGCGGGAATGCCGAAGAGGTTCTTCAGATTGCAGGGGATGTAGTTGCGGAACGCGTAACGTACCGCCGCGGGCTCCTTCACCTCGTCGCTCCACACGGTGACGCTGTTGCCCGAAATCGAGGCCTGCGCCTTGCGGAACACGCGGTCGGGTCCTGCTATCTCGAAGCCCTCGATGGCCTCGCCGTACCACGGGCTCAGTCCCATGTCGGCGTTCGACAGCTTCACGATCGCCTTTCCGTCCTTTATCTCATAAGATTCCAATTGCGGCGCCTTGGGCTCGAAACCGCCGCGGCCGTATGTCTGCTTCAGAGCCAGCGCGGCCAGACGCTGCCCCACCTCGAATTTCTTGGACGGATGGATGCAACGCTCCGACCCTATATCGGTCGTGCCCGCCATACCGCAGTTGGGAATCTTTTTAAGCGCACGCACCTGAGTCTCGACGAAGAGCGGATAGGCTATATCGCCCGAGCCGCCGTAAATGTAAGGTGCTATCTGCGCATAATAGAACGGCATCGAATCGGTCTCGTCGCCCCAATCCTTGCGCCACTGCTCGACCATGCGGGCCATCATATCGTCGTAATGGTCGATATCGTCCAGATTGGCTTCGCCCTGATACCACAGGAAACCGCGCGCCGTGAAGTTGCGGATGGGCGCTATCATGGCGCAATAGAGCTCGCTCGGGCGGATGCCGCCCATATTGATCTTCTGCTCGTAGCGCTCCGCCGACACGCAATCCTTCAGCGCGTCGAGAGGCATCCACGACTCCACGCGCGTACCGCCCCAGTTGGTGGTTATCACACCCACGGGCACACCCTCGGCATGCGTAAGGACATAGGCGAAGAAATACGACACGGCCGACATGTCGGCCACACTCTGCGGCGAGGCGCAGAACCACTCTCCGCCCTCGCAATCCTCGCGGTCCTCGCCGTAAGAGCGGGCGCGCTGCACGGTGAACATGCGGATGTTGTCGGCCTCCTCGGCTCCCGACAGAATGTAGTCGATCGACTTCTCGACGGGCTGGCAGTTGAATCCCTTCACGGGCATCTCCATGTTGCTCTGGCCCGAGCATACCCACACCTCGCCTATGAGAATGTTATCGAGCGTGAGGCTCTCGCCGTCGCCTATGGTTATGCTCTGCGGCGTGAACGACGCTTCGGGAGTGGCTACCTTGACGGCCCAACGCCCCTCGGCATCGCTGCGGGTCAGTATCTTGGCGTCGCTCCACGACACCTCGACGGTCACTTTCTTGTTCGGCTCGGCCTTGCCCCATAGGTTGACCTCGCTCTGCTGTTGCAGCACCATGTTGCTGCCCAGCACTTTCGGCAAAACGATCGTTGCCGATGCGCCTCCGAAGAGGCACACGGCAACGATCGTCGATAATAATCTTTTCATCGTCGTATCGGTTTACATCTCCAATTTGCGCGCTCCGTCCGAGATCACCACGTCATAAACCTTCGGTTCATGACCGTAGGCGGCGTTGAACTTCTCCTTGGCCGTGGCGATGAACTTGTCGTAAAGATCG
Organism: uncultured Alistipes sp.; assembly: GCA_964390585.1. Classification (GTDB taxonomy): domain Bacteria; phylum Bacteroidota; class Bacteroidia; order Bacteroidales; family Rikenellaceae; genus Alistipes. Next base: position 3,043 of record CAYMIH010000033.1, read on the forward strand.
GCTTTCACAAGGTTGATGGTGCAGCCGCCGAAGCCGCCGCCCATAATGCGCGAACCCGTAACGCCGCACTCCTTGGCGATGGTGGCCAGCAGATCGAGTTCCTCGCAGCTCACCTCGTAATCATTCGACATGCCCCAATGGGTCTCGTACATACGCTCGCCCACGGTCTCCAGATCGCCCGCCTCCAGAGCGGCGCAAACATCGAGCACGCGGCGCTCCTCGCCTATGACGTAGCGGGCACGCATGTAATCCTCCTCCGAGATCTTATCTTTCACGGCATCGAGCTGCTCCATCGTGGCGCCGCGCAGGGTCTCCTGACCGAGCACCTTCGATACGCGCTCGCATGACTCGCGACGCTTGTTGTAGGGCGAACCCACCAACTCGTGCTTGACCACCGAGTCGAGCAGCACCAGACGATAGCCGAACTTCTCGGGATCGAACGGGAAATAGGCGAACTCCATCGAGCGGCAGTCGAGACGCATCAGGTTGCCCTTCTTGCCGAATACCGAAGCGAACTGGTCCATAATGCCGCAGTTCACGCCGCAATAGTTGTGCTCGGTAGACTGGCCTATGCGGGCAAGCTCGAACTTGTCGATCTTGTCGTCGTTGTGGATGTGGTTCAACGCGAATGCGAAAGTCGACTCCAGAGCCGCCGACGACGACATTCCCGCGCCGAGGGGCACGTCGCCCGAGAATGCGGTGTCGAAGCCCTCGACCTTGCCGCCGCGCTTCAGAATCTCGCGCGCCACGCCGAAGATATAGCGCGCCCACGACTGCTCGGGTTTGTCCTCCTCGCAAAGACCGAACTCGGCATACTCCTGCAAATCGACCGAATAGGCGCGGATCTTATCCGTTCCGTTGGGCTTGATCTCGGCCACCATGCCCTTGTCGATAGCGCCCGGGAAGACGAAGCCGCCGTTGTAGTCGGTGTGCTCGCCGATAAGGTTGATACGTCCGGGCGAAGTGTACAACTCGCCTGCGGCGCCGAAATGCTCGGCGAATTTCTCGCGAATTAACTGAATGTTCATGATTCGTTATAGTTTAAGGTTTTAATAATTGGCACAAATTCTATTGTTCGCCAGCGGTTCGCCTCATGGGACGGCGGCTAACTGCCGATCGCTGTGCGATATCGAAATATATTTCAATAATTTACAATTTCACGTTTATCGCACGGCCGCTCCTTAGGGTGAAGTTCTGCTCGCGGCCTCCGTGCTCGGCAACCGTAACGCGCAGCTTGTCGCCCGACAGACGCTTCACGCGAATGTCGAAATCGCTGCCGAAGGCGCGCACGTGGCTCAGGTTGGCATAGTCCCAATCCGATGGGATCTCGGGCTTCAGTTCGAAGCTGCGCATGCCCGTGGGGCGTATGCCGAACATGCCCTCGGTGATGATGCGGCAATAGAGTCCGCTCTCGGCCGATAGGTGGCGCTGGCTGCCCTCGGGCCACGCCTCGATGGGATAGGGAACGTGGTCGCCTAACAGACGGCGGTTCGAGTAATACGACAGCTGCTCGGTCATGAAGTCGGGATAACCCGCCGCATAACCGCCGCGCAGAGCATACAGCGTCGAACGGTCCCAAAAGGTCTCGCTGCCCTGCGCCGTCAGCAGACCGTCCTTGGTATAGAGGTCCGAGCGGAACAAGGCGTCGATCGTCGCGGCCGCACGGTCGTAGATGCCCACGATGAGCGGCATGCAGATCCACGAACGCAGGATGTCGTTGCCCTCGTAGTAGCGGTAGGTCTCGTAGCCCTTCACGTTGGCGCCGAAATGCGACTCGATGGCCGCGCGCATGGCCTTGGCGCGACGGCGGTAATCGGCCGTCACAGAAGCACTCTTGCCGAGCGACTCGCCCAGCCATGCGGCCGACAGCAGAGCGTCGTAGTAGAGCGTCGAGGTGCATAGGTTGGCATCGCCCGCGGGGAAGCGTCCCTCCAGCTCGTCGCGGTCGGACTTCACCACGCCCTTGTCGTTGATCTGACGCTTGCAATACTCCAAACACCACTCGATAAGCGGCCACAGCTCCTCGGCCTCGGCCCTATCGCCGCGCGTGAGCGCATAGCGCGCCGCGCCGTAAGCGATCATGGCACCGTCGCCGCGGTCGCCCGCACCGTTCCAGATGTCGTCGCCCTCGGCGATGATCGAACTGGGTATGGGTTTGTACTCGTCGTTCATGAAACGCGCGAAATGGCGATAGGCATTGATGGCCGACGCATTTCCCACCTCGTAGCCGACGAAGGGGAAGAACGGATTGACATATTCGGCCTGATCGTTGGCCCAGATGGCAGCATAATAACTCTCGCCGCCCGGGGCATGCATGTATCCGCCCTTGGTCTTGCAGATGCTTTCGCTCGCGCGGATCTTGGCGTAGCGGAACTCGGTATCGATCACATCGTCGGGGGTGTCGAGCACCAGATTGCCGTCCATGTGAGCCACGAACGCCATGCGGTCGGCATACTCGGCATCGACATCGACCGAGACAGGCGCCGCCGCCTTCTCGTATGCCTGAACGGTAAGCGAGAAATCGACGCTCTGCCCGGGCTTCAGCTCGTACACGCCGCCGCCCTGCACGTCGGTGCGGATCACGTAACTGCCTTTCACACCGCGGGCGGGATCGGTCGTATAGGATTGCGACAGTTCGGGAATCTGCAACGCATAAGAGTTGTCGCCCGTATTGCGGACGGTGTAACGCTCGCACAGCACGGGGCGTTCCATCGACGGGAATATCGTGCGGGTAAGCTCCAGCGCGGTTGTGCGGCCCGATCGATCGGTCGTCTTGTAGTCCGACACCACGGTCATGGCGCCGTTGAGATCGACCGTGCGGCTCCGCAGCGCGACGGGACGGTTATCGACACGCAGCATCGACGCCACGTCCACGTCGTTCTTGAACATTAGGCTGGCGTGCGTATTGTTGGGCACGGTGCGCAGCATGGGGAACACCAGCGAGCGGTTCACGCCGAATGTGCCGTTCTCGTCCACATCCCAATAGAGAACCACGGCCATGAACTTGCCGCTCATCTCGATGTGGTCGGCATGGGGCGCTGTGGCGTCGTTCACCTCCATGCGTATGGTCTTGCCGTCGGGCATGATCGCCCATCGGTTCTGCGCCGTCGCCGTGCCGCAGAGCGACAGGGCGAGCAGTGCGGCCGAAAAGAGTTTCATGGCACGCATTATTTGGTGTAGAACTTATATATACATACCTGCGAGTAGGTCTCGTCGGGATTCAGCACGATCGACGGGAAGTTGTCGTGGTTGGGCGCGTCGGGGAACTTCTGCGTCTCCAGAGCCACCGACTCGCGGAAGCGGAGAGGCTCGCCGTACTTGCCGTCGTATGTTCCGTCGAAGAAGTTGCCGCTGTAAAACTGAATGCCGATCTGGTCGGTGGCCACATCCATGCAACGGCCCGTCGAGGGGTCGTACAGCGTAGCCACGGTCTCCACCTGACCGTTGTTCTCGCGCGCGAGAACCCAGTTCATGTCGTAGCCGCGGCCGTTCTTGAGCTGCTCGTCGTCGGCCTCGATGCGCTCGCCGATCACGTGCGGCTCGCGGAAATCGAACGGAGTGCCCTCCACGGGACGTATCTCGCCCGTGGGGATCAGACGCTCGTCGGTAGGAGTTATGGCGTCGGCCTTGATGGTCAGCACGTTGTCGGTAATAGTACCGCCGCCCTCGCCCTTGAGGTTGAAGAACGAGTGGTGCGACATGTTCACCACGGTGGGAGCGTCGGTCCCCGCCAGATAGAGCACTTGGAACTCGTTGTCGGGCGTGAGAGTATAGGTCATGGTGATATCCAGATTACCCGGGAATCCGTCCTCGCCGTCGGCCGCCAGATAGTGCAGCACGATGGCGTTGGGCTTAACATCCACCACGTCCCACACGACCATGTCCACACCGCGGTTGCCGCCGTGCAGCGTCTGTCCGTTGCTGTTCTGCGGAGTATTGTACTCCTTGCCGTTCAGAGTGAAACGGCCGCTGTCGATGCGGTTGGCCACGCGACCCACCACGGCGCCGAGGAAACGCTCGCCCGTATTGTGTACGTAGCGGTCGAGTTTCTCGTAGCCCAGCACTATATCGGCCATCCTGCCGTCGCGGTCGGGCGTCCACAACGACACCACGCGGGCGCCGAAATTGGTCACCTGCATCGTCAGGTCGCCGTTGGTAAGCGTGTAGAGCGACACGGGTTTGCCGTCGATCACGGCCTTGAAATTCTCCTCCTTCATCAGATCGAGCCCGTCGGCATCCGACTTTTTGCCGCAGCATCCCACTGCGAGAGCCATTGCGGCAAGGGCGAAAACAATTCGTTTCATAGGTTATGCTTGTATTTCATTTTTCATTACTCGGCATCCTTGGCAGGCAGCTCCATGCGGAATATGGCACGGATGCGGTCCATGTCGTACTTGCTGCCTCGGTCGTAGTAGTATATTCCGTTCTGCTCCTGCTCGACGTCGGTGAGCTGCGTGTAGCAATAGCCCCACATCTTGTCGTTCATCTCCAGCAGTACGCGCACCTGACCCTCCAGACGCTTGTAGAAGTCCTCCTTCGTCTGAGCCGCGTCGCCGTAGCCCCATGCGCCGTCCTTGGCGGGGTTGGCCTCCATGCACTTTATGCCGCCGAACTCGTCGAGTATATAAGGTATGTCGCCCTCGTAGGTGGGGAAGGTGTAGGGATCGTTCAGCACGGGGCGGTTGAAGCCCACATTGCCGCGCAGACGGGCCTGCACCTCGGGAGCGCGCACGAACATCTTGCCGCCGTTATAGATAACCTCGCGCAGACGCTCAGGATCCTGCTCGTAGTGGTGCTCGGTCCAGATGTCGGTCTTGATATGGATTCCGCCGCTGACCGTATTGATCGGACGCGAGGGATCGAGCTGCTTGGTGAGGGTGTAGATATCCGTCACGAAGCGGGGATACTGCGTCTCGTCGGGCCAGAACTCCTCGTTGAACGGGGTCCACGTCACCAGCGACGGATGGTTCATGTCGCGAACCACCAGATTGCGCCACTCCATGAGGAAATTGCGGGCGGCCTCCACGTCGTTGGCGTCCAGACCCCAGCTCGGAGCCTCGCCCCACGTCAGATAGCCCAGCTTGTCGGCCCAATAGTAGAAACGCTCCTCGAAGACCTTCTGGTGCAGACGCGCTCCGTTGAAGCCCGCGGCCATCGAGAGTTCGATATCGCGCTTCAGAGCCTCGTCCGAAGGAGCCGTCCAGATGCCGTCGGGATAGAAACCCTGATCGAGCACCAGACGCTGGTAGTAAGGCTCGTTGTTGAGATAGATCTTGTTGCCCTCGGTGTGGATCTTGCGCATGCCGAAATACGACTCAGCGCGATCGATCGTCTTGCCTGCGGCATCCTTAAGCTCGAACACCACGTCGTAGAGGAACGGCGATTCGGGACTCCACAGCTTGGCTTTCTTGATCGGTAACGTAACCACCGAACCCGACGCCACGGGCGCCGTGTTGCGCGCCACCACCTTGCCGTCGTCGAGGACGCTCACCGTAAGCACGTTGCCCGCAGCATTGCGGCGCATGGTCAGCTCCATCGACACCTCGCCGCGGTCGATGTCGGTCACGTACTTGACGCGCGCTATTCCGTTCGGGGCCACGGCCTCCATCCACACGGTCTGCCAGATGCCCGTGGTACGGGTGTACATGCACTCGAAAGGACCGTGACGCAGCGACTGCTTTCCCGCCGACTGCATGCGGCCGCGCAAGTCGCTCTTGGCGCTCACGACCAGCGAATGCGTACCGCCCGCCTTGACGAACTTGGTTATGTCCACCGAGAACGAGTCCGAACCGCCGAAGTGGCGGTCGACGAACTTGCCGTCGATGTAAATCTCCGACTCGTAATATACGGCGCCGAAATTCAGCAACACGTCCTTGCCGTCCCATGCGGCGGGCACCGAGATCTCGCGCTGGTACCAGATGCAGGGTATGAACTCCTTGTGCTCCACGCCCGAGAGTTTGCTCTCGGGAGCGAACGGAACCGTGATCTTGCCGTCGAATCCGCGGCTGTCCTTCAAACCGCGCTCCCAACCCGTCTCCACGGGGTCGAGAGTATAACTCCACTCGCCGTTGAGGTTGACCCAATCCGCACGTTCGAACTGCGGGCGGGGATATTCGGCACGCGGTTGCGCCTGCACGCCTGTCCAGCACATAAGGGCCGCAACGGCCGCCATAAATTTAATCTTCATCTATAAATTATCTTTAATCGGTTAATAAATACAAAACTACTGCTCGTAGCCCTCGGCCTTCATGCGGAATATGTCGCTCACGCGCTTCATGTCGAACTTGCTGCGACGATCGTAATAGTACACTCCGTTCTGCTCCTGCTCGACGTCGGTGAGCTGCGTGTAGCAGAATCCGCATATCTTGTCGCTGTGGTCCACGATGGCCTTCACCTGCGCCTCCAGACGCTTGTAGAAATCCTCGCGCGTGGGCGCGGCGTCGCCGTAACCCCACGAATTGCCGCCCTCGGGCTGCGTCTCGGCGCACTTTATGCCGCCGAACTCGTCTAAAATATAAGGTACGCTGCCGTCGTAGTGCAACTTGACTATCGCGCGGTCGAAACCGCGGCTCGGACCCTGCGGCTGGTAGAACTTCTCGCCGTCGAAGAGGATATTGTGCAGCTTCTCGCCGTCCTGCTCGTAATTGTGGGCGGTGCAGAAATCGGAGATCACGTACAGACCGCCGCTCACGGTATTCACGGGGCGCGAGGGGTCCAGACGGCGGGTCTCGTGGTAGACGTCGGTCATGAAACGGCCCGCCTCGTTAGACGGTGTGCCCCACTCCTCGTTGAACGGGGTCCACACCACCAGTGCGGGGTGATTGCGGTCGCGAACCACTATATTGCTCCACTCCGAGAGAAAGTTGCGGGCAGCACCCACCAGATTGTAGTTCTTGTCCCACGACGCCATCTCGCCCCAGACCAGATAACCGAGCTTGTCGGCCCAGTAGTGGAAACGCTCCTCGAAGACCTTCTGGTGCAGACGCGCGCCGTTGAAGCCCGCCTCTTTCGACATCTCGATATCGCGGCGCAGCGCCTCGTCGGAAGGTGCCGTCCACACGCCGTCGGGATAGAAGCCCTGATCGAGCACCAGACGCTGGTAATAGGGTTTGTTGTTGAGATATATCTTGTTGCCGTCGATATGTATCTTGCGCATGCCCGCATACGACGCCACGCGGTCTATCACCTCGCCCGAAGCGTTCTTCACCTCGTAGACCACATCGTAGAGGAACGGCGATTCGGGACTCCACAGCTTGGGATTCTTGATCGAAAGAACCGTCGGAATGCCCTGCACGGCAGAAGATTCGGCGCGGGCGACGACCTTGGCGCCGTCCTTCACCGTAACCGTCAGGGTATTGCCGCCTGCCGAGCCGTAATAGGTCGGGATCACGGTCAATCGGTTATTGTCGACGTCGGCCATCACCTGCACGCGCTCCAGACCCGCCTTGTCCACGGCCTCCATCCACACCGTCTGCCAGATGCCCGTGGTGCGGGTATAGCTGCAACCGTGGGAATACTGCAGCGTCGACTGCTTGCCGCCGGGCTGCTCGCCGTCGCGCAAACGGCTCTCGGCATGAACCACCAGACTGTGTTCGCCGCCGTCGCCCACATAATCCGTTATGTCGAACGAGAAAGAGTCCGAGCCGCCGTAGTGACGCCCCACGAAACGGCCGTCGATGTATATCTCCGATTCATAGTAGACCGCTCCGAAATTGAGCTTCACGCGCTTGCCGCTCCACTCCGACGGGATGCGCACCGTGCGCTGGTACCACACGCTGTTGATGAAATCCTTGTAGCCCACGCCCGAGAGGTCGCTCTCGGGTGCGAACGGCACCATGATCTTGCCGTCGAAGCCTTTGCTTTCGTAGAAGTTGCGGTCGCGGCCCGAATCGGACAGATCGAGCGCGAAACTCCACTCGCCGTTAAGGTTCACCCAATCGGCGCGTTCGAACTGCGGACGCGGATATTCGGCACGCGGCACGGCAAATGCGGCGACCGAAAAGAGGAGTGTCGCCATGAATGAGAATCCGAATTTCATGATATCGTTCAAAAGTTACAGGTTAATACTCTTACAAATGTACGTTTTTTTCGACAAACGACAAAATAGAAAAACACTTATTGTTAGCCGATCAGTTCAAGAGGCCGCACCTCGATCGGACCGTCACTCCACCACTATCTCGAATCGATCGTAATCGGCATTGCGCCAAGCCAAGCCCGCCGTGAGCTTCGATACGGCGAACAACGGCGAGAAAGTGCGCACGCCGATTGTCTTGCCGTCGGGCTTGAACTCCAATATTCGGATCCAGCAGTCGCCGCCGTTCCCGTTCCACTCGCCGTCGCCGTTCTGCGAATTGAACATCATCTGGGGAATGTCGCGGCCGTCGGCCGCCTTGTCGACGCGAAAGGCCGAATTGGAACGATAGTCCGTTTTGTCGGCATCGGCATCGATCTTCGGCGGGGTCCCCGTATGTCCGCAAAGTACCAGACAGATATTTTTCGACGGATATATCAACTTGTCCCACAAAGCCTGCGCCCAATTGCGCGGGGTGAGCTTGTAACCCTCGTTCGCGATGCGTCTGCCGTCGGTGGCGAGAAACGAGTGGGTAAGAATTATCACGCGATGGTTCTTGAAACGGTCCGACTCGATCAAGCCCTTGGCCCACTCGATGGCCTCGTCGCGAGGCGCGAACTCGAACGCGATGACCAGCAGATCGCCCCACGCCTCGTCGTGAAACTCGTAAGCGGCATTCTCCAGCGTGTGGAGTCCCAGATGATTCGCACCAGTCGACACCAACGTATTGGCGAATGCCGAGTTGCGTTCGGGATAGATGTATAGGGGCATGTCGGAATAACGATGCTCGGCGGCTATATAACCCAGATCGTGATTGCCTTGGCACACTATATAAGGAATCCGCCCGTCAAGCCTCGCGAGGCTCCGCGAGACCGCCTCCCACTGTTGACGCGACGTCCGGTCGCCGTTGTCGCGGCCGGGAATACCCGCCGCGATCAGCTTGTTGTTCTGCTCCACCATGTCGCCCGTGAAGAGCGCGGCACGGATGTTCAGACGTCCGATGTTCTGCGCGATCCATGCCGTCTGCAACTCGAACAGAGGCTGGTTGGCGGCGAACTTGGTGTAGCTCTGCGGATCGGGAACCATTATCATCGAAAACGCCCCTTCGGTTTCGAGCGCGGGGCATACGGGAATCTGCGGCGCACCGTGAGGCGCCTGCGCCGAGGCGAACAATGTCGTCAACAGAGCGAAAAAGGTTGCAATATGTTTCATGATCTGCAATGTTAAATATCGTCGCGCTAAAACAACACTCCCTCCGACTCGCCCGAAGGGGTGATGCCGAGATGGCGGTAAGCCAGCTCCGTGGCCTCGCGGCCGCGGGGAGTGCGTTTGATGAATCCCTCCTTTATCAGGAACGGTTCGTAAACGTCCTCGATGGTCCCCGCATCCTCGCCCACCGCCGTGGCGATGGTGTTGAGCCCCACGGGACCGCCCTTGAACTTCTCGATGATGGTCGAGATGATGCGGTTGTCCATTCTGTCCAACCCTCGCGAATCGATGTTCAGCGCGGCCAGAGCGATGCGGGTGATCTCTATGTCGATATGCCCCTCGCCCTTCACCATCGCGAAGTCGCGCACGCGGCGCAACAGCGAATTGGCTATACGCGGAGTACCGCGCGAACGCAGAGCCACCTCCGAAGCGGCATCGTCGTCGATCGACACGTCGAGTATTCGGGCCGAACGCTTCACTATCCGCGAGAGCACCGACGAATCGTAATACTCTAGATGGCACTGTATGCCGAAGCGCGCACGCAACGGCGAGGTGAGCAATCCGCTGCGCGTGGTGGCCCCCACGAGGGTGAACGGAGCCAACTCGATCTGTATCGAACGCGCCGAAGGCCCTTTGTCGAGCACGATGTCGATCTTGTAATCCTCCATTGCCGAATAGAGGTACTCTTCGACTACGGGGCTCAGGCGGTGTATCTCGTCGATGAAAAGCACGTCGCCCGCTTCGAGATTGGTGAGCAGGCCCGCAAGGTCGCCCGGCTTGTCGAGCACGGGGCCCGAAGTCACTTTCAACTGCGCACCCATTTCGTGGGCGATTATGTTGGCCAGCGTGGTCTTGCCCAGCCCGGGGGGACCGTGAAGCAGCACATGGTCGAGCGAATCGCCGCGCATAAGCGCGGCCTTGATGAACACCTTAAGGTTGTCGACTATTTTGTCCTGACCCGAAAAGGCCGACAGATCCTGCGGCCTTATGCGGTTCTCGAACTCGACGTCGCTCTCTGTATTTCTAATGTTTCGATCAGTACGCATAAATTTCAAACGTAAAAGGCAGAACGGCCCGTCGGCCGACGCGGTAGGGCACGCATTCACGAGAACCGATTCCAAGGCAAAATTAATATAAAATATGCTTATCCGCAAAAATACGTCGGCCTCATTCGAGTACCTCGACGCAAATACGACGAATGTTTTCGACAAAAACGCAGTTCGCCGAACCGCACGCCCGCGATGTTGCGGTTACGGACCGAAAAGCATTCCGATGCGGCGATTTGTCGCCGCGGCTCTCTCCATGCGCATTTGCGGCAGGATGGTTGCAATCGTCGCCACCGAAGACCGAGATGTTACGACATGACGAAAACAATCGAAAAGCCGATTTCGATCCGCGACACAACGGCACATGCGATCAACGGATACCGTCGACTTCGAAATTGCATGATTTCACGCCGACTCAAGCAACGCATGCGACCGCAGGAGAGAACAAAAAATAAAAATATTGTAGACTTACAACACAAAAACAGATTATTCCGATATATTTTATCTCAGAAAAAGACTTTTTCATCGTTTTTTCAAATAAAATCACTACCTTTGATTGCAAAAAACAAAAAACCGACGCAATCGATCGAGCCGCCGTTTCGGAATGCCCCGCCGCCCGAGAAAGTGCAATGTCGATCGCAGCGGAAAGTAAAACGTTCAAATTAAAATCGGTATGCAGCCGCCCGAATAAACAATTTATGAGATCTACGAGTCACAACGATGCGGAAGACACGAAAAAAGGGCAGCGATGCCCTTTGATGTGACCTCGAAAGGATTCGAACCTTCATCGTAAGAACCGGAATCTTATATTCTATCCATTGAACTACGAGGCCGCGGTTGCAAAGATGATAAAAATTTTTTGATATGACAAATAAAAATGAAAATTGGGTTCGTCTGGAGAGCGTAATCAGATGGGCCAACATGACAACGAACTATTTCGGACGATACATAGGTCTCGCACGATCGGAGAATTTGTATCAAATAAAAGCGGGAAAAAACGGTATCTCGCAAAACCTCGCGCGACGCATCGTGGAAAAGTTCCCCGAACTGAGCGTCGGATGGCTGCTCACGGGCGAAGGCGACATGTTCAACAAGGGCCTGTCGTGCGGCCGCATTCCTTTCTTCGAAGGCGATGTGGTGGGACGCGGCCTGCTGCTGCACGAAGATCTGAAGCCCGCATTCAAGATGAGCATTCCGCCGATCGAAGACTGCGATTGCGCATTTCGCTGTTACGACATGGCCATGTCGGCCGAAATACCGTCGGGGTCGATGGTTTTTTTGAAAAAAACGACTGCCGAAGCTATAATTCCCGGGCAAATATATGTGATAGTATGTCAGAAATATATACTTTTGCGTAAGGTTAGGCTCGTGAACGATGCCGACGGTAACACGATGCTGGCGCTCGAATCCGCCAACGAGGGGTACGACACCATAACGATAAAGGCCGACGACACGGAGGCCATATATCGGGTGGTGGCCAATCTGAGACTCTATTAGTCGACGGCAGCGCCATCGGCGCACGAAACGGAAAACATAACATTAACGATTGGGAGTATGATGACGATAAAAACCAAAGAGAACGCGTCGCTGCTGCTGGCATTCGTCGCGGCAGTCATAGTGGCGGCCGTATTGGGTCTGTGCCGCACGCCGTGGTGGGTCACGGTATGCGCGGCGATCGGTATTTTCGTGGTATTGGCCCTGTTTTCGCTCTATACGATAAAATCGTATGTGGCCTACAAGCTCAAGCCCATCTACTCGATGGTGCTTTCGCGCGACGTCCACACCACCGAGATCGTCGACGAGATGAAAGACAAACATGTCGAGAAGATATCGGAAGAGCTGACGGCATGGGCCGACGACAACGACAAGGAGATAGCGAGGTTGAAACAGACCGAGGTATTTCGCAAACAGTATCTCGGCAACGTCGCCCACGAACTGAAGACTCCCATATTCAACATTCAGGGATACATCTCCACCTTGCTGGACGGAGGGCTCGAAGACGAACTCATAAACCGCAAATATCTGGAACGCGCCGAAAAGAGCATCGACCGACTGATAAACATCGTGAACGATCTGGATACCATTTCGAAGCTGGAAAACGACATGAACCGACTGAAACAGGATCGGTTCGACATAGCCGCGCTGGCCAAGGAGATAGTCGAACAGCTGGAAATGGAGGCCGCCAAACGCAAAATCAAGGTATCGGTCAAGGGGGCGGATTCGCTGCCCTCGCCGTTCTGGGTCATGGCCGACAAACACTATGTCGGGCAGGTGCTGGTAAACCTGATAATAAACTCGATACATTACGGCAAAGAGGGCGGTTCGACCCGCATCAAGTTCCGCGACATGATGGATAAAATACTCATCGAGGTGGAGGATACGGGCGTGGGCATCGGCAAGGAGGATATCCCGCGCGTGTTCGAGCGTTTCTACCGCGTGGACAAGGGCCGCTCGCGCGAGCAGGGCGGAACGGGATTGGGCCTCGCCATCGTGAAACACATAGTGGAGGCTCACGGCGAACGCATCACGGTACGCAGCGAACTCGGCGTGGGCACCACGTTCGCGTTCCCGCTCAAAAAGGCCGTATCGCCCGAAAAATAACGCGCGCCGCCACCTGCACCACGTCCGCTCGGTCGAAGCGGACAAAGCGACGAAGCCTCATACCAAACAGAAATGCTTACCGACTTTTTATATATAATATGGGATTTCGATCCGGTGATGTTCTCCGTCGGATCGTTCGATTTGCGTTATTACGGTCTCACATGGGCCTTGACGATACTTTTGGGCGAACGCTTCTTCTCGCACTTCGCGCACCGAGAGGGCTTCAGTTCCCGCATCGTCGAAATCGGCTTCGTGTGGATAGCTTTCGGCGCCATAATCGGCGCACGCTTGGGGCACTGCCTGTTCTACGAATTTTCGCACTACATGGCCAAGCCTTGGGCCATCATAACCGAGATTCGCAACGGCGGCATGGCCAGCCACGGCTCGGCCATAGGCATGCTGATCGGCATGTGGATCACCGCCCGCAAGACGGGAACGCCTTACGTGTGGTGGCTCGACAGAATCATGATCCCCGTATCGGTCGGCGGCGCGTTGGTGCGCATGGGCAACCTCATCAACTCCGAGATCGTGGGCGGAGTCACCGACGTGCCTTGGGGATTCAAGTTCGTAAGGTTGCATCCCAACATGCCCATAGACATGATCCCCGTGCAACACCCCGCGCAGATATACGAAGCGTTGTGCTATCTGGCCACGTTCGCGGTGCTGCTGTGGCTCTATTACAAACGCGACGAGGGGCGTCGCCATGCGGGAGTGATGTTCGGCATAGGATTGATCGGAATATTCCCTACGCGATTTTTCATCGAATTCGTTAAAGAGAACCAAGAGGCGTTCGAACAGGGAATGACGCTCAACATGGGGCAGCTGCTCAGCATACCGTTCATCATTCTGGCCGCATGGATGATATGGTACGGCATGAAAAACCGATTTCCGATCGGTCGGCCCGCGACGGTCGAAAGCCATGCCGCCCGAAGCGCCGATCGCGCCCGAAGTGAAAAAAACAGAAAAAGAAAATGATAGAGGAGGTAAACAAGATCATCTATAACATGCTCATAAGCGGGCGCGGAGTATTCCTGCCCGATGTGGGCACGCTCTTCATCGAGCGGCGCGGCGCGCGCAAGATCGCAGCCGACCGTCTCCTCGGTCCGCGCAACGCGGTCGGCTTCTCGTCGCACGAGCAGGGGCCGTCGCTGGTGGCCGAGATAGTCGCCATAGCAGGTTGCAGCGAGGAGCAGGCACGCGACATATACAACCGCTGGCTCGGCAAGACGCGCGAGGGCGTCACGCTCAAAATAGGCGGCGTGGGAGTTCTTATCGACAAGAGCTTCTCGGCCGAAGCGGCTTTCAACACGGCAATAAATCCCGACGGAGTGAAGACGCTCGTGATCCGTCGCCGTTCGAACACATGGCTCTATGCGATATGCGCCGTGTGCGTGCTTATGGCCATCGGAGTAGGCATCTACATGCAATGGGGCACATCGCTTTTGAGCGGCATGAGCGTGGTGAAAAGCACTGCGCCGACCGAAACACCCGCCGCAGCGCCGCAGCCTACGCCCGACGAAGATGCGACCGTCGCCGAAGCGCAAAACGATACCGACACTGCCGTTCCCGACAGCACCGCGCAGCCGACAGCGACCGAGCAGCCCGCAGTATCGGCATCCGACGGCAAGTACGCCTATTACGTGGTCATGGGGGTGTTCTCCACCGAGCAGAATGCCGCACGCGCTCTGGAGCAGGCCAAACGACGCATAGAGGATATGAACGGCGCCATCCTGCCGTTCAAGAACAAATTCATAACGGCCGTATTCGGAAGCGACAAACGCGACGACTGCGCCGCTTTCGCCCGTTCGTACAGCGACATATATCCCGATCTGTGGATATATAACGTCAAATAATGGGACTCGCCGAGATTATAACGAGGACGATAGACCGCTTCCACACGGGTTACATCGCCCGCATGGTGCCGTCCGCCATGTTCCGTTATGCGGTGTGCGGCGGCATGAACATGGTGCTCGATCTGCTATGGTACCACTTCATCTACCACACGGTCGTGGCGGAACGCTTCATCAACCTCGGATTCGTGACCGTATCGCCGCATGTTGCGTCGCTCGCGATAGTCTTCCCCATAACGTTTTTCAACGGATTCTGGCTCAACCGCAACGTGGCGTTCCACGCCACGCGACTCGCATCCTCGCGGCAGATGCTGCGCTACGCATTCACCGTAGTCGGTTCGCTGGCTCTCAATTACGTGTGCATAAAGTTCTTCGTGGAGATATGCGGGATATGGCCCACGCCTTCGAAAGCCCTCACGACTGCGGTATGCGTGATTTACAGCTATCTGGCGGGCCGATATTTTACATTCAGGGAATAACGCGGACCGAATAACCGCGCGGGCCCGCCGAGCCGCAAAATACCGAGTCCGAAAACGGCCTAAAGCGGATATTTCGAAAAGATTTCCCCTATTGAAACATGGCGCGGAACTCGTCGACAGGCATGCGCACCACCTCGCACGATCCGATGGCGACGGGAAAGACTACATGGATCGAATCCCCCTCGCTCTTCTTGTCTTTCGCCACGGCCTTGAGCAGCTGACGCATGGCCACGGGCGGCTTGAGATCGAACCCCGCGCGCACGAGCAGATTGTCGATACGCTCCTTGTCGGCCGCCGACAGCATGCCCTTGCGGGTCGCCGCATCGGCTATGAGCGACAATCCCACCGCCACGGCCTCGCCGTGGTTCATCTTCGACGAACTCTTCTCTATGGCATGGGCCAGCGTATGCCCCAGATTGAGTTTGCGCCGATCGCCCGCCTCGCGCTCGTCGCGCTCCACGATGTCGGCCTTGACCTTCACCGCGCGGAAGACTATCTTGCCCAGCAGCTCCGAATCCTTCGGAAGATCAGCGAAATCGCACTGCTCCAGCATGTCGAACAGCTCGCTGTCGGCTATCACGCCCGCCTTGATTATCTCGGCCAGCCCCGTGCGGAACTCGCGCTCGGGCAACGTGCGCAGCATGTTCACGTCGCAGATGACAAAACGCGGCTGGCAGAACGTGCCGACCATATTCTTATACCCCTCCACGTTCACGCCGTTCTTGCCGCCCACACTGGCGTCCACCTGCCCGAGCAGCGACGTGGATATGAATCCGAAGTCGAGCCCCCGCATGTAGGTCGAGGCGACGAAGCCCGCCACGTCGGTGACTATGCCGCCGCCGACAGCGAGAATGAAAGTGGAGCGGTCCACTCCTAACTCTATGAACTTGCGGTACACGGCGTCGGCCGTGAGCAGGGTCTTGCTTGTCTCGCCCAGCCCAATCAGGACGTGATCGAAACGGTTCATCAGCGAATGATAGTGGCGGTCGATGTTGGTATCCGACACCACGACCACCCTGCGATCGGGCAGCAGACGCGGCAGCAAATCGCCCACGCAACCTATCAGAACCTCACTGCGGTCCTTGATTTTTATACCGTAATTCATAATGACAGCTCCTTGAATAGTAGAGCAAAAATAACACATTTTACCGATTAATTATTAACTTTGCGCGATTAATTTCAATTACTATGCAAAAACTTCGCAACATCGCAATTATTGCCCACGTCGACCATGGAAAGACGACACTCGTGGACAAGATGATAGTTGCCGGACACCTGCTGCGTTCCGACACCAACACGGGAGACCTCATAATGGACAACAACGATCTGGAACGCGAACGAGGCATAACCATTCTGTCGAAAAACGTATCGGTAAAATACAAGGACTGCAAAATCAACATCATAGACACCCCGGGCCACGCCGATTTCGGCGGCGAGGTGGAGCGTGTGCTCAACATGTGCGACGGCGTGCTGCTACTTGTCGACGCCTTCGAGGGCACCATGCCGCAGACGCGTTTCGTGCTGCAAAAGGCGCTGTCGCTGGGCAAGAAGCCCATCGTGGTGGTCAACAAGGTCGACAAGCCCAACTGCCGCCCCGAGGTGGTGAACGAGCAGGTGTTCGACCTCATGTTTTCGCTCAACGCCACCGAGGAGCAGCTCGACTACAAGACCATCTACGGCTCGGCCAAGCAGGGCTGGATGTCGCACGTGTGGAACCGGCCCACCGACTCGATCACCCCGCTGCTCGACGCCATCATCGACGAGATACCCGCGCCCGAGCAGGTCGAAGGCACTCCGCAGATGCTCGTCACCTCGCTCGAATACTCGCCCTACGTGGGCCGCATAGCCGTGGGCAAGCTCACGCGCGGCGAGCTGCATGCGGGCCAGAACGTCACCCTCGCCAAGCGCGACGGCAAGACGCTGGTAAAGAGCAAGATCAAGGAGTTGATGGTGTTCGACGGACTCGGCAAGGCCAAGGTCGACAAGGTGGAGTGCGGCGAGATATGCGCCATAGTGGGCATCGAGGGTTTCGAAATCGGCGACACCATCTGCGACTACGAGAATCCCGAGCCGCTGCCCCCCATCGCCATCGACGAGCCTACCATGTCGATGCTCTTCACCATCAACAACTCGCCCTTCTTCGGCCGCGACGGCAAGTACGTCACCTCGCGCCACCTGAAGGAGCGCCTCGACCGCGAGCTGGAAAAGAATCTGGCGCTGCGCGTCGAGCCCGGGCAGAACGCCGATTCGTTCGTAGTCTACGGCCGCGGCGTGCTGCACCTGTCGGTGCTTATAGAGACCATGCGCCGCGAGGGCTACGAATTGCAGGTCGGCCAGCCCAAAGTGATCGTCAAGGAGATCGGCGGGGTGAAGTGCGAGCCCGTGGAGGAGATGACCGTCGACTGCCCCGACGAATACTCGGGCACCGTAATTGAGATGGTGACCAAACGCAAGGGAACCCTCACCAATATGGAGTCGGACGGCGAACGCACCCGTCTGGAGTTCCTCGTGCCGTCGCGCGGCATCATAGGCCTGCGCTCGAACATGCTCACCGCCACGGCGGGCGAGGCCATCATGACCCACCGTCTCAAGGATTTCGAACCGTGGATGGGCGACATAGAGATGCGCACCAACGGTTCGCTCATAGCCTCGGAGACGGGGACGGCATACGCCTACTCGATCGACAAGTTGCAGGATCGCGGCCGCTTCTTCATCGCCCCGATGGACGAGGTATACTGCGGTCAGGTGGTGGGCGAGAGCACGCGTTCGGGCGACATTACGATCAACGTCACCAAGGCCAAGCAGCTCACCAACATGCGCGCCTCGGGAGCCGACGACAAGGCCGTGATCGTCCCGCCCAAGGTCTTCTCGCTCGAAGAGGCTCTGGAGTACATCAAGGCCGACGAATATGTGGAGGTTACGCCCAAGGCCATGCGTCTGAGAAAGATCCTCCTGAGCGAGGTGGACCGCAAACGCGCGGCAAAATAATCGTAAGCGATGAATTACATTACGCTCGCATTGGTCACGGGAGCCGTGACGGGACTGCTCGACGTGGTGCCCATGATTTCGCGGGGCGTATCGTTCCGCTCGTGCGTATCGTCGTTCTGCACCTATCTGTTCGCCGCCATACTGGTGTTCTACGGCAATCTGCCCTACCTGCCGTGGTGGGCCGACGGATCGGCAACCGTATTGATGATCGCCATACCCGTCATGCTGTGCCTCGTGGGCAAGGACCGCAAGGCCGCGCCCGCCATCTTCATGAACGCCGTGATATTGGGATTCCTGATTTCGGTATCTAAACACTATCTGGCGTAGATACGGCAATCCAAATACTAAAGCGGGAGGGCTATCCGATGCTCTCCCGCTTTTAGTATGTATCTGCGGTTCGGTGGCTTGACGCAATGTGTTTGCAGTCCGTCAGGACTGCGCGGGCCGCAGCCTCCCGCAGCGGAGGCCCGCCGTTGTTCGCAGGTGCTCACATCGCGGTCCCCGCAGGCTGCGCTCCGAAAAAGATTATGCACAAAACACCGATCCTCGCTTTACAGCTTGGTGACATGATGCCTGCGGCTCTTCAGAGCCGCGCAGTTCGCCGCCGCCACACTGCGGCGGACTGCTGACGCATTCCTGCCGCCGTCGGCGAACAGCAAGCCAAACCCGAAAACCATCCGTTAGCGATACCGATCCTTACTTGCGTTCGGAGGCATGATGTGTTTGCCTGCGACTCGTCAGAGTCGCGCGGGCCGCAGCCTCCCACCGCGGAGGCCCGCCGTTGTTCGCCAGTGCTCACATCGCGGTCCCCGCAGGCTGCTGCCCGAACAACTGCGCCGCGCAGCGGCGTTATCTTCGGCGGCTCGCGCAAAGCGCGACCCCCGCAGCCGCCGAAGATAAATTTTGTCAGAGATCGTCCGCCTGCGGTTCTTCAGAGCTGCGCAGTTCGCCGCCGCCCCATGCGGCGAACCGCAGCCCGATAACGCAAGGAAATAACAAAAACAGCATGCAATTTGTTGTAGGATTCAATTATTTGTACTACTTTCGGGGCAAGCGATCTGTCATAATAGGCAGACGCGGGTTTTGTAGCTATAAAATCCGGGAAGATTTTTATGCCCCTACTTAATTGTAGGGGCCGACTTGGGCGTAAGGGCAGTTACCAGTTTAGGCTCGCGAGGCCGACTATGTGGGGCTGTACCTGCGCCCATTTTCCTTAAAATACAAACAATAAAAAAGCGAAAAAAATTTTTTTCGCTCGATAAATTATGTTTATTTCTCGTATTCTATACCCTGAAAAAACTTTTCCAACGGAATTTCATAGAAATTACACAATACCGTCAACAAAACGATGGTGATATTGGTCGTCCCGACTTCATACAAACCGACATTTACTCCGGTACGATCCGTTACCACCTCTTGGGTATAACCGCGTTCGACTCGGAGTTGTTTCAATCGAGTTCCGATTGAGCTTAATAATTTGTCGTTTTTATGCTTCACTATATACTTTTTGCAAAGAACACTCCTAATTCAACATTTTTGCTCCTATGAATTCGTATGTATAAAATATTTTCATTA
>CAYMIH010000034.1:0-22781 GCA_964390585.1 uncultured Alistipes sp.
GGTTCTGTCGCGGATTGGACTAACGAATGTGAATATTGCGGCTCTCTGAGCCGCGCAGTTCGCCGCCGCCCCACTGCGGCGGACTGCTGACGCATTCCGACCGCCGTCGGCGAACAGCAGCCCGAATAGATTCGGCTCTGCTCTCGGCTTATCGAAACGGCGAGGTGGCATGACGGACTATCTTTCATAAAACAGGCGTTACGCCTGCGACTTTTCGAGTCGCGCTACCCGCAGCCTGCGGAAGCGAAATAATATTTGCTATTTTGCATACGATTTGTTATCTTTGTAGGTCAGAAGTTCGCCGAACGGGACGAACCGTCTGACACGAAACCGATTAGGAGAAACGTATGGACGATGGCCAACATTCCACGCATAGCGGCAGTGTCGTATCTGAATACGATACCGTTCATCTACGGCATCAGGCACGAAGGTAATCTTCGCGCCGATCTCCTGCTCGCTCCACCCGCCGATTGCGCCGAAAACTACGCCCGAGGCTTGGCCGACATAGCCCTTATCCCCTCGGCGACGGTTCCGCAAATGAAATCCACCGAAATAATCACCGACTACTGCGTGGGCGCTTCGGGGCCCGTACGCACGGTCGTGCTGCTGTCGAACAGCCCGATCGAGAAGGTGCGCCGCATATTCCTCGACGCGCATTCGCGCACGTCGGTGCAGCTCACGGGGTATCTGGCCGCCACGCGGTGGAAAATCGCCCCCGAGTGGTATGCGCTGACCGACTACACGCAGCTCGCATATGCCCGCGAGGGCGACGCTTTCCTGCTCATCGGCGACAAGGTGTTCGACCACGAGGGCCTGTTCGCCTACTCCTACGATCTGGCCGAGGAGTGGCGCGCGCAGACCGGCATGCCTTTCGCGTTCGCGGTGTGGGTGGCCCGCAAGG
The DNA here is from genome assembly GCA_964390585.1 of uncultured Alistipes sp. Lineage (GTDB taxonomy): Bacteria > Bacteroidota > Bacteroidia > Bacteroidales > Rikenellaceae > Alistipes. The sequence goes on from CAYMIH010000034.1 coordinate 902, forward strand.
GTACCCCCTACGAGTTGACGGATGCCTTGCAGCACGCCCTGACCTTCGGCGTGGAGTCGGTGTGGGAGGCCATAGTGGAGGAGGGTTTCGACCGAAAGCCCTACGATGCCTACGCCTATCTGACGCAGAATATCGATTTCGTGTTCAACGCCGAGAAGCATGCGGCGCTGCAAAAGTTCTGGAACGCGGGCCTGAAGATAACGCCCCGATCCAATCCGGGCTGAAGAGGGTGACCGCCGCAGGCGACGGAAACTCTCGGCGAGGCGTGTTGCGCGCCCGCCATCCCCGCAAGGAGTTCAACCCGAAAACAATGCAGCCATGATCACCATCTATCTCAAGCAATACAACAAGATAATCCGCAACGCCGAACCCGATCTGCTCGACACCTTGGGTTACGACGACATTCTGTGGATCGACCTGCTCTCGCCGACGATCAAGGAGCAGAAGGCCGTCGAGAACTTCATGGAGGAGAGCCTCCAGACCCGCCAGCAGGTGGAGGAGATCGAGTCGACCTCGAAATACTCCGAAACGGAGAACTCCATCATCTCCAACACCAACTTCTTCGTCCCCACGGGCGACTCGTTCACCGTGGAGCCCGTGTCGTTCATCATCTCGAACGAGGGTGTGCTGGTGTCGGTGCGCAACTCCGAGTCGCGCACGTTCCGCGAGGCCGAGAAGCGTTTGCAGATGAACTACCGCGGCTATTCGACGGGCTACCACATATTCATATCGCTGTTAGAGGTGCGCATCGACTTCGATGCCGATCTGGTGGAGTTCGTCGCCAAGCAGGTGGCCGCGCTGAGCAAGGACATCATCACCGAGGACTCGATCGACAAGGCCGTCATCCACCGCATCAACGCCTTGCAGGAGAATACGATGGTGCTGCGCGAGAACATCTTCGACCGCCAGCGCATACTGTCGAGCATACTCAAGAGCGAACGCTTCCCCAACGACGTCTACCCGCGTCTGCAACTCATGCTCAAGGATGTCAATTCGCTCATCAACCACGCCGATTTCAGTTTCCAGCGACTCGACTACATACAGGATTCGGCCCTCGGCCTGATCAACATCGAGCAGAACGAGATAGTGAAGATCTTCTCGGTGGCGGCCGTGATATTCCTGCCCGCCACGCTCATAGCCAGCATCTACGGCATGAACTTCCGTTCGATGCCCGAGCTGGAGTGGACGCTCACCGTCGGCGACTGCACGCTGCCGCTGGGCTATCTCTTCGCCATAGGATTGATGCTGCTCTTCTCGGGCGCTACGTTCTGGTTTTTCAAGTATAAGAAATGGTTGTAGCCCTCGGGCCGTATCACGCATGCAAATTCCCGAATCATGAAACGAATCTGCACGGAAATATTGTTGGCAGCGGCGCTGACCTTCGCCCTCGCGGGGTGCTCGCTGCTGAAATTATCGCTCGACACGGGCGAAAAATTGCCGCAATCGGAGGCCCGCGTAAGGGTCATGACACGAGGACTCTATTACGGCCTGTCGAACGAGGTGGTGACCGCCGCCGACTCCATAGCCCGTTCGGACGATCCCCAAATACGCATACGCGCCATACGGTGGAAGATACGCGCCACGCGCGCGGCGGTGTCGGCGGCCATGCAGAGCATCCCCGACGTGGCCTTGGCCGACACGTGGATACTGTTCCGCCGCATGGAGTCGTCGTTCGACGCCGCGCCCGATTCGATGCTCTTCGGACCCTATTCGGGCTATGCCCGCGAGGCGGTGCGGCGCATGACGCTGCGCGTCGACTCGGTGGCGCACGACGCGCTGGACGGCGGGCGTTACCGCCTGATGAAGGAGTACGTGAGGCGCTACATAGCCGAGAATCCTTTGGGCGAGGGCGAGGTGCCGCCCAACACCACGCTGGCGTGGATAGAGTTCATGAAGGAGCACGGCGAGGAGGTGTCGTACGCCACGGGGTCGATAGCCGACGTGGTGTCGGACATGAGCGACCGCATGAGCGGCCAGACGGGACAAGCCGTGAACGCGCTGTCGTGGACGAAAGACATAGTTGAGATCGAGTGGGAACGCGACAGTACGGCACGTGCCGTACAGGCCCAATTGGACAGCCTCGAACACAACTTCGAACGAATAGTGGCGGTGATGGAGAACATACCGCAGATATCCGATACGGTGATGGCCGTGTTCAACGTGCATGTTGAGAACATGATGAGCACTCTGGAACGCAGTCTCGACAACGCTTTCGGCCAGATCGACCGACAGCGCAACGAGATACAGCAGTTCGTCTCGGCCGAGCGCGAGGCGGTCATCGAGCAGGGGCGCGGCATAGCCGAGAGTGTGACGGCTCAGGTGATGGACCGCATAATGGCATCCGTGGGCAAACTCGCCGTATGGATCATCCTGCTCGCACTCGTGGTGCTGGGTCTGCCCTTCGCCGCGGGATTCTGGATCGGGACGCTGCGCGAACGCATGCGCAGGCGGGAACAAAGTACCGAGGAATAGGGATTTATAACGAAAAAAGATTTATCTTTGCGACCGCGTGGGCGTTACGCCCGTTTTATGACGAGATCGTTTCGGCCGGCCGACAACGGAGGACGCACGCGAGTGCAGAGCGAGTTGCAGTCCGCCGCGTGGGGCGTCGGCGGACTGCGCGACTTAGGCGAGTCGCAAACGTATTATGTGTTCCGTTCACGGGCAACAAGGATAATGATATAACACCTGCATATTATGGAAAACCTCGATTTTGAAAAGGAGTTGAAGAAGATGGAGCGCGACGGCGTGATCTCGCGTGCGCAGTTCCTGCAACTGATGGCCGTGGCGGGAGCATTCCTCGCTCTGGGAACCGACAAGGCATACGCCGCCAAGAGCAGCGCCAAGGGGCGCATCGTGATCGTCGGCGGCGGCGCCGCGGGCATAAGCATGGCCGCGCGTCTGAAACGCGTGCTGAAGAATCCCGACATCACGTTGATCGACCCCAGCGACCGTCAGTTCTACCAGCCCGGATTCACCCTCATAGCCAGCGGCGTATACGGCGCCGACGACGTGTGGAAGCCGCAGGCCGACTGCATGCCCAAGGGCATAAAGTGGGTGAAGGACTACGTGAAGATCATCCACCCCGACGCCAACACTCTGGAAACGGCCTCGAACGGCAAGATCGACTACGACTTTCTGGTGCTGGCCCCGGGTGCGCAGGTCAACTGGAACAAGGTCGAGGGCATAACCAAGGAGACTTTAGGTCAGGGCAATGCCCACAGCATCTACGACCACGTGGGTGCGCAGCGCACATGGCCCGCCATGAAGGAGTTCGCCGAGAAGGGCGGCCGCGGAATCTTCTGCGACACCTACACCAAGCACAAGTGCGGCGGCGCACCCAAGAAGGTGTGTCTTCTCACGTGGGACAACGCCCGCAAGAACGGCCGGACGGCCGACGTCGACCTGCACTACTACACGGCCGAAAAGCAGCTCTACGACGTGCCCTACTTCACCAAGCGTCTGGAGGAGATCTACAAGGAGCGCAACATCCCCGTGGATGTGAACGTGCGTCTGAAGGGTATCGACACCTCGGCCAAGCGCGCCTATTTCGAGCGTGTGGAGACGGCGGGCGACGAGAAGATCGTGACGCCTTTCACCGAGGACTACGACTTCATGCACTTCATGGCGCCCCAGTCGGCCCCCGACTTCGTGCGCGAATCGGGCCTGAGCTGGACCGAGGGCAAGTTAGCGGCCGACGGCTGGGCCATGACCGACAAGGAGACCCTCGTGCACCTCGCCTATTCGAACATAATATGTCTGGGCGACTGCGCGGGCATCCCCACCAGCAAGACCTCGGCCGCCGTGCGCAAGCAGCTGCCCATAGCGGTGGAGAACCTCGTGTCGATCATGGAGGGCCGCGAGCCCGAGGCCAAGTACAACGGCTACGCCGCATGCCCCATAGTGACCGACTACGGCCACGTGCTGCTGTGCGAGTTCGACTACGCCAAGGAGCCGCAGATATCGTTCCCTTTCTCGCTCTTCGACATGTCGCGCGAGCAGTGGGTGGCGTGGATCCTGAAGGTATATATGCTCAAGCCCGTATATTTCCGGCTCATGCTGCGCGGATTGTATTGATTCGGGGGCGCGCGCCCCGACGTCCGCCGTCTGAAAACTCCCGTCATCTCCGACCCGCGTTCGGCAGCATGACGGGAGTTTTGCGTCGCGGCCTGCGACTTGCGGAGACCACGGACTTGCGAAGGCCGCAGGCCGCGGCCCGAAAACAGACCTCACCGTTCGCATGCAAAAAAACCGCCCGAGAGATCGTCTCGGGCGGTGATGTTTTCAAAAGCGGACCGATTACAGCTCCTTGATACGCACGTTGCGCAGTTTGATGCCCTGACCGTGGCCGAGGAATCCGATATGGCCCTTCTTGTTGAACAGACCCGGGTGGTTGAGGTGATCTACCGTGTAGGGGTTGTTGTTGCTGCCGTCGGGAGCCACGTTGTGACCCTTGCAGGCCTTGCGGATGTTGCCGTCGACGATCACTTCGCCGTTGACGATCACGGTGATGTGGTCGCCCTTGGCGCGTATCTCCTCGGTGTTCCACACGCCTAACTCGGGCGATACGATGCGCTTGGCGGGGATGATGCCGTAGACCGAGCCGTGCACCTGATACTCGCGCAGGTTGGCGTAGATGGGGTCGTCGTGGTCGAGGATCTGGATCTCCATGCCGTGGTATGCGGCGTCCACGCCCATCGGGGTGCGGATGCCCACGCCGTTATTGACGCCCGCGCGGTCGAAGCAGAACTCGAAGCGCAGCACGAAGTCGTCGTACTCCTTAACCGAATAGAGGTTGCCCGTGGTGCCGTACGATGCGGTCACGTACATGTAACCGTCGATGGGCTGGTAGGCGGCGATATTGCCCTGCCATTTGTCCATCGACACGCCGTCGAAGAGCATCTCGTAACCCTCGGCCTCCTCCTCGGGGGTGAGTTTCGACACGATCGAGTGCGACTCGCGCTCCTTGTTCTCCGAGATGAACTTCTCTATATCCTTGCGCTTGTAAACGGCGTCGCCGTCGTTGAGCGTCGCGCCCACCTTTTCGAGCAGGGCCTTCACCTCGGCGCTGTAAAACTCGGGATGCTTGGTGGCGATCTCCAGCACGGTGTTGGCCGCAGCCTGCGCCGTGGCTTCGGTGTCGAGATACTCGGCCGCGAGCATCATGCCCTGATAGGTCTGCGTGGCCGACAGGGCGCGCAGAGCGCGGTTCTTGAGCTCCGTTACGGGGTCGAGTTCGAGAGCATGACGGTACTTCATGTACTTCTGCTCGCCGTTGAGCTTCGAAGCGCCCACCAACTGTATGTAACGGCCGAGAGCCTGCGACTTGAGGTCGGCGTTCGATGCGGCGATGTCGTACATGGGCTGTATCATGGCGTCGTCGTTGACCATCATCATGCCTGCGAAAGCGGCATTCTGCTTGTTGCCCGCCTTATATCCCTCCACCAGCATGGGGATCACCTCGGCAGAACCCGTGGCGGCCAGAACGGGATAGTAGAGATGCTTGTTGTCGCCCGCCTTGGCCATGCGGGCCTCGATCATCTTCACCTGCTCGGCGGCGGGTTTGTCCTGAACGGCCTTGTTGACGGCCGTGCCCACGTGCTTGCCTGCCTCCAGCATGTTGCATACGGCGTCGAAATCCTTCTCGCTGACCACGTTGGGCAGAACGGCGATAGCAGCTTCGTCGCCCGCCTCGGCGGCGGCCAGAACCTTGGCGGCAGCCTCGGGGATGCGGCGGGTGTTCAGCACGCCGTAAGCCACGGCCTTGCTAATCTGGTTACCGTCCAGAGCCTCGACGATGCCGTCGTTGATCTTGCCGTTGAACGAGAGAAGCGCGTTGTGCGCCACGGTCAGCAGCTCTTTGTCCGAATCGCTGAGCGTCTCCACCTTGGCGAGGATGGCCTTGAGAGCCTTCTCGCCGCCTATGCGGCTCGCGGCCTCGATAGCCTCCACGGCTACCTCGGCGTTGGGGTTCGAGATCTGCGCGCACACAGCGTCGATCTGCGATGCGGCGTGGTTGGCACCCAGCCAGTTGATCACGTCGATCTTGGCATCGTCGCCCAAACGGGGCATGGCGGCAGCCACGGCGGCGTAGGTCTTGTCATCGGCGAACGCCTCGGCGGCACGCATGGCACCGTAGCGGTACTCGCGGCACTTGTCCGAGAGGGCCTTTACTACCAGCGGAGTGACGGCCTCGCCCTTGAGCTGCACCAGCAGGTCCAATCCCGCCAGACGCACGTTGCTCTTGTCGAACTTCATCATCTGCTTGGCGGCGCTCTCCACGGCCTTGGGGCTGTGCTTCATCAGGTGGCCGTTGAGCAGGATGAGGTATGCGCCGTAGGCGTCGGTCTGCTCGAAGGTGTAGCCCGCAGCCTTGGCAGCCGCGCCCAGCACCTTGGCCGACTTCTCGCCGCCGCTCAGGGCAAGCGCGTTATAGATATGTACGGCCTCCTCGGGAGTGGCACTCTTGGCCCACTCGATGAGGATATCCTCCGCATCGTGGAAATGGGGCTTGTACGATGCTATCTGAGCCAACAGGGCCTTGCTCAGGCCGTTGGCGTTCTGCCCCTGCATGAGCTCCAGCACCACGTCCTCGGTGCCTGCGATCGAGGCCAGCGCGTGTGCCGCGAAGTTGCCCAGATACTCGTCGCCGAGCAGGCTCGCGTAGAACGGGGCGTCGTCGGCCGTGGCGCACTGCTCCAGCACCGTCATGAGGAACGCCTTGTTGGGATTGTCGCTCACCTTGGCCACTGCGGCCTTCAGGCCCTCGCGAACACCGCCGCGAAGCGCCTCATGGTCTTTCGACACGTATGCCGCAACGCCGTTGAGAGCGTATTCTATGGTCGAGTTCTTCACCCCTTCGGCTGCGGGCTTGAGCATCGAGCCGAGCATCTGTATGCCCTCGCTGCCCGTGGCAGCCAGCTCGCCCATGATTTGGTTGTAGTTGTCGGGCGTCTCGGCGGGCAGTTGAGCCAGCGCGTCGGCGACGATGGTCGAGGTGACGCGGCCTCGCGCATCCTGAGCATGGACGGCCGTGAGGGCCATCGATGCCGCGAGAGTCAATATTATGAATAGTCTTTTCATTGATCTTTGGTGTTTTGAGGTTAGCGTTAGATTTTCCACGGTGCGCGCATGGGCTGGTCGATGAGCGCGTTGGCCGCATCGTCGCCGATGAACTGCAACTTCACGGGGTCGAATTCGAGCGTGCGGTTCAGACGCAGCGCGCATACGCCCATGTTGACTATGGTGGCCGAACGGAAGCCGTTGATCTCGTTCAGAGCGAACTTCTCGCGGGTGTGGATACACTTTATGAAGTCGGTGTTCTGCGGTTCGGGATCGGGCAGCTCCGAGAGCTTGTCCATCACGTTGGGAATCGTACAGTTGAACCCTTGGTAGACCTTGCCCTTGGGACCCTCGATGTAGGGCGCCGTGGGATCGCCGTGGGCCTCGCCTTGCAGGATGATCTGGCAGCCGTCGTCGTAGGTGTAGACGATCTTGCGCCACGTGCCGATGGCATCGGGGTGCTGCTGCGGAGCGTCGACCTCGACCTTCACGGGCGAGGTGTCGTCCTTGCCCAGAATGTACTGCACGGGGTCGATGTAGTGCTGGCCCATATCGCCCAGACCGCCGCCGTCGTAGTCCCAGTAACCGCGGAAAGTCTGGTGGGTGCGGTGCTCGTTATAGGGTTTGTAAGGTGCGGGGCCCAGCCACAGATCGTAGTCGAGCTGCTCGGGCACGGGCTGCGGGACGAGGTTCTCCTTGCCCACCCAGAAGAATTTCCAGTTGAAACCCGTGTAACCCGAGATGGTGACCTTCAGAGGCCAGCCCAACATGCCGCTGTCGACCAGCTTCTTGAGGGGCTTCACGGTGGTGCCCAGTCCGTAGAAGGTATCCTTGAAACGGAACCACGTGTTGAGACGGAATATGCGGTTGTTCTGACGCACGGCCTCCATCACGCGCTTGCCCTCGCCGATGGTGCGCGTCATGGGTTTCTCGCACCAGATGTCCTTGCCCGCCTTGGCGGCCTCCACGGCCATGATTCCGTGCCAGTGGGGAGGAGTGGCGATGTGCACCACGTCGACGTTGGGGTCGTTGATCAGGTCGCGGTAGAAATGGTATCCCGTGACGGTCTCGTTCAGGCGGCTCTTGGCCAGCGTGACGCCCTTCTTGAGGTGCTCGCTGTCGACGTCGCACATGGCCACCAGACGGCACGCCTCGCTGCTCGAAAAGTGGTTCTCGCTGAAGCCGATGCCACCCATGCCGATGATGCCTTTGGTCAGCTGGTCGTTGGGAGCCACATGACCCGGGCCTCCGAGCACGCGGCGCGGAACGATGGTGAACAGCGCCATGCCGCCCAGAGTCTTTAGAAAATCTTTTCTGTTGATTGCCATAGTTTCTTGTATTTGGATAACGGTTTCTTCGGTTGTTTCGAGGTCGGTTGCAAATTCATACACCGAACAACCTTGTCGTAATGCCGAACTTCTCGGTCCTCGCGCGCTGCGCCTAATCTTGTCCCACGCGGGAATCGGGTCGGCCCGATACGAAAAAAAGGTTATTGAGTATATAAATTTATCAAAGGTAAGTTTTTATATCGAAACGACAAAAAAAGCCGCCGCTTTTCTTTCGAAACGGACATTTTCGCCACAATCGGGCCGCGCACCCCGCATCTTGCAGCCTCGCGCCGCCCGATTTACGCCTCACGCTGCGGACTGTCCGCCCGAGACACGCACAAACAAAAAGGGCCGCCCGACAATGTCGGACGGCCCTCGTCATTACGCTGCGGCGGCCGATTACTCCGCCATGCCGCTCGCGAGATTGTCGATGTCGGCCTTGAGACCCACCACCAGATTGTCGTAGTCGCGAAGACCCGTACCGCCCGGGATCAGGTGACCGCATATAACGTTCTCCTTCAGATTCTCCAGCGGATCGACCTTGCCTTGGATCGCAGCCTCGTTGAGCACCTTGGTAGTCTCTTGGAACGAGGCGGCCGATATGAAGCTCGACGTCTGCAATGCCGCGCGGGTGATGCCCTGCAACACCTGATTCGACGTGGCGGGAACGATGTCGCGCACCTTCACGGGTTTCAGATCGCGGCGCTTGAGCGACGAGTTCTCGTCGCGCAGCTTGCGCAGCGATATGATCTGGCCCGGCTGCACGCTCTGCGAGTCTCCCGCGTCCTCCACGACCACCTTGTCGTACAGTTCGTCGTTCACATCCATGAACTCCCACTTGTCGACTACCTGATCCTCGAAGAAACGCGAATCGCCCGGATCCTCGATCTTCACCTTGCTCATCATCTGGCGCACGATCACCTCGAAATGCTTGTCGTTGATCTTCACGCCCTGCATGCGGTACACCTCCTGCACCTCGTTCACGATATATTCCTGAACCTTCGTCGGGCCGAGTATGCGCAGGATGTCGCTCGGCGTGATGGCGCCGTCCGACAGAGGCATGCCGGCCTTCACGTAGTCGTTTTCCTGCACCACGATCTGACGCGACAGCGGCACCAGATACTTCATCACGTCGCCCTGCTTCGAGGTGATGACGATCTCGCGGTTACCGCGCTTGATCTTGCCGAAAGTCACCTCGCCGTCGATCTCCGACACGACTGCGGGATTCGACGGGTTGCGCGCCTCGAACAGCTCGGTAACGCGCGGCAGACCTCCCGTGATATCGCCGCCCGTCTTGCCCACGGCGCGGGGGATCTTGATGAGTATGTCGCCCGCCTTGATCTTGGCGTTGTCCTTCACTATGATGTGGGCCGAAACGGGCAGGTTGTAGCTCTTCACGTCCTCGCCCTCCTTGTTGACGATGCGGATCACGGGGTTCTTCGTTCGGTCTTTCGACTCGATGACCACCTTCTCCGACAGACCCGTCTGCTCGTCGCGCTCGTCGCGGTAGGTGACGCCCTCGATAACGCTCTCGAAAGCCACCTTACCCTCGGTCTCGGCGATGATGACGGCGTTGTAGGGATCCCACTCGCACACCAGATCGCCCTTCTTCACCTCGGCGCCGTCGGCCATGTAGAGCATCGAGGCGTAAGGCAGCGCGTGGGTGTAGAGCACGATCTCCGTCTTCGGATCGACGATGCGGAACTCCGACTGGCGCGAGATCACGATATCGGCGGGATCGCCGTTCTGGTTCTTACCCTTGATGGTGCGCAGCTCGTCGATCTCCAGACGACCCTCGTATTTCGAAACCACGTTGGTCTCCACAGCCGTACCGCCGGCCACACCGCCGACGTGGAACGTACGCAGCGTAAGCTGGGTACCGGGCTCGCCGATCGACTGCGCCGCGATGACGCCCACGACTTCGCCCTTCTGCACCATGCGCGCGGTGGCCAAGTTGCGGCCGTAGCACTTGGCGCACACTCCGTGGCGCGCCTCGCAGGTGAGCACCGAACGTATCTCGACCGACTCCAGCGGCGATTTCTCGATGGCCTCGGCGATGCTCTCCGTAATCTCTTCGCCCGCCTTGCATATCACCTCGCCCGTGATGGGGTGGATCACGTCGTTCAACGCCGTGCGGCCCAGAATGCGGTCGTAGAGCGTCTGCACCACGTCGTCGTTGCGCTTGATGGCCGTGGCCGTCAGACCGCGCAGCGTGCCGCAATCCTCCTCGTTGATTATAACGTCCTGCGCCACGTCGACCAGACGACGGGTCAGATAACCCGCATCGGCCGTCTTAAGCGCGGTATCGGCAAGACCCTTACGCGCACCGTGGGTAGAGATGAAGTACTCCAGCACCGAAAGACCCTCCTTGAAGTTCGAGAGGATGGGGTTCTCGATGACCTGCTGGCCGCCCTCGACTCCCGACTTCTGCGGCTTGGCCATAAGACCGCGCATACCCGAGAGCTGGCGGATCTGCTCCTTAGAACCTCGGGCGCCCGAGTCGAGCATCATGTATACGGGGTTGAAACCGTCCTGATCCTTCACGAGGGTGTCGATCACCTCCTTGGTGAGTTTGTTGTTTATGTTGGTCCAGACGTCGATGATCTGGTTGTAACGCTCGTTGTTGGTGATAAGACCCATGTTGTAGTCCTCCATGATGGCGTCGGCCTTGTCGTAGCCCTCCTGCACGAGGCTCTGCTTCGATTGGGGAATGACCACCGCGTCGAGGTTGAACGACAGTCCGCCTTGGAACGCCATGCGGTAACCCATGTTCTTGATATCGTCCAAGAACTTGGCCACCTTGTCGGCACCCGCCTTCTTGAGCACCACGGCGATGATGTCGCGCAGCGACTTCTTCGTAAGCACCGTATTGATGTAGCCCACCTCCTCGGGTACCACCTGATTGAACAGGATGCGGCCGATGGTGGTCTCCTTCAACTCCTCGAAAGGCTTGCCATGCTCGTCCACGTCGCGCACCACGCACTTCACGATGGCATGCAGGTCGGCACGCTTCTCGTTGTAGGCTATGATGGCCTCCTCGGGACCGTAGAACACCAGTCCTTCGCCCTTGCTGCCCTTGCGGGGCTTGGTGATGTAGTAGAGACCGAGGACCATATCCTGCGAGGGCACCGTGATGGGGGCTCCGTTGGCGGGGTTGAGCACGTTGTGCGAACCCAGCATGAGGATCTGCGCCTCCAGAATGGCGGCATTGCCCAGCGGCAGGTGCACCGCCATCTGGTCGCCGTCGAAGTCGGCGTTGAACGCCGTACATGCCAGCGGGTGGAGCTGCATTGCCTTGCCCTCGATCAGCTTGGGCTGGAACGCCTGAATACCGAGTCGGTGCAGGGTCGGGGCACGGTTCATCAACACGGGGTGACCCTTGATGACATTCTCCAGAATGCCCCATATCACGGGATCCTTGCGGTCGATGATCTTCTTGGCCGACTTCACCGTCTTCACTATGCCGCGCTCGATGAGCTTGCGGATGACGAACGGCTTGTAGAGCTCGGCGGCCATATCCTTCGGGATACCCATCTCGTGCATCTTCAGCTCGGGACCCACCACGATGACCGAACGCGCCGAGTAGTCGACACGCTTACCCAGAAGGTTCTGGCGGAAGCGGCCCTGCTTACCCTTGAGCGAGTCCGACAGCGACTTGAGGGGTCGGTTGCTCTCGTTCTTCACGGCGTTGCTCTTGCGCGAGTTGTCGAACAGCGAGTCGACGGCCTCCTGCAACATGCGCTTCTCGTTGCGCAGGATCACTTCGGGAGCCTTGATTTCGATCAATCGCTTCAGACGGTTGTTGCGTATGATGACGCGGCGGTAGAGGTCGTTGAGATCCGACGTGGCGAAACGTCCGCCGTCCAGCGGCACCAGCGGGCGGAGTTCGGGCGGGATCACGGGGATCACGTTCAACACCATCCACTCGGGCTTGTTCAGGCCGTTCGAGGCACGGAACGACTCGATGACATTCAACTGCTTCAGAGCCTCGCTCTTGCGCTGCTGCGACGTCTCGGTCGAGGCCTTGTGGCGCAGCGCGTAAGACATCGAGTCGAGGTCCACGGCCTGCAACAGCTCGTAGATGGCCTCACCGCCCATCTTGGCCACGAACTTCTGCGGATCGCTGTCGTCCAGAGCCTGATTGCCCTTGGGCAAGGCGGCCAGCACGTCGAGGTACTCCTTCTCGGCCAGCGTCTGCAAGCGCTCGATGCCCTGCTCGGCAGCGGCGCCCGCGTTGATCACCACGTAGCGCTCGTAATATATTATCGACTCCAGTTTCTTGGTGGGGATACCCAGCAGATAACCGATCTTCGAGGGCAGCGAACGGAAGTACCATATGTGCACCACGGGAACCACCAGCGAGATGTGTCCCATGCGCTCGCGGCGCACCTTCTTCTCGGTCACCTCCACGCCGCAGCGGTCGCAGACGATGCCCTTGTAGCGGATTCGCTTGTACTTTCCGCAGTGGCACTCGTAATCCTTCACGGGACCGAAGATGCGCTCGCAGAACAGACCGTCGCGCTCGGGCTTGTAGGTACGGTAGTTGATCGTCTCGGGCTTCAGCACCTCACCGCTCGACTGCGCCAGTATCTCCTCGGGAGAGGCCAGACCGATCGAAATGCGGCTGTAACCGTTCGGTTGCTTATTATCTTTGATTGACATAGTACGTTAATCTCTTTTCTTTACTGTTATACCTCATTATTCGAGCTTGACCGACAGTGCCAGACCGCGCAGCTCGTGCAGCAGCACGTTCATGGCCTCGGGAACACCCGGTTTCGGCAAATTGTCGCCCTTCACGATGGCCTCGTAGGCCTTGGCGCGGCCCATCACGTCGTCCGACTTGATGGTGAGGATCTCCTGCAGGATATTGGCGGCGCCGAAGCCCTCCAATGCCCACACCTCCATCTCACCGAAACGCTGGCCTCCGAACTGTGCCTTACCGCCCAGCGGCTGCTGCGTGATGAGCGAGTAGGGACCGATCGAACGGGCATGCATCTTGTCGTCGATCATGTGGCCCAGCTTGAGCATGTAGATCACGCCCACCGTGGCAGGCTGGTCGAACTTCTCGCCCGTGCCGCCGTCGTAGAGATAGGTGCGTCCGCTGCGCGGCACGCCCGCCTGCGCGGTGTACTCGTTGATCTGCTCCAGCGAGGCGCCGTCGAAGATCGGCGTGGCGAACTTGAGCCCCAGCTCGCGGCCCGCCCAGCCCAGTACGGTCTCGTAGATCTGGCCGAGGTTCATTCGCGAGGGCACGCCCAACGGGTTCAGACAGATGTCGACTATGGTACCGTCCTCCAAGAACGGCATATCCTCGTCGCGCACGATCTTGGCCACGATACCCTTGTTACCGTGACGTCCCGCCATCTTGTCGCCCACCTTCAGCTTACGCTTCTTGGCGATGTAGACCTTGGCCATCTGGATGACGCCCGAAGTGGGCAGCTCGTCGCCGTTGGTGAGGTTGTACTTCTCGCGCTTGATGCGCGCGTCGGCCTTTTTCCACTCGATGGTGTAGTTGTTGACGGTGGTCTCGATGAGCGAGTCGAGATGCTCGTCGCCCGTCCACTTGCAGGTGCCGAGATTGAGGTAACCTATCATCACGCCGCTCTTCTCGTCGATCTCGCGGGTGGCGATATCCTCCAGCATCTTCTGCGAGAACTTCGTGCCCGGGGCGTAGAGCTCCACGCCGAAGTAGTCCGAGACGTTGGCCATGGTCTTGCCCTCGACCAGAGTGTAGAGCTTCGACACCAGCACCTTGGTCAGGTCGGCGATCTCGGCCGCGAACTTCTGGTCCAGCTGCTCTAACTGGACGCGCTCGGCGACCTTGCTCTTCTTGCCCTCCTTCTGCGCGTGGCTGTAAAGTTTGGTGTCGATCACCACGCCGTGCAGCGAAGGCTGCGCCTTGAGCGAAGCATCCTTCACGTCGCCGGCCTTGTCGCCGAAGATCGCGCGGAGCAGCTTCTCCTCGGGCGAAGGATCGCTCTCGCCCTTGGGGGTGATCTTACCTATAAGTATATCGCCCGGGTGCACGTTGGCGCCTATGCGGATGATGCCGTTGGCATCCAGATCCTTGGTGGCGTCCTCGCTCACGTTGGGAATGTCCGAGGTAAGCTCCTCCACGCCGCGCTTGGTGTCGCGCACCTCCATGATGTACTCGTCAACATGCACCGAGGTGAAGATATCCTCGCGCTGGATACGCTCCGAGATGACGATGGCGTCCTCGAAGTTGTAACCTTTCCACGGCATGAAAGCCACCTTCAGGTTGCGGCCCAGCGCCAGCTCGCCGTTCTGGGTCGAGTAACCCTCGGTGAGGATCTGACCGCGGGTCACACGATCGCCCGTGAGAACCGTGGGTTTCAGCGTGACGGTGGTATTCTGGTTGGTACGGCGGAAACGGGGCAGCTCGTAGGTGGTCACCTCGGGTGCGAACGAGCAGATGATCTGCTCCTCCGTGCGCTCGTACTTGATCTGTATCTTGGTCGCGTCGGCGAACACCACCTCGCCGTCGCCCTCGGCCACGATCTGTATGCGGCTGTCGGTGATCATGTCCTTCTCGATACCCGTGCCGACGATGGGCGACTCGCAGGTAATGAGAGGCACCGCCTGACGCATCATGTTCGATCCCATCAACGCACGGTTGGCATCGTCGTGCTCAAGGAACGGAATGAGGCTGGCCGCGATAGAGGCGATCTGGTTGGGCGCCACGTCCATCAACGTCACCTCGTCTGCGGTGACCACGGGGAAGTCGGCACCCTCGCGCGCCTTGATGCGGTCGGGATTGAGGAAGTTGCCCTCGTCGCTCAGAGGCTCGTTCGACTGCGCCACGATGTGGCCGTCCTCGGCCTCGGCCGAATAGTATTTGATATGCGAATTGTCGAGATCAACCTTGCCGCCCTCGACGGTGCGGTAGGGGGTCTCGATGAATCCCATGTCCGAGATCTTGGCATACACGCACAGCGACGATATAAGACCGATGTTCGGGCCCTCGGGAGACTCGATCGGGCAGAGGCGTCCGTAGTGGGTGTAGTGCACGTCGCGCACCTCGAAACCTGCGCGGTCGCGCGACAGACCGCCCGGACCGAGCGCCGAGAGACGGCGTTTGTGGGTGATCTCGGCCAGAGGGTTGATCTGGTCCATGAACTGCGACAGCTGGCTGGTTCCGAAGAACGAGTTCACCACGCTCGACAGGGTCTTGGCGTTGATGAGCTCCACGGGGGTGAACACCTCGTTGTCGCGCACGTTCATCCTCTCGCGGATGGTGCGGGCCATGCGGACGAAGCCCACCGAGAACTGGTTGGCCAGCTGCTCGCCCACGGTGCGCACACGGCGGTTCGACAGGTGGTCGATATCGTCCACCTCGGCCTTCGAGTTGATGAGCTGGATCAAGTATTTTATGATCTCGATTATATCCTCGCGCGTAAGGATACGCACCGAAGGATCGATGTCGAGATTGAGCTTGGTATTGATACGGTAGCGACCCACATCGCCCAGATCGTAGCGCTTGTCCGAGAAGAAGAGCTTGTCGATCACGTCGCGGGCCGTGGCCTCATCGGGCGGCTCCGAGGCGCGCAGCTGTCTGTAAATGTAGACGACGGCCTCCTTTTCGGAATTGCAGGGGTCCTTCTGCAAGGTGTTGTATATGATTGAGAAGTCGATGCCCGAAGCGTTCTCCTTGTGCAGCAATATCGTCTTGGCGCCGCTGTCGATGATGGCGTCGATATGCTCTTCGGTGAGCTCCACCTCGCGGTCAACGATGACGTTGTTGCGCTCGATACTCACCACCTCGCCCGTATCCTCGTCCACGAAGTCCTCCACCCAACTCGACAGAACGCGCGCGGCCAGCTTGCGGCCCACGGCTTTCTTCAGGTTGGTCTTGGTGACCTTCACCTCGTCGGCCAGATCGAATATCTCCAGAATCTGACGATCGGTCTCGAATCCGATGGCGCGCAGCAGAGTGGTCACCGGCAATTTCTTCTTACGGTCGATGTAGGCGTACATCACGTTGTTGATGTCCGTCGCGAACTCGATCCACGACCCCTTGAAGGGGATGATACGCGCCGAATAGAGCTTCGTGCCGTTGGTGTGCATGCTCTGGCCGAAGAATACGCCCGGCGAGCGGTGCAGCTGCGAGACGATGACGCGCTCGGCGCCGTTGAATACGAACGTACCGCGGTCGGTCATGTAGGGGATGGTGCCGAAATAGACGTCCTGCACCACCACGCCGAAATCCTCGTGCTCGTCGTCCGTGCAGTAGAGTTTCAGTTTGGCCTTGAGGGGTACGCTGTAAGTAAGGCCGCGCTCCAAACACTCCTCGATCGAGTAGCGGGGCGGGTCGATATAGTAATCGATGAACTCCAGAACGAAGTTGTTACGTGTGTCGGTAATGGGAAAATTCTCCTGAAACACTTTGTAGAGGCCCTCGTGCTTACGATTCTCGGCCGTAGTGTCCATCTGGAAAAAATCGCGGAATGATTTAAGCTGTACCTCCAGCAAGTCGGGATAGGGAACCCTGTTCTTGACAGTAGAGAAGCTAATTCTTTGTTGTTGTTTTGATGCGGACATCTTAAATCAGTTTTGTTGAAGTGTGAGTACTCACGGGGTGCGCACCCCGAAAAAGCGGGCAACGTTTTATCCCGCTAATGCTCTCAGTGTAAGTACCATACACAATGAGAGCATCCGAAAAATCCTAAAAATCGGGCACAGCTCCGAGGCACTCCCGACCTTTAGACCAGAAAAGGTATAGAGCTGACATGGCAGTAAGCTCTATACCCGAGTTGTCTGAAAATCTATAAGTAGATCAACTACTTAACCTCAACTTCAGCGCCGGCCTCCTCGAGAGTAGCCTTGATAGACTCGGCCTCCTCTTTCGATACGCCCTCCTTAACGGCCTTGGGAGCACCGTCGACCAATGCCTTGGCATCACCCAGCGACAGACCTGCCAGATCCTTGACAGCCTTGATAACCTGAAGCTTAGCCTGACCTGCGCTCTTCAGGATAACGTCGAATGAAGTCTTCTCGGCAACAGCGGCCTCACCTGCGGCAGCAGGTGCAGCAACTGCAACAGCTGCAGCAGCCGGCTCGATACCATACTCCTCCTTGAGGATAGTAGCCAATTCGTTTACCTCCTTAACTGTCAAATTTACCAATTCTTCAGCTAATACCTTTACATCTGCCATAGTTGTATTGTTTTTTTTAAGTTTTTTTGTTGTTTGTTTGATTAGTTGTTTCTTTCTTCGAGTGCCTTCACTAAGCCGGCAATCTTCTGACCTGCACTACCCTGCAATGCAGAAATAACATTCTTGGCCGGAGACTGGAGCAGTGCGACGATATCGCCGATGAGCTCCTCGCGGCTCTTGATGTTGCAAAGCGTCTCGATCTGATTGTCACCCACGTAAACGCATCCCTCGACGTATGCGGCCTTCAATACGGGCTTGTCGCATGACTTGCGGAACTCCTTGATTACGACGGCGGGAGCTTTTCCCGTCTCGGTGAACATGACAGACGTAGAACCCTCCAGTACGTTCACCAAATCAGCCTCGGCCTTCTCCGCCTTCTCCAGAGCCTTGCCGAACAGCGTATTCTTAACTACTACGAGTTTGATGCCGTTCTCAAAGCACTTGCGACGCAACGATGCGGTCTGCTCGGCGTTAAGAGCCTCGATGTTGGTAATATAGAAGTGAGGGTACTGATTGAGCTGCGCTGCAAGACCGTCGATAACGGCCGATTTCTCTTCTCTTGTCATCTCTTATCCTCCTTCTTTACTTCGTTTCTACTGATTTGGGGTCTATCGCCAAGCCCGGGCTCATGGTCGTCGAGAGATATATGCTCAACACATACGATCCCTTGGCGGCCGACGGCTTCAGCTTGATGATGGTGTTTATCACCTCCTTGGCGTTGTCGACGATCTGTTCGGGTGAGAACGATACCTTGCCAACCGAAGTGTGGATGATACCGTACTTATCGACCTTGAAATCGATCTTACCCGCCTTCACCTCGGTGACGGCCTTGGCCAGATCCATGGTAACGGTACCCGTCTTGGGGTTGGGCATAAGTCCGCGGGGACCGAGAATACGACCCAGCGCACCGACCTTACCCATGACGTTGGGAGTACAAATGATAACATCTACGTCGGTCCAGCCGCCCTTGATCTTATCCACGTACTCGTCCAAACCTACGTAGTCGGCGCCTGCCGCCTTGGCCTCCTCCTCCTTCTCGGGGGTGCAGAGCACCAAAACACGGACCGTCTTGCCTGTTCCGTGAGGCAGGGTAACCACGCCGCGGACCATCTGGTTCGCCTTGCGGGGATCCACGCCCAAACGCACGTCGATATCTACCGAAGCATCGAATTTCGTAAAGGTAATTTCCTTCAGAAGAGATGCTGCCTCGGCGAGTTTGTAAGCCTTGTGAGGCTCGACTTTGGCGTAGGCTGCCTTTTGATTTTTTGTCAACTTACTCATCTGGTAATCTTAATTACATGTTAGGAAATTCACCCACTACATTGATACCCATACTGCGGGCAGTACCGGCAACCATGCGCATGGCGGCCTCGACGGTAAAGCAGTTCATGTCGGGCATCTTGTCCTCGGCAATAGCCTTTACCTGTTCCCAAGTAACCTCGCCGACCTTGTCGCGGTTGGGCTGAGCCGAACCGCTCTTGATCTTGGCTGCCTCCTTGAGCTGGATGGCCACGGGCGGCTGTTTAACCACGAAGTCGAACGACTTGTCGCCGTAAACAGTAATGATGACCGGAAGAACCTTTCCCGCCTTATCCTGTGTGCGGGCGTTGAACTGCTTGCAGAAGTCCATGATATTGACTCCCTTAGAACCCAACGCAGGACCTACCGGAGGTGAAGGATTGGCTGCGCCACCTTTGATCTGCAATTTAATAAATGCAGCAACCTCTTTTGCCATAATTTTCCTTGGTTAGTTATTCTTTTTCTACTTGTGTGAAGCTCAACTCCATAGGAGTCTTGCGCCCGAAAATCTTCACCGAGACCGTGAGTTTCTTGCGCTCGTTATCGACTGTCTCGATAATACCTTGGAAGCTCGAGAAAGGACCGTCCGTAACCTTGACGATCTCGCCGACGACGAATGGAACTTCGTTCTCCTCCTCCTGCGTGCTGAGCTCGTCGACACGACCGAGAATACGGCTCACCTCCTGTGGACGCAGAGGCGTGGCTATCATCTTGCGGCTGTCTTCCTTGGTATCGCCCAAGAAACCCAGTACGTTGGGAGCATTGCGAATGATAATCGGGATTTGTCCTACAAAGGCCGCCTCTATCAGCACATAGCCGGGATAAGAGACCTTCTCCTTCGAAATTTTCTTACCGTTGCGAATGGTATAGACCTTTTCGGTGGGAATCAGAATCTGGGATATATAGTCCTCCAGATGGTTGTGACGGATCTCAGCCTCGATATACTCTTTGACTTTATGCTCCTTACCACCGATCGCACGGACTACATACCACTCTTTTTTAATTTCGCTCATCGTCTGAAAAACAATTAACGACCCAGATTTCCCAGCGTCTTATATATTGCGGCCATAATGTTCTCGAATGAAATGTCCATCAGAAGCACCACAATGGCAAAAATCGCCGAAGCGACCATTACGACGACGGTCGAATTCTGCAACTGCGGGAACGAAGGCCATGACACCTTATGAACAAGCTCGTTATAGGATTCTTTTACGTAATTAAACATGACGTTTACTTTTTGATCGAGCAGGAGCAGAGAGATTCGAACTCCCATCAACGGTTTTGGAGACCGCTATTCTACCCTTGAACTATGCTCCTATTCAAGAGGCGGTCCGAAGATCGCCTCTCTGTTATCGTTGCAAGTATTACTCTACGATGTTGAGTACCTGACCTGCACCTACCGTACGGCCACCCTCGCGGATTGCGAAGCGCAGACCCTCGTTCAGTGCCACGGGGTAGATCAGGGTAACGGTGATGGTAACGTGGTCACCGGGCATCACCATGTCTACGCCCTCGGGAAGGGTAATCTCGCCCGTTACGTCCATCGTACGCAGATAGAACTGGGGACGATACTTGTTGTGGAACGGAGTGTGACGGCCGCCCTCCTCCTTCTTCAGGATATAGACCTCGGCGGTGAACTTGGTGTGGGGAGTGATCGAGCCGGGCTTGGCAACTACCATACCGCGCTTAACCTCCTTCTTGTCGATACCGCGCATGAGCAGACCTACGTTGTCGCCTGCCTCACCCTCGTCGAGCAGCTTGCGGAACATCTCCACACCCGTACAGGTAGAGGTCAGAGTCTTCTCCTCCAGACCGATGATCTCGACGGGATCGCCCACGTGGATAACGCCGGTCTCGATACGGCCCGTCAGCACGGTACCGCGGCCCGTAATAGAGAACACATCCTCGACAGGCATCAAGAAAGGCTTCTCGTTGTCACGCGGCGGGATGGGAATATACTCGTCCACGGCGTTCATGAGCTCCATGATCTTCTCCTCCCACTGAGGCTCGCCGTTCAGGCCGCCCAGTGCAGAACCGCGGATGATGGGGCAGTTCTCGTCGAAGTCGTACTTGGCCAAAAGATCGCGAACCTCCATCTCTACGAGGTCGAGCATCTCGGGATCGTCGACCATGTCGCACTTGTTCAGGAATACGACGATCTTGGGGACATTCACCTGCTTGGCCAACAGAACGTGCTCGTTGGTCTGGGGCATGGGACCGTCGGTAGCGGCAACTACCAGAATGGCACCGTCCATCTGAGCGGCACCCGTTACCATGTTCTTCACATAGTCGGCGTGGCCCGGGCAGTCTACGTGAGCATAGTGACGCGCAGCGGTCTGATACTCTACGTGAGCGGTGTTGATGGTGATACCGCGCTCTTTCTCCTCGGGAGCGTTATCGATAGAGTCGAATGAACGAAGCTCCGAAAAACCGGCCTTTGCCAGCACGGTGGTGATAGCGGCGGTAAGGGTAGTCTTACCGTGGTCAACGTGTCCGATGGTACCAATGTTCACATGGGCTTTCGAACGGTCAAATTTCTCTTTTGCCATAGTATTATAAGTATTAAGTTTTATAAAATTCTTTCAAACGCGCATCTTTTCGGCAGACGAACGGGTAACACGCGTCCGTTATTACATTGCGTAATCGGAAATCGTGTTACCGTCGTTACCTGAGCGGAAGACGAGGCTCAAACTCGCGACCCTTAGCTTGGAAGGCTAATGCTCTATCAACTGAGCTACTTCCGCAAAAATAAACCGCATCGGAGCAGCTTACCCATCGTCTGCAAGAGACGTCATGCAACCCCGATCGGTCGATCAAGTGGGAAGAGATGGATTCGAACCACCGAAGGCGTACGCCAGCAGATTTACAGTCTGCCCCATTTGGCCACTCTGGTATCTTCCCAAATATTTCAACAGTTGACCATCGACTCTCGAAAATCAGTCAGAGCCGATGGAGGGATTCGAACCCCCGACCAGCTGATTACAAATCAGCTGCTCTGGCCAACTGAGCTACATCGGC
>CAYMIH010000035.1:0-10116 GCA_964390585.1 uncultured Alistipes sp.
TCTTATGAAGAGAGATGCCCGATTTTTTGTTTAGGGATTTGAGGATCGGGCTTGGAGAATGTCCCCCTTTTAACGAAAGATGTGATTCGCGACATATCGATCGTATCGGGGTGTGGCGAAGCGTGAGGATTGGACGAAAACATAAACAAATCAACATAAACAAAAGATGAAGCGAACGATTTCTATTCTCCTGCTGTGTCTGGCGGGAATATTCTGTTCGGCGGCGAGTGCGCAGGAGGTGGCCGTCAAGACGAATGTCTTGTCCGATGCCTTTTTGAATATCAACGCCGGCATGGAGGTGCGCCTCGCACACCGTTGGTCGCTCGACGTCTCGGGTCAATTCAACGGCTGGACGTTGTCTCACGGCAAGAGATGGAAGCACTGGTTGGCGCAGCCCGAGGCGCGCTACTGGTTCTGCGAAGCCCTGGGCGGTCATTTCCTCGGCATACATGCCCTCGGCGGCCAGTACAATATCGGCCATATCGATATGGATTTCAAATTTCTCGGATCGGATTTCGGCAAACTGAAGGATCATCGCTATCAAGGTTGGTTCGGCGGTCTGGGCGTGGCTTACGGTCACGCATGGATGCTCGGCAAGCATTGGAATCTCGAAGCGGAGATCGGTGCGGGTTGGATTCATTTCAAATACGATAAATTCGAGTGCGTCGGTTGCGGGCGCCGTATCGCCGACGGACATCACGACTATTTCGGTCCGACGAAAGCGGCCATAAATCTGGTTTACGTATTCTGATAACGATAATACATTATAATAATATGAAATTACAGAGACTCTGGGTAATTGCCGCCATGCTCGCCGCGGCGGTTCCCGCATTCGCCCGAGATATAGCCGATAACGACCCCGTCGTAAAAGATCTCAAAGTGGAGCGTTCGGAAAACAATCTGTTCGTTTCGATGCGTCTGGATGTTTCCGACGTGAAGATGCAGTCGGACCGCGAGGTGTCGTACACTCCCGTGTTGACCTGCGACGGCAACCGCATGGAGTTGCCGCGCGTGATCGTCGCGGGACATAACCGTTACATACGCAATTTGCGCGGCGACCTCAAGGAGGGCGACCTGCTCAGCCGCTCGGGCGAGGCGACAGACTACGCCGTCGTGCTGCCGTACGAGGAGTGGATGGAGCGGGCCGTGTTAACGCTGGTCGAGGATCGGCTCGCGTGCGGTTACAGCATGGAGACCGACGAACGGACTCTGGCCGAGCTGGATTTCACGCCCAAGATTTTCGCACCGTCGTATGCATTCGTCACGCCTGCGGCCGATGCGGTGAAGATGCGCAGCGTGAGAGGCTCCGCCTACATCGATTTTAAGGTCAACCGCACCGAGATCGATCCCGCCTACCGTCGCAATGCCGAGGAGCTGAAGAAGATATCGGGCACGATCGACGGCATTCGACAGGATCCCGACATGCACATTACATCGCTGTCGATCAAGGGATTCGCATCGCCCGAAGGCCCTTATGCCAACAACGAGCGTCTGGCTGCGGGGCGTGTCGCCGCACTGCTCGATTATGTGCGCGGTCTCTACCGATTCCCCGACGACATACTGTCCACCTCCTACGAACCCGAGGATTGGGCGGGTCTGGAGCGCAGTCTCGATACATGCCGTCTCGACGATCGCGATGCCATTCTCGACATCGTGCGCGGACCGCTCGAACCCGATGCCAAGGAGTGGCGTATAAAATCGAAATATCCCGAAGCATACGCCTACCTTTTGAAAGAGGTATATCCCGGGCTTCGTCATTCCGACTATGTGGTCGACTACGTCATAAGGTCGTACACCGACTTGAAGGAGATCGAGGCGGTGATGAAGAGCGACCCGCGCAAACTCAGCCTGCACGAGATGAACCTGCTGGCGCAGAGTCTCGAACCCGGGTCGGATGAATACCGCGAGGTGTATGAAGTGGCCGTCAGAATGTATCCCGACGATCCCGTGGCCAATCTCAATGCCGCCAACATATCTCTGAGCCGCGGCGAACTCGATCGTGCCGAGGCCTATCTCGCCAAGGCGTCCGATTCGCCCGAAACGACCTATGCGCGAGGCATACTCGCCGCCATGAGGGAGCGCTACGACGATGCGGATCGCCTGTTGGGCGAGGCGTCGGCTGCGGGAGTGACTCAGGCGGACGACGCGCTGCGGCAGCTGCGCGACATGGGACGATTGGAGTAGGCGCGAAAGACGACGAACCGAATTTTTTATTCATTTCATATAAACCTTAATAAAAATCATTATGTTGAAAAAGTTTAACTTTTTGTTCGGCGCGATGACCGTGCTGGCAGTCGGAACTTTCTCGGGTTGTTCTACCGACGATCTGTCGGTCAAGGAGCCCGAAAAGGTGGATCACGATCAGGTGCGCTATTTGAGCGTGGCTATTTCGAACCCGTTGACGGGAACGCGCGCCGCCAACTTCGAGGAGGCGACGGATGACGAGAATTTCGTAAAGGATATGTATTTCGTATTCTACGATAGTCAGGGTCTTCCCACAGGTGAGAAGCATTATATTTCGTTTACCGCAAATACGGCAGAAAACAACTTTACAGATTATGAAGGCGACGTCAACGTGGGCCGAATCTGGACGTCGGTCATTCCCGTAAAGCTTCAGCAGGGAGAGAATCTTCCGTCATATGTGATGTGCTTCATCAATCCCGTAACTCCCGCCGACATTGCGAAAACATCGCTGTCGGAGCTCCAGACGGTGACGCGCAAAAGAGTCGTTTTGGACAATGGAAATTTCCCGATGAGCAACTCGGTGTATTACGGTTCGGATCCCGTTTCGGGCGAGTCGTATGCACGCATAACGGCTACTCCCATCACTACGGCCCAGCTCTACACGTCGGAGGATGATGCTAAAAACGGTACGCAGACCATCGACATATATGTCGAGCGTTATGCCGCAAAGATCAAACTCGACCTGACGCCCGACGCAATAAGCACCAACACCGAAGCCGTTAACGGCTACGATCTCGATTTCGTGCCTGCTTTTTGGCGCCCGAACGGTATCGACGAGGATATCTACGCCGTGAAGCGCTATGGCGTAATGACCGATGACGACACGCCCGATTATCTGCCGTCATACGGCGATCTGACAGCTAATTTCGTGAAGAATGCGACAAATGGGACGTGGTGGAACGAACCTGCCAATCACCGCAGTTATTGGGGATGCTCGCCTTCGTATTTCGAGAATGATTTCCCGATGGTGTCGGACGACATTACCGATGTCGTGTCGGACAATACTCACGTCGATTATCCTTATAAACGCCATTACTTCAATTACTCTCAAATCGTGAATTCGACGACGGGAGGCAACGATGTAAAATTGGAGAATTCGATCCAATGGAATCCGACGAACGGATTCAACACTGCGATGTATGTCCGCGAAACCACTTCGTCATATCTGTCATGGCAGAACCCCGACAAGTACAATGCTCTGGCTGCTATCCCGGGAATCGTTATCGTGGGACATTACAAGCTGACCCCGAAGGGCGGAACCGAACTTGCGGATAACACCACGTTCTATCTCTACGGCAAGACCGAAGGCAAGTGGAACCTTTATACCGAGGCAGGTATCAAGGATGCCATGATACAGCAGCAGAATGTGGTTATGTCAAGGAAGAGCGAAGATGGTAACTACATCTATGCTCCCGTAAGAACCGATATCGCCAA
The DNA here is from genome assembly GCA_964390585.1 of uncultured Alistipes sp. Taxonomy (GTDB): domain Bacteria; phylum Bacteroidota; class Bacteroidia; order Bacteroidales; family Rikenellaceae; genus Alistipes. The sequence continues at coordinate 3,679 of CAYMIH010000035.1, forward strand.
CTTTAAGGTGGAACATCCCGATGCGGGCGTGCGCACCGAAGCCAAGGTTACGGTAGCGGGCCGACTCGTGGCATTGCAGATGGATAAGGACAATATCCCTACTGGCCTGTTCTATTTTAATCCTGCTACCAGCGAGTATGAAACGATAGCGGCCGGCAATATCGACCGTGTCAATGCCGATCTCCTTTCGGCAGGTTATGCCCGCAAGTATTATCAGGGTCTCGCTTACTTCAATATTCCCGTTGAGCATCTCGGAATCGCGAATATCAACGGCGGCAAACAGACGAACGGACTCTATAATTTCGAGACTCTGCCCGCAGGCTCTTTCGGTATCGTGCGTAATCACTCGTACAACATCGTCGTGAGCAGCGTCTCGGGTCTCGGCACGGCTTTGCGCGACGAAAATCAGCCCATAGTTCCCCCGCTGGACGAGGCGGAGTATTACATCTCGGCACGCCTCAACATCCTGAACTGGCGAATAGTTCCGGAGCAGTCGGTTACTCTCTAACGGGGATGATCCCCTATACGGTATGAAGATGGCGGCTGAAGGCCGACCTTGCGACGCCGCGGCCGCCGTCTTTTTTCAATTTTTACGACTTCAATGCGCCGCCGAGCGCGGCTGCCGACCTCAGAGTCGGCCGCATACTACCCTCGGTCGCAGGGCAAAGCGACGATGAAACTCGAAGACCGCACGACCCCGTCGGCCTTCCGCAAAAACTGACAACGACGAGACTGCCTATGCAGTCCTACATATAGATCGGAGTATAATTAAGAATATATAATGTTATGACAATGTTGAGATTACGGTGCATGTTGCGTATCGGGATTCTGCTTTCGGCGATTGCTGCGGCATTCTCATCGTGCGATTCGGCGATTTATGACGACCAAGGCGATTGCACGGTGCACTACCGCGTGAATTTCCGCTACACGAAAAACATTCTTAACGCCGACGCCTTCGGTTCGCATGTGACCGACGTGCATTTGTACGTGTTCGACAAGCAGGGACGGCTCGTCGCCGACAAGACGGAAAAGCGGCAGCTCGCGGCCGACAACGACTATGCTTTGGAGATCGACGTGCTTCCGGGGGTCTACGACCTGATAGCGTGGTGCGAGGGCGAGTCGACGACTCCCGACGCCGTATCGTTCGTCATAGGAGGCGGCACGACGCCTGCCGTCATGAGCGACTTGGGCGCGCATCTCGATCTGCAAGGCGAAGCTGACGACGTACATTGCTGCAACGACATCGACCGTCTCTATTACGGATCGGCCGCCGACGTGACGTTCCCCGACACTTACGGCACGGTCGACATAGGTCCCGTATACCTGACGCGCGACACCAAACACATCAGCGTGCTGTTGCAGAATCTCGACGGCTCGCCGATCGGCGAGGATGAATTCACGTTCGCCATCGAGGCTTCGAACAACGTCATGGACCATCTCAACAACGTCGTCTCAGTCGATCCGTTCCATTATCGTCCGTGGTCGATCGAAACCACCTCGGCATCGTTCGACGGCAACGAACAGGATCCCGACGTTCGGGTGCAGACCGAGGCGAACGGCCTGCTGGCCGAGTTCACCACGGGACGCCTTGTCGCGGGCCGCACGCCGCGGCTCGTGATCCGCAACTCGGACGGCGACGATGTCATACGCATCGACCTGATACGCTATCTTCTTCTGGTGAAGAGCAAATACGAGGGCATGAACTCCGATCAAGACTATCTCGACCGTTACGACGACCACACCATGATGTTCTTCATCGACAACGGATCGTGGGCCAAGGCGCGGGTTTACATCAACAACTGGCGGGTCGTACCGCCGCAGGACGTGGAATTTTAAGCATCGGCGATTATGATGTGTAGAACCATATATGCACTCGGACGATTGTCGACCGCCGTCGCCATGCTCGTGCTGGCGGGCGCATGCGTGAACGACGCTTCGGAGTGTCCCGACCCCGCGGCCGACACGACCGTGGGCCTGCGCTTCACCGTGGTGACGCGCATACCGATGGAATCGCGCGACGGGAGCACGCGAGCCGTCGAAGAGACGAAGGGATCGGCTTCGGAAAACTATCTCAATCTCGCGGGTCGCGACATCCGCTTCCTGCTCTTCGATGCCGCCGAGCGCTATCTCTGCGATTTCACGCCCGAGGCCGACGTGACCGAGGTGAGCGGGACCGATTACGTGACCTACACCGTGAGGGCTGCCGTTACCGACAACTATTTCGATGCGGTGGCCGACAGCGACGTGGGGTTCAACATCATGGTGACGGCCAACACGCTCCCTTATACTCCCGAGGCGTTTCGGCTCGTCCGCGGAGTCACGACCGTAGAAGGTCTGACGGAACAGCTCGCCTCGTTCGCATTTCCCGTGCGTAACCTTGCCGACGAAGGATGGATGCCGTCGCAGCCGGGCAGGAGCAACGGAGAGTATATCCCCATGACGGGCATCCGACAGTTCACGCTCGTTCGGGGCGCGTTCTCGGCGGCGGGTCCCGAAGGATTCGTCGACCTCTCGGCGGGCGACGGCAAGGATATAAACATGCTTCGGGTTCTGGCCAAGATAGAGATAATAGACAAGATAGGCATCGGCGACATGGCTGTCGACGCCTCGATGGTGCGCCCCGCAGTGAGCGGCGCGACGCTGTTCGGATTCTGCGCCTCGGGCACCCTCCTGCCCGCTTACGGCCAATGGAACGCCGACGGCGTGACGGAGACGCGGCAGGTGACGTCGCCGACCATGCCGCGGAAGATAGAGTACCGCGCGCCCGCGGCCGAGACGACTCCCGACCTCTCCCCCGAAACCGCGCGTATTCTGTTCCGCGCCGATGCCGACGCGCAGGCGGCCCGCGACGACGGATGCCCCGTATTCTCGGCATACGTACCCGAATATTCGCTCGCCGACGTGCGGGCCTCGTACGGCACGGGTGCGGTTCTCCCGTACGTGCGGGTCTCGGTAACGAATCCCGAGGGCGTCGAGGGCGTGCAGAGTTACACTTTCCGTCTGGCGACGTACACCGACGGCAAGGCCGACAGCGAAATAAGCTCGCTGCTGCGCAACTGCATATATCGTTACGAGCTTACGGGCGCAGGCTCCGCCGTGACGCTCGACTACACGGTATGTCCTTGGGACGAGGCTGTTTCGGGCGACATAACATTCAATTAACCGACTGTTTTAAGGGACAAACGTCATGAAACGATTGAGAGATATTTACACGATGATTGCGGGAGCGCTGGTTGCGCTGGCGTTCCACTCATGCACCGACGACATGTCGGCCGCACCCGACTACACCGTCTGCGGCAAACCGACCTCCATCGGCGTGAAACTGGACGTGCCGAAGATGCAGCAGGTCTCGCGCGCCGATCTGACCGACAATCAGATGAATCGGGTGGAGAACGTGTGGGTGCGCGTCTACAACTCCTACACGGGCGAAGCCGCGAGCAAGGCGGTGATTATCGACGCCGTTACCGAGGATCTGCACGAGATGCACCCGTTTGAGCTCGATACAGAATCGGGCTACAACTTCATCGTGGCCGTGGCCAACATCGACAATACGGGATTCCGCGTCGACCCCGCCACGGGCGAAATCGGAACCGAGACGTCGTTGCGCGATCTGCTGGGCAAAGCCGACACGTGGGCCGAGTTTCTCGCCATCACGGTCAAAAGTCCCGACATCGTATCGCCCGATACGCCTCTTGCCATGTCGGGGTGCTACCTGCCCGAGACCGATCATCCTAACATCGTGTGGCGGGAGCGGAATTTCGAACCCGTGTTCATCCCCGCCGTCGCCGACGGCATTTACGACATGCCGGGCGCCATACATCTGCGCCGCTTGACCGCGCATGTCAATTTCAACATAAAACCCGGGGCCGACGTATCGATCGAACCCCAGAGCTACCGCGTCTGCAACGTGCCCTTGCGGGCCTATGCCTACGAGCGCGATTCGGGCGACGAGGCGGGCGAGACGACGCCGTACCCCAATGCGGGCGACCGCGCGACGCAAACCACGACGGCCGAGCACTATGCGAATTCGATGTTGTTCGACTCCCGCTACTTCCTGTCGAACGGCGACGGCTCCTATAAATTCGATTTCTGGCAATTCGAAAACAAGCAGACGGGAACGGCCGAGTGCAAGTCATACGACCTGCGTGAAAAGGAGGTCAAGAGCGATACGGGAACCAATACGGGCCTTTACGTGTACCTGTCGGGCGAAACGTGGACGCCTGCCAATATGGCCACATACGTGGAGATACAGTGCGTCGTGAATCGTCGCGACGGGAACAAAATCAATGTCGACGCCGACGGAAACGTATTGGATAGCGGAGGCTCCGAGGCTTTCCGCTACGGCAACGCCGTCTTCACCGTTCACCTCGGCTATTGCGAGGAAAAAACGAACGGCACGGCCACGGCCGCCACGGCCCGCGACTTCAATTGCCGCCGCAACACCGAATATACTTACAACATAACCGTCAACGACATCACCAACATCGTGGTGGAGGCGAGCCGAGAGGGCGAGAACCAATCCGGGATGGAAGGCGTGGTGAACGACGTCACCAATCCCAACATCGAGCTGGATTGCCACTATGCGGCATTCAACATTCAGATTACCGAAGAGGAGCGCCGTCAGGCGAATTTCGGATTCACCGTGGAGGCGTGGGACCAAAACGGCAACCTCGTAAGTTTCAGCGACGAAAGCGGCGACCTCTCGACCGAGAAGTACGCCAACTGGATCGAGCTGCGTCCCACGACGGGCGAAGACGTGCTGGCCGAGTACAAACCCCGCAGCGGCACCTATGCCGACGATAAAACCATATTTCTGTGGGAGCTGAAGAATTTTGGAAAAGCGTCGGCCGACGGATGGTACACCGTGTTCGTCAACGAATATGTCTACGAAACGGCCGACGACGGCGACGAATCGGGGTCGACCGCATGGACCGAGTATGTCAACAAACCCGACCGCCGATTCTGGATAAGGACGGCGCGCAACACCTCGGCGGATGGCCAAAGCGTATACGTGCGCTCCAAATACGCCGTGTCGCAGAAGTCGATACAGACCTATTACTCCACGAGCAACCTTACCCCCGCGAGCGGCACTATCGCGGCGGGCACGGCCATCGGCGTGGAGCATTCGAACGAAAATCGCGGACTCAACCTGCGGCAGTCGGTATACGGTCCCGACCTGAACAACGGCCGATACAATGTTTGGTACTCATGGCTGGGCGGCGCGAACGGAGGCAGCACGGTAAACAAAAAATGGTCCGAGGTCGTCTCAACAACCGCACCTCAAAAAATCCCTGCCGTAAACGCTCAGGGGGTTACGATCGCCGCGCATACCGCATATCTGCCGAGAACGGTCAATTACGCTGGCACTACTCTATCCCAGAATAGTTTCGATCCGCAGCCCAATTCGAGCAGTCGCGACGATTACATCGAGGCCATAAATGCCTGCATGAACCGCAATCGCGACAACAACGGCAACGGAACCATAGACGCCTCGGAACTGCGATGGTACGTACCTGCGGCAGGTAAATATCTGCGTCTCATACTCGGCCGCAACTCTTTGTCCGACCCTGTCATGGATTACGCGGGAATAACGAAATTGTTCAGTAGCAACAACGGTGAAAATTCGAGTCTGTTGATGTATGCCGACAACGGCATGATAATATGGGCCATGGAGGGCGTATCCACATCGACTTGGGCGGTCGATACACATGGAGCCAATCCTCCGTGGAACGTGCGCTGCATACGCAACCTCGGATCCGACATGAGCACCGTTACCGAGGGCGAAAAGATATCGGCCGCATACGAACACGACGCCACTACGCGCACCGTGAAAATGACGTATTACAACGAGTTGTCGATCCGAACCGAAAAGTTCGACGGACCGCTGCCCGAACACTACATCTGGAATGCCGATCCGAGCAGTAACTACAATATGGTTTACAAAGCATTCGAATACTCCGTCGGAAAGTATGTAAATAATAGTTTCAGATATGATTGGCTCGGAGCAATCAGTGCGACTGTTTTTCAGAATAATACGCCGTGCAGCGCGCTTAATGTAAACGGCCAGACGGGGTGGAGAGTCCCCAACCAAAAGGAGCTCGCCATAATGAGAAACTTGGGCATTTTCGAAAACATGCCGAAAAACAATAATGGCGGCGCTATTCCTTATGCGGCAAGTTGCACTTTGGAGTATTACGACTCCGCAGGAAACGGCATAACCGTTACGCCGTCAACAGGAACTCGAAATTATATGGTGACACGTTGGGACGGAGGAACGCGTTTGGGAAGCGGAGCCTCGGCTTACGTGCGCTGCGTACGCGACGTGGATCTTTAGATTCCCGCTCATTCGCGCGGCCTGCTGTTCGCCGACGGCGGAGGACGCATGCGAGCTGAAAGCGAGTTGCAGTCCGCCGCGGTGGGGCGGCGGCGAACTGCGCG
>CAYMIH010000035.1:10216-22761 GCA_964390585.1 uncultured Alistipes sp.
GCGGAGGCCCGCTATCGTTCGCGAGTGCTCACGTCGCGCGCTCCGCAGGCCGCGGCCCGAGAGCAACCCGCGTCATGCTGCCGAATGCGAATGAAAGCGTATCGCAGGCGGAATCAAAACAGATAGTTATCGGTCTTCACCCGTTCGAAGAGGGTATGCACGTCGCGCCAAGCCTCGTCGCCGAGAGTCGTGCCCACGATCTCGATGACCTTTCCCGCCGCTATGGCTCCGAGCGTGCCGCAACGACGTAGCGGCAGTTCGTCGCACAGCCCCGCGAGAAATCCCGCGGCATAGAAATCGCCCGCGCCCGTGGTGTCGACGCGCTTGGCGGCGGCCATTATGCCGACATGCACCACCTCGTCGGCGCGTTTTATAAGGGCGCCCTTCATTCCGATCTTCACCACCGCCAGATCGCATATCTCCGATATGGCCTGCAAGGCGTTGATCGGTTCGTGTTCGCCTGTGAACGCCGCGGCTTCGTCCTCGTTGGCGAATACCATGTCGACGTGATGCGTCACGAGATCGTGCAGAAAGTCGCGATTCTCGGCCACCACGTTGAAGCTCGCCATGTCGATGGCCACCTGCAACCCTGCGGCCTTGGCTTCGGCGGCGGCTCGGCGGATGAGCTCGCGGTTCTGCACCAGATAACCTTCGATGTAGAGACAGTCGTAGCCGTCGAGCAGCTTGCGGTCGATCATGTCGGGCGTCATCTCCAGCGCGGCGCCCAGATGGGTGAGCATGGTGCGTTCGCCGTCGGGCGATATGAGCGATATGCACTTGCCCGAACGCCCCTCGCCGCGGAATATGTGGGGTTCGATGTCGAGGTTGCGCAGAGCGCGTTCGAAAAAGTCGCCCGTGGTGTCGCGGCCGACTTCGCCGATGAAGCCCGTCGCGCACCCCATCGACGCCAGCGCGCGGACGGTGTTGCCCGCCGATCCGCCCAGCGAGAGCGAATAGGGGCGGCCCGCCACGGCTTTCGACACTTCGGTTTGCAGTTCGGCATCCACCAGATTCATCGACCCTTTGGCCAATCCGTATCGGGTCAATACGCTGTCGTCCGACAGATTGACCAGCATGTCGGTAAGGGCATTGCCTATGCCCGCGATTCTCTTCATCGTAAAGTCGTAGTCAGCTTGAAATGCGTATCGTTATATCGACAGTATCTTCACTATGTCGAGATCCCTCAGGTCGAGGTGCGACGTGTGCGCCACGGCCTTTTTGAACGGCACGTAGACCAACTCGCCGTTCTTGATGCCGATCATGACGTTGCGCTGCCCCTCGGTCAGAGCCTCGATGGCCGTGGCTCCCATCTTCGATGCGAGGATGCGGTCCTTGGCCGTGGGCGATCCGCCGCGCTGGAGGTGTCCGAGGATTGTCACGCGGGCGTCGAACTCGGGGAACTCCTTCTTGATGCGCTCGGCCATGCCCAGCGCGCCTCCCGTCTCGGGATTCTCGGCCACGAGCACGATCGCCGAGTTCTTGCTCTTGCGGAAGCCGTTGTGGATCAGGTCGGCCAGCTGGTCGACCTCGGTCTCGCGCTCGGGGATGATGGCGGCCTCGGCGCCCGACGCTATGGCGCCGTTGAGGGCCAGATAACCCGCCGTGTGGCCCATCACCTCGACGAAGAAGAGGCGTTCGTGGCTGGTGGCCGTGTCGCGCAGCTTGTCGACGGCCTCGATTATGGTGTTGAGGGCGGTATCGTAACCTATGGTCTCGTCGGTGCCGTCCAGATCGTTGTCGATGGTGCCGGGCAGTCCCACGATGGGCACGTCGAACTCGTCGGCGAATGTCTGCGCGCCCGTCAGCGATCCGTCGCCGCCGATGACCACCAGCGCGTCGATGCCCGCGGCCTTCATGTTCTCGTATGCCTGACGGCGGCCCTCCTCGGTGCGGAACTCCTTGCTGCGCGCCGTTTTGAGGATGGTGCCGCCCTGCTGTATGATGTTGCTCACGCTTTGCGACTTGAACTCCACGATCTCGTTGGTCACCAGACCGTGGTAGCCGCGCATGATGCCCTTGACCTTATAGCCGTTGTAGATTGCGGTTCGCGTCACGGCGCGGATGGCTGCATTCATACCCGGGGCATCGCCGCCCGAGGTAAGAACTCCGATACATTTGATTGCCATAATCGATAGTGCTTAATGATTTTCGACAAAGATAACTATTTTTCGAAATACCGCAAAAACGGTGACATGTGAAATGACGTGACGGATTCCGTCCCGAGTTTTGCGCGTCGCCGACCGCGGCGGAGCGCGCCGATGCCCCTTTTCGTGCGGCGAATCGCGCGTGCGGTCTCGGCGGAGACCGCTCCCCGCGGCAAAAAAACGAAAAAAAAATTACGTCGTCCCGTTGCGCGACAATATGCGCCGATGCGCGTCGGAACGGCTTAGAACGGCGATTTAGGCGGGCGGAACGTTGTTATTAAAATTATTTATTATATAGGGGGGGTAAAAATTTTCAGAAAAATTGTTGCAACAATATAAATAATTTCTAACTTTGTGAATGGAAGAAGTGACAAACCGGACTGAACAGATGAAAATTTACTGCCGACAATATGCCTTTGTGCGACGCGTACTTGGAGTTCGCGGCAGTCGGCGCATACGAATTTCCCCCCCCCTCCTTTCTCTCCTTTCATTATCGGATAATCGTATAAATTTTAATTTTTCGACCTCTTCGCGGAGCGGGCGACTGCCGTTTTGCGCGGATTCGTGCGTCGTGTACCTTTCGGCGCGGCCGCTTTTGCGGCAAGCCGTGCGAGTCGCGCCGAAGCGATCTCGACGGTCGCGGGCGTGTGCTGGAGGCTGCATCAATCCATGACGATACACTGCAACAACTGATATGGAGCGCGCGACCCTCCGTCGGACACGAAACCCGAAAACAAAATCCGAAAATGCGCCGCGACAAACCATCCGAACCGAAACAATTAACCTAAGTCGAACAATTAAACCCGAAAGCCTATAAGAAGAGATCTACGATTCCAATCCAAATTCAAATCACATCATAGAATAATGTAGTGAGAGGGCGTCGCAATGATTTTGCGATGCCGACGGTCGCTCGGTCGAAACGCCGAGACAGGGGGATTATCGTCCTTTTTCGAGCGGGGATCGACGGCGGCATGTATTTAAAAATCAAGGTAAGTAACCGCTAAATAATACTAACAGCCTAAAATTTTTAACCATGAACAAAACAAAAAAACTTTTGTGGCTTGTCGCACTTTTCGGAGCGATATCCGTGGTTGGGTGTAGTGATTCCGACGAATCGGGCGGATCGAAACCTTCGGGTTCGCTCTCGTTGTCGTCGATGTCGCCTAATTACGGCAAATATCTCGAAAAGGTTATATTGCGAGGGTCGGGATTCGGCAATGCTTCCGACATCAAAGTCTATTTCAACCAGCGTCAGGCGGCGGTGATCGGTGTGAGCGGCAGCGGAACCGAGATGTATGTTCTGGCTCCGCGTCTCCCGGGAGACGACTGCGTGATCTCGGTGGTTCAGGGGCAGGACTCTCTGACCTACGACGAGCACTTCGCTTATACCGTGTCGACCACGGTAAGTACCATCTGCGGCAACGGAACGCCTACCTATAAAGCGGGTTCGCTGACCGAGGCTCAGGTGAGTCCCTATTATCTGTGCGTGGACGACGCCGAGAACATATTCGTCGTGAGCCGTAACGCGCCCAGCGGAGATGCGGGAACCTATACCATAGGCCGTATCGATCTGGAGAACGACGAGCTGGTGTCGATCGTAGCCGAGACGGGCAACGTGCCTTGTGTGGCTCCCGATACCCAGATCGTGACGTGCCCCACCGAGAAGAACGTGGGTCACTTCGTGGAGATGAACCCGCTGGAGATGTGGGCACCGCGCCATCGCGTGTTCAAGTGGTACGACTCCAATCCTCCCGCGAACGGATGGAAGCACTGCATGGTGGTGAATCCGTCGGACGGCAAGATCTACTGCCGATTCTACTACGGACAGTTGATCAAGATCGACCCCAAGACCTACGAGACCGAGCTGGTGTGCATGACCGACCAGTACGATACCTACGGCATGACGTTCCGTCCGCAGGAGCCCGACGTGCTCTACTTCACGGGATGGCAGAATCACAGTATATATAAGGTGGATCTGAAAGCCGAAAACGTCACGGTCCAGAAGATCAACGGCGGAAACTCGACGGCGGACCATCGCGACGGCGCCTTGGGCGACGCGTTGTTCAACGGCCCGTCGCAGATGTATTCCGATGCCGACGGCAACATTTACGTGGCCGACTGCTACAACCATTGCATACGTCGCATAACGCCCGAGAATCAGGTGGAGACCGTGCTCGGAATTCCGAAAGATCCCGGTTGGATGGACGGTTCCCAAGAGGTGGCCAAGTTCAACAATCCGCGCGGTATCGGCATCGCGGCCGACGGATCGGTATATGTGGCCGACTGGGGCAATTGCCGCATCCGCAAGCTCTCGATTAATTAACCCTTAACTCAAGAAAAAGATGAAACAATTAACCATAATCTGGTCCCTGTTCATATTCATGTTGATAGGTACGCAGTCGGCTTCGGCTCAATCCTATGTGATGAAAGGTACGGTGTCCGATACCGAGGGCCCGTTGATCGGCGTATCCGTAACGGTTAAGGATAACCCCACGAACGGCACCATGACCGATGTCGACGGTAAATTCACCATTAAGGTCGAGCGCGGCGACAAGCTGTTGTTCACCTATATAGGTTATAAGGATATCGAATATCTGGTGGTCAAGCAGGAGCAGGACCTTCAGATCAAGTTCGAGGAGGCTGCCACCGCAGTGGACGAGGTGGTCGTGACCGCACTCGGAACCCAGCGTAAGATATCGACTCTGTCGGCCGTGACGTCGGTCGACGTGAGCGAGTTGCAGCAGCCCACCGCGTCGGTGGCCAACCTTCTGGGAGGCCGCGTGGCAGGTGTGATCTCTACGTTGGCGAGCGGCGAGCCCGGTAAGAACATCGCCGAATTCTGGATCCGCGGTATAGGTACCTTCGGTGCCAACGCTTCGGCTCTGGTGCTCATCGACGGTCTGGAGGGCGACATCAACTCGATCGACCCCGCCGATATCGAGAGCTTCTCGATCCTGAAGGATGCTTCGGCAACGGCAGTGTACGGTGTGCGAGGCGCCAACGGCGTGGTGCTGGTGACCACCAAGCGCGGTCACGCCGACGAGATGAGGATCACGGTGCGTGCTTCGGCCACGCTGTCGCACCTGAAGCGTCTGCCCGAGTTCGTGGACGCATACGACTATGCGCTGCTGGCCAACGAGGCCCGTTCGGTGCGCGGCGAGGAGGTGCTCTACACTCCCGTAGAGTTGGAGATCATCCGCAACAACCTCGACCCCGACTTGTATCCCAACGTGAACTGGCAGGACGAAGTGGTGAAAAAGAACTCGTGGAAACAGAACTACTACGTGAGCGCGCAGGGCGGTGCCAAGCTGGCTCGTTACTTCGTGTCGCTCAACGCGGCTCTGGAGGATGCGGCCTACAACGTCGACAAGAGCAGCCCCTATTCGGGCAACGTGGGCTACAACACCTACGGCTTCCGCGCAAACATCGATCTTGATCTTACCAAGACCACCAAGATCTATTTCGGCAGCAACGGATTCCTGACGATTCAGAAGAACCCGGGCGTGGCCAATACCGACTACATTTGGAGCGCTCAGGCCAACATCCATCCGTTGCGTCTGCCGACCGTATATTCCAACGGCCAGCTGCCCGCGGTAGATACGGGCGCCGATACTTCGCCTTACGTGATGATCAACCGCATGGGCCGCCGCAACGACCAAGAGTTCGCGGGCAAGACCACGCTGGCCATCGAACAGGATCTGTCGATGATAACCGAGGGCCTGAAGATTCGCGCTCAGGGCGCTTACGACATCACCTCTTGGTTCAACGAGAGCCGTTTGATCCAGCCCGCGCTCTATGAGGCCGTGGGACGCAACCAGCAGGGCGAGCTCATCACCATACAGCGCGTGAGCGAGCAGTCCGCTTGGTATTCGAAGAGCACCAACCAGTATCGCAAGTATCACTTCGAGAGCACGATCAACTACGATCGCGTGTTCGCCGACGATCACCGCGTGTCGGCTCTGGTCTACTACTACATGAGCGACGAGAAGTATTCGAGCGAGAGTACCACCAACATGAACTCGATTCCGAAACGTTATCAGGGTATATCGAGCCGAATCACCTACGGTTTCCGCGATACCTACATGATCGACGTCAACTTCGGTTACACGGGTTCGGAGAACTTCCAGCCGGGCCGCCGCTTCGGTTTCTTCCCCTCGGTGGCATTGGGTTGGGTACCTACCAACTACGAGTTCATGAAGAAGGGACTCCCGTTCCTCGACTTCTTGAAGATCCGCGCCTCTTACGGTACCGTGGGTAACGACCGTATCTCCAACAAGCGTTTCCCCTATCTGACCATCGTACAGCGCGGAACCAACAGCCCGTGGGGCTCGACCTCGGCCGAGACTCTGTGGGAGACCTACACGGGAGCCGATAACCTCAACTGGGAGAAGGCCAGCAAGCTCGACGTTGGTATCGAGGGCCGTCTGTTCGGCGATCGCGTTAACTTCGTGGTCGACTTCTTCAACGACGTGCGCGACGGTATCTTCCAAGAGCGTCAGCAGGTGCCCGCATACGTGGGTCTTATGTCGAATCCTTACAGTAATGTGGGTAAGATGCGCAGCTACGGTGCCGACGGTAACATCAGTTTCACGCAGCGTCTGGGCAAGAACTCTTCGATCACCCTTCGCGGTAACTTCACCTATTCGAAGAACGACGTGAAGAATTGGGAGGAGGCCAACCCCGCATATCCCTATCAGGAGGCGGCAGGTTATCCTTACGGTGTGGTACGCGGCTATCAGGCGCTGGGCCTGTTCAAGGACGAGCTCGATATCGAGACCAGCCCCGTGCAGACTTTCGGCGAGTACAAGCCCGGCGATATCAAGTATCGCGATATCAACGGTGACGGACGTATCGACAGCGATGATCAGGTGCCTATCGCATACAGCGCCACGCCGTTGCTCATGTACGGCTTCGGAGGTGAGTTCCAGTACAAGAACTTTACGTTGGGCATACTGTTCAAGGGTACGGGCAAGACCGACTTCTTCTACGGCGGTTCGGGCTATATTCCCTTCGCCAACGGCAAGTTGGGCAACGTGCTCACGCAGGCGGCCGATCCGCGCAACCGCTGGATCCCGATGGATTACGCTCTGGCCAACGGCATAGATCCCTCGCTGGCCGAGAACCCCAACGCCAAGTATCCCCGTTTGCAGTACGGCAACAACAACAACAACTCGCAGACCTCTACTTTCTGGAAGGGCGATTCGCATTACTTGCGTTTGCAGGAGATCACGCTCAACTACAACTTCAAGGCCAATGCCTTGCGCAAGATAGGCATACAGTCGGTAGACTTGCAGTTCGTCGGCAACAACCTCGCCGTATGGGACAAGGTGAAGATCTTCGATCCCGAGCAGGCTTCGAGCAACGGACGCGTATACCCCTTGCCCGCTACGTTCACCTTGCAGCTCTATCTGCATTTCTAACATTAAAACACTACTAAAATGAAGCGATTAAACATAATGATATTGTCGTTGATGGCAGCATCAATGTTCATGTCTTGCAACTTCCTCGATATCGACGACTATTTCAGCGACGAAATAAAGATCGATTCGGTGTTCGCCAATAAACGTAATGTCGAGGCGTACGTGTGGGGTATCGCAGGTGAATTTACCGACGAGGGTTCCTTGTATCAGAATGCCGACACCCCCGGTCCGCTCGCTACCGACGAGGCTTTCACCATGTACGGCACGCAGCACAACTACAACGGCATGCGTCTGGTGCTGAACGAGATCAATGCCAACAACACCTACTCGCTGGGTAATGTCTGGACCAAGAGCTACCAGTGTATCCGCCGTGCCAACACGGTATTCGCCCGCATAGACGAGGCCGTCGATCTCACGCCGACCGACCGCGCCGAGATTCTGGCTCTGAACCGTTTCATGCGCGCTTACGCCTATTACAAGATCTGGCTCAACTTCGGTCCCGCCATCCTCATCGGCGACGAGGAGATCCCCTCGAACCTCGATCTGGAGGCTTACGACCGTCCCCGCGCCACCAACGACGAGACCGTCGAGTACATCTGCTCGGAGCTGGAGGAGGCTGCCAAGTATCTGCCCGACACCCGTTCGATCATGGAGTTCGGACGTCCCACCCGCGCTGCGGCCTACGGTCTTATCGCGCGTCTGCGTCTCTACCATGCCAGTCCTCTGTGGAACGGAGGTTCGGCGGCCCGCCGCTGCTTCGGTACGTGGACCCGCTCGACCGACCATGCCTATTACGTGAATCTGAATTACGACGAGGAGCGTTGGGCCGTGGCTGCCGCCGCTGCCAAGCGTGTGATGGAGATGACCAAGGGCGGTGCCCCCATGTTCCGTCTCTACACCGTCGATGCCGACTCGGAGACTCCCGAAATGCCCGAGGGCGTGACCTCGGATGCCGATTACTACGAGCCGTGGCCCACGGGTGCGGCGGGTATCGACCACTTCCGTTCGTATTCGGAGGGCTTTACGGGCGAGGCCGTGCTGGCTACCAATCCCGAGTATGTGTGGGCTCGCAGAAGCTCTACGCTGACCGCCAACACGCAGATGTCTTTCCCGCTCAAGTCGGGAGGCTGGAGCGGTATGGCTGTTCCGCAGAAGATCATCGACAACTATGTGATGTACGACGGACGTACTATCGACGATTCGAGCGAGGAGTATCCCTACTCAGAGTCGGGCTTCACCACTGAGGCGAAGTCGTTCTCGGGTTACCGTCTCAACTCGGGCGTCTACAACATGTACGCCAACCGCGAGATGCGTTTCTACGCTTCGATCGGTTTCAGCGAGTGTTTCTGGCCCATGAGCTCGACCACCTCGTCGGGTAAGTACAACAAGACCATCCAATACTATTACGACAACGAGAACGGTAAGCAGAACTCGGCTACCGACTACACCCCCACGGGTTACGTTGTCAAGAAGTACATCCACTCGTCGGATGCGTGGGACGGTGACAACGCCGCACGTATGGAGAAGGCATATCCCATTATCCGTTATGCCGACATCCTGCTGATGTATGCCGAGGCTCTGAACAACCTGACTCCCGGAAAGGTCTATAACATCACTCTGGGCGACCAGACTTACGAAATCTCGCGCGACGTGAACGAGATCCGCAACGCGTTCAATCAGGTGCGTCACCGTGCCGGCCTCCCGGGCATGAGCAACGCCGAAGCGAACGATCCCGATACGGTGCAGACCCTGTTGGAGAGGGAGCGCATGATAGAGTTCCTGCACGAGAACCACCGTTACTACGACGTGCGTCGTTGGGGTATTTACGAGCAGGTGGAGAGCGAGACCATCATGGGTATGAATGTCGACGGCAGCAAGGATACTTTCTACCAGCGCGTGGTGCCCAATACGTCGCGTATCGGTTCGCGTCTGGTGCACAAGAAGCTGGTGCTGCTGCCCATCCCTCTGGCCGAGGTGCGTAAGCTGCCCTCTTGCGATCAGAATCCCGGATGGGAGGATTAATCGGTTTGAATCTTAAAAATTTGATTAATATGAAGTTAAGATATTTAATGACTGCCGCGGCTCTCGTCTCTCTCGTTGCCTGCAATGACGACGAAGTGTTCGAGAAAGAGCAGTACAAGAACGTGTTCGGCTTCGTGAGCGAGTCCGACAATACGAATACCAAGATCGTGAGCCTGCACAAGGAGGAGTCGGTGGGTTACATGTCGTTGTCGATGGGCGGCAGCAATCCCATCTCTCGCGACGTGACGATCAACATCGTCGAGGATGAGTCGCTTATCGACGACTACAACAGCGCGAACTTCGATACCGACGTGTCGAAATACGCCATTCCCATGCCCAAGTCGAAGTACGACATATCCTCTTACAAATGCGTCATCAAGGCGGGCGAGTCGCTGGGAACCATCCCCGTGAATATCCGCCCCGAAGGCCTGTCGCCCGACTCGACTTACTTCATTCCCGTGCGCGTCGACAACTACGACGGCTACGAGATGAATCCCGAAAAGGGTACGTTGTTGATGAAGATCGCATTCAAGAATCGCTGGGCCGCAAGTACGGGTACGGGTTACTCGATGACGGGCAAGCGTCGCATCATCACCAGCAGTAACGAGATTTCGATGCCCGGAACGAAGACGGTGTACGCCTATGCAAGCAACAGCGTGCGTGTGATGCCGGGTAACGAGGTCTTCAAGGCCGACAAGCACACGCTGGAGGCCAAGGCCATGATTCTCGAAATAGAGGATACGCCCGAGGATGTGAAGAAGGTGACCATCAAGCCTCTGCGCGACCTGAAGGTGACGCAGATCGACGGCGACGACCTCTATCCTAACACTTATGCCATCGTCGACGACGGATTCAATGTCTACAAGACGTTCCTGTTGCACTACTACTATACCATAGGTAGCGATACGTATGAGATGAAGGAGGAGTTGCGCATCAAGTATATCGAGTCCGAAGAAGATGCAGAATAATCGAGTTGAACCCCTTAATACTTGCGCAAAATGAAAAAACATGCAGTTAAGATAATGATGCTGTTCTCTCTGCCGTTGTTGGCGATGATTTCGTGCGACAACTTCGAGAGAACGGAGGTGGAGAACACCATAACGGTCAACTACAACTCCGTGACCTTGTTCGAGGGCGAGACCAAACAGCTTACGGCAAGCCCTTCCGACGGCGGAAAGTATGCGTGGATGAGTCAGGACGAATCCATCGCCACCGTCGACGGCTCGGGTCTGGTTACGGCCGTGACTCATGGCGTGACTTCGGTAATCTGCTCGCGTGACGGGATGTCGTTCGAGGTGGAGATCGTGGTTAACGAGAAGATCGAGTTGGAGGATGTGGTTCTCCGCTGCGATGCCATTCTGGAGTTGGCCGTTGATGCTACGCAGACCGTGGCTGTCGAGGTATTCCCCGCTGAGGCTAACGACGTACCTTTAGATGATTTCGAGTGGTGGTCTGACGACGAATCGGTGGCTCGCGTGAGCGATGCCGGCGTAATCAAGGGCATCGGCATAGGCGAGACCACGATCCACTATCGTCGCGGCGATATATTCAAGGAGATCTCTGTGGTGGTCGACACTTCGTTCCCGCTCATAAAGGGACAGCCGTTCGTGGTTAAGGCCGACGGTCCTTCGGTGTTGTGGTTCCGCGACTTCGACCGTGGCGGACGCGGTATAGCGTTCTACGATACGGGCGGTGGCGGTGGTAACACCTACCGTGCCGATATGGGCGACTATACGAGCAGTATGGTCACCATCGAGAGCGGCGGTAATCTCGGTTACCTCGACTCGGGCGAGTGGTACATCTACTCTATCGATGTCGAGCAGGCGGGTGCCTACGAAGTGACGGTTAATATGGGCGGCGGTGGCGGCGACGGCTGGTACCACTTTGAGTTGGACGGTGTCCGCGCATGCGACAACTTCATGGCGCCCAATACAGGCGGCTGGGGTAACTTCGCCGACTTTAAGGTTACGATCGACCTGCCCGAGGGCTCGCATAAGTTTAAGTTCTATGCCGACACGGCAAATCACAACCCCAGACACATGACTTTCACTCCGGTGGAGTAAATCGGTTCGCATAGGTTTTTTAGTGAGGGGCTGTCCCGTGAGGGGCGGCCCCTTTTTGCGTGTCTGCGAGGGCGGCTTGCAAGAGTTGCAAAATGATTCGTTTCGCAGACGTTTTCCCGCCTCGCGGCGAGGTGGCATGACGGATACGCGGTTCTGCCGCGGGTAGGGCAGGTGCGTGTGAATTATTGCGGTTCTTTGAACCGCGCAGCTCGCCGCCGTCCCACTGCGGCGGACTGCTATCGCATTCACGCCGCCGTCGGCGAACAGCCGCCCAAGCCTGAATACCTCCTACGTCATTCCACATTTTTCTTTCAGAGAAAGGAAAATGATTGGAATCTCTACCGAAAGCCTCCCGTTAGCGATGCCAATCCTCGCCTTACGGCTCGATACGCAGTGTGTTGCAGTTCGGAGAACTGCGCGGGCCGCAGCCTCTGCCGCGCGGAGGCCCGCAACTCGTTCTGCACTCGTTCGCGGCCTCCGCAGGCTGCGATCCGAACAACCACGTCGCAGCGCGGCGTTATCTTCGGCGGCTCGCACCTTTGGTGCGACCCCGTAGCCGCCGAAGATAAATTTTATCCGAAGTCCGCCCGTTGGCAAGCGGCGAGCCAAAATTCGGAAAACATCCATGTCATTCCACATTTCGCTGTTTTGCAAAACAGCGAAATGATTGGAATCCCTACCGAAAGCCTCCCGTTAGCGATGCCAATCCTCGCCTTACGGCTCGATGGCATGACGTATTTCGCTTCTGCCGCGGATAGGGCAGGCGCGTGTGAATTATTGCGGTTCTTTGAACCGCGCAGTTCGCCGCCGCCCCACTGCGGCGGACTGCTATCGCATTCACGCCGCCGTCGGCGAACAGCCGCCCGCGGCCCGAACAACTCTAAAGAGTCGCATTT
>CAYMIH010000036.1:0-22523 GCA_964390585.1 uncultured Alistipes sp.
CATCGAAAACTACGCCGCGCCGCGGCGTTATCTTCGGCGGCTCGCGCAAAGCGCGACCCCCGCAGCCGCCGAAGATAAATATCATACAACAGCACTCGGCCCGCCCCGCTACTCCTGCTCGAACTCGCTCCAGTCGGGCGCGAACTTGTGCATGAGCGTACGCACGAAGAAGTCGTAACGCTTGTGGTCGCCGAACGTGCCGCCCATCGTGTGGCGTTCGCCCGGGAGCACCACCAACTCGAAATCCTTGCCCGCCTTTATCAAGGCGTTCACCACCTGCATGGTGCTGGCGGGATCGACATTGTCGTCCATCTCGCCCACCACCAGCATCAGCGGGCGGCGGAGCAGGTGCGCCATCTCGACATTGCTGCTCGCGGCATACGACTCGTCGACGGGATAGCCCATCCACTGCTCGTTCCACCATATCTTGTCCATGCGGTTGTCGTGGCATCCGCACGCGCTGTAAGCCGCCTTGTAGAAATCGGGGTACTGCAACACCGCCGCGGTGCTCTCCTGACCGCCCGCCGAGCAGCCGTAGATGCCCACGCGGTCGATATCCATGTAGGGATACTTCGCGGCCGCGGCGCGTATCCACGCCATGCGGTCGGGCAGGCCCGCATCTTTCAGGTTCTTGTAGCATACCTCCTCGAACTCCTTTGAACGGAAGCTGGTGCCCATGGCATCCAGCTGCACCACGATGAAGCCCAACTCGGCCAGCGAGGTCATGTTCCAGTTGTAGGGCATGAAAGTCTTGGGCACGTAGGCGCTTCCCGGGCCCGAGTAGATGTACTCGATAACGGGATAGCTCTTCGACGGATCGAAGTTCGACGGGCGCTGTATGAGTCCCCACATCAGCGTCTTGCCGTCGCGGCCCGCAGCGGCGAACACCTCGGGCATGCGCCACCCCTCGGCCTCCAGCGCCGAGATGTCGGCCGTCTCCAGCTTCATCACGAGCTTGCCCGTGCGGCCGTCGCGCAGCTCCGTCACGGGAGGCATGTCGGCCTTGGAGTAGGTGTCGACCAGATAGCGGCGGTCGGGCGAGAAGACCACCGAGTGCTCGCCCTCCTCGGGGGTGAGGCACACCATGTCGCGGCCGTCGAGACCGATGCGGTACCAATGCACCAGATAGGGATCCTCCCGACGGTTCATGCCGCTGGCGGTGAACCAGATCACACCCTGCTCCTCGTCGACGCGATCGATGCCGCGCACATACCACTCGCCCGAGGTGATCTGACGCTCCACCCTGCCCGAGGCCACGTCGTAGAGGTAGATATGGTTGTGGTTGTCGCGCTCGCTCGTCCACAGCAACTTCTTGCCGCCGTCGATATATCGGCGCCACAGACGGCTGTAATTCACGAATTTATCGCTCGTCTCCTCCACCACGGGGCGCACCTCGCCCGTCGAAGCCGAGTACTCCAGCAGGCGGTAGACCTTGTGGCCGCGCTCGTTGTACTCGAAATAGATCTTGTCGCTGTCGTCGCCCAGCCAATAGGGATGGCTCAGACTGTACTGGTGGGCGAACAGATCGGTGGCGGGGGCGAAAGTCTCGCCCGTGGCGACGTCGACGATACGCGGCTCGCGATAGTCCACGTCGTCGCCCGGCTTGCAATACTCCATCGTGTGGAGCTTGGGCTGGAGTTGGTCGGCGGGCGACGACTCCACGAAGCTGACGTAGTGCTTCTCGGCGCGGCGCAGCTTGCTCGCCGCGATGCGGCGGCTGTCGGGCGACCAGTTCATGTAGACCGAATAGTAGAATCCCATGCCGCCGTCGAAGGTCACGGCGCGCTCCTTGCCGCTCTCCACGTCGCGCACATATATATTATGGTTCTTCACGAAGGCCTCCGACTTGCCGTCGGGGCTTCGCACGGGACCGCCCTCGGTCTCGGGATCGGTCACCATCCAATGCTTGGCAGGGGCGTGCGGACCGCGCGGCCGACGCTCCTCGGGTTCGGGAAGCCCCAGCGCCGCACGCACCTCCTCGATGGTCTTGTAGTCCGATCGGCTCTTCGTCGCGACGTCC
Organism: uncultured Alistipes sp.; assembly: GCA_964390585.1. Lineage (GTDB taxonomy): Bacteria > Bacteroidota > Bacteroidia > Bacteroidales > Rikenellaceae > Alistipes. The sequence goes on from CAYMIH010000036.1 coordinate 2,021, forward strand.
ACCACGCGGTAGATGTCGCCCTCGGCGGTATGCGAGCGATAGTAGAACTTGTCGCCCTGCTCGGTCCACACCGCACCGCTCGCGGTGCCCGTCACCTTGTCCCACGAAAAACGACGCGGAGCGTCGAACGCACGACGATAATCGTCGACCTCGCCCTGCGCCGCTGCCGTCAGGGCCATGCACGAGGCCGCGACCGCAGCGAGAAATCCTTTTGATGAAATCATATTGCCAATGAATTGAAGTTTCGGGTTCACGATTCCCGCCGACGACGGGAATCATTGCAAATATACGGATTTATTCAGTTCGGTATCTTCGGATCGCATTTTTTCGTTCGGACAGCGCGAGGCATCCGCACTCCCCGCGTCAGGGCATCCATTCGGTCACCCCGTCGGCGGGATGTTCGGCGCGCCAGCGGCGAAGCCCCTCCATGTCGCGCACGCCGCCTTCGATCACGGCGCGGTAAAACTCTATGCCCGCTATGGGCTCGTCGTCGGAAGCGGCGTATTTCAGGCGAAGGATCGTCTCACGCTGCTCGGGCGTCATGACATCCGCGATACGGTCGGCCACGCGCTCGAAAAAGCCGTCGTAGCGCGATCCCGACTCGATATGTATCATGTCGATCTTCCACTCCTCGCCGTCGGAAGCAGTCCACTCCATGTGCCACTCGATGCAGCGTTCTGGCGTGTCGATAAGGTTGCGGCAGCATATAAGCCCCGCTTCGGCGCGGCGGGCGATGCGCGCCACGGCCGCGAAGCTGCTCTCGACGGTGAGCGGCGAGGAGTATACATGCAGGTCGATGTCGCGATGCACGGCCATAAGCCCCATGCGCATGGAGCCGACCACGTTCACTTCGGCCCCCGCGGCCCGCCACGCCTCGCGGATGCCGCTCGATTCCAACACCGCGCGGGCACGCCGCAGGACGGCATCGGACGATGATATCACGTTTTTATTCATGGTTGTAAAATTTGAAAAGTGAAAGTATCCCCGCGAAGTCGTGCGACTCGCCACGCGGCGTTGGCCGCCGAACGCGGAAAGCCGCAAATGTAGCAAAATTTTTAGGAACCGTCCGATTTAGGCTTACCGTATTTGATCCTGCTGTTTTGCGGCTCCTCGGAGCCGCGCGAGCCGCAGCCTCGCCGCGCGGAGGCTCGCTCTTCGCTCGCTCCGCAGTCTGCGCCTCGCGATTGCAAGCCCAAATCGGATAATATCCCATTTTTTCGTTTCCCGACCGATCATATTTCGCGTTCGCCCCCGAGAACAAGACGGTTTACCACCCTATTTGGGCGTTTCACCATGCCATGAATGGAAATAATAATAAAATTGATTAATTTTGACACAGAATCAACCCGCATTACCACAACTAAACGACTAAGAAATGAGAAAAATTGTACTCTGCTTCCTGCTTTCGCTGTCGACAGTCTCAATCTTCGCGCAATCGAAAGGTACGATCAACGGAACCGTCATCGACCAACAAAAGGAGGGAATAGTGGGCGCCGTACTCGAACTCACGTCGATGCGCGACACGCTCCAGAAGAAATACACCACCACGGCAATCCGCGGCGCTTTCCAATTCAAGTCGGTTCCCGAAGGCAAATACAGGATATCGACGTCGTCGCTCGGCTATAAGGACAGCGTGCAGATGATATCGGTTGCGGGCGGCAAGACCCTCGACATGCCCGCATGGGTGATGGAGGAGGATGCCAAGCAGATCGACGCCGTGAGCGTTACCACGCAGGCCGTGCGCACCACCATCAACGGCGACACCATAGTCTACAACGCGGCAGCATACAAGGTCATGCCCGATGCCGACACCGACGAACTGCTGGCCAAGATGCCCGGCATAACCGTCAACGGCGGCACCGTCGAGGCGCAGGGCGAAACAGTACAAAAGATACTCATCGACGGCCGCGAATTTTTCGGCAACGACGTGGCCACGGCCATCAAGACCCTGCCCGCCGAGGCGGTGAAAGCGGTCGAGGTGTTCGACAAGCTGAGCGATCAGGCCGAATTTTCGGGTATCGACGACGGCAACAGCTACAAAGCCATAAACATCGTCACCCATAACAAGATGAAGACCGCCGTATTCGGCAAGATGAACGCCCAATACGCTTTCGAACCGCGCAAGAACGACGACACGCAGCACTACGGATCGACGGACGGCAACCTCAACCTCTTCCGCGAGAAGTCGAAGACCACCCTCCGCTTCTCGGCCAACAACATGAACGGCAACAGCCAGTCGAGGATGGCCTACGCGGGTCTGAACTACATCAATTCGTGGGGCGAGCAGGACCGCATAAAGCTCGAAGGCAGCTACGGCTACAATACCAACAACAACAAGAATTACAGCTGGACCCAGCGCGATTACTTCCTCACCGAGGAGCAGATCGCATCGGGCGCGGACGACATATACGAACACTACGAGTCGAACAGCCGCTCGCACAGCAAGGGCAACGGCCACAATTTCGACGTGCGTTTCGAGGACCGCATAAGCCAGCGCCAGCGCCTGATGATCCGCGCGCAGTTCTCGATGAGCGGCAACGACTCGGACGGATCGTCGGAGAACGACTACTACCCCATCAGCGGCATCAACCCCATCACCCTGTCGAACTGGAACATGGGCGACAACAACTCGCTCAACACGGGTATCAACGGCAACTACTTCGCACGTCTGGGCGAGAAAGCGGGCCGCACCATACACATCAACTTCAGCGCCGACTACTCGACCAACGATTCGGGCAGCGAGAACTACTCAGAGAAAGCCGTGGACAACTTCATACGCCAGCGTTCGAACGCCGACAACTACAACTACCACCTCAACGGCGGCATCACCTACGCCGAACCCGTCGGCAAGCAGGCGCAGGTGACCATAGGCTACAACGTCGGATACCGCTACTCGAACGCCGACCGTCTGACGCACCTCTACAACTTCGAAACCGAAGAGTTCGAGGAGAATATAAGCCCCGAATACTCGAACCGCAACAACACCTCGTACCTCACGCAGCGCGTGGGCCCGGGATTCCGCTACGGCAAGGAGGGAACCTCGGTATCGGGTCAGGTGACCTACCAGAACGTGTCGATGAACAGCGACCGCGAATATCCCGCCGTGTACGTGCTGCCCGAGAAGAAGTTCGACAACATCACCTACTCGTTCATGAGCCGCATAAAGCTCAACATGGAGAACCGCCTCTCGCTGCGCATCAATTCGAGCACGTCGAACCCCTCGGTCAACCAGTTGCAGGACGTGGTCGACATATCGAACGTGAACAACATCTACTCGGGTAACCCCCATCTGCGTCCGTCGTACTCGCACCGTCTCAACTTGGGCTACATACACTCGGGCATAGAGAAAGGCACCACCTTCTCGATCGACATAGGCGGATCGAAGAACCAGAAAGATATAGTGGACTCGGTGGTGATGAACCAGCCCGGGTATGAGGTATACAGCCCCGACGGCGAGCTGCTCACCACGCTCTCGCCCACGGGACAGTTCCGCAAACCCGTCAACATATCGGGCAGCTGGAGCTATCGCGGAGGCATATCGTACGGATTCCCCCTCAACTTCATGGGCTGCAACTTCAACATCTACGCCAACGCCTCGTACGGCCAATCGCCCTCGATCCTAAACGGCGTGGTGAACCACTCGCGCCAGTTCAACACGGGCGGCGGCGCCTCGCTGAGCAGCAACTTCAGCCAGTATGTGGATTTCAACTTCCACTACTCGCCGCAGTACAGCAAGGTGACCAACACCATGTCGAAGAACGGCGACAACGAATATCTGCGCCACTCGGCCAACGCCAACATCCGCGTGGTATTCGGATTCGGCCTCACGCTCCACGCCAACGGACGTTACAGCCAGTACGTGGGCCTGAGCGACAATAACCGCAATCTCGACAACACCGAATTCATCTGCAACTTCGGCATCGGCATGAAGGTGCTCAAGAAACTGGGCGAGGTGCAGCTCATAGCCAACGACGTATTCAACCAGAACACGGGCTTCAACCGTTCGTGGAACTCGCTCTACATGCAGAACTCGCGCAGCAGCGTCATAGGCCGCTACTACGGCGTGAAGTTCTCGTACAACCTGCGCCGCTACGGACAGACCCGCAAGGGCGAGACGATAGACGAGAGCGGAGTGCGCCGCAACAACGGCGATTTCCGCCGCAACGGAGGCCCGGGAGGCGGACCCGAAGGATTCGGAGGAGGCTCCGCACGCATGGGCGGCGGAGGCCCGGGCCGATTCTGATTCCCCCGCGGCGAGCGGCAGCCCAATCGGCAAAATACGCTTTCGACTGTTTTGGTTGATATATCGACATCGCGTGCGATGTCGGCAGTTCGCCGCCGCCCCACGCGGCGGACTGCTGCTCACCCGAGGTTCGCGCATTCCTGCCGCCGACGGCGAACCGTACGACGCGATCCCGTAATGCTCCGATTTTCGGGCAGCCAAGATCAGGCCCGCGTCACGGCAATAAAACGACCCGCCCCGATTCCTTAACGGATTCGGGGCGGATCTCCTTAGATTACCTCGGAACTATCCGATTTATACTTGCCGTATTTTGCGGCTCCTCAGAGCCGCGCGAGCCGCAGCTTCGCCATTACAAGCCGAAAGCGGATAATACCCGATTACTTTATGATTTTGCTTGGTTAGGGCCTTTGTTCGTATCGGTCAGAGTCGCGACGCCTCGTCGGCCGAGCCGCTCTCGACGCTCTTCTGTCGGAACGCCTTGCCGCTCTTGAAGTTCCACGACACGCCCACGCGCACGCTCATGTCGGAATAGAACTGCTTGACATCCACGCGGCGCACGAAGTCGGGCTGCTCGAACGACAGATTCTGATCAAGCGGAATGATATTGCGCAGGGCGCACGTGACGGTCCACGAATCGCCGAACTTCTTCTTCAGTGTGACGTTCATGCGGTGCTGCCCCTTGACCTTGGCATTGCTCATCACCATATCGGTCATACCGTTGTAATCCACGTCGGCGAAGAACGACAGAGGGAGTTTGAAACTCATCTGCGTCGACCACCGCGCCACGGTATGGTTCGTCACGGGCGACGACGAGGTCAGCTGCTGCTGATAGGCCATGCCGCTCAGCGACACGTTCCAGTCCCACCACTCGGTGACGGTGAAAGGTAGATTGACCGAAAGGTTGTAGAAATATTGCTTGGGCAGATTCTCCCACGTGAGGTTCAGCATGCGCGGATCGTCCTCGTCGACCACCACCAGCTGCTGTATGGCATCGTTCTGCAAGCTGGCGCTCAGCGTCACGCTGTATTTGCAAGCCAGCACGGCCGTGAGCGAACAGGTGTTCACATAGGAGGGGTCGAGCATGGGATTGCCCGTCTGGTAGGTGTAGTCCGACACCTGCATTCTGTTGGGCGTGAGGCTCCAGAACCCGGGGCGCGAGATGGTGCGCGAATACTGCGCCACCAGCGAGTGACGGCCCTCCTTGTCGAGGCGGAACGAGACGTTGGCATTGGGGAAAAGCGAGAAGTAGTCGCGGTCGATGTCGGCGCCCTTGCCCTCGGTGAAAGTGTACTCGCCGCGCAGGCCCGCCACCACGCTCCAGCGGCCGTAGTTCATCGAAGCCACGGCGTAGATCGCGCCTATGTTCTCGGTGTAGGCTATGTCGTAGTCGTCGGCCACCGAGGGCACCCACGCGCCGTCGTCGAGCCAGCGGTAACGCGCGTCGGCGTTTATCTCGTTGTAGGTGTATTTGGCGCCCGTGCGCAGGGTCCAGTGCTGCGAAAGCCTCTTGTCGAGGGCTGCCGTGGCCGTGGCCACGCGGAACAGCGAATTGGTACGGTCGAAGTAGAGCGAATCGGCTGTCGCGCCCGACTCGGTAATACGCGACGAGTTGTCGGTGCCCGCTTCGGTATCGCGCTGCGTGTAGTCGCCGATGAGCTTGAAGGTAGAGCCCAGCGTGTCGATCTTCATTATGTAGTTGAACGTGGCGGAGAAGTTCTCGCGCTTGTCGAAGTGGTCGTAGAGGCTCTTGCTCAGACGGTCGGACCCCGCGGCTTCGTACGACGTATGCGAATCGGTGACGTTGCCGTCGTTCCAGCGCCAGTAGTCGAACGAGGCGCCCACGCTGTGGCGCGGATCGATCTCGGCCACCGCCGACACGCTCGCGCCGCCGTCGCTCTCGTCGCTGCGGTCGGTCGACATGGCACTCATTACGGCGTCGGTGGCGTTATACACGGTATTCTCGTTCACGATCGATTTATTCGACGAATTGCTGTACCACCCCGAGGCCGACAGATCGAAACGCCCCGCATGGTAGTTGATCGAGGCCGACGGATCGTACGACGATCCCATGCCGTTGTGCTGCGTGTACATCCTCACCGACCCCATCACGCCGTTGTCGAGGCGGCGTTTGAGCGTGATCTTGATCGCTCCGCCCGACGAATCGGCGTCGTGGTCGGCGCCCGTCTGCGGGATCACCTCGATCTTGGCTATATCCTCGGCACGCAGGTTGCGCACGTACTGCACCAGCTCCTCGCCCGAGAGACGCACCTCGCGGTCGTTGATGTATACCTTGGTGCCGCTCGCGCCGTTCACCGCGATCTTGTCGTCGTCGACCCACACCCCGGGCGACTGCCGCAGCAGGTCGGTGCCGTCCTTGCCTATGGCACCCGCCGAGTTGGCCACGTCGACCACGAAGCGGTCGGCCTCGCGGCGGATCATCTGCGCCGACACCACCACTTCGCCTATCTCGGTCGAGGACTCCTTCAACACTATGTCGCCCATGTCGACCTCGCCGTCGCCCACGCTTATCGTGCGCTCGGCACTCTCGTAACCCACGAAGTCGACCGACACCTTGTATTCGCCGCGCGGCAGCTTCATCACGAAGCGGCCGTTATCGTCGCTCGTCGTACCCGCCGCCTGCGAACCATCCGACATGGCGACCACGGTGGCATATCCCACCGCCCCGCCGCTTCGGTCGATAACACGGCCGCGGACATCGCCCGCCGAACGTCCCGCAAGCTGCGCGGCATCGGCTGCCGTCGCGAATGCGACAGCGGCCAGAACAATAAAAGAGTAAAGCTTTTTCATATTGCAGATGTTTATATCTATTTTCACGACGCAAATATAAACACTCCAAAACTATTATGCAACACAAAGTAGTAAAATTTTAGCATTTTTTTTTATAGCACATATGTAGCGACGGCAAAATAGTATATTACTTATATATGGTAGCAGCCGTTCAATACATGTCATGAAAAAGCTACGGAGGAGGATAAAAGCCGAGAATGTCGGCCGAGAGGCCGACACCGCTTAGAGAAAGGGATTCGGATGAGAACAGGATTTGCAAATGCGGTCACGGGCCGCAGGCATACGGCCGCCTACGGCTCGCGGGTATTGCGCCACTCGATGAGCTCGGGAGAGAGTTCGTCCTCGCGGTCGATCCATTCGCCGCTGCGCAGCAGGCGCTCCTTGTAGCGGTCCATGCGCTCCACGATGTCGAAAGTCGGACGTTCGCGCAATCGCCGCTCCTCGCGGATCGAAGGACGTATCGTGCGGTTGAAGATCGATTCGCGCGTGGGCCGCAACGAGGGCACCCACTTGAAATTGCGCAAACGCATCTCCTGCGTGGGCGGAATCTGAGCTATGGGATAGAGCTTGAACGGCACGTCGTTACGATATGTCATGCCCACGAGCTCCTTGTCCTCGATGTAGAACGACGCCGAGGCGCTTTCGAGATATATCATCTGCGTCACGTCGGGCAGATCGTCGTCCTCGCGCTGGAAATAGATGGTCTGCACGTTGCCGTTCACATCGTTGCGATAGATGTCGTTGTTGCGGAAGTAGGCTATCATCACCTTGCCCGCCACCTGATTGTAATATGTGGAGTCGATCTCCGAAACCATGATGGGCGAGCCGATAAACTCGGCGCGCTCGATTTGGCGGTTGCGGGTGAACACGTCCACCTCGTCGGATGCGATCTGGTTGGAGTTGTTCCACATAACGGGATCGATATACAGATGTATGATCGAGTCGGTCGAGACGCTCACCATCGAGTCGCACGCCATCTGCGCGTCGGTACGGTACATGCGGACGTTGCGGTAGGCTTTCACCAGACGGTAGACACTGTCGATGCGCGCGGTATCCGTCGGTATCAGGTCTTCGTTCATGGCACGCGCCTCGGCAAGGGCTATGCTGTCTTCGTTTTCCTCGGCCCGCGTTCCGATGTCGTGCCCCGCCCCGTGTCCGTGCCGCAGCGAGTCGTTACGCACGCTCGCCAGACTGTCCAGCGAATCGAGAGCCGAAACATCGCCGCCGCGACGCAGCATGCGTTCCCGCAATACGGCGCGCTTAATGGAATCTTTCGACGCGCGCTCCAACTCCTTGGCCCGCGCACGCTCAAGCTGTGCCGTCGCTTTGGCCTGACGCACCACGGCTATGGAATCGAGGCGCTTCTTGCGCTCGGCGGCCTTCACCCGCTTCACCGAGTCTTTCGCCTTGCGGATACGCTCGCGCTCCAAGGCTTTCAGCTCCTTTGCGGTGGGCAGCACGACGGAGTCGCGCCGCACGCTGTCGGCGGCTTCCTCGTCGTCATCGTCGTAGAAGTCGATATTATCGTCGCTGCTCTGCACGGCATTCTGCGCGACACTCTGCGTCGCGTCGGTCGGACGGACGGGAGCGGGTTCGTTGCGAACAATGTCCGAGTGCTCGGCCGCGGGCACATCCGCCGCCACAGAATCGGCGGGTTCGGCCGACGCGAAACGCGACACGGTGAACAGCAGCATCGAATCGGCGCGCAGAAAGACCGAATCGCTCTTCTCGGTATCGTACCCCACCACCGACGGATCGCACGTGAGCACGGCATTGCCCGCCTCGGACCAATACTCCGCGAAGTCGCCGAAGGCCAGCATCTTGTTCTCGAAATCGTCCATCTGGATGTTGCGGCGCCCAACCACATGCCCCGACGAACGGAAATAAGAGAGAGTGTCGCCCCACACCTCCCGCTCGGGGGTGAGTATGTAGCCGTTGCGCGTGACCGTATAGAGATCGCGAGCCTTGTCGTACATCCCTTCGTCGGCGCACAGATAGTCGCCGTCGGCGTTCCAGATCTCGCTGCCCGCGAAAAAACGGGCCATGTCGGTCTCGGAGTTGTATATCACCGAGTCGCTCTTCATGTCGTAGTCGGCGCCGTGAAGCTCCACCTCGTCGACGCAGATCACTTCGTGAGTGTCGGCGTAGTAATATCCGCGCAGCGACTCCATGATATCGTCGTCGTGCACCAACACGCCGCCGCCCGTATATCGGCCGATCTTCTCCTCGGTATTGAAACTGAAATTATAGGTATAGAGCAGAGCGTCGCCGTCGACCACCTTCACGATGGGGGCGTACACCTCGGCCAGACAGCTCTCGCCGTCGTACAGCGCACTGTCGCCGTAGATATAGACCGAATCCTGATTGATGATGACGCGTCCGAAGAATCCCCATCGGGTGTCGCTGTAACGCACCGAACTGTCGCACGAGATCACCGCGCCGTTGTGATGCGCGGCGAAATTGCCCACGAAATGGATTATGCTGTCGCCTCCGTCCCTGCGCATCACATCGGCCTTGAAGTCGATCCTGCGACGCGGCGGAGTCTCGCCGCGCTGCTGCCGAGCGCTGTCGCGCTGCGCGCGGACGGTTTCGACCGCCGCGGCACCGTCCGTCGCCGCGGCATTGCGGATGCTCGCCTCCTGAGCGAACAGAATGCCGCCGAACACCAGCGCAACGGATATGACGGATATTACGCGACGCACCTGAGCCCTCCCTCTTTACTCCCGAAAGTTACTTGACCCAATTGTCGTACTGGAACTCGCCGTCGCGGAACTCGGGATCGATGTAGACGTAGAGTCCGTCGATCTTCTTCCGCATCCAGTCGTCGAACACCTTCTCCTGCTTGGCCTCCAAAGCCATCTCTTCGAGCGTCAGGTAGTCGTCGACCAACGACGCGGGATGGGTGGGGATGATCTCCAGCAGTTTGATGATCTTGCTCAGATCGTCGCCCTTGAGGTCCTCCGACTGATATGCGCTCGACACATCGCCGACCTTCATCTGCGAAATGGCCATATAGTCCCTGAGGCTCTTGCCATCGCCGAAATCCTCGCGGCGGAACTTGGTGACCGTATATTTCACGTTGGAGTAGTTAGGGTTGCTCATCAACACGTCGTGATTAGACACCAGACCGCCGTTCATCTTGGTGAGGTCGTCCTCCGAGAACTTCATGGCGGCCTCCTCGAAGGTTATCGAGTCGGAGCGTATGAGCAGCGACACGCTGTCGAGGAATTTCGTGGGCTCGATCAACTCGTCGGTCGTATACGTGGGCTTGATGAGTATGTGGCGGCAATGGTACATGCCGTTCTTGGGCTCGTCGATAAGCTCGATGATGTGGAATCCGTACTCGGTCTCCACCACCTCCGACAACTGGCCCGGCTTAAGCGTCGCCAATGCGTCGCCGAAAGGCTTGGTCCACTGCGACAAAGGTCCCGGGGGGTACTCGCCGCCGTTCATGGCCGATCCCGGGTCGACCGAATAGAGGCGCGCCAGCACGGGAAGCGTCGACTTGCCCGAAATGATACGCTCGCGCATCTCCAGCAGACGCTCCTTGGCTCGCTGCTTGGCTTCGGCCTGCGACGAAGGGTATCTCACGATCTGGGCATAGACGTACTGTTCGGGGATCAACGGCAACTCGTCTTTCGAAAGCTCGTTATAATAGCGCTCGACCTCGCCCGGGGTAATCGTGACGCCGCTCACCACTTCGCCCTGCATCGAACGGGCATACTCCTGCTCGGTGACGCGCTGGCGCAAAAGTTCGCGGAAATTGAATATGGCCATGTGCTGCTTGGCCTCCAGCTCGGCAATCGAACCCTCCTCGGCGATCATCATCTGCAACTGCTCCTCGACACCCGAATTGACGTCGCCGTTGAGCGTTATGGAGTCGATGAGAGCCTGACTGTAAAGCAGTTTCTGCTTCATGAGCATCTCCAGACCCTCGTTCATGGGATCGCGATCGGATGTAAAACCCTGCGAGCGCCGATGTTCGACGAGCTGATTGGCGTAATCCTCCACTTCGGAGTAGAGAATTGCCGATCCGCCCACCACGGCCACCACGCGATCGAGCATCACTTGCCGCTTCTGCGCCGTAAGCGCACTCGCCGCCAGCAGGATAACCGCCGTCGACACCGCAATCAAAGACTTATTCCTAAACATAATATATAATTACCTGTATATTTCGTTTCACATGCGTCTCACTCTCGGGAGGTCGCGTCGGTCCGGGTATCGGCAGCCTCCTTGTAAAGGCGGGCATGCCCGCTCTCCATCGCCTCCGACACGATCTGCTCCTCGTGCGCCTTGATTATCTCGCTGCGACGCTGCGTAAGCAGTATGAGGCGGATATTGTCCGACACCATCTCCAGCGGAGCCACGTTTCCCTTGCGACACACCGAAGTGAAATCGAAGTAGTAACGCGCATCGTTGGCCTTCATCTCCTGTATGCCCGTCTTGTCCAGCAGCGACGTATAGTCCTGCGAACGCGTGGTGGGCAAGTTGGACAGAAAATCGGCGAAATTCACCCACTCGGCCCGATTGTCGATGAGCAGAAAATCGTTCTTCTCGCAAACGTCGGAGAAGGTCTTGGCCGCCGTCTGCGACGAGGCCGCCGCACGCATCTGCTCCATGAGGGTCTTGCTCTGACGGTACGAGGCGTCGAAACGCAATATGCGGCCGCGGACCAGAGTACGGTCGAGGATGAAATCCGACTTGTGCGTATTGTAATAATCGGCTATGTCCTTGTCCGTAAAGTCGGTGTTCATCTGCTCGTCGACATAGTGCTGGTCGACCTTGCGCATGAGCAGCGACTGGCGGTAATCCTCCACCAACTTCTCGATATCCTTCTCGGACCCCGAGAACAGACGGTCGGCCTCCTCTAACTTCAATTGCCGCACGAACCATTTGTCGACGTAAAGTTTCACGAACGATATGCTGTCGGCCCCCGAAACATTGGAGGGTATCGCCTCGGCGATATCGCTGTACTTAAGCTCCTTACGACCCACGCGCGCAATCGTCGCATCACTCGCCATATAGTCGGGAAACTCTCGGCAGGCGGCAACCGACACGGCGGCGGCAAGAAGCGATATTTTTACGAATCGACGCATAATATTTCGACAAAGATAGTTATTTACGTCGAATTAACGTATAACTCACCGAGATTATTACTTCATCACCCGACAATTATCGATCGTCCTGACGTCGGAGGAGTCGGAACATGCGCACGACGGACATAACGCACACCGTAGCGCACACCGCATAGATTATCGCATAGGCAGAGCCTCCGCCGACGGCTTCGCGCACGGTCGTGTCGTCCATCCCGACAGTACGCAGAAAGCAGGCCGTGATGTTGTTCATGGCATGGAGAAGTATCACCAGCACCAGCGAACGGTAACGCAGATAGTAGAATCCGAGCACGAGACCGCACAGAGCGGCATTGACCGCAACCGACGGAACGACATGTACCGCCCCGAAGATCAAAGCCGACCATATCCATGCCGCCACGCCTCCGTAAGCGGCGCGCAGGGCGCCCGCAATATAACCTCGGAACACGGTCTCTTCGAAAACAGGGGCCAGAATCGCCGCCGAGACCAACAGCCACCCTCCGCCGCCGAGCATCGATTGGTTGCCCGAAAGCCGCGTCGTAAGAGGCTCGGCCGCGACGGTCATGCACCACAGCAGGACATAACCGCACAAAAGCCGAAAAGGCGACGCCCACCCGGGGGCGCGGAACGACAAGCGGACATTCCACCCGCGCAGACTCTTGTAATACCACAATAGCGGCAGGCAGAACAGCATCGAGACGAAATACATGACGGCCACATATCGTCCCTGCACGTAGGCGGCAGCTTCGGCTTCGTCGTCCCCGCGCGGGAGATCCATGTCGGCCCCCTCGATGCCGAGCAAACGGCATACGACCACGGCCGCGCCCTGCGACAAAGCGAACAGCAACAGCACGACGGCCACGTCCCACCACGCGGGCCTCTTCTTCGATGCCGGCAGGCCGTCATTGTCGGAAGCCGCGGCGGAAGCGGCTTTTTCATTCTCGTTTTTAATGTCTTCCGTCATAATACCATCGATTGCGGCCCGAAAGGCCGATTGGCAAAGTTAATCATTTTTCGGCAACCGTTGTTTTATTTGATTTAATTTCATTAATTTTGTCCGATTATATCCTGCTCGCGGCCGCGATCCGCACCCCGAGCCCGAGCGGGACCGATCGCATTAAACGCTTAACATTCACCGAAGTCGAAAAACTATGTCGAAAGTAATAGCTTTAGCAAATCAGAAAGGCGGCGTGGGGAAGACCACCACGGCCATCAATCTCGCGGCATCGCTCGCGCTGCTCGGCAAAAAAGTGCTGCTGCTCGATGCCGATCCGCAGGCCAACGCCACGTCGGGACTCGGATTCGACATAGATCTCGACGGCATTTACGAATGCATCGTGGGCGAAAAACGTGCCGAGGAGGTGATATTGCGCAGTTCGGACGTGAAAAATCTCTCGCTGCTGCCGTCGAGCATCGATCTGGTGGCCGCCGACACCGAACTTCCGAAAATGGAAAATGCCCACAAAGTGATAAAAGGCATAGTCGACAGCGTGCGCGACAACTACGACTACGTGTTCATCGACTGCTCGCCATCGCTGGGATACACCACCGTGAACATACTCACGGCCGCCGATTCGGTGCTGATTCCCGTGCAGTGCGAATATCTCGCACTGGAGGGGTTGAGCAAACTGCTCAATACGATCAAGATAGTGAAAAGCGGCCTGAACCCGTCGCTCGAAATAGAGGGCTTCGTGCTTACGATGTACATGCGCAACCGCCTCAACAACCAAGTGGCCGCCGAGGTGCGCGAACACTTCGGCCCGCTGACGTTCGACACCGTCATACAGCGCAACATACGTCTCGGCGAGGCTCCCTCGCACGGGAAACCCGTAATGCTTTACGACGCGGCCGCAACGGGTTCGGTCAACTACCTCACATTGGCCAAGGAGTTGCTCAAGCGGAATCGAACCAAAACGAACAAAAAACAGTAACGACGATATGAAACAGAAAGGTTTAGGACGAGGGTTGGACGCGATATTCGGCACCGAGAACATCGAGGTGAAGACCGCGCCCATGAGCCGCATGGCCGAAATAGCCGTCTCGCAGATATACCCCAACCCCACGCAGCCGCGAACGAAGTTCGACGACGACGCGCTGGCCGAGCTGGCCGACTCGATCCGCCAGTTGGGCGTCATACAGCCCGTAACGGTGAAGAAGGACGGCGACGGACGTTACATGATAATAAGCGGCGAACGCCGTTGGCGCGCATCGCAGATGGTGGGGCTCGAAACGCTGCCCGCCTACATACGCGAGGCCGACGACGAGAGTCTGCACGCGATGGCGCTGGTGGAGAACATACAGCGTCAGGACCTCAACGCCATAGAGATAGCGCTCGGCATGCAGCGCCTGATCGACGAGTGCGGACTCACGCAGGAGCAGATGGCCGACCGCGTGGGCAAGAAACGCTCGACCGTGTCGAACTACATGCGTCTGCTGAACCTGCCGAGCGAGGTGCAGCTCGCACTGAAAGAGGGCCTCATAACCATGGGCCACGCCAAGGCCATAGCGGGAATAGCCCCCGAAGACCAGCTGCGCGCCCTGAAACGCTGCATAAAAAAGGCTTTGTCGGTGCGGCAGACCGAGGAGCTGGCACGAAAGATGGCCGACAAAACCGAAAAGGAGCGGCAGAACGAAGAGGAGTATCCCGAGTCGTATTCGCGGCTGGTGGAGTTGCTGGAGCCCTATTTCTCGCAAAACATAAACATAAAGCGCGCGAAGAACGGCGGAGGCAAAATCGTGATAGACTTCTCGAACGATGCCGACATAGACGCATTGATAGAGCGTCTGCGCAATATGAAAAAGTAAGAATGTTCGGCAGCCGAAATACACTGCGTTTTTTTCGATATCGCATGGCGATATCGGCAGTTCGCCGCCGCCCCACGCGGCGGACTGCGGCTCGCTCCGACTCGCGCACTCCCGCCGCCGTCGGCGAACAGCAGAGGGGATCGGCATCGATACAGCCGAACGTCAAAGATAACATGAAAACCCTGCTTCGGGCCGCAGCGGTGTTGTCGCTGCTTACGGCGGCGGTTCCGTCGGCGGCGCAGACGCTCAAGCGAGGCAACAAGCAGGTGGTATCGGGCGGCGTATTGCAGAAAAACGACGCCGCAACGGCCGTGACCGACTCGCTCGCGCGGGAGGCCGCCGACTCAGTAATCATAGAACTCGCGGATTCGATAGCCGAGGCGGCGGGCATAGACTCCGCCACGCGTGCGGCGGCTATCGGAGCGGTAACGGAGGTCGAGAGCGGTCCCGACGGGAAACGACACCGCAAAATACGTCTGGACAAGGATGGCAACGAGAAGGTCCGCCGTCCGTTCTTCAGCGACTCGTCGTCGCTTGCCAAGGTATGTTGGACGTCGGCCGTGCTGCCCGGGTACGGACAGATATACAACAAGCAATATTGGAAACTGCCCGTGCTCTACTCCACCCTCGGAGCGTCGCTGGGTCTGGCGATACACGAAGGCAGCAAATACCGTCCGCTCAAACGGCAATACGACCTCATGATGACCGAGAGCATGTCGCGGACCGAGGAGTTGAACGCCTTGCAGAGCCGCATGATACGCACCAACACCAAGCGTCAGATATTCTGGGTGACGGCCGCCGCGTCGTACATCTATTTTCTGGGCGACGCCGCCGTGAACTACTCGACCAACGAGGTGTCGGACGTGAAAAAGGCCACGACGCTGTCGATCATCTGCCCGGGCGCGGGACAGATATACAACAAAAGCTATTGGAAAGTGCCCATCGTAATAGGCGGAATGGCGTCGATGGTATATGTCATAGATTGGAACAACCGCGGATTCCAGCGCTTCAAAAAGGCGTATGCCCTGCGCGCCGATTTCGACGCCAACCCGGGAAACTATCCCGACGGCGTATCGCACGACGAATTCAACGGTCGATACTCGGCCACGTATCTGAAAAACCTTCGCGACTCGTATCGCCGCAATCGCGACCTGAGCATAATACTGACCGCCGCCGTATACGCATTTCAGATCATCGACGCCCATGTGGACGCCCATCTGAAGGATTTCGACGTGTCGGACGATCTCACGGTAGACCTGCAACCGATGTTCGACTACCAATATTCGCAGGTAAACGGCACGTACCCCGTGTTCGGATTCAATCTTAACATCAAATTCTGACCATGACCGCAATAGTGAACAGAACATTGCTCGCATTACTGCCGATCATCCTCTTCGTCTCGACGGCCGACGCCCAAAAAACGCCCAAGGAGAAAAAGCCCAAACGCTTGAGCGTCAAACAACAATTGGCGATCGAACGCATGAGGGCCGACTCGCTCGCCGCCGTGGTGGACGAATACCGCGACCGCGAGGAACAATTGCTAAGCAGCAAGCGCAACGAACGCGAAAAGAGCGACAGAAACACCCGTAACGAACTGTCGTACATAGACTACACTCCTGAGCAGGCGGATTCGCTGGCGCACATGCTGCGTGTGCAGCATGTGGACGACGCGTTGCAGAACTTTTTCAACGACTACATCTGCGAGCCGACCGATCTGAGCGACGACAGCGCGTCGGATTCGCTGTACGCCGAGCGTCTGAAAAAGATGGTATCGCCCATACACCTGCCCTACAACCCGCTGGTACGCTCGTACATAAAACGCTACACCGACTCGTCGGGCTTGATGAGCCGCGTGCTGGCGCTCTCGAAGTACTACTTCCCGATGATCGACGAGGAGCTGCTCAAGGCGGGACTGCCCGTCGAACTGCATGCCATGGCCATAATCGAATCGGCATTGCAAGCCAAAGCCTACTCGCGTGCGGGAGCGGCGGGATTGTGGCAATTCATACCCACGACGGCAAAGGCATACGGTCTGGAGATAAATTCGATGGTCGACGAACGTTACGACGCCGTGAAATCGACAAAGGCGGCATGCCGCTACATGAAGAACCTCTATGACATGTACAACGACTGGAGTCTGGCAATAGCCGCATACAACTGCGGCCCGGGCAACGTAAACAAGGCCATAGCGCGCACGGGCGGCAACCCGCAATCGTTCTGGGACGTATACGACCACCTGCCCCGCGAGACGCGCGGATACGTGCCCGCCTTCATCGCGGCATCGTATGCCTATGCCTACCATCACGCGCACGACATAACATGCGCCGAGCCGCCCATGCCCATAGCGGTGGATACGGTACAGGTCGACAGATTGTTGCACCTCGATCAAGTGGCATCGACCATCGATGTGGACTCGGCCACGCTGCGGCTGCTCAACCCGCAATACAAACTCGACATAATACCCGCCACGACGAAGAGCTACACACTTATACTGCCCGCCAATCGCGTATCGCAGTACGTCATGAACCAAGATTCGATATTCGCCAAAGATTCGGTATATTTGAAAGAGTATCTCGATCCCGCCAACATCGACAAGGCGAAAGCCGCGACGACTGGCACGACATACTACACGATAAAGAAGGGCGACACGCTGGGCGCCATAGCACGCCGCTACCACGTCACCACCGCACAGATCATGCGCTGGAACAACATAACCAATCCCAACAAACTCAGCATCGGACGACGCCTGAGAATCGAAAAACGATAGACGCATGCAGGCGGAGAGAATCATCGGCAGCGACGACACAATCGCGGCTCCCGCCACCCCCGCGGGCGGCGCGCTATGCATCATACGCATGAGCGGTCCGCAGGCCGTATCGTTGTGCGACGGCATATTCCGAGGGAGGCGGCCGCTCGCCGAGGCGGCACCGTCGACCGTCCACTACGGCAATATCGTCGACGGCGACGAAGTGGTAGACGATGTGCTGGTCACGGTATTCCGCGCGCCGCATTCGTACACGGGCGAGGACTCGGTGGAGATATCGGCCCACGGATCGTCATACGTCGTCGGACGCATACTATCGCTCCTCGCGGCGCGAGGCGCAAGGACGGCCGAGGCAGGCGAATTTACGAAACGCGCATTCATGAACGGCCGCATGGACCTGTCGCAGGCCGAGGCGGTGGCCGACATAATAGCATCGGATTCGCGCGCCGCGCACGCCATAGCCGCCACGCAGATGCGCGGAGGTTACTCGAACGAATTGCACGCATTGCGCGACGAGCTGCTGCATATAGCATCCCTGCTGGAGCTGGAGCTCGATTTCTCGGAAGAGGATGTCGAATTCGCCGACCGCGGCAAGCTCGCCGATCTGTTACGCCGCATACGCGACAAAGTGTCGGCCTTGGCCGATTCGTTCGAGGCGGGCAACGCAATGAAAGAGGGCGTGACGGTAGTCATAGCAGGGCGTCCCAACGTCGGCAAAAGCACGTTACTCAACCGATTGCTCGGCGAAGAGCGGGCGATGGTGTCGGACATGGAAGGCACTACGCGCGACACCGTAGAGGCCGAGATAACCATAGACGGACTCATATACCGATTTATCGACACAGCGGGAATACGGAACACCGACGACAAATTGGAACGAATGGGTATAAGCCGCACGGAGCAGGCGTTGCGCAAAGCCCGCATCATATTGTGGCTCAGCGACGACGGCCGTTTTGCGGACGAAACGGGCATGTTCGATTCGCAATTGTCCGACAACAGACGAATATATCGCGTAATAACCAAATCCGATCTGCATGCGGGAATTACGGCCGCGGGTACTGCCGCGGATTCAGGCACTCTCGCATCCGAATCTGCGGCCCCCATACGCATTTCGGCCAAAACGGGCGAGGGAATGGACGAGCTGCTTGCGGCGCTGCGCTCGACAGTCGATACGGATGCGGCTTACAACGGCAAGATAATAGTTTCGAACCGACGCCATTACGACGCATTGCACATGGCCCGAGAAGCCTTGGACTCGGCGCTTTCGGCAATGGAGGCGCAGCTGCCGACCGATCTTTTGAGCGAGGAGATCCGTCAGATCATGTATCATCTGGGCACCATCACGGGCGAAATCACCTCCGACGACATCCTGAAATCTATATTTTCGAGTTTCTGTATCGGAAAGTGATGGCTTGGAAATAGCCATAAGCAACCATAACTATTTAGAATAAAGTCGCTGTGTATCAGTGACTTTTCTGTTTTTAACACTTTCCAGTCCGTATTTGGAGATAACGGTTTTTATCCATATTTTTCTATCATATTTCTACCGCGACAGAAATTCACGGTTAGCCCGAATGTCACAATGACGCATTAGTTGACGTGTGTTGACAATGGTTTACATGTGTAGACAAAAAGGGAAATTAAAAAACAGAGAAAATGATATAGGAAATATGGAAGTAAAGAGAATTTGTCAATGGTGTGGAAAACCGTTCATTGCACAGAAAACAACGACCTGTTATTGTAGCCCTCAATGCTCGAAGCGAGGTTACAAACATCGTATCAAGGAGCGCAAAATGGAACTGCGCCACATTCAGGAAATGCAGGAGTTGCGCTCCAGTTTGGAGAAGCAGGAATATTTCACTTTTTCGCAGGCTGCCCGATTGATGGGCGTGAGCCGTCAGTATATTTATAAATTAGTCAAAGAGGATAAACTTAGAGCATCCCGAATTAGCGGAAGAATGGCTTTGGTAAGGCGTGCAGACATAGAGTTAATGCTCAAAAGCAAACCTTACGAACGACTGGTTGCGAAAAACGACTTCAACATCTCCGAGTATTACACAGCCGAAGAGATTGCGGAAAAATATAAGGTCAACGCCAAATGGGTGTGGACTTACACTCGGCAACATAAAGTGCCGAAAGTGAGAATCCGCCAGTTCAACTATTACAGCAAGAAACATATCGATGCTGCCTTTGCCAAATACGAGGTAGATTCCGACCTTACTGAATGGTACACACCAGAAGAGATTCAGGAGAAGTACGGCATGACACGTGTCGCCATCCGTTCGCAAGTGTATCGGAACAACATTCCCTCCAAGAAAGAGCATGGGCAGATATTCTACTCAAAGCTCCACTTCGACCTCTCGAAGAGTTCCGAACAGGAGAGCAAGGCAGAATACTACACCGTCAAGGAGGCAATGGAGAAATTCAAGCTATCCCGTGATTCGGTCTATGGTATTCTGCAATTCCATCAGATTAATCGTGAGAAGAACGGACGGTTCGTCAGGTTCCTGAAAGTGGAGTTTGACAAGGTAATGGGTGTCCGTAAGTAACCAATTATAGACTTCCGTAAATTATTCCAAAATTAATCCTTGATGAAGGATTTCTGCATGGTTACATTGTAAATATCCGTTAAGACGCATCTTGCCCAATAGATTTGAGGTATTTACCTTTGTGCCTATTCCGGCGGGAGCCTAAAAACCGGAGGATATGGATTTATGGAGAATAAGCGATACGACCGTTTGACGAAGAGTTTGGTTTATCCGTTGATAGAGAAGTATTATTCGAGCGGTG
>CAYMIH010000037.1:0-21430 GCA_964390585.1 uncultured Alistipes sp.
GCTTATTCGTATCTTTGACTTCGCCTTAGATACTCCCGCTCGGCAAAATGCAAGCGAGCTTGCTTTTGCCCTCGCTTATTCGTATCTTTGTGAGAGAAGTTAAAACATGCGAATCCGCACTCCGACACTGACGATCGGCAGCGGGATTCGCGACGAAGCGCAAGATGAAGAACGACAGACTTATTTTCGTCACCAACGACGACGGATATACGGCGAAGGGATTCGCCGCGGCGATAGAGGTGGCCCGCGAGTTCGGGCACGTGATCGCCGTGGCGCCCGCCACTCCGCAGAGCGGCCGCAGTCAGGCCATAACCATTTTCGAACCGTTATACCTCGAACTGCGTCAGCGCGAGGAGGGGTTGGAGATATACTCTTTTTCGGGTACGCCGACCGACTGCGTGAAGGTGGCTTTCGACCATATGCTGGGTGGCCGCCGCGTCGATCTGGTGATGTCGGGTATAAACCACGGCTCCAATTCGACCGTCAACGTACTCTATTCGGGCACGATGGGCGCGGCCATCGAGGGCAGTTTCTACGGCTGTCCGTCGGTGGGGCTGTCGCTCACCGACCACGATGCCGACGCCGATTTCGGCGCGGCGCAGCACTACGCCCGCGAGATCGCGGCGGCGATGTTGGAGCGCGGCGACGACTGTTCGCGGCCGCTGTGCCTGAACGTCAACATCCCCGATCTGCCGCTCGCCGACATTCGCGGCGTGAGGGTGTGCCGTCAGTGCCGCGGAATCTGGCGCGAGGAGTTCTCCCGTCAGGATCACCCCGATGGCAAACAGAGCTTCACGCTCACGGGCAGCTACACCAACTTCGAACCCGAGGCCGACGACACCGACGAGTGGGCATTGAGCAACGGCTACGTGTCGGTGGTGCCCGTGCAAGTCGACATGACGAGTTACGGCCATCTGCCGCTTTTGGAGAAGATTTTGAAGTGATGCGGTCGCACCGCCGCCCGTCGGCGCAGAGTGCGCGAGCCGCCGAAGACGGCCGTGCCCGAGGGCATTGCCGATGAACGATGTAATAAATCGGGGCGCGAGCCCCTAAACGCGATAAATTATGATGATCCGCATTCTGCTCTATCTGGCAATTGTGATCCAGCTTATTGCCATGTATTTCGCCATACGTATGGTGAGAGTCACCAAGTACAACTCCATCTGGATACTCTTTTTCGTGGGATTCACGGTGCTGGCCGTGCAGCGCATGTTGCAGTTGTGGATGAATTACGGCCATCCCGTGCCGATGATAACCATGGTGTGGTTCGACATAGCCGTGTCGTTCTGCATATCGGTGGGCATGGTGTTCCTGCACAGGCTGTTCGTGTACATCGACCGTCTCAACCGCCACCGCCAGCTCACCGACAGACGCATCCTTACCGCCGTGCTGCGCACCGAGGAGAAGAGCCGCGCCAACTTCTCGAAGGAGCTGCACGACGGTCTGGGACCGCTGCTGTCGTCGGCCAAGATATCGCTTTCGGCCCTCACGCACAGCGACATGAGCCGCGAGCAGCGCGAGATCTTCGACAACACGCTCTATGTGGTCGACGAGGCTTTGCATTCGTTGCGCGAGATATCGAACAACCTCTCGCCGCACGTGTTGAGCGACTTCGGGCTGGCGCGCGGAATACAGAACTTCATCGACCGCTCGACGGCGCTGCACAAGGTGAAGATCTCGTTCGCCACCAATCTGCGCGGCGAGCGCTACGACACCGACATCGAGGTGATCATGTACCGCGTTGTGTGCGAGCTTATCACCAACTCGCTCAAACACTCGGGATGCAGCGAGATACGTTTGTCGCTCTCGTCGGGCGGCGACATGCTCGAATTGCAGTACACCGACAACGGCCGCGGCTTCGATCCTCAGGCCGTGATGGATTGCGGCATGGGGTTGTCGAACATACATTCGCGCATCAACTCGCTCAACGGCGAGTTCGACATACGTTCGTCGAAAGGCAAGGGCATGGGGGCATCGGTGAAGGTGAACGTGCGCGGCGCGACGCGTCTGGCCGCACGTCCCGCAGCCATTGCCGAGGCGCGGCCCGTGCGCAGAAGGGAGAGAAAGAAATGATACGCATAGCTCTGGTCGACGATCATTCGCTCTTCAGGCGCGGTCTGAAGGTGCTGCTTTCGTCGCGCCCCGATTTCGAGGTGGTGGCCGACGCGGGAAGCGGCGGGGAGTTTCTGGCCATGCTGCCCGCGGCGCGCCCCGACGTGGTGTTCATGGATTACGACATGCCCGCGATGAACGGGGCCGAGACTGCGGAGCGCGCGCTGGCCGAATACCCCGATATGAAGATCATAACGCTGTCGATGTTCGGCGACAGTGCCTACTATTCGCGCATGATGTCGAGCGGCGCCAAGGGATTCCTGCTCAAGGATTCCGAGTTCGACGAGGTGGTCGAGGCCGTGGAGACGGTATATTCGGGCGGCACCTATTTCAGCTCATCGCTGCTGGAGTCGCTCTCGCGTTCGATACGCTCCGCTGCGGCGGGCGGCGACGCTGCCGACGCCGTGGCGGAGTCGGACCGACTCTCCGACCGCGAGGTGGAGATTCTGGTGGCTATATGTCAGGGATTTTCGACTCAGGAGATCGCCGACCGTCTCTTCATCTCGAAGCGCACCGTGGACAAGCACCGCGCCAATATTCTGGAAAAAAGCGGATGTAAAAACACCGCGAGTCTGGTCGTGTACGCCATACGTCACGGGATCGTAGAGTTGTAAAACGGAGGGGAGGCGTAACAAAATCGCGTTTCTGCCGTGCGGCGCGGCGATTCGCCCGTATGCATTCATCATGCTGTAAATAAGCACTATACGATCAGGCGGCATCGGCTCTTGTTAATTCGATGTTAAAAAAACTTAAAAAAATTATGAATTTTTTGAGTAATTGCTTGCACGGAATTATTTTTCGCCTTATCTTTGCACTCGAAGTTTTAAGGTTCATTTAGGTTAGTAGTTTTAGGTTGGTAGAGGCTATCGGTAGGTTGTAACCATACAATGGTGTTTCTGTGGCACATTGGGTTACTAAGACAAAGAGCGGTGCTCGCTCGGCGTCGAATACCTCCGAGACCTCGTTTTTTTTGTGCCCTGCCCGACCGAATCGCCCCTCCCGACGACAAGACGGAACGGAATATCTGCCTTAGGCTCGCTGCATCGATCTCGGTATCTTGCGGCTCTTTGGAGCCGCGCGAGCCGCAACTTCGCCCCGCGGAGGCTCGCTGTTTGCTCGCGCTCCGCAGGCTGCAACTCGAAATCAGGAAATCGGATACTCTAAACATAAAAAAAGATGCCCGATATATCGGGCATCTCATAACTGCACTGCTCTCTACAACGACATCCCCTTGAACACGCGCGATTTCTCGACGGGCAGAATCTTGCCGTAGAGCGTTATGCGATTCGAATTGAGATTGGGATTTATCGTCACCATGCCGTTGTTGCCGCCTTTGGTGAGCGTTATGTCCACCGCGGCGAAGACTCCGCGCCCCATGACGTTCAGAGTCATGCGGGTATTTCCTCGTTTGTCGGTATTCTCCACGATGTTGGTCACGCGTCCCTCGACCGTGACGCCGCCCACGCCGTTGGGGCCGCCCGAATCGAACGGAGCCACCTGCACGGTAGCCTTATCGCCCGTGAGCGACACGAAGTTGAGGTTGGACATGACATGCGCCGTGCCGCCGCGCTTGAACACCAGCAGATCGGCTTCGAAAACGAACTCGCGATCATTCAAGGCCCGCAATGCTTCGACGTAACTGAGCGAATCCTGCATTTGGTTCGCCATCTTCCGCATCGCTCGCCCGTCGGCATCTGCCCCCGAGGAGTAGGCGGAACACCCTGTACCGAAAATCGACGCCGACAGCACGAACGTCGACAAAAACAAAAACCGTCTCATGATTAGAATGTTTTAGCTTCTACCGTAATAACGTGCGACGCGAAAAAAATATTATTCGTTCGAGCGTCGCTTCGTCCGCCTGTATGCAATATCGATACCGTATGTCGTCGTCACAGAATTTTTTTCACCCATCGGAACATGCGGTAGGGCATGTAGCGGAACGGCAGGTCGGGCCATACGGGTGTGGTGACCACGGCGCGGCGGTGCGAGAAGGCGTCGAAACTCTCGCGGCCGTGATATCGGCCCATGCCCGAGTTGCCCACGCCGCCGAACGGCAGGTTCTCGTTGGCGATATGCATTATGGTGTCGTTGATGCACGCGCCGCCCGACGAGGTGCGGCGGATAACCTCCTTCGCGCGGTCGGTCGGCCCGAAGTAGTAGAGCGCCAGCGGTTTTTCGCGCTCGGTGACGAATCGTACAGCCTCGTCCACATCGTCGAAGGTCACGACGGGCAGCACGGGGCCGAAGATCTCCTCGCGCATGACGGCCGACGTGGGATCGACGTCGACCAGCAGCGTCGGTTCGATATAGAGCTCCTCGCGCAGGGTACTGCCGCCCGTCGCCGCGCGGCCGTCGGTCAGATAGCCCGTCACGCGGTCGAAAGCGCGTTCGCTGACCATGCGCACGTAGTGGCGGCTTAGGCGCGGATCGTCGCCGTGCAGACGCCGCACCTCGCGTGCGAACGCCTCGACGAAACCGTCGCGCAGCGACGAGTGGATGAGCAGATAGTCGGGCGCTATGCAGGTCTGGCCCGCATTGAGCGTCTTGCCCCAAGCGATGCGTCGCGCGGCGATCTCCACATCGGCGCCGCGGTCGACTATGCAGGGGCTTTTGCCGCCCAGCTCCAGCACCACGGGGGTGAGATTCTCGGCCGCGGCACGCATCACCACGCGTCCCAGCTCGGGACTGCCCGTGAAGAATATGATGTCGAACCGCTCGCGCAGCAAAGCCGCGTTCACGTCGCGGTTGCCCTGCGCGACGGCTATGTATCGCTCGTCGAATGTCTCGGCGATCATACGCCCGAGAGCGTCGGCCACGTGCGGCACGTAGGGCGAGGGTTTCAGCAGCGCCGTGCATCCCGCCGAGATGGCCCCCACCAGCGGATTGAGCAGCAGTTGCACGGGGTAGTTCCACGGCGCTACGATGAGCGAACAGCCTAAAGGCTCGCTCACCACGCGGCTGCGCGAGGGCATCATCTTGAGCGGCGTGGCGCGCCGACTGTCGCGCATCCATCTTTTTAGGTGGCGCAGATGGTTGCCCACCTCGCCCGCCACGATGCTCAGCTCGGTGAGCACGGCCTCCTCGGCCGATTTGTGCAGGTCGCGCCACAGCGCCTCGCAAAGCGGCCCCTCCCATCGCCTGAGGGCATCGCCCAGCGCGCGGAGCTGCCGACGGCGGAAATCCGCGCCGAGCGTCGCGCCCGAGCGGAAAAACTCTCTCTGTCCCGCCGCGAGAGCCGCTATGCGCTCGGGCGAGGTGTTTTCTATCTTCATAGGCTATCGTTTTTCGGCCGCCTTGCGACCCGTGAACCCGTCCATCGCCGCGAATATGCCGAACCAGCCGCCGAACACGGTGTCGAACCACGACGTGGGCAGCAGGCCCTGCCAGAAACGTATGAAATGGAATCCCCACGGGATGCCGCGGAAATCCTTGTTGCGCTCTATCGCACGCAGTATCTTCCGCGCCGTAGCCTCGGGATCGAGGATGGGGAAGATGCGCGACCGCACCCCCTCGAACATGCCCGTATTTATATAATAAGGTGCGACGGTGGTTACGCGCACGCGGCTGCGCGCCTGTCGCAGCTCGATGCGCACCGAGTCCGACCATCCTATCACCGCCCACTTGCTGGCCACGTAGACCGACATCTTGGGGTTGGAGATCATTCCCGCCGCCGAGGCTATGTTGCATATGTGGCCGTGGTCGCGCGCGATCATGTCGGGCAGCGCCTGCAACGCCAGCACCATGGGCGCCACGGAGTTGATGGCCATCGTGCGCTCTATGTCGCGCACGCTCTGGCGGTCGAACGTCTTGTTGCCCGTCACTATTCCCGCGCAGTTGACGAGTATGTCCACGTCGCCGCACTCGCTTCGCGTGCGGGCGTACGCCGCCTCGACCGCCGCGCTGTCCGACACATCGACCTTGTAGGTCGCAACGCTGCCGAGAGCGGCGAACTCGGCGGCCGTCGAGGCCATCTTCTCCTCGTCGATATCCCATATCGCCAGCTTGCGCGCTCCGCGTTCGAGCGCCATGCGGCCCATTATGCGCCCTATTCCCGAGGCTCCGCCCGTGATGAGCACGCAACTGTTCTTTATCTTCGTCATATTGCCTTGTTTTAAATTCGCGGTCCGCACTATCTCTTTACCGTCGCTTTCAGCGGCTCGGCCTCCGCTTCGGCCCTCTCGCGGACCATGCGCTGCCACTCCTCGGCGTCGTCCACGCCCGCCAGACTCCACCCCGAGCCGCTCAACACGGTGATCCGCTCGCCCGCCTTGGCGCGGCCGAGCACCAGCGCA
Organism: uncultured Alistipes sp.; assembly: GCA_964390585.1. GTDB lineage: Bacteria > Bacteroidota > Bacteroidia > Bacteroidales > Rikenellaceae > Alistipes. Next base: position 6,405 of record CAYMIH010000037.1, read on the forward strand.
TGGCCGTCGGCACGGATCACACTTCCGCCGCCCGCAAGTATCACGCCTAACGATATGTCGCCGTCGCGCTCGGGGTCCGCGCTGTCCGACGCAGCCTCGGTGACCGCCACCCAGCCGTCGCCCTCGGCCGACGCTTTCACGTCATGCAGGACCAGCCCCGCAGCCACGGGCAGCTCGCCCTCGAAGCCCTCCAGAACATACTCCTGCACGGTGAAACGGCTGTCGGCATCGAGACGTATCGTGCGCCGCACGGTCACCTCGCGCCCGCCCGCGTCGACGGGAGCGTAGACGAACCGCGCCTCGGTGCGTATAGGTCCGTTGGCCGTGCACTCCTGCGACACGTAGTTGCCCGTGAGCACCACATGTCCGTCGATGAACGGCGCCAGCGCCCCCGCGCCCAAGGTGTTGCCCACCTTGTAGCAATCCATGCCCTCGCCGTAGTTGTGATGATAGTCGTTGCGGGCGAACCACTCGTCGATAACGAGCCTCGGGGTGCTTTTCACCCACACGTCCACGCCCTGCGTGCGCGGATCTTTCAATGCGGGGCCGTAGATGCGGCAGGCCGTGAGGTTGTTCTCCCACGCATAGTCGTCGGCCCGCTCGGGCACGTAGCGGCCGAACGCCTTTCGCTCGTACTCCTCGCGCAGCCCCCGCCGCACGGGATACTCGGCCGTGGCGCCCGCGCCGACTGTAGCCTGAAACAGCAGAGCCGCGGGATGCCCCTCGTCGTCGAAAAGCACCTGCGACGGCTCCTGCCCGCCCTCGGGCGAGAGCACCACGACATTATCGGGCGTGACTCCCGCGCCGCGCAGATCGCTCCACGCTATCTCGACCGTCTCTTTGGTGCGGGCGAGTCCCGACGGGTTCGACACCTCGATCACCGTTCCGCCGCGCGAGCCGCAGCCCACCGCCAGCAGAAATGCGAAATAAACCAATCGTCTCATAAGCTATTCGGGTTGTCGTCCTATGTATGCCAATATGCCGCCGTCGACATAGAGTATGTGTCCGTTCACGAAATCCGAGGCCGCCGAGGCGAGGAACACCGCGGGACCCTTCAGATCGTCGGGCACGCCCCAGCGCGCGGCGGGAGTCTTCGACACGATGAACGAATCGAACGGATGGCGCGAGCCGTCGGCCTGCCGCTCGCGCAGAGGCGCGGTCTGCGGCGTGGCGATGTAGCCCGGGCCTATGCCGTTGCACTGTATGTTGTAGCGGCCGTACTCCGAGGCGATGTTGCGCGTGAGCATCTTCAATCCGCCCTTGGCCGAGGCGTAGGCCGACACCGTTTCGCGCCCCAGCTCCGACATCATCGAGCAGACGTTTATTATCTTGCCCCCGCCTTTGGCGATCATGGCGGGAATCACCGCCTTGGCCACGATGAAGGGGGCCGTGAGATCGATATCGACCACCTCGCGGAACTCCGCGGCCGACATCTCGTGCATCGGCACGCGGCGGATGATACCCGCGTTGTTGACCAATATGTCTATCGTGCCCATCTCCTTGGCAATGGCGGCGACCATGCCGCGCACGGCCTCTTCGTCCGTCACGTCGCAGATGTAGCCGCGCGCCTCGATCCCCCGCGCGGCATACGCCTCGAGGGCATCGTCCAGATGGCGCTGCGAGCGGCAGTTGAAAGCTATCCTCGCACCCGCCTCGGCCAGCGCCTCGGCCATTGCGAATCCTATTCCGTAGGCTGCGCCCGTCACGAGGGCCGTCTTGCCTTTCAACGAGAAATCGACCATATCCTTAACGCTATTTAAGATCGGTTATGGCCGAAAAATCCTGATCGCCGTAGTCGAGATTCTCGCCGCTCATGCCCCAGATGAAAGTATAGTTATGCGTGGCGGCCGCGCTGTGTATCGACCACTCGGGCGACAGCACCGCCTGCTCGCCCCGCATCCAGATGTGGCGCGTCTCGTGCGGCTCGCCCATGAAATGACACACGGCATGGTCCTCGGGCAGCTCGAAATAGAAGTAGACCTCCATGCGGCGCGAATGCACGTGCGCGGGCATGGTGTTCCACACGCTGCCCGTCCGCAATTCGGTCATTCCCATCTGCAAACGGCACGTGGGCAGCACTTGGCTTACGATCATCTTGTTGATGTCGCGGTCGTTGGAGCCTTCGAGCGAACCCATGTGCGCCACCACGGCGTCGGCCTTGGTAATCCGCCTGTCGGGGAAGGTGCAGTCGGCCGTAGCGGAGTTGAAATAGAACTTGGCGGGACGGGCGGCATCATCGCTCACGAAGGTCACCTCGCGGTCGCCCGCGCCGAGATAAAGGGCCTCCTTGTAGCCCAGCGAATACTCACGATCGCCCGCGCGGACTTTGCCCGCGCCGCCCACGTTGAATATTCCCATCTCGCGGCGGTGCAGGAAGAAGGGTGCCTTCAGCGGATCGATCGCCTCCAGCGGCAGCGGCTCCGCGACGGGCATCGCGCCGCCCGCCACCATGCGGTCGTACATCGAATAGACCATATTCACCTCGTCGGCGGCGAAGACGCGTTCGATCAGAAAGTCGCGCCGCAGACGTGCGGTATCGTATCCGCGGGCATCCTCGGGATGCGCCGCATAACGGATTTCGTAGTTGGTTTTCATGTGTATACAATTTTGTTATCTTAGTCGGGTCGCAGCCTGCGGAGACCGCGATGTGAGCATTCGCGAACGAATAGCGGACCTTCGCGGGGCGAGGCTGCGGCCCGCGCGATTCTGCGAATCGCAATCCCTTCCTAAAAATTAAAACCCGAAAAACTCCTTGGCGTTGCGGTAGCTGATGTTCTCCACCATGCGGCCTATGAAGTCGATCTCGCTCGCGGGCAGCAATCCCGCCTCTATGTCGTTGCCTATGAGGTTGCACAGCGTGCGGCGGAAGTACTCGTGGCGCGGATAGCTCAGGAAGCTGCGCGAGTCGGTCAGCATGCCCACGAAACGGCTCAGCAGGCCCAGCAGCGAGAGAGCGTTCATCTGGCGCTCCATGCCGTCCTTCTGGTCGAGGAACCACCAGCCCGAGCCGAACTGTATCTTGCCCGCAGTCTCGCCGTCCTGAAAGTTTCCGATCATGGTGGCCACCATCTCGTTGTCGCGGGGGTTGAGGTTGTAGAGGATGGTCTTGGTCAACTTGCCCTGCACGTCGAGACGATCCAGATATTTGGCCATGTTCTTGGCCAGCGTGAAGTCGCCTATCGAATCGAATCCCGTGTCGACACCTATCGAAGCCATCTTGCGGCTGTTGTTGTTGCGTATCACGCCGAAGTGGAACTGCTGGGTCCACCCCGTTTCCCAGTCCATCACGGCGAACTCCACCAGCATGGCGCTCTTGTACTTGCGCGCCTCCTCGTCGGTGAGCTTCTCGCCGCCGTACACCTTGGCGAACGCCGCCTCGATCTCGGCCGACGTGTAATCCTCGGCGTAGAACTCCTCGATGCCGTGGTCGCTCAGGCGGCACCCCACGCTCTCGAAGAAGCGGTGACGCGCACGCAAGGCGTCGAGCAGAGTGGCGAATGAGCGGATCTCCACGCCCGCCGCCGCGGCAAGTCGGTCGATGTAGGCCCTGAACGCCGCGGGATCCTCCACGGCCATAGCCTTGTCGGGACGCCACGTGGGCAGCACCTTGCACTCGAAACCGTCCTCGCGGCACTTGATGTGGTGCTCCAGCGAGTCGGCGGGGTCGTCGGTCGTGCACACCGTCTCCACATTGTAGCGGCGCATGAGTCCGCGGGCCGAATACTCGGGACGCTGCAACAGCTCGGTGCAGCGGTCGTAGATCGAGCGCGCCGAAGCGGGGCCGAGCAGCTCCTCGACGCCGAAAGCGGTCTTGAGCTCCAGATGCGTCCAATGATAGAGCGGGTTGCGCATGGTGTAGGGCACCGTCTCGGCCCACTTCTCGAACTTCTCCCGGTCCGAGGCGTCGCCCGTGCAATAGCGCTCAGCCACGCCATTGGTGCGCATGGCGCGCCACTTGTAGTGGTCGCCGTCGAGCCATATCTCCGCCAGATTGCGGAAACGGTGGTCGGAGGCCACATACTCGGGGTTGAGATGGCAGTGGTAGTCGATGATGGGCATCTTAGCCGCATGATCGTGGTAGAGCCGCTCGGCCGTGGGGCTTTGCAGCAGGAAATTTTCGTCGTTGAACTTTTTCATAACAGTCGGTTTTTTGGTCGGATTTCGGGATCCGCGCGCCCGAAGGCGAACAGGCCCCGTATGGTTTGCATTGCACAAAGATAACCGAAATATCGGTTAATGTCAACTTTTTTACCCGCGGCGCCGACTGAAAATTCCGGATAGGAAAACTTCGCCGCGCCGCGGATGGAGCTGACGCGTGTGAATTGACACAATGTTTTCGGGCAGCAGCCTGCGGAGGACGCAGACGAACGCAAAGTGAGTTGCGGGCCTCCGCGCGGCGAAGGCTGCGGCCCGCGCAGTCCTGCGGACTGCAAAATATTCTGCGTCATTCCACATTTTTTGTTCGTCAGAACGAAAAATGAATGGAATCCCCATCGAAAACTCTCCGATTCTTTACGCTCCGTCGCCATGGCCGCCATTCGTCCGAAATCGCTTCTGCCGCGGGAGGGGCTGGCGCGTGTGTATTTTTGCGGTTCTTCAGAACCGTGCAGTTCGCCGCCGCCTCACTGCGGCGGACTGCTGTCGCACTCCGACCGCCGTCGGCGAACAGCAAGCCAAGAACCCAAAGTGCAGGCCTCCGCTGGGCGCAGGCTGCCGCCCGAAGGCACCGCATCGTGCCGTTTTGCGGATAGGCGAGATTAAAAACCGATCCGCCTTTCGAATTTCGGTTTTGTTTTGCTACCTTTGCGGAAACAAATAAAATCTGCGATTATGGAATTCGAAGGAGTGGTATACAAGATAATGCCCCCCACCAAGGGCACATCGGCACGCGGCGACTGGCAGCGTCAGGAGGTTATTTTCGAGATGCCGAGCGAATTTTCGCGCAAGGTGTGCGTGACGTTCTTCAACAAGGAGTCGGAGGTGGCCCGTCTGAAAGAGGGTGCGGCCTACACCGTCTCGGTCAACATCGAATCGCGCGAGTACAACGGCCGCTGGTACACCGACGTGCGCGCATGGCGCGTGCAGCCCAAGCAGGAACCCGCGCCCATGCCGTCGATGCCAGACATGCCGCCCGTAGGCGAGGAGCCGTCGTATTCGTCGCCCGCCGCCTCGACCGAGGTGGACGACCTCCCGTTCTGATCCCGACAGCATAACCCGAAAATCCCGACCGACATGAAACGACTCGTCATGGCTGCGGCCCTGCTGTGCGCCTCGTGCGCCACGCAGCGGGCCGAGGATATCCGTCTGATCGAACCTGCGGCGTTCGAGCGCAATGTAAACGGCGCCGCCACCTCGCTCTACACCCTGCGGGGCGGCGATCTGGTCATGCAGACCACCGACTACGGAGCGCGCATAATAGCCCTGTGGGCTCCCGACCGCAAGGGCCGCACGGCCGACATAGCCGTGGGCCACGCCACGCTCGACGACTACCTGACCGCACCCGTATCGCGTGTGGCGGGAGCCGCCGTGGGGCCCGTCGCCAACCGCATAGGCCGCGGCGAGTACGAGATAGACGGCGTGAAATATGCTCTGGAGCGCAACAACAATGGCAACACGTTGCACAGCGGTCCCGCGGGATTCGACAAAGTGGTGTGGGATGTGAAAGAGGTGACCGACAGCAGCATACTGTTCTCATACTCGTCGCCCGACGGAGAGTTCGGATTCCCGGGCGACCGCACGGTGGAGATGAGCTACACCCTCACCTCCGACAACGAGCTGGCGATCCGCTACGACGTCTCGACCGACGCTCCCACCCCGATCAACATGACCAACCATACGTTCTTCAACCTCGGCGGCGAGGGCAGCGGCGACGTTCTCGGATACACGCTGCGTGTGGCGGCGTCGCACTACACTCCCGTTGACGGCAACACGCTGCCCACGGGCGAGATAGCGTCGGTGGAAAACACGCCCTACGACTTCCGCACGCCCCGCGCCATAGGCGACGCGATAGACGAGGCGGGCGGTTACGACAACAATTTCGCGATAGACGGCGCCGACGGCGCGACGGTGCGCACGGCGGCCGTGGTGCACGATCCCGTCTCGGGCCGTACGATAGAGGTGCTGACCGACCAGCCGGGCATACAGATCTACACCGCGGGATCGTTCTCGGGCGAAAGCGTGGGCAAATACGGGCACAAGCTCGAAAAGTATCACGCCATAGCGCTCGAAACGCAGAAGTTCCCCGACGCGATGCACCACGACAATTTCCCGTCGATCGTCGTCCGTCCCGACGACCGCTACACCCACGTCTGCATCTACCGCTTCTCGGCCGAATAAGCCGTCGGGCGGCCCGTAACTCCGCTACCAGCTCGCCATGCAGCCGTCGATGATGTGCAGACGGGTCTGCCATACGTTTATCATCTTTTCGACGGCATTGTCGTAAGTCAGATTGGAGTCGCCGTTGGTGTCGACGGTCATGGGCCACTGCTTCAGATTCTCCTGCGCGGCATAGTGCAGGTACTCGGCTTTCTTGCGGATATATTCGGGTATTTCGCTCTGCAAACGCGGCTTGAGTTCGGCCCAGCGGCGCTTGGCGAGCTCCTTCATCTCGGGGTCGCGGAACAGATGGGCATACCATATCGCATCCTTCACATAGAGCGAGTATGCCGCGGGTGCCGCCTCGGAATAGGTGAAATTGAAAGTCCCGTAGTCGAAATCCCATATCGGTCCCGCCACCAGCTTCCCGCCGCGGTCCTTGTGGACGTAGACGCTGCCCGGGTTCCATATCTCGTGGTTGATGCACACCTCGTAGATGAGCCAGTAGTCGACGAACGACAGCGGTTCGATATATTTTTTGTACCCCTCATAGGGATCCGACAGCTTGCTGCTCGTGATCGTCTTCTCGAAATCGCGGATATAACTCTTTATATAATTGTATTGCGGCTCGGTGAGATCGTCCTCGTCGGGCGACTTGACCAGATAGATGCCGCTCTGGCGGCATGCGACCAGCGGGGCCCACTGATAGGGCGTCGCGTCGGCATGGAAATCCATCTCGACCAGATAACCGCCCGTGATGTCGGTGTCCTCGGGTTGCATCTCGGCCACGTTCACGCGGTTCTCGTCGATACGCACCTGCTCGACCAGATAGTAGGTGCCCGAATATTTGCCGTTGTAGACCAGCTCGACGAACTCCCCGCGCGGAGCCCACGCCAGCGAGGTGAGGCCCGAGACATGGAACGACACGTCGTTGCGCAGCATGGTTATGTCGGCGTAGTTGGCCAGCATTATCCATCGCTTGTGCTTGGGCATGCCGAGTATCTCGGTGCGTTTCTCGAATTTCATGTTGAACGGCTTCTTGTTCCAGCCCCATGTTATGTTGCCGCGGCCGCGCAGCTGCATGTCGGTCACGGGCAGATCGTCGAAGATGCCGTTGCCGTCGATCTGTATGGTGGCCGTCTTCCACTCGGTTTTCGACGTTATGTCGGCATTGATGGGGGTGCGGCGGGTGGAAGAGGTGATGTACACCACGGGGAGTCCCGTGAAATTGACGAACTTCACGGTGTATTCGCTCTTGTTTCCGTTGGCGGATGCGGCGACGTAGGTCAGCGGCTGCGAGAAGTCGTTGGGCGTGACTCCGCTCTCCTGACGTCGGCCGCCGACCGTCACCTCGCCGTCGGCGACGAACGAGGCCACCAGCCCGCCGACATCCGCGAGTTCGGGCAGCACCTTGGTCGAACGTGCCGTGAAGGTGGCCGTCGCGGGATCGTAATCGCAGAAGATATCTTTTTCGAGCTGCGGATTATCGCGCTTGAGGAATCTGACGGAGGATATTCCGGCCTTGACATCGGAATTTTGGATGCAGAACGGATCGGAATAGTGCGAACCCTTGTCGGTCACGATGCACAGACATACGTCCAACCGATAGGATTTGCCGTCGCTGCGGTCGGTGAGCCGCGCCTTGTAGCGTCCGTTGCCGACGGATGCGGTCTCCGATATGTAGGCCTCGGCCACGGATGCCTTCGACGACGCGAGGCACAGGCGGATGTTGTAGCTGCCGTTGTTGTAGGTGAAATCGGTCGCCGCGGGGGTTACCGTGAAATACATGTCGGTGTTCTGCCCGTTCGACAGTACGATCACCCCATCGCTTTCGGCCGCGACGGTCACGGTAAGAGAGTCGTTCTCCGTATCCGATTTCGAACAACCCGAGATTGCGAAAAGGATTGTCGCCAACACCGTTGCGGCGAGCATGTCGAGGATGGTTTTTGCTGTTCGAGACATTGCGGCGGGGTATTGATGTTTGAGTTTCGGATTATCCGATCGGGCGGTTACGATTGCAAATATAACAAAATTTGCGGATGAAGCAAATTTTCGGGGCATTGTTCTCTTTTCGTCCGAGGATTTTGCGCTTGCCGCAGCGCGGATCCCGCGCTGCGGCGCGAAAAAAAGCCGTCCGCGCGTGTGTCGGACGGCCTTGGCCTGTCGTCGCCTCGAAGGCGATCGTCGAATCGTTTTCGGTCGATCAATTTATGGATTTCTTGTCGGGCTTGGCGTTCTCGGGCGCGGCAGCCTCCATTTCGTTCTGCACGTTCACCATCTCCACAGCGTCGGAAGCGGCGGTGCAGTCGCCTACGGCCACGGGCATGTTCCACGATATGATGAGTTTGGTAATGCCGTAAAGCATGGCCGAATATTCTGACGAGCCGTCGTTCTCGGCCAGAACCGCCACGGCATCCACGTCGGTGTACTCCGCGAAGAACTGCGTGATCGTCGTCACGTCGAACACCTTGGGAGCATGGCGCACCGATATGTCCTGCTCGACGCATCCTAAAGCTCTCAGGCTCTCGATTGCGGCCGACAGATTGCGGTGGGCGAAATTGATCTGTTCGTCCACGATTATTACTCCTATTTTCAAACGCTCCACTCGATTCGGCATAATGATCAGTCGACGTATCGCGCGGCTTCGCGGGCGTCGATCGACGCGGGATAGTCGCGCTGTATGGTGCGCAGACACTCCTCGGCCTTGCTCTCGTTACCCGCGGCACGGAACGCCGAAGCGGCCTTGCGCAGATACATGGGGGCCGTGAAGTCGTTGTCGCTCACGCGCACGGCTTTCTCGAACAGCGAAGCGGCCTTGGCGTAATCGCCTCTCTCGACGGCTATGTCGCCCTTGATGCCCGCAGCCATTGCGTTCACCATCTGCCCGGGAACGCCCTTCACGTCGGAATATTTGTTTATGTACTTCTCGGCGCGGTCGAGATCGCCCAGACGCAAAGCGCACGATGCCGCGTAGAGGCTCGCCAGATTGCCCGCGGGCGTATTGCCGTATTTGTCGGCCACCTCGGCGAAGCCCGGGGCGCTCGTGTCACCGTCGAGAGCCAGAGCGTAGTCGGCGTTCTGCTGCTCGAAACGGTACTGCGCCTCGTAAAGCATCTCCTGAGCCTTGCCCATGCGGGGCTCGACCACGAGCTTCTTGTATCCGAATATCGCGGCGGCGAGAACGAATATCACCACGAGCGCGATCACCATCGCTTTGCTGTTTTTCTCGAAGAAATTCTCGGTCTGTTCCTGAGCCGCTTCGAGTATCTCCTCCTGAGGAGTTGCTGCCTTTTTTGACATAATATTTATTTATTTTTTCGGTTTATATTCATTTGAATTCAAAGTGCAAAAATATAACAAAAAAGACAAAAAACGCAGAAACCGACCGCCAAAAATAAGAATCGTTCGCATAAAAGCGGGCAAGTCGCCGAAAAAGCCGTAACTTTGACGGGTAAATCGCGCAGGTTATGTATCTGAAAAAACTTTTGCTCATAAATTTCAAAAATATATCCCAAGCCGAGATCGCTCTGACGGATGGCATAAACTGTTTCGTGGGCGACAACGGGGCGGGCAAGACCAACATACTCGACGCGATACACTATCTGTCGATGTCGAAATCGGCGTTTACCATGACCGACGGCCAGAGCGTGCGCCACGGCGAGGAGTTTTTCGTTGCCGAAGGCTCCTATCTGACCGACGACGGACGCAACGAACTCGTCAACTGCTCCTATTCGCGCAAAGGGGGAAAGGTGTTGAAACGCAACGGCAAGGAGTACGAACGCATGGCCGACCACGTGGGCAATTTCCCCATCGTGATAGTGTCGCCCCGCGATACCGAGCTGATCACCGACGCCGCCGACGAACGCCGCCGTTACATCAACGGCTTCATATCGCAGCTCGACCGCGCCTATCTCGCCGCTCTGATGCGTTACAACGCCGTGCTGGCGGAGCGCAACCGCTTCCTCAAAACCTCGTCGGACGAGGCGATGCTCGAAATATACGACATGCAGCTCGCCGAGCACGGCACGCTGATATACGAACGCAGGCGCGAAACGGTGGAGCGCATGCGCCCTTCGGTCGAGGAGTACTACCGCATTCTGGCCGACGATCGCGAGCAGGTGGAGATCGCCTACCGCTCCGAGCTGGCCGAATCGTCCATGATCGACGTGCTGCGGCGCGCGCGCGAACGCGACATCTTCAACCGCTTCACCACTTCGGGCATTCATCGCGACGACATAGCGTTCCGCATAGGCGGCTATCCTCTGCGCAAATACGGTTCGCAGGGGCAGCAAAAGTCGTTCCTCATAGCTTTGAAGCTGGCGCAATACGCCATGTCGGCCGAGGCTGCGGGCGAGAAACCCATCCTGCTGCTCGACGATCTGTTCGACAAGCTCGACATGCGCCGCGTGGAGAAGCTGCTCGGTCTGGTGTCGGGCGACGGATTCGGGCAGATATGCCTGACCGACTGCGACAAGATGCGCCCCGAGACCATCCTCGCGCGCGCGGGGGCGCGATACTCACTCTTTACGGTCGACGGAGGCGACATCAAGGCATGAGACGCACCAAAACGATGTTGATGGGCGACCTGCTCGATGAGTTCTTTTCGCGGCCCTACGTCGCCGCCAAGGTCGCCGAGGGGCGTCTGCCCGACACGTGGCGCGCGATAGTGGGCGACCGCGTGGCCGACCAAACCGTGTCGCTGCGGCTGGAGAATCATGTGCTCTATGCACACATATCGTCGAGCGTGACGCGCTCGGAGCTCTTTTTCCGCCGCGAATCGCTGGCCGCCGAGATCAATCGGCTCTCGGGGGTGAGGCTCGTCAACGTGTTGATAATAAAATAGACGGGCCGCATCCGCCGCGGCCCGCTCAATCCTACTCTAACAGACGGCGGTAGAGCTCCACCTCGGCGGGGTCGCCCATCGCCTTGCCCTTTACGTCCGAGAGCTTCACGCACTTGCGCATCTGCTGCTTGTCGTTCATGCGGCAGGTCGATAGCTTCATCACTATGTTGCAGGGGGCGTAGCCCGTGTCGTTGGTGATGTTGGTGCCTATGCCGAACGAGCAGCGTATGCGCCCCTCGCACGCCTTCTTGATCTCGGCCGCACGGGGGAAATCGAGCGAGTCGCTGAATATGATGGTCTTGGTCATGGGGTCGATGCCCAGCTCGCGGTAGCGCGCTATGGCTATGTCGATGAAGTGCAGCGGGTCGCCCGAATCCTGCCTTACGCCGTCGAAGAGCGAGGCGTGTTTCTTCGAGAAGTTCTTGAAGAAGACCTCCGACCCGAAGCTGTCGGTGAGCGCTATGCCCAGATAGCCGTCGTAGACCTTAACCCACTCCTCCATGGCCAGATAGTTGGCCTGACGCGGACCGCCGTTCACGGCCGCTATGAACATGGGCAGCTCGTGGGGGTAGGTGCCGATCATCTTCATGCCCAACTTCATGGCCAGATAGCAGTTCGACGTGCCCGCGCAATATTTCGCCTCGGCGCGGATGTATTTCATGACGGCCTCGTGCACCTCGAACGAGAAGCGGCGGCGCGTGCCGAAGTCGGAGAAGAGCAGCCCCTCGCGGTTCGACAGCTCGATCTTGGCGCGCAGGCGCTCGATGACTCCGCTCATGTCGACGCGGTTGCCGCTGTTGCGCAGCGCCGACACGATCGAGAGTATGGGTATTTCGTAGAGCGTCACCTTGTACATGAAATCCGACGCCTCGATGTGCAGGTGCCGTTCGTCGTCGAGCCACACCCGTATGCGCGAGGGATCGAAGCGGAATCCGCGCAGCCACTCGAAATAGTTCTGCGGGATGAAACGGCAGTTGCCCGTCATGTAGGCGAACTCGTCGTCGCCGAGCGCCAGATGCGACAGCTCGTCGAACGCCTCGCGCAGACGGGCCACGAACGCGTCGTCGTATTCGGTCAGGTCGCGGTCGCGGAAACTGAAAGTACCCTCGGCCTGCGGAAAGGCCTTGAAATAGGCATACGAAGTGGTGAACTTGTAAAGGTCGGTGTCGAGAACGGATTGGATTATCATGATTAAAATGTGTTTTTATAATTTCAAATCAGTCCGTCCCGCTTCAGGCGGGACTATCTTCGGCGGCTCGCACCTTCGGTGCGCCCCCCCCCAGCCGCCGAAGATAAACTTCAAGGCGCATACGGCACGGCGTCGAGCCATCTAAAAAATCATCTCCAGCCCAGATCGCGTTTCAGCTCGTCGTAGAGCATGCGTATGGCATATGCCGACGCGCGGCCGATCACCTGACCGCGGTCGGTGCCCGAGTCGCGCATCACGCTCACCGTGCGGAAAGGGGTGGCCACGGCGAACCACACCGTGCCGACGGGTTTTTCGGGCGAGCCGCCCCCGGGACCCGCTATGCCCGTGGTGGCCACGGCGTAATCGGCCCCCGACACGCGGCGCGCACCCTCGGCCATCTGGCGCACTACGGTCTCGCTCACCGCGCCGCAGCGCATTATGTCGTCGTAGTTCACGCCCAGCACGTCGCGCTTGGCCTCGTTGCTGTATGTCACGGCGCCCAGCAGGAAATAGGCCGAGGCTCCTGCCATGGCGGTGAAGCGCGAGGCTATGGCGCCGCCCGTGCAGCTCTCGGCCGCGGCCAGCGTCAGGCCGTTGGCGCAGAGAAGATCGTGCACTAAAGCCTGCACCGAGGCATCCTCGAAACCCACTATGTTGTCGGGGATCAAGGCGTAGAGTTCGGCGAAAAGCCCGTCTATTTGCGCGCGCACCGCCTCGGCGTCGTCGACGTCGTATGCCGACAGACGCAGGCGCACCACGTTGGGCGAGGGCAGATAGGCCAGCTTGATGTCGTGCGGCAAGGCATCCTCCCACTCGGCTATGCGGGCGGCGAGCATCGACTCGGCCATGCCCGACGTGATCATGGTGCGGTGGACGTTGGCGTGCGGCGCGAAGCGGCTCCTAAGGCGCGGCATTACCTCGTCCTCCATCAGGTGCTCCATCTCGAACGGCACCCCGGGCAGCGACACGGCCACGCTTCCGTTCGCGGCCTCGAACCACATGCCCGGGGCCGTGCCGTGACGGTTGAACAGCACCGTGCAGCACTCGGGCACCAGCGCCTGCGAGCGGTTCAGATCGTTGAACTCTATCCCGCGGCGGGCCAGCATGGCGCGCACGTGTTCGGCCACGGCGGCATCCTCCCTCAACCGCGACCCGAACATGCGGGCGAGCGTGTGTTTGGTAATGTCGTCCTTCGTGGGGCCGAGACCGCCCGTGAGGATCACCACCTGCGTGCGGGCGAGCGCGTCGTGCACCGCCGATTCTATTCTCTGCGCATCGTCGCCGACCGACACTCTCTCGTCGACCGAGATACCCGCCTCGTTCAGGTGTTTGGCTATGCTCGCCGAGTTGGTGTCGACGATCTGTCCTATCAGGATCTCGTCGCCTATGGTAATAATCGTTGCCTTTATCATCTCTCCGTTTCGTTTGAGTCGTTCTCGGTCGGCTGCGTGCGCTCCGCCTTGTGCATCTCCATCTTGCGGATACGCTCGTTGAGCCCCGCGCGCATGTCGCGCAGCGACTTTCCGCCGCCGTAAATGAATTCGGTGCACATCTGCACTAACGTGGCACCTGCCTCCAGCATGGCCAAGGCATCGTCGGGAGTCGATATTCCGCCGCAGCCGATTATGGGATAGGCGCCGTGCGAGCGATGGTGTATGCGGCGCACGATCTGCAACGCGCGCTCGCGGAGCGGCCGCCCGCACAACGCTCCCGCCGTGCGCCCCAGCGAGTGCATCACCGACGACGAGTTCTCCAGCCCGTAGCGGCCCGTGGTGCCGCCGCAGGCCACCATGCCGTCGACGGGAGTGTCGATCATTATGTCTATCGCCGTGTCGATCTGCTCGTCAGTAAGGTCGGGCGATATCTTCAGCAGGATGGGGCAGTAGCGGTTCTGGCCGCGGCGGAACTCGAACAGAGGCTCCACTATGGCCATGATACGCTCGCGGTCGGCGGGCACATATATTTCGGACGTGAAGTTGTCGCACAGATTCACCGTAAAGTAATCGGCATACTGGTAGAGCGCGCGGAACGAACGCAGATAGTCCGCGGGCGCCTCTTCGGGCGGCGTGGATGCGTTCTTGGCCAGATTGCAGCCCACCACCGCCGAGCCGCGGCGGCGTTTCAGATTCCCGATCACCCGATCCACCCCCGCGCTCTCGATGGCGGCGCGGTACAACAGCGCCCGATCGCCCGCGAGGCGGAACAGATAGGGGTGCGGCGACCCGCCTTGGGGCCGCGGCGTGACCGAGCCCACCTCGACGAATCCGAATCCCGCGGCGTCGAGCGCGTCGATCAATGTGCCGTCGCGGTCGTATCCGGCCGCAATGCCTACGGGAGAGGAGAATTTCATTCCGAACACCTCGCGTTCGAGATTCGCGGCGGGTACGGAATAGAGCCTCCGCAGGATATATCGGCCCGCAGGCATGGCGGCCAGAAGCCGCATGCGCCAAACGGACATGCGCAAAGCGAAATCGGCACCGCCGAAACGGTCCGAGAGTTTCAACAGGAATTCCATCATAAGTAGTCGCGGATATCTGCCGCACGCCCGCCGAAGCGCGGCGTGCGACACTTACCTCGCCGCAAATGTAGCAAATAAAACGCAATTATGTTTTAACGGGGCGGTTATTCGGTCCCGAAGTGACCCTCTTATGCTACCCGACGGATCGCCGCGCGCCGAGG
>CAYMIH010000038.1:0-9157 GCA_964390585.1 uncultured Alistipes sp.
ACAGCGAGCCTCCGCGGGGCGAGGCTACGGCTCGCGCGGCTCCGAGGAGCCGCAATTATTCATACCTGCGGAACACCGCTGCCGTGCGCGAGGTGTTGTATATCCTTATATGCGGGCGTATGGTGCCGTCGGGGGATTCGACGGGGAACGAGAAGTGCTCGTCGTCGGTGCGCTGACGCCCGAGTCCGCCGAAACGCTCCTCGTCGGTGCTGAGTACGAGCACGTATTTACCCGCCTCGCGGACGGGAAGTTCGTAGTCGGGGATCGAGGCGGTGGGATGCCAGTTGAATACGAACAGGAGATCGCGATGCGAAAATACCATGGTCTTGTTGTTTTCGTCCATGTGCAGATTGTATGGGTAACCGTCCGAAAGCACCTTGTGTTCGCGCACCAGACGCAGCATCTCGCGGTCGAAATCGGCCAAAAACGAATAACGCAACTTCTCGTCGTCGCATAACGACCACTGCCGCCGCGCGTGGGCGTAAGACCAGCCGTTCCCTTCGCGCGGAAAGTCGATCCACTCGGGATGTCCGAACTCGTTGCCCATGAAATCGAGATAGGCATCGCCTCCCGCGGCTATGGTGACCAGACGTATCATCTTGTGCAGCGCCATGCCGCGATCGACGACCAGACTCACGCTCCCGCGATCCATCGAGTCGTACATCGCCTTGTCCATCAGGCGGAACGCTATGGTCTTGTCGCCCACCAGCGCCTGATCGTGCGACTCGGCGTAAGCCACCGTCTTCACTTCGGGCAGACGGTCGGTGAGCACGTTCCATATCTCCCATATGTTCCACTCCTCGTCGGGAATATCCTTGAGCATCTTTATCCAGAAATCGGGTATGGCCATTCCGAGTCGGTAGTCGAACCCCGTGCCTCCGTCGTCGATGGGTATGCAGATGCCCGGCATGCCGCTCACCTCTTCGGCTATGGTGACGGCCGAGGGGCGGAAGTCGTGCACGAGCCGATTGGCCAGCGCGAGGTAGGTCATGGCGTCGAGATCGACCCCGTCGTCGAAGAATTTCTCGCGGCAGTCGAAATCCACGTATCCGTGATGATGATATATCATCGATGTTACGCCGTCGAAACGGAACCCGTCGAAACGGAACTCGTCCAGCCAGTACTTCACGTTCGAGAGCAGGAAATGCTCCACTCCGCCCTTGCCGTAATCGAATATCCGCGAATCCCAGTAGGGCTGGTAGCCCGCCGCGCCCGCTTTCGAGTAGTGGTGGTCCGAGCCGTCCAGCTGGTCGATGCCCTCGTTGATGTTCTTCACGTAGTGGGCGTGCACCAGATCCATTATGACGGCCATGCCGAGCGAGTGGGCCGTATCGATCAATCTTCTCAGCTCCTCGGGAGTGCCGAAGCGCGACGAAGGTGCGAAGAAGTTCGACACGTGGTACCCGAACGACCCGTAGTAAGGATGTTCGGCCACGGCCATGAGCTGCACGGTGTTGTATCCCGCCTGCTTTATGCGGGGCAGAACCAGATCGGTAAATTCGTTGTAGGTCCCGACGCCTTCCCGCTCCTGCGCCATGCCCGTGTGGGCCTCGTAGATGAGCAGGTCGCCCACCGAGGCGGGATCGAACGCCTCGCAGCGCCATCGGTAAGGCTCGGGCGCCCAAAACTGCGCCGTGAAATTCTTGGTCCGCTCGTCCTGCACCACGCGCGCGGCATAGGCGGGTATGCGGTCGTGCCAGCCGTTGGCTCCGTGTATGTGGAGCTTGTAGAGCGAGCCGTGGGTGAGCAGGTGTCCGTACATCGCGTCGGGGAAAAATGCGCTCCACACGCCGCCCTCGCCCTTGTCGAGACGCAGCTGCGTGCGCTGCCACGAGTTGAAATCGCCGAAGATGTAGACGTCGACCGCCTCGGGCAGCCACTCGCGGAACCACCAGCCGCTCAGCTCCTCGTCGCGCTGCCATCCGAAGTAACGGTACCCGTTGGCGTAGTCGACTATCGATCCCGCCTGCGCGGTTATGGCCTTCATGCGGGCCAGATAGCGCGCGTGGCGTTCCTCTATGCGGTCGGCCACGGGCCGAAGCCATTCGTCGCGCTCTATCATTCGGAGTCTTTTCGGGGTGGTGTCCATAGCTTTTAAGATTGAGTATATACAAATATAACAAACTATTTGCAAAAAATGTTTAATAGAGCTTAAAATGTTACGACTCGCAAGAGTCGTGCGGGCCGCAGCCTCGCCCCGCGGAGGCCCGCTGTGGTTCGCATTCGCTCACGTCGCGGTCTCCGCAGGCTGCCGCCCGAGCGAAATCATATAAATATTTCCCGCCGAACGGTTTTCGCGAATTTTCGCTATATTTGCAAGAACGGAGGCGCCGTTTCGCCTCCGTGTAACATAAACGTTTCCCCTTTATGAATAAGAACCGTTGCTTTCGCCTGATTCTCCGCGGTGCCGCGTGCATGGTCGCCGCGATTGCGCTTTCGGGCTGCGGAGCCGCCGACCGCGTTTCCATCGTCGGCATGCGTTGCGAATACGCCGAAGAGCCTCAGGCTGTCGACGGCGCGACCGTGCGTTTCACTTGGCATTACGAGACCGATGCCGAACGCGTGTCGTTCCGTCAGCGTGCCGTCGAGGTCCGCATTGCCGAGAGCGAGGAGGCGCTCGCCGACAGGGAGAGCTGCACGGCGGTGAGTCCGAGAGTGGTATCCGCCCGTCCGTTCGTCGAGATGCCGACGGCGGATCTTTCGCCCGACAGCCGTTATTGCTGGCAGGCACGTGCCTACGACCGTCTGGGCCGCGAGGTCGCCCGATCTTCGGCGGCATGGTTCTCGACTGGTAAACTGCGCGGCGAACCGTGGTCGGCGGAGTGGATCACCGACTCTTACGACAAGGACTACGAACCGTCGCCCATGCTGCGCAAGCGATTTGCGACGGACGGCGATGTCGTGCGTGCGCGACTCTACATCAGCGCCGCGGGTTATTACGATGCCGCCCTGAACGGCACGCCCGTAACCGAGGATCGTCTCACTCCCGCGTTCACCCATTACGACAAACGCAATCTCTATCTGGTCCACGACGTCACGCCGTCGATCCGCAAGGGCGACAATGTCCTGACCGTCACTCTGGGCAACGGATTCTATAACGAATATTCGGGCATGGCCGTGTGGCAGTACGAATCGGCACGCTGGCGCAACCGCCCGCGCATGATCTGCGAGCTTCATCTCGATTACGCCGACGGCCGCAGCCGAACCATAGTATCCGACGCGTCGTGGCGAACGACCGTAGGCCCCGTGCGGGGCAACGTGATATATGCGGGCGACATCATCGACGCGCGTTGCGAGGTCGAGGGGTGGGACGATCCCGCTTTCGACGACAGCGCATATCCCGCTGCCGTGGTGTGCGAGGCTCCGTCGCCGCTGCTCGCGGCGCAGTCGATGCCCTCCATCCGCGAGAGCGAATCCTGCACACCTGTGAAGGTGAACCGCATATCCGACAGCGAATACGTGTTCAGCTTCGCCGAGAACATGACGGGCGTGTGCACACTGCGTGTCGAGGGCGAGGCGGGCACCCGCATTACGATGGAGCACAGCGAGCTGCTGCGTCCCGACGGCACGGTCGAGATGCACAACATCGATTTCCATTCGCATCCCGTGGGCGAATACTCGCTCCAGCGCGACATATTCATCCTCAATGGCGGCGGCGAGGAGAGCTTCACGCCCAAATTCCACTACAACGGATTCCAGTACGTCACCGTCAGGGCCGACCGCCCGATAGAACTGGACAAAAACAGCCTCACGGCGCATTTCATGCACACCGATGTGGAGTCGACGGGCGATTTCCGTTCGTCGGACGACCTGCTCAACAGGCTGTGGCGCGCCGTGCGTCGCTCCTATCTCTGCAATCTGCAAGGCATACCCACCGACTGTCCCCATCGCGAGAAGAACGGCTGGACGGCCGACGCCTTCATCAGCATGGATATAGCGTTCACCAATTTCGACGCCATTTCGGTGTACGAGAAGTGGATGGACGATTTCGTCGACAACCAGCGCGAGGACGGCACCATCTCGGGGATCATTCCGAGCGCGGGATGGGGTTACGGCGACTGGCCCGGGCCCGTGTGGGACGCCGCGATGTTCATCGTGCCCGATGCCGTCTACAACTACTACGGCGACAGCCGCGCCATCGAGAAGATATGGCCCGTCGCGGAGCGTTACCTCGCCTACATCGCCACCCGCGAGAATGCCGACGGCACGGTCGATTACGGACTGGGCGACTGGTGCTTCTACAAGACGCAGACTCCGAGCGATTTCACCGCGGCATGTTTCTATTATTACGACAATGTTCTGATGGCCCGTTTCGCCGATATTCTCGGCCGCGACGGATCGAAATACGCCGCCAAGGCAGCCGAGCTGCGCGATATGATAAACGGCAAATATCTCGACCGCTCGACGGGCCGATACTCCGTCGGCCGCGTGACGGCGCAGGCGGTGCCGCTGGCTCTGGGCATCGTGCCCGACGACATGACGGCGCAGGTCGCCGCGCGCCTGAACGACGTGGTCGTCGAGGACGGCTACACCTGCGACTTCGGTCTGTTAGGCAGCAAATACGCCCTGCGCATGCTCGTGAAGCACGGCTATGTGGAGACGGCCTACCGTCTGGCCACGCAGACGCGCGTGCCGTCGTGGGGCAACTGGATCGTGAGCGGATTCACCACGCCGCTCGAAACATGGGCCTTGCGCGAGAACTTCTCCGATTCGTCGGCCAACCACGTCTTCTTCGGCGACATAGCCGCATGGATGCAGAGCGATCTGGCGGGTATCAACTTCGATCCCGCGAAGCCCGGGTTCGAGAACATAATCGTCCGTCCGCACTTCCCGCGCGGTCTGGAGTGGGCCGAAGCGTCGCTGCGTTCGGTGCGCGGCACCATCCGTTCGTCATGGCACCGCTATCGCAACCGCATAATTATGGAGGTGACGATCCCGCTGAATACCACCGCCACCATATACGCCGACGGGGTATATAGGATCAAGGGCGACGGCTCGACGTACCGTTTCGTGGTGAAGGGCGATGCCGTAAAACAGCGACAGTTATGAAGCGATTGTGTCTTACAATATCGGCTGTTGCCTGCATGTTAGCGGCTGCGGCGCAGAATGCCGATTCGTTGGCGGGCGTGTATATGAACGGCGAGGATTGGTTCGCCCTGCGTCGGCATGTCGAGCAGCGGCGCGGGGAGATGTCGCCGTTTTTCGCGACGTTTTCCGAGGCGCTCGTATACGGCTATTTCAACCGCCCGCAGGAGTCTTGCGAGGCCATAGACCGCCTGATCGACGATTACGGCGACGAACTCGGATTCGACAACGTCTTGTCGATGACCGTTCAGAAAGCGTTGACCCTTGGCAGTTCGGGTCGGAATTCCGAGGCTGCCGCATCGATCGGCCGTTTCCGCGAACGTATGGCCGACAGGCTCTCCGCGGAGCAGACGGCCATGCTTCGTTCGCAGGAGACGCTGTGCGGGGAGTTGTCGCGATACCGTCTTTTCGTCCGTGCCGACGAACGGGCGACGGCCGATATCCCTTTTCGGTTCGACACGCTCAATAAACGCAATGCCTGTATGCTGGTGCTCGACGGCGAGTTGAACGGTCGGCCGTTCGACGTGGTGTTCGATACGGGTGCGGGAGTCAATGTGGTGAGCCCCGAGGTGGCCGAGCGGTGCGGAATGGAGTTCCTCGATGCCGCGGTCTCGGCGGCGGGCATAACCTCGGCGGCGGGGCGGATAGCCGTCGCGCGCGAGTTTCGGTTGGGCGGCGTCGTGCTGGAGAACGTGCCGTTCTATGTGCTTGACCTGCGCACGGGCAACGAGCAGGCCGATGAATATCTGTCGCGTTTGCAGGTGATAATGGGCGTTCCGACGATGGACGCCCTCGGGAATATCCGTTTGGATATAGGGTGCAAAGTGATGACCGTATCCGACCGACCGTTCGACGACGATGACACGGGATGGGCCGATCTGTGTTGCGTGAACGGCAACATGCGCATCGAGGCCCGACGGCCTGACGGCGAGCGGCTCACTTTCACCTTGGATACGGGCAGTCAGTCGAGCAACTTCAATCCTAATTATTATATCCGCAACAGGGAGCGTCTGGAGGCGGCGGGGCGCCGCGATTCGATAGGGGTGGCTGGTTTCGGCGGCGCCGTCAGAACCGAGGTGCTGAATATCCCCTACGAGTGCGTCGAGGTGGGCGGCCATACGTGCTATCTGTGCAACGTGGCGGTGCATATGCCCGACAATGCGGCGGGGCACATGTTCAATCATCTGGACGGAACGTTGGGACTCGATCTGTTTCTGCATTTCAAGTACGTCTATCTCGATATGGAGCGCATGCGGCTGGGGACGAGGTATTGACCGCGGTTTGCCGACGGCGACGGAATGCACGATCTCGGCGGGTTGCAGTCCGCCTCCGCGGGGCGAGGCTGCGGCCCGCACGATTCTGACGAATCGTATCGAATGAAAAACGGCTGTCCGATCGTCGGACAGCCGCGGCTTCTTCTCGGTTCAAGCAGGGTGCTTCTTCTTAACGGCCCTCGGCGCTAACGCGTCAGGCCACCCGCACGGTTATGTTCTCGTTCTCGTCGCGGTCGATAGTCACTCGGCCGCCCGCCTGCAATTTGCCGTCGATGATAAGGCCCGACAGAGGCTCCTCCACCTGATCGAGCAGCGTTCGGCGCAGCGCGCGCACTCCGTACCGCGATTCGTAACCCATCGCCGCGAGCCGCTGTTTGGCTTCGGGCGTTATCTCCACCTTGTATCCCAGCTGCTTGGTGCGCGACAGTATCCCGTCCAGTTCCAGATCGACGATTCGCTCCACGTCGTCGACGGTAAGCGTGCGGAAGTAGATGATGTCGTCGATGCGGTTGAGGAACTCGGGCGCGAAAGTGTATTCCAGCGCCTTGCGGTACTCGACGTATGGCGTCACAACGCAGTTGGTGTCTTTCGACGGGGTGTTGTAACCCACCTGCACGCTCTTCTCCGCCACGGCGCGCGATCCCACGTTCGAGGTGAGGATAATCACCGTGTTGCGGAAGTCGACCTTGCGGCCCGAACCGTCGGTGAGGTGTCCCTCGTCGAAGATCTGCAACATCGAGTTGAATACGTCGGGATGCGCCTTTTCGATCTCGTCGAACAGGATCACCGCGTAGGGCTGGCGGCGCACCGCCTCGGTCAGCTGTCCGCCCTCGCCGTAGCCCACGTATCCCGGGGGCGAGCCGATGAGCCGCGCCACGTTGTGTTTCTCGCCGTACTCCGACATGTCGATGCGTATGAGTCCGCGTTTGCTGTCGAACAGCCACTTCGAGAGCTCTTTAGCCAACAGCGTCTTGCCGACGCCCGTGGGTCCTACGAAGAGGAACACTCCGATGGGGCGTCCCGCATCCTTCAGTCCCGCACGCGAGCGCTGCAATGCGCGCGAGATGCGCTGCACGGCCTCGCTCTGTCCTATGACGCGTCCTTCGAGGTATTCGCCGAGCGAGCGCAGACGCTCCGCCTCGCCGTGCGATACGTGCTCCGCGGGGATACCCGTCATCGATGTTATCACGCGCTCCACATCCGCCGTGCCTATCTCTATCGGATTGCTCCGCATGGCGCGGTGCCACTCGGCGCGCTGCTCGTTGAGACGCGATTTGAGCGCTACCTCCTTTATTCTCGCCGTCGCGGCCTTTTCGTAGATCAACGCTGCCACGGCCTCGCGGCGCTCGCGCTCCACGGCCTGCAACTGACGCTCGGTCTCGCGTATCGCCTCGGGTTCGTGCGCCGCGCCTATGCGGGTCCGCGCTCCCGTCTCGTCCATGACGTCGATGGCCTTGTCGGGGAAGTGACGGTCGGTTATGTAACGGTCGGTAAGAGCCACGCAGGCCTTCAGCGCATCTTCCGAGTAGCGCACGTTGTGGTGCTTCTCGTAGTAGGGCGCTATGTTGCGGAGTATCTCCAGCGTCTGTTCGGCCGACGTGGGATCGATCATCACCTTTTGGAATCGCCGCTCCAGAGCCGAATCGCTCTCGATGTTCTCGCGGAACTCGTCCAGCGTGGTGGCCCCTATGGTCTGCAATTCTCCGCGCGCGAGGGCGGGTTTGAGTATGTTGGCGGTGTCGAGACTGCCCTGAGTCGCTCCCGCGCCCACGATTGTGTGTATCTCGTCGATGAATATGATCGTATCTTTCGAGCGGCGCAGTTCGTCGAGCAGCTGTTGCATGCGCTCCTCGAACTCGCCTCGGAATTTGGTGCCCGCCACGAGCGAGGCCACGTCGAGCGAGTAGATGGTTTTGTTGCGTATGGTGTAGGGCACGTCGCCCGAGGCTATGCGCAGTGCCAGCCCCTCGATTATGGCGCTTTTACCCACGCCCGCCTCGCCGATGAGTATCGGGTTGTTCTTTTTGCGGCGCGACAGAATCTGTATCACTCGGTCGATCTCCGTCTCGCGGCCTATCACGGGGTCGATCTTGCCTTCGCGCGCCAGCCGCGTGAGGTCGACGCCGAACTTGTCGAGCATGGCCGATGTTTTGCCGTCGGTTGCGGCCTCGTCATTGAGGTCGACCACATGGAACCTTATCTCCGATTGCATGTCGGGCATGGGGTCGGTCAGTTCGGTCATGGCCGCGGCTATCGTCTGCGCGGTTATTCCGTACAGCGATAGTATCTGCGACGTGGCAGTGGTGGTGTCGGATGCTATGTCGAGCAATGCATGCGCCGTCGATACGTTGCGTACCGATTTATTTTCGGCGAGCAGTTTCTCGCGATACTGCTTGAGGAACTCTTCGGGAGCGACCTCTTCGTTGCGCGGCTGCGTCTTCATGAGGTTCTCGATCCGAAGCGGCGCCTGAAACAACTCCCAGTCCTTGAGTTTCGAGACGAGTGCGCGATAGGCCATCGTCCCGTCTTCGCGGAGAATCTCAAGGGCGATATGATCCTTGTACGATTGACGTATGTCGGCCTTGGTGAGATCGAAAGTCACGCGGGCGAATACGGCATCCAGAGTCTTCGAAATCTTATTTCCCATATCAGTGTTTTTTGTCATTTTCGGCTATATAACGTATAGGGAATATCGAATATTATGTTAAACGAAAAGAACGAGCTTTCGCCGCTCGTCGACAGCGGGATACGGACATAAAAACATCCCGATGAAGAGCTTCATCGGGATGGGATAATCG
>CAYMIH010000038.1:9257-20840 GCA_964390585.1 uncultured Alistipes sp.
GGGATACGGACATAAAAACATCCCGATGAAGAGCTTCATCGGGATGGGATAATCGGGCAAGTACTTCGACATTGCCATGCAATGTCGGCAGTTCGCCGCCGCCCCACGCGGCGGACTGCGATTCGCCATAGCTCACACAGTCCTGCCGCCGACGGCGAACCGCAATCGCTAAAGAACGTTTTTGCGGTATGTCTCCGTTACTTCTTTACGATGTCTATATTAAGTTCGTCGAGCTGCGATTGGTCGATGTACGAGGGTGCGTCGAGCATCACGTCGCGTCCCGCGTTGTTCTTGGGGAACGCTATGTAGTCGCGGATCGAGTCCGAACCTCCGAACAGGGCGCACAGACGGTCGAATCCGAACGCCAGTCCTCCGTGGGGCGGCGCGCCGAACTTGAATGCGTTCATCAGGAAGCCGAACTGCTCCTGCGCCTTCTCAGGCGTGAATCCGAGGATGCGGAATATCGCGGCCTGCAATTTGGCGTCGTGGATACGTATCGAGCCGCCTCC
Source organism: uncultured Alistipes sp. (assembly GCA_964390585.1). Classification (GTDB taxonomy): domain Bacteria; phylum Bacteroidota; class Bacteroidia; order Bacteroidales; family Rikenellaceae; genus Alistipes. Next base: position 9,767 of record CAYMIH010000038.1, read on the forward strand.
GATCTCGGTTCCGTTGCACACGAAGTCGTAGGCGTTGGCGCGCACGCGTGCGGGATCGCTTTCGAGGAACTCCACGTCCTCGGGCTTGGGCGAGGTGAAAGGGTGGTGCATGGCGTAGTAGCGCTGCGTCTCGTCGTCCCACTCGAACATGGGGAAATCGACTACCCACAGCGGTGCGAACTTCTTCGGGTCGCGCAGCCCCAGCTGCTCGGCCACGTGCAGACGCAGTGCGCAGAGTTGGGTGAGCGCCTTGAACTTCTTGCCGCAGAGGATGAATATCATGTCGCCCGCCTTGGCCTGCATGCGCTCGGCTATCCGTTTCAGTTCGTCGGGCGTGAAGAACTTGTCGATCGACGATTTGACGTTGCCCTGCTCGTCCAGACGTATCCATACCAGTCCCTTGGCTCCCACCTGCGGACGCTTCACGTATTCGGTCAGGGCGTCGATCTGCTTGCGGGTGTACGACGCGCAGCCCTCGGCGGCGAAGCCTACGATGTATTCGGCATCGTCGAATACCGAGAACGAATGTCCGTGCGCGAGGTCGGTCACGTCGTGGAACTCCATGCCGAAGCGCAGGTCGGGTTTGTCCGAACCGTACTTCTCCATCGCCTCGATCCAAGGCATGCGGCGGAACGGCTCGGCGAAGTCGATATCCATCACCTCGCGGAACATGTATTTGGCCCAGCGCTCGAATACCTCCAGTATGTCCTCCTGCTCGACGAACGACATCTCGCAGTCGATCTGCGTGAACTCGGGCTGACGGTCGGCGCGCAGGTCCTCGTCGCGGAAGCAGCGCACGATCTGGAAATAGCGGTCGTATCCCGCCACCATCAGCAGCTGCTTGAGCGTCTGCGGCGACTGGGGCAAGGCATAGAACTGGTTGGGATTCATGCGGCTCGGCACCACGAAGTCGCGCGCACCCTCGGGGGTCGACCCCACGAGATAGGGGGTCTCGATTTCGAGGAATCCCTCCTTGTCGAGGAACGTGCGTATGGCGTGCGCCATGCGGTGGCGCAGGATCATGTTGCGCTGCAACGGCGCGCGGCGCAGATCGAGATAGCGGTACTTCATGCGAAGCTCGTCGCCTCCGTCCGAGTTCTCCTCGATGGTGAACGGCGGCGTCTGCGCCTCGTTGAGCACGGTTATGGTCTCCGCGGCGACCTCTATGTCGCCCGTGGGCATTTTGGGATTCTTCGACGCGCGCTCTATGACGCGGCCCTTTACCTGAACGACATACTCGCGGCCCAGCGCGGCGGCTGTGCTGCGGGTATGCTCCGCCGAGTGCTCCTCGACGACTATTTGGGTTATTCCGTAGCGGTCGCGAAGGTCGATGAAGGTCATCGCTCCCAGATTGCGGATCTTCTGAACCCATCCTGCGAGCGTCACCTCGCTGCCGACGTCGATCAGGCGCAACGCTCCGCATGTATGACTTCTGAACATGGTATTGTAGTATTAAACGTTTTCGGTTAACGATTCGCAAAAGTAATAATTTTTACCGATATACTCGCACGGGCGGGTGCCGATTTGTTTTTTTATCTTCGTTTTATTATTTTCGCACGGATTTATGGAAAATTGTAAAAACGATGCCGCCCGCGATGAAAAATTCATGCGCATGGCAATAGAAGAGGCGCGCAAGGCGTTAAATGAGGCGGAAGTGCCCATCGGCGCCGTGGTCGCATGCGGCGACCGCGTGGTGGGGCGGGGCCACAATCTGGTGGAGACGCTGTGCGACGCCACGGCGCATGCCGAGATGCAGAGCATTACGGCCGCGGCCTCGACTCTCGGAGGGAAGTATCTGAAAGGATGCACGTTGTATGTCACCGTCGAGCCGTGCGTGATGTGCGCGGGGGCGCTGGCATGGAGTCAGGTCGATCGCGTGGTCTACGGTGCCGCCGATCCCAAGCGCGGCTACACCACCGTGGGAGGGCATATATTCCACCCCAAGACCGAGGTCGAGGGCGGCGTTCTGGCCGAGGAGTGCGAGGCGTTGATGAAAGAGTTTTTCAAAGGGCTGCGATAGGTGGTCGCGGGGCTTCTTCGGATGTTTCGGCTCGAAGCCGAAAATTTGCAATATAAAGAAAAAAATATAACTTTGTAAGGTTCTATCGCCGCGTGCGGCGGAACATGTGCGAGGAAACAGTGAAAATTTAACCTGATAAACATTAATTTAGATTATGAAAAAGATTGTTTTTATGGCAGTTGCGTTGATGGCTTTTGCCGTTGCGTCTGCACAGGAGGATGTTGTTGCGGTCTATAATCAAAGTACCGAGGCTCTCAAGGCCAAGAATTTCGCCAAGGCTGCGGAGCTTTTGGAGAAGGTCATCGCCGACGGAGAGGAGTCTGAGGACGATACCGTTCTGGGTTGCGTGGAGAATGCCAAGAAGAATCTTCCCGCGGCTTATCAGGGAATGGGTGCCATGTCTGCCGCCGCGGCCATGAAGGCTCAGAAGCCCGAGGAGGCCGACGCCAAGTTCGCCGACGCCATAGCCAACCTCGACAAGGCTGTCGCCAAGGCCAAGGAGTTCAAGAACAACGCCGCTGCCGCCAAGGCGGGTGCCATGCTCGCGAAGGTATATCAGGCACAGGGTGCTTCGGCTTTCAACGGCGAGGACTACGCCAAGGCTATCGAGATCTTCGCCAAGGGTTACGCCGCCGATCCCAAGAATACGGATATGGCCATGAACCTTGCCGAGAGCTACTTCAAGATGGATAACTATGCCGAGGGCATGAAGGTTTGCGAGGAGGTTGCCGCGCTGCCCAGCCCCAAGTACGACGACGCCATCGCCGCTGCCAAGGCAAAGATGAGTCAGTATACCAATAATCAGGTAGCCAAGTTGCAGCAGGCTAACGACTTCGACGGCATCATCGCCATGTCGGAAACCATCACCGACAAGGCTCTGGCGCAGCGTATCGCCGTGCAGGCTTACCTGCTGAAGAAGGACTACGCCAAGGTTATCGAGCTGGGCGAGGCCGCTGCCGAGGCTCAGACGACCGACGAGGACAAGAGCGCGGTGTATTACAACCTCGCTTCGGCTTACAACGCCAAGGAGATGAAGGACAAGGCCATCGCAGCGTTCAAGAAGGTTACGACCGAGCCTTACGCCACTCCCGCCAAGGCTGCCGTTGCCGAGCTTTCGAAGTAATCGCGACCGACGGCGGAATCTTCGCAGCTTGACGACCGAGGTCAGTTGAGCCGAGAGTTCCTTAAATTTACGTTACAGACATTTCAAAGCGACCCGACCGCGGAATACCGTGGTCGGGCTTTTTTATGCCCGTATTCGCGATCGGAACGGGGCTATGCGTAATGGCTGTTCGGGTCGATGCGGTGCGAAGCGAGACGGGGCAGTGGGGCAAGGCAGTGGGGCGGAACAGTGGGGTAGAGCGGCGTGATGGGCGGCCTCTCGATGACATACGATCGCCGTATGCGGTCATACGGCGGCGAATAGCCGAGGTTGTCGGCCACAGCGATATCGTTCGCACGGCATATTGCAGAGACAAGAGAATATAAAAAAGGCTGCCCTTAAAGCGGCAGCCTTGCGATGATTAATTCGATTTCTGTCGATAGCCTATTCGGCGGGGTTGGTGAGAGCGAAATACTCCACACCCGATCCGAACGAGCCTGCGGATACGGTATATCTGTTTAAGAAATAGTATACCCTGTTCTCTTCATCGTACTCTCCGTCCGTCGACTGTACGTAGACGGCGCCGTAATCGCTGTAGGTGTCGCCGATTTCCTGTCTTGCGATGAGGGGGACTCCGTTTTGCATAGTGAAGAACAGAGTTACGCCTCCGCCCCAGTTTTGGATACGGTACATATCGGTTCCGTCGCGCTGCTCCAAGGTCAATCCTTCTTCTAAGCCGACCCACCAGTAATTGTAAAAGAAGTCTCCCGTACCGAGGACGTTCCACTTCACGCGCGTCACGTTGAAATAGAGGAACGACGAATTCTGGCTGTACATCGAAGCGTATTGGGGATCTTCGATCTGCAAATCGAGGTTGTAGGTTACGCCTACCTCCGCGTTGGGGAACGATATGGTAAATTCGGTCTCCTCCTCGCCTGCGGCGAATGATATCTCCGACACCGAGAAAGTCTCCTCGCCTCTCTTTATTGCGACGGGGACGATGATTGCATCGTCGGTTTTGGTGCGGGCTGCCGTGAATGTCAGTTCGGTATCCGCAGAGGGATCAAGTTCGAACGAAGTCTGCTGTGCGGGGAAGTAGACGCCGTAGCAGCCGGCGGCATCGGGCTCACCCGGGACGTAGTTCTCGTCGTCCGAGCATGCTGCGAAGGCTGCGCAAGCGAGTGCCGCGACGGCGAATATGTTAAAAAACTTTTTCATATATCGATTCTTTTTTATGCGTTAACGGTTATTACTCGGTCCAAGGCTTCACGATACCCACGGGGTTGGGGTTGTTCTTGCCCTTGAGAGCCTCATTCTGCTGCGTCTCGACCTCGGGAATGCAGAAGTTCCACCACGGAGCGCGGCCGTCGGTCACAATGCGCGTATCGGTGGGCGCGTTGGTTCCCGAATAACCCGTCTCGATGCCGTAGTTCAGGCGCTTGAAATCGTAGAATATGATGCCTTCGCCCCACAACTCTATACGCTTGTTCCATATTACGGCGTCCACCACTGATTTGGTCGTTTCGCTCGCGAGCGCGAACTCGGGATCGCGCGTGGCCATGAAATCCTTCAACAGTTTGGCGGCGGTCGAAGGGTTGGTGTATGCCGTGGCCTCGGCCTCGATGAGCTGCATCTCCTCCACGCGCATCATGGGAATGCTGGTGGCGTTACCCGTTTTGTATGTCGCTACTTCGCCTGCCGCGGGACGGAATTTCACGCTGGCGTAGGGGTAGAACGAGTAGGTATTGTCTACTGCCAGACAAGCGTCCCACAGGCTTATGTCGCTGTTCTCTTCGTACCAAGCCTCGGGATCGGGACCGATGAACGCACGCTTGCGCCAGTCGGTATCCGACATGTTGGCCCAGAATTTCGACGACACGCCCTGCTGTACCATGCTGCCGTAACCCCACGTAGCCTCGGCCGAGCGCCATGCCACGAAGTTCACGAGGTTGGTGACATTCTCCGACGACTGAGGCAGGTACCACAGCCACGAGTTGTTGACGGTGTTGAAACCCGTTTTGGGATCGAGCCACTGAGCCTCGGTCATGGGTTTGGCACCCGACTCGTCGATGGCTTTGCGGGCGAACTCGGCCGCCTTGGCGTAGTTAGACGAATCGAAACCGCCCAACCAGAGGTATGCGCGAGCCTTCAGACCGTAAACGACGGCCAGCGAGGGAACGGTTTTGTTGCCCTGTGCGCTGTTGTCGGTAAGCAGAGCCTCGGCCGAATCGAGATCGTCGAAGATGAACTCGAATATCTCGTCGCGGGTAGCGCGCGGATTGTTTCGGGCCTCCTGCTCGGTGGTGTTCTCGGTGATGATGGGGACGGTGAGTCCTGCCACCGCCGATACGTCGGTGTATTTGTTCTCCAGAGGATCGAACTGGCGGGCCAAGTCGAGGTAGAGTGCGGCACGATTGGCCTTGGCATAGGCGAGATAGGCTTTCTCGGCGTCGCCCAGCACCTCGGGATCGGGCAGCAGGCCTATCACGTCGTTGCAACCCTTTATGAAGTTGTAGTAGCAGTACCACGCGAAACGCGTCACGGTCTGCGTCGGACCGAGCACGGTGCCGTTTTTCCAATATGTGAACCAGTCGTATCCCGACTGCTCGTCACCGCCCGTGCAGATCTCCTCGCCCGCACAGGCATCGAGTGCGCAGAAGATAGCCGGCAATCCGAAATCGAATCCGTAGTTATAGTCCGACCCGAAGACCGAATAGGGATAGGCCTCGTTTACGGGGATGGCGTTGACCATGGCTTCGAGCGCGGTCGGAGACTGACTCACCTGATCCGAAGTAACCACAGAGTTGGGTACGGTCTCCTTGATACAGCCCGTGGTTGCGACGGCGGCGAGAGCCAAAATCGATATTTTCAATATATTCTTCATGTCAAATACTTTTTATTGGTTTAGAACACTACGTTTATACCGCCCGAGATGGTGCGTATGGGTGAGTAATTTGAGTAGTTCGATGAACCCGAGAACGAGTAGCGGGGGTCGAGTCCCTTACGCTTCGACCAATAAACCACGTTGTCGCATGCGAGGTAGATACGCAATTTCTCCACACCGAATTTTTTCGAGAACGTTACGGGCAGAGTGTAACCCACGTTGATGTTCTGTATGTTCAGATACGAAGCGCTCGTAAGGAAACGGTCGCTGGAGCTGCCCGTGTACTCGTCGCCGTACTGCAAACGCGGGATGTTCGAATCGCTGTTTTCGGGAGTCCATGCGTCCAGTATGTCGCGGTGGTAGTTGATACCCGAGAACGAACCGTAAGGCGATGACATGAATTGAGCGTAGCCGTAGTCGTAAACCTTGCCGCCCAGCTGGTAGGTGAAGGCTATCGACGCATCGAAGCCGTAGGCCGACAGCGAGGTCGAGAAACCGCCGTAAACCGAAGGTATGGCCGAGTCGTGGAGGTAACGCGTAGCGTTCGTGTAGTCGGTGGTCGTCGTGCGGCCGACTACCTGCTCCTCGCCGTCCACGACCTCGGTCACGTCTTTCCACCACAGCGACTCACCCGTATTCTTGTCCACGCCCGCGAACGAACGCATGTAGAAGGTGTAGAGCGGCAGATCCTCGGCCACGTACTGCATGCCGTCGATGTAACCGCTATAACCCTCGATGGTGTTGGTCTTGTGGGCATCGGCGAGCTTGGTGACCTTGTTCTTCACGTGGGTCATGTTGAGATTGAAATCCCAGCGGACGTTCTGCGTACGGATCAGGTCGGCGTTCAGCTCGATCTCTATACCGCGGTTGACCATGTCGCCGATGTTGGCGTAATAACCGCTGTAACCCAGCGACTGCGGAACGGTGAAGCGGAACAGCATGTCCGAAGTCTTGCGGTTGAAGAACTCGATACCTCCGCTCAAGCGGTTGTCCCACAATCCGAACTCCACGCCGAGGTTCATGTTGGTGTTGGTCTCCCAAGTGATACCCTTGTTACCCTTTTGGTCGAACATGATGGCCACGTTGCCGTTGTTGTTCGTCACGTTGTAGGTATCGGTGTAGAGATAGCTGCTGATGGAGTCGTTACCCTGCGAACCGTACGATGCCTTGATCTTGAGCATGTCGATCCATTCGGCGTCGAACCAGCTCTCCTTGTTGATGAGCCATGCGCCGCCCACCGACCAGAAGTTGCCCCAGCGGTTGTCGGGATGGAAACGCGACGAAGCGTCGCGGCGGTACGAGGCGCTGAAGAAGTAGCGGCCGTCGTAGTCGTACTGCGCGCGCATGAAGTAACCTTCGGTGTTATAGTCGGTCGTGTACGAGTAGGCGTTCTGACCGTCGATTACGGCACCCGCCAGCTCTTCGTTGTTGTAATCCGAGAGCTTGGTCTTGTAGCCGCTCAGATAGTAGTACTGCCTGCGGTAGTACTCGTGACCTGCCATAAGGTCGACATTGTGTTTGCCGAAAGCCTTGTTGTAAGTTATGAGCTGCTGCAAGTTGTAAGCCATGTCGCGGACGTGGTACTTCGATGCGGTACCGCCCGCCTCGACGAATTGTCCGTAGTAGGGATTCGACATCGAAGTGGAACGGGTCTCGTCCAAAGTAAGGCTGGCATTGATGTTGACTTTCAGACCGTCGTAAAGCGTAATGTCGGCGAAACCGCTGCCCGAAAGAGCGTTGCCTTCGGCCTTGCTCTTGTTGAGCCAGCTTGTCTGCAATGCGTTGGCATCGGGCAGAAGCGGACGCGTGAGACCGGCGTTGCCTTTGTTACCGTAGTCGTACATCTCCATTCCATACTCGTCGATCATGATCGAACCGTCGGCGTTGCGGATGTAGAGAGGGTAGATGGGAGCCATCTGAGACGAGAACGCGAAGATGTTGGCCGTCGAGCTCGACGATCCCTCCGATGAGTTGCCGTTGCTGCTTGAGAAGTGCGCATACGACATGTTACCGCCCACGCGCAGCCACTTTTTGGCTTGGTAGTCGGCCTTCAGACGGGCCGTGTAACGCTCCATCTCCGAGCTGCGGATTATACCCGTGTTGTCGAGATAACCGAGCGATACGTAGAAATTCGAACGATCGTTGGCTGCCGAGATGCTTGCGTTGTACTCTTGACGGAACGAGTTGCGATACGCCTCGTCCACCCAGTTGTCGGGAAGCAGCAGATAATCGCGGCCGTTGTAGGTGACGGTACGTCCCAGAGTGGCGTTGGGGTTCAATTTGCCGTTGGTTCCGATCAGATATTCGCCCTCGGGAACGGTGTACACGTTGTAGCCCAAACCGCCCGAGGCGTTCTGAGTCAAACCTGCCGCAGCCATTTGGTAACCGCGTGCGGGACCGTAATTCTGCGAATAGTAGTTATACATCGATTGGAAATGGGTCTCGTAGTACTGCGCGGGCGACTCGATGACGTCGTAGGTCTCCAGCGCTTTAGAGTTAACGCCCCACTTGGCGTCGAGCGATATCTTGGCCTCGCCCTGACGCGCCTTCTTGGTCGTCACCATGATGACGCCGTTGGCGCCTCGCGCACCGTAGAGCGAGTTCGATGCGGCATCCTTCAATACGGTCATGGTCTCGATGTCGGCGGGGTTGATATTGTTCAGGTCGCCTTCATACGGCATGCCGTCCACGACCCACAAGGGCTCCTTGCCTGCATTGATCGAGCCGAATCCGCGGATACGGATCGACGGCGTACCCGTCAGATCACCCGACGAGCTCGACGTCTGCACGCCTGCAACGCGGCCGACGAGCGACTGAGCGACGTTGGATGACTGTATCTTCGAGATATCCTCCGATTTCACCACGGCGGCCGAACCTGTAAAGGCCTCCTTTTTGGCGGTACCGAAAGCTACCACGATCACGTCGTCTATCGATCGGGTATCCTCATTCAATACGATCGTGAGCGTTGTTTTGCCTGCGATGTTCACCTTTTGATCTTCGTAGCCGATGAACGACACGATGAGGTGTCCGTTCGCGGGTGCCGAGATCTTGAAGCTGCCGTCGGCATCGGTCGTGGCGCCGTTGTTGGTGCCCTCCACGATTACGGATGCCCCGACGATGGCATTGCCCGCCTCGTCTTTCACGGTACCGCTAATCTGCCTCGTCTGAGCGTAGGCCGCGAAGCCCAACGCCAACAAGGCGACGATTGAAAGTACAATTTTCCTAACCATAAGCATTAATTTTTGTACGTTTGTAAACCTTGTGTACACTATACTTTTTAATATAAAGCCCGAAGACCGACCTGACGACCGCGTAGTGGGACTCCAAAAACGCTAATGGACGAAAAACGACCTGTTCGGTTACTTGTATCGCATCTGCGAGCATCGGGCACAAATACCATATTCACAATACGATACAGCCCGACAATAGCGTCGAAAAACACGATTCCTGTTACTTAAATCAATACCTTAATTATCGTACTATGAGAAACCAGTTTAAGATCCTTTTTTACGTAAAACGCAAGGAAAAACTCCGCAACGGCCGTCTGCCGATAATGTGTCGCATTTCCGTAAACGGACGATTTTGTTCTTTTTCTACATTTCTATCCACCGACGAGCGATTATGGCATCCCGATCGTAAACGCCTCTCGGGTCGGAGCGACGAGGCGCTGCGCATAAACGCTTTGCTGGACGAGATTCATTACTCGGTCTACAACGCCTACATGCAGGCGCTGCGGTCGTCGGACGAGGTGACTCCGCAAGCCGTTCGCCGATGTTATCTCGGAACGGAAGACGGCACCGTGGGGTTGATAAGTTTCTTCAACCAACACAATGCCGATTTCGAATGCATGGTGGGAATCAATCGAAGCAAAAGTACCTTATATAAATATAGGTATGTATGCAATCATCTCAGCAACTACATCGTCCGACGGTACAATCGCACCGACATATCTCTGAAAAAGGTAAACCGAGCCTTCGTGTGCGACTTCCATCGATGGCTCGCCGAGGTCATGAAATGCGGGACCAATACCATATGGATATACATGATAGCCTTCAAGCATATACTCCTGCAAGCGGTCGGCAAGGGGTTGATCGCGAGAAATCCGTTCACGGGTTACAAGTTGCATTCGATACGGACCGACAAAAATTTTTTGATGAAAGATGAATTGAGGCGATTATCGGGTGTCGCTCTCGATTCGCCCGCACGTCAACTCGTGCTCGATGCGTTTCTGTTCAGTTGCTTCACGGGATTGTCGTTTTCCGACGTGGGCCGTATATCCATGAACGACATAGTGAAGCGTAACGGAAAATTCTACATATCCACGCGCCGCATAAAGACGGGAACGAGCGTCGACGTTCCCCTGCTCCGAGTGCCGCGCGACCTCATTCGGAAATATTACAGCGGCGACGACGATCGAATACTGTTCCGTCTCTCTTCGAACGGCTGGTGCAACCGAACGCTCAAAACCGTATTGCGCAATGCAGGCATAGAACGACGCCTGACCTTTCACTCCGCCCGCCATACGTTCGCCACGACCGTCACGCTCGGCAACGGCGTTCCGATCGAGGTCGTGAGCCGCATGTTGGGCCACACCGACATAAAAACCACACAGATTTACGCCAAGGTGCTGCAAACCGCCGTGTCGTCGGAAATGCAGCGCGTTTCTAAAAATATCGATTCCTATTACGACATTTCCGTTCGTTAGTCAGCGTGCGAACAACAAGGTATTTGCATCAAAAAATCCTTTATATATAATAAAAAATTTATAGCCACGACGGTTACGGATCGTTATGGTTCGCCCCATTCGACGCGCTGTTTCAGCATAAATATGGGGTAAATATGCAGAATATATATGCACATATGCGTATACATTACACATTGATACCAAACGCACCGCACATGCTTTCATGTCGTAACTTAAAGATACAGAATCAACTGTTTATTTTATCGATCAACGTTTTATATTAAAATTATTTGATAATTATGAATTTAATCCATATCTTTGCAGGTGTATTTTATATTAAAAAGTATAGTGTACACAAGGTTTACAAACGTACAAAAATTAATG
>CAYMIH010000039.1:0-20525 GCA_964390585.1 uncultured Alistipes sp.
TCTCCAAGCGTGTCTAACTTTCTTGTTGTCTTGAAAAACCACGTCAATAGAATTTAGGGCATCAACCCATTCTTTTGTTATTGGATTAGATTTTCTGTCAGCCATTAAAGTTAGAAAAAGTCGTAATTGAGCCTCTTTCTTGGCTTTTCTATCTTGGTATTTTATACCTAACACCCACACTATAATAGGAATTATGGCAACAGCTAATATTTGTCCAATACCAATAATTATCTGCATACTTTCTGTATTCATCTTTAATCTACGTTATTACGAATGCAAAGATATAGATTTTCTCACTATCTTTGCATTGTCTTTCGGGACAAAGTTTTGGAATATAATAAGGAAAGTGCCTTATACTCGTTGAAATCGCCAAATTATCAAGAGGTATATACAAGGCACAGAGGACAGCTCATACTTGTGGGTTGCCCTACTGTGCGTATATACAGGTGTTTGGCGATACCTAACGAGTATGCACAGGGGCAGCCCACTTTCTTTAACAACTAACATTGTTAAACTTCTCCTATGGCTGTCGTGGAGAACTCGTTAAAATTCGCCACCATGGAACTTATAGTAGGTTTCTTTTGTATTCTGTTTGCGTTGGGTATTTCTATTGCCACCGCTGTGTTAGCTTCCCGAAAAGGACGTAATTCTGTAAACTGGTTCTTCTTATCTCTATTCTGGGGTATTGTAGGATTGATTGTATTAGCATGTTCCAAGCATTTAGAGCGTGAAAAAGGAGAAGGTGATACACTCGTTAAGGTATTATGGAGTATCGTGCTTATTCCGCTTGTATTATTTGCCGTATTCTTCTACAATCGTACAGTAGAAAAAAGGGAACTCCGAAAGAGTTATCAAATTGAAGAAGTCGCTCCCAAAATAGAACTTTCCGATAACTATATTGAACGGACAGTAGATTTGAATGATTATTTCAATTCAAGTACGGGTTGGGATGACGAAACGGATTGGAACTATGCAGGACTTGAAGACGAAGAAAGCCAAAAGGCTTTTGATAAAGTTCTCAAAAAGAACGGGATATATTGGAGTGACCAAAAGCAATGCTGGGTAAAGAAGGTAAAGAAAACCGTAGAGCAAGCTCCCAAGGTCAAATTTAGATGAAGGCAGGATTATTTCTTGCCCTTCTTTTTAGGTTTAATATCGTATTTCAGAGCCTTCTGCATAAGAGCAGAAAAATCCACTGGAACTTCTGCTTGCTTCTTCAATTCTTTTGCAGGTAGAAGTTCGATAGCCATTGCCTTTTCCATGTCTTCTATTGTTATTTGTTTCTTTTTACTCATTTTGTCAGACTTTGAAAAGTTATACGATAATTTGAATTGCAAAGTAACAAATTAAATCGTGAAACATCATCAAAATCTCTCGTATTATAGCGGAAGCAGAACTCATTAACATATCGTTGAAGGTGTTTCTTGCTTGTATGGTTATATATTCCTGTCAAGCCACGTTTCAGAATGCTCCAAAAACCTTCGATATTGTTCGTATAAGCATCTTCATCAACGTATTGTCCGTGACCGTGGTTGACCACGTAATGCTCGTATAACTTGCTAACGGTTTTATATCCGCACCACTCATCTGAGAATAACGTTGCCGTGCGTTTTACGGTTTTGAGAATAGGAACTGTCAATGATTTATAGGAAGTGTCACGAACTACTTTACAAACCACTTTACCGCCACGCTGAAGCATACCCATGACGGGAACTTTATCTTTGAAGCTCCTACCTTGACACTTCTTTACTTTCTTGTTATAGTGCCGATTTTTATTCTTACCACCCACGAAAGTTTCGTCAAGCTCGACTTCTCCCTCAAGTTTCTCTTCCATTACAATACCGAAGCATTCACGAATACGCTGATTCATGAACCACGCAGTTTTATAGGTTACGGATATTTTCTTGGATAATTCGATTGATGAAATACCTTTCTTGCGTGATGTTATTTCATAGATAGCCACGAACCATTTTCTCAATGGTAATTTAGAGCCTTCAAACATTGTTCCTATTCTGACATTAAAGTTCTTGCCCGTATTCTTGCAGCGGTACATTCCATCTCCACGGTTATATACTTTGGACGTAGGGTCATAAGGAGAAACAGGAATACCGTTTGCCCAGCGTAGCTGTTCCAGATACTTGATGCAGCTTTCCTCTGTAGGAAATGCTTCCAAAAGGTCATATAAGGAGTTGAATTTACCGATATTCATCTTACCAAAGTTTATAGTTCTTGCTATATATAACTCTGGTGAGAAAAGTTGCTTGGGAAAACAGTTATCTGTATATAGAAATACCGCCCAAAACTCTTGTTCTGAACGGTATTATTAGCAAAGTTAGTTAGGGTATTGTCGTAAATAATCACCTTACTTTAATAGTTCGTGTGCAAATTCTCGATCTATCCAAACCGAAGCCTCGGCCGCCGTCGGCCGAGGTCCCCGTACAATACAAAGGTAGGTGTTTATTTCATATTTTCGACTGTTTTATATTTTTTTTGCGGCGAATAGTTGCAAATTCGGATTTTTGCATTACCTTTGCACTCGCAATCAGCAATGGTGCGTTAGTTCAGCCGGTTAGAATACGTGCCTGTCACGCACGGGGTCAGGGGTTCGAGTCCCCTACGCACCGCAGACGGGGGGGGGCCGAAAAGATAAGGCCTTTCGACACACAAAACGAGATGGTTACTGCAACCGTCTCGTTTTCTTTTGTTTATGCCCTATCGCACGATGCGTCAAAGCGTTGAACTTCGTTCGACCATTTCTCGCCTCGACAATTCGAGCAAGCTCGATTGCACTCGACTTAACGAAATGGGTAGGAAATCCGCCTCAGGTTACAATGGCTTACGCGAAACCGCCCGAATCCGTTCCTGCGGACACTTCGGGACGCCCGAACGTAACCCATTCGTAACCGGCGCATCGCAATCGCGTAACCTTGCCTCGGCTTGTCTCCGCGGCGTCCTTCATTGACTTTATCTATTTGTCAATCAAGTAGTTGTATTAGACTATTTTTGTCGAACCTATAGGCCAAAAGCGGCTTGCTCTTCCCCGTCCCGTCGAATCAGAAGGTCAACTCCTACCTGAAAGAGATTGCAAGCGTGTGCAGCATCGAAAAGAATTTGACATTCCATATGGCAAGACATCTAAATTCTACTTTCTAATTGAGATACAATCAATTAGAGTTTTCATTCTCTTAAATGGGTAACGATTTAGAAACGAGCGAACTACATATATTCGCCATATTTTGCATTAAGTTAGAAGAAAGCTTATTGTTTTACACAGACAGTATTTTTTATTTATCTGTGATTTTTTCTTATCACAATTTCGATAGCCATCGTTTTTTCTCTTCTTAGTTTATTGTAATTCCGGTTCAGAACATTCATTGGCAAAGGCATTGGAAAAACAGTATCTGTTACTCCACGCTGGTACAACTCGGATGCAATATCCTTCGGAAAAATGTTCAGGAACGGAATACGGAAATTATGGTGTATTCCTGAATTTGGGAACGATGAAAGTCAATCCGATTCTGATATAAATGTTTTATTTCATGTCTGGTTCGCAATAAATCGTTGTCATTAGTACAGATTTTCGAATAGTCCGGCTTCTCGTCACAGGTCTGTTTCAACCGCTGTGCCGCAAAATTTAGGGTTCAATCGACAGAATACAGAAAAAATGCATCCTTTGGTAAGGCAGTCCCCATTAACTTAATGATCGGTATTCATTAGGCGTACAACCCGTTACTTTCTTGAACGCCCGACTGAAATACTGCGGGTATTGATATCCCAAGGCGTATGCGATTTCGCTGACGCTTTTTTCCTGACAGGCAAGCATATCTTTAGCTGTATCCATGATTTTCTGCTGCACGTATTCCTGTGCCGACTTGCCCGTCTCCTTTTTTATCAGGTCGCCGAAATAGTTGGCCGACAGGTGCAGTTGTTCAGCAAAATAAGCTACGGTCGGCGTTCCATACGACTGCGGCTTCTCCGATGCGAAATACCCGTCGAGCAACTCCTCGAAACGGGCCAGCAGATCCTTGTTGGCTTTCTTGCGGGTGATGAACTGGCGGTCATAGAAACGGGTACAGTAGTTCAGGAACAATTCGATGGCGGATGCGATGATCGTATTGCTGTGTTTGTCCGCACCGTTGTTTGTCTCGTCATCGATTTTTTTCAGACAGTCGATGATCGTTTCACGCTCTTGCTGTGAAAGGTGTAATGCTTCGCTGACATCATAAGAAAAGAACGTATAGTCTTTCATGTGGCGGCCGAGCTGCGTCCCGCGCAGCAGGTCGGGACTGAAATAGAGGCACCAGCCTTTCGCCTGATAGGTCGAACCGTCTGCGGGATGGCCGAACACCTGTCCCGGCGATACGAACACGAGTGTGTTTTCCTGATAGTCGTACTCCTTGCGCCCGTATTTCAGGTAATCGGCGCACAGAACGTCTTTCAGGAAGATGACGTACAAGCCGAAGTTCTTTCGGCAGTTCGGTATGGGGCGTGCGATTTGCGAACCTTCGAGAACATTGACCAAAGGGTGTCGATTCTCAATACCCCAATGCGCGTTGTAATCGCTGACGGTTGTTATATTTACTATCTTATCCATAATTATTTATCTCTTTCTGAATACAAAAGTAACACATTTCCGCCACAATCTTCCGTAATCAGTAAAAGTTATACTCCAATCCGTAATTCGGATAGCTGTTTCCTTACGGAGTCGGGGTAATTTTGCATCATCAATCGAAAAAGGATATGAATTCGAGCGAGAAGAATACGAATAATGTCATTACGGTAGATCTGTTCAATAAACTCACGGGACAGGAGACGCTGCATCCGCTGGTCGGTCTTGCCGATCTGTCCGGCGACCGATTGAGCGAGGATTTGTGCCGACCGTGCAATTTCTACGCACTGATTTGCCGACCGAATGAAAACGGGGATCGGGCTTCTCTGCGACTGGTCAATCCCGGTGAGATGTTCGAGGTCCCCGCCGCGTTCCACTGCAATACGAAAGGTTATACGGGGGTGATTTTCCATCCAGACCTGCTTTGCAACACACCGCTGGAACAGCATATCGACGATTATCCCACCCGATGCAGTTGTCATGGAGCTTTGACCGAGCGGGAGCGGCAGACCATTTCCGATTGTATAGAGAAAATCGACAAGGAACTGCACCATGCCATCGACCGTCACAGCAGCACGATCATCGTTTCGCACATCGAGCTGTTACTGAATTATTGCACGCGGTTTTGCGATTATAAAAGATAATTTATAGAACCATCATAGCAAGAGAACAATGAAAAAAGTATTATTCACTATCGTGCTGGGCACAGCATTAAGCCTGTTCGGCACACTAAAAGCACAAGAGAATATGAAGCCTGTTTTTAATGAAGTGGATGCAAATGAAATCCACAGCCACAACAGCAACCCGTGGGGACTGGTCTATGCCGACGCACTCACGGAAAATAAAGAGGGAGCGGTAAATATCCACTCCATAACCTACGACCTGAACGGCTTGAAGATAGCCGCCAATGTCTATACGCCTGCGGGATATGATGCTGCGAAGAAATATCCCGCGCTCGTGGTGGCGCATCCCAACGGCGGCGTGAAAGAGCAAGTAGCAGGACTTTACAGCCAGCGCATGGCCGAACAAGGCTATATCTGTTTAGCGTTCGACGCAGCCTACCAGGGAGCCAGCGAGGGCGAGCCGCGCAACACCGACAAGCCCGCCAACCGCATCGAGGATATCCGTCGGGCTGCCGACATCCTGCTGCAATATCCGGGTGTGGACCCGCAGCGTGTGGGCATTCTCGGCATTTGCGGCGGTGGCGGCTATACGTTGGCTGCCGCGCAGACCGACAAGCGTTTCAAGGCTGTCGCCACACTCAGCATGTTCAATACGGGACTGGTACGCCGCAACGGATTCCTCGATTCGCAGATTAACAGCGTTCAGGAGCGTCTGGCCGATGCCTGCGCCGCCCGTCAGCGAGAAGCTGAAGGTGGCGAGATCGAGTACGTGGGCGATATGAGCGGTGTAACACCCGAACAGGCGGCCGCACTGCCGTTCGACCTCTACCGTGACGGCTACGAGTATTACCTGCAAAGCCACGCGCATCCCAATTCGACGTTCCGCTACACCAAGAGCAGCCTCGTGGACCTTTTCGCCTTCGATGCCGCTGCGGACATGTACCTTATCAACCGGCCGTTGCTGATGATGGCCGGCAGCATTGCGGACACGTTCTACATGACCGAACAGTGTTACAGCCGCGCTACGGGCACGCAGGATAAGGAATTGTTTCTGATTCCCGATGCGACACACATCAAGACCTACTATGTGCCGGAGTATGTGGATATGGCGGTGAAGAAACTGACGGAATTTTTCGGCAAGAGACTGTAACGGGAGGCAAGAATATGAAAAACGTATATGTAACGATTTGTATCTGCCTTATGACAGTAATCAATGCAACGGCGCAATCTGCCACACCTGACAACGGACGGAGCAGCGAGAGCCGTCAAGCTGGCTTGAACGGCCGAGTCGTGACGGCCGAAGGCGAAGCCAACAGACTGACATTGCGTCAGCAATCCATCGTGGGAATAGCCTCCTGCACAGGTCGGGGCGATTTGGAGAACCTGAAGCCCGCCCTTGCCGCAGGGTTGGACGACGGGCTGACCGTGAACGAAATCCGCGAGGTGCTGGTACACGCCTACGCCTATTGCGGCTTTCCCCGCAGCCTCCGTGCCTTGCAGACCTTTATCTCTGTTCTGGACGAACGGAAGGCGCATGGCATTGAGGACACCGTGGGCAGGGATGCCTCGCCCGTCGAGGATAACCGCAGCCGCTATGAACGCGGGCGCGACATACTGGCTGAAATCTCAGGTGTACCTGCCGACGCTCCCAAAGCCGAGTATGCCGAGTTCGCTCCCGTCATCGAACGATTTTTGAAAGAACATCTTTTCGCCGACCTTTTCGAGCGCGATGTGCTGACATACGAAGAACGGGAGCTGGCCACGGTGTCGGTCATCGCCGCACTGGGCAAGAGCGTCGAACCGATGCTACGCGGACACATGGCCATCTGCCGTAATCTCGGCATGACGCAGGAGCAGCTCGACAAGGTACTCGCAATCGCAACCGCCGACACCACCGATTTCACTGTCAAGGACGTTTTTCCGAAAGGGAATGAACTCCCCGATACGCCGAATTTCACGGGCGATGCGTGGCTCGAAATGTTGGTCACGAAAGCCGATTCGATGGACTGCACCGTAGGCAACGTGACCTTTGCGTCGGGCGTGCGCAACAGTTGGCATTCCCATCCCGGCGGGCAGATTCTGCTCTGTACCTCCGGCGAGGGGCGCTATCAGGAGAGAGGAAAGCCCGTACAGGTATTGCGTTCCGGCGACGTGGTGAAGATCGCCCCGAACGTGGTGCATTGGCACGGGGCGGCTCCCGACAGCGAGTTTACGCATATCGCCATCGGACCGCAGCAGTCGAAAGGCGGTGCCGTATGGTTTGAACCTGTAACGGATGAAGAGTATAATCAAAAGCAATCATCAAATAAGTGAAATATGAAAAAAGGAATCATTATGGCAGGCGCACTGGCAATCGCTGCCAGTGCCGTGACCGCTTATTATCGGGCGGTCGGACATGAAAACAGTCCGAAAGAGACTGCAACAACGGAAACGGTATCGGAGCAACAGACAGAATTGATTGCAAGTGCAGCCGATGGAAAATCGTTGGTGGTTTACTTCTCCGTTCCGGAAACGGACGGCGTGGATGCCTCTTCGGGGGCAAGCAGGGTGATGGCCGATGGGAAAATGATGGGCAACACGGCATACGTGGCTTCCATCATCAGCGAGGCTACGGGCAGCGAACTTTTCGAGATAAAGACCGTGCATACCTATCCTGCCTCGCACAAGGCTCTGATCGATGCGGCGAAAGCGGAAATCGACAACAATGCCCTTCCGAAACTGGCTACGCATATCGAAAGCCTGAAAGACTATGCTGTGGTGTTCGTCGGATTTCCCAACTGGTGGTACGACATGCCGATGCCGCTCTACTCGTTCTTCGACGAGTATGATTTCAGCGGCAAAACCGTCATTCCGTTCTGCACGCACGGCGGCAGCCGCTTCTCGGGTGCAATCAAAACCATCCGTGAACTGGAACCCCAAGCCACCGTTCTCGACGGGTATGCCATTGCCCGCGACCGTGTGACCGATTCAACGGACGGAGTATTGAAGTGGTTGGAAAAGATCGGAATGAAAAAATAATCCAAAGAAACGGATATAGAGAAAAGGAGGAAGTGTTGCTCGCATTTACTCCTTTATTTTGTCTGTAACTATAAACAATTCGGATATTTACACTTCATCTACCAAACCTGCTTCGGCGAATCCGCCGCAGATATGCCCGCCTCCGACGATTGCCAGACGCTCCACGCCGAACTCTTCGCAAAGTATTTCCACAGCACGCCGAAGGTCTATGTGCCCTTTCCCTGATGCTATCCACGATATGCCTTGAGCCGTCAATGAATCAAGGTATTCTTTCGATACGTCTTCCGTGACAATCGAAATTACAGGATGCCCGTCGGCTTCATTGGATTTCCAGCAGATCTTGCCGTGCGTATCGACGGTAATCGAGTATTCGTCCGCTCTCCTGCAAACGGAAAAGGCTTCATGTCCGACAGGCGTACCGGTTGTACCGGCTGCCGTCTCCTCTTTTTATGGTAACATTGCATTATCGTTCCACCTGCCGCTGCTGTTCGGCGTTGTAGCGGTCGCCTACGACGGGTATGGCAGCGACGGCCGTTTCGAGTTCGCGCCACTCCTCGGCATCGAGGTTGAAATCGAGCGTGCGCAGGTTCTCCTCAAAATGCGAAAGTTTCGTCGTTCCGGGAATCGGTACGATCCACGGGGCCCGTTGCAGCAGCCAGCCGAGCGCTACCTGCGCCGAAGTCATGCCGCGCGTGCGCCCGAACTGTTGCAGTACGTTCACGATGCGCATATTGGTCCGTATCGCCTCCGGTTGGAAACGCGGCAGGGTCTGGCGATTGTCGTTCGTCGGGTCGAAAACCGTGTATTCGTTGATGTCGCCGCCCAAAAATCCCCGATTGATCGGGCTGTACGGCACGAATCCGATGCCCAGTTCGCGGCAGACATCCAGCACGCCGTTCGTCTCCACGTCGCGGTGCATCAGGTGGTATTCGCTCTGTATGGCCGTCAGCGGACATACGGCATGGGCCCGTCGGATGGTCTCGGCACTCACTTCGCACATGCCCCAATGCTGCACCTTGCCCTCCTTCATCAGTTCGGCGATGGTCTGCGCCACCTCCTCGGGCGGCGTGTTGGGGTCTGCACGGTGTTGGTAGAATATCGGCAGCGCGTCGAGCCGCAGACGGCGGAGCGAGTCCTCGCAGTATCGACGTACCGTTTTGCGACTACTGTCCTGACGCCCCGTGCCTTTGCCGTCGATTACTTCGTGTCCGAATTTGGTCGTAACGTTGATTTTTCCCTTGAACTCTGCCAACGCCTCGCCCGCCAGATTTTCGTTAGTAAACGGACCATAGACGATGGCTGTGTCGAAAAGCGTTACGCCTCGCTCCACCGCCTCGTGCAGCAGGCGGATACATTGTTTCTTGTCAGGGTGCCGGCTGCGGTTGTAGGTCATGCCCATCACGCCGAAACCGAGGGCGGAGACTTCGAAAGCCGCTTTGCCCGTGCCGAGCGTGCGGTGCGGCAGGTCGCCGTTTTTCACGGACAATGCGTTTTCTCCGCCCGGTGCGGCATTGGCGGCCTTTACCTTATTGATTGCGGGCTGAATGGTTAGAGCCGCTCCTACGGCGGCCGCAGTCTTCAGAAAACCGCGGCGGCTGATTCCTCTTTTCTCTTCCATATAGTTTATTTGTTTTCGATTGTTTTAATGATTCTTGCAGGATTGCCAGCCACGACGGTCATTGCCGGAACGTCTTTCGTCACCACACTGCCGGCGCCCACGATGGCTCCGTAACCGATCCTAACACCCGGCAATATCGTGGAGGCGATACCGATCCACACCTTGTCCTCGATGACGATAGGACGCCCGCAGGTGGCGCTGCGGTTGTCGGGGTTCACATCGTGGTTGATCGTTATCAGGTTCACTTTCGGGCCGATGAATACATCATCGCCGATGGTGATGCCGCCGCGTCCGAAGAACGTGCAGCATTGCTGGATGAAACATCCCTTGCCGATGGCGACGGGCTTGCCGTAGTCGATATAGAGCGGCGGCAACACGGTGGTGCTCCCGTCGAGCGGCTTGCCGAGGATGCACCCCATAAATTCGTGCACTTCTTCGGGCGTGCGGTAGCCCGTATTCATCTCCGCGGCCGTCTCCATCGTGGCGAAGATGTCGGCAATCAGTTCTTCGTAGCCTGCGTCATTCGGCGAAACCAGCTCGCCGTTCAAATCCCTTGCGAAAATATCGTTTTCCATGATGTTTTTTCGCAAAGGTAAAGAGAGAGCCCCGTAGCGGCTTTGCTGCGAGGCTCAAATTGCTTTGTCGTGAAGTTCATTGCGTATGTTCTCCCTGCTCAAATCATGCTGGGCGCATAACCGTAGGTTTCCTTATAGACTTTCGAGAAATGCGACAAATTCTTGAACCCGACATCGAAGCAGGCTTCCGTCACTCGTTTCTTGCCGGACTTTATCAACTCGTGTGCAGCCTCCAACCGTCGTTTGATAAGCCATTTCTGCGGCGTCAGGTCGCTCACCTTGGCGAAATCGCGCTTGAACGTCGCCAGACTGCGGCCCGTATAGCTTGCGATTTCCTCCATCGACAGGTCGTACATGTAGTTCTCATTCAGATAGTCGATGATGTCTATTTTCCACGGATCGACGAAATCGAACAGCGAAGCGTAGAGGTTCTTATCTGTGTTGAGCAGTACATAAGCCCCCTCAATCATCTTGAGCTTTAATATGTCGTCGGAGGGTTGCACGCCCGCGTCGAAGTAGGGAATCACAGACTCGAACAAGCTGCGGATGTCGGGGCGGTTATTAGGCAATACACGCAAGCTCACTTTTTCACGTTTCGATTCCACGGGAATATCCTTACGATCGAGCGTACGGTAGAACTCCCGCAGAAACGGTTTCGTGAATTTTAACACGACAGAACGGTACGGATGCTCCGCATCGGCATGTTTCTGCAACCACATACGGTTATCCCGCCGCATGAACGCGCACTCGCCCGTGTGCAACAGCGTTTTTCGGCCGCGCTCCTCGATTTCGAGTTCGCCGGAACACAGATATATAAGCGTGTGCTCACGATTTTCGTGAGCACAGCCTCTGTCATCGGTGAAAAAACTCGCTATAAGGACATTCGAGCAGTCGAATACATTCAGTCGTTCCATATCGATCCCTAATTTTTTGCAAAGATAAGGATTTACATGAATCTATATTTTGCTGTACGGCTCATTTTGTGCCATATAGTAAATATTATTATGGGAATAAAATTATTTCTTATAATTTGAGAAAATAATCGAACTGAAATTTGAATACTCCTCGAAAATAGGTTTCTTTGGGTATTTCCCATCCTGAGCCGCGCGAACCGTATTCTTTTGATGTTAAAAGATTGCGTATAGTATTTCTGCTCAATGCCGAATGACGAGCTTCGACTTTATTTTGCATTCGACGGCCCGAACGGAATATAATTTGCACTGATGAGGCATACGGTTTTTAATTAAATTTATCGTTATGAAGAAAATTTTATTGTTTTTCGTTTGTGCGGCAACGGCTTTTGCCGTGAGCGCTGCGCCTCAGGAGGTCGATTTCGACAAATTGCCAAAAAAATCTCAGGAGTTCGTGCATAAGAACTTCCCCGACGAGAAGGTGAAGTCGGTCATGCTGGATCGTGAGTCATCGTGGGACAAATATACCGTCTATTTCAACAGCGGTAATCAGGTTTCATTCGAGGGCGGCAGCGGCGATTGCTCTCAAATCATAATGAAAGACGGACGCGTTCCCGAGACGGCTATTCCCGCGAAAATAAAGACTTATGTTGCATCCGAATATCCCGATCTGAATGTCGTGATGATACAGACCACTGCCGACGGTTACAAGGTGGGGCTGTCCGACAAATCGTTCCTCGATTTCGACAAGAACGGCGACATTGTGAAAGCTATGGAATAATTCGCTGTGTCCGAACGTTTACGGCCCGATGCAAGTCGGGCCGTTTTTGCATCGTTGATGCTATTACCGTAAAAAACTCTCCCCCTGACGAACGGAAACGTTCATCAAGGGGAGAGCATGTCGAGACCGCGCCTTACGCGGTCCCGCAGAGATTATGTTAGTACTCCAGCTTCGCCAGACGCTTGTAGCTGTTGTAACGCCACTTGGCATTCTCCTCGGCGGCGTTGAACAACTCATCGGCCTCGGCGGGGAACGCCTTCTTGAGCGAGGTGTAACGCACCTCCTTCATCAGGAAGTCGCGGAACTTCGTCCAATCGGGCTCCTTGGAGTCGAGTACGAACGGATTCTTGCCTTCGGCCTCCAACTGCGGGTTGTAGTGCCACAGGTGCCAGTAACCGCAAGCCACGGCATCCTTGCCGACGGTCTGCGTGCGGGTCATGCCGCCCTTGATACCGTGGTTGATACACGGAGCGTAGGCGATCACGAGCGACGGGCCCGGGTATGCCTCGGCCTCCTTGAGCACGTTGAACAGCTGAGCCTGCGAAGCACCGATAGAAACCTGAGCCACGTATACGTAACCGTAGGTCATGGCGATGGCGCCCAGATCCTTCTTGCGGATGCGCTTGCCGCTCGACGCGAACTTGGCCACGGCACCCACGGGGGTAGCTTTCGACGACTGGCCGCCCGTATTCGAGTAAACCTCGGTATCCACCACGAGGATGTTCACGTCGGCGCCCGATGCCAGCACGTGGTCCACACCGCCGAAGCCGATGTCGTAGCCCCAGCCGTCGCCGCCGATGATCCACTGCGACTTCTTCACGAGCCAATCCTTCATTTCGAGGATCTTATTGCAGTAGTCGCAGCCGCAAGCCTCCATCATGGGAACCAGACGGGCGCTGACCTCGGCCGACTTGGCCGACGAACCGCGGTTCTCGATCCACTCTTTCATGACGCCCTTGAGCTCGTCCGAGCACTTGGTGCACTCGGCGATGGCCTGCTCCATATACTTCTGGATGCGGTCGCGGAGCTTCTCCACGCCCACGTGCATACCCAGACCGAATTCGGCATTGTCCTCGAAGAGCGAGTTGGCCCATGCGGGACCCTGACCCTTGGCGTTGGTGCAATAGGGAGTCGAGGGGGCCGAACCCGAGTAGATAGAGGTACATCCCGTAGCATTGGCAACCATCATCTTGTCGCCGAACAACTGCGAAATGGTCTTTATGTAGGGAGTCTCGCCGCAACCCGCGCAGGCGCCCGAGAACTCGAACAGCGGCTGCTCGAATTGCAGGTTCTTCACGGTCTTGGTCTTGTCGACGGTGTCGCTCTTGTAGCCGATCTTCTCGGTGATGTTCTTCCAATTCTCGGCCTGTGCCATCTGCGACTCCAGAGGTTTCATGACCAGAGCCTTGTTCTTGGCGGGACATACGTCGACGCAGTTGCCGCAGCCCGTACAGTCGAGCGGCGTCACCTGTATGCGGAACTTGTAGGCCTTGGTCTCGCCCAAGCCCTGCTTCCACTCCACGCCCGTAGCCGCGGCCTCCTCGTCGGTGGCAAGGAACGGACGGATGGCTGCGTGGGGGCAGACATAAGAGCACTGGTTGCACTGGATACAGTTCTCGACGATCCATTCGGGAACGTTCACGGCTATGCCGCGTTTCTCGTAAGCGGCCGTGCCGTTGTCCCACGTACCGTCCTCGCGGCCGTTGAAAGCTGACACGGGCAGGTCGTCGCCCTTCAGGGCGTTGATGGGATCGACTATGTTGCGAACGAACTCGGGACGCGACATGTCGACGTTGTGCGCAGCCTCCTTGACCTCGATCGAAGCCCACTCGGCGGGCACCTCGATCTTTTCGACGGCATTGCCGCCCGCGTCGACGGCCGCATAGTTCATGTTCACGATATCCTCGCCCTTCTTGCCGTAAGACTTCAGGATGGCGTGCTTCATCTCCTCGACCGCCTTTTCGAACGGAATCACGTTGGCGATCTTGAAGAACGCCGATTGCATGATGGTGTTGGTGCGTGAGCCGAGCCCCAGCTCCGATGCGATCTTGGTGGCGTTGATTATGTAGAAATTGATGTTGTTCTTGGCCAGATATGCCTTCATGTGATCGGGCAGCGTGGCGCAGGTCGTGGCGGCGTCATGCACCGAGTTGAGCAGGAACGAACCGCCTTTCTTAAGACCTTTCAGAACATCGTACTTGTCGACATACGAGGGTACGTGGCATGCCACGAAATCGGGGGTCGTCACCAGATAGGGCGAGCGGATGGGTTTGTCGCCGAAGCGCAGGTGCGACGAGGTGTAGCCGCCCGATTTCTTCGAGTCGTAAGAGAAGTAGGCTTGGCAATACTTGTCGGTAGAACCGCCAATGATCTTGATCGAGTTCTTGTTGGCACCTACGGTACCGTCGGCGCCCAATCCGAAGAAGAGGGCCTCGAAAGTACCCGCCTGAGCCAGCGAAACCTCCTCGCCCAGAGGCAGCGACAGATTGGTCACGTCGTCGTTGATACCCACCGTGAAGTGATCCTTGGGCTCTACGGCGAACAGATTGTCGATAACGGCCAGAATCTGCGCGGGAGTGGTATCCTTCGACGAGAGGCCGTAGCGGCCGCCGATTACGAGGGGTTGGTTCTCCTTGCCGTAGAACATATCCTTAACGTCGAGATAGAGAGGCTCGCCGTTGGCGCCGGGCTCCTTCGTGCGGTCGAGAACGCATACGCGCTTCACGCTCGCGGGAACGGCGTCGAAGAAGTACTTCTCCGAGAAGGGACGGTAGAGGTGTACGGTGATAAGACCCACCTTGCGGCCCTGCGTGGCCAGATAGTCGATGCACTCCTTGATGGTCTCGTTTACCGAACCCATGGCCACGATCACGTTCTCGGCATCGAGTGCGCCGTAGTAGGTGAAGGGCTTATAGGTGCGGCCCGTGATCTCCGAGATCTTGGCCATGGTGTCGGCCACCATGTCGGGCACCGCGTTGTAGAACTTGTTCGAGGCCTCGCGGGTCTGGAAATAGATATCGGGATTCTGGGCGGTACCGCGCGTCACGGGGTGCTCGGGATTGAGGGCGCGTGCGCGGAACTCTTTCAGCGCGTCGCGGTCGAGCATCGAGGTGAGCGATGCATCGTCGATGACCTCGATCTTCTGAATCTCGTGCGAGGTGCGGAATCCGTCGAAGAAGTGCAGGAACGGAACGCGGGCCTTAAGCGCTACGATGTGCGCCACGCCTGCCAGATCCATAACCTCCTGAACCGACGAGGTGGCCAGCATGGCGAATCCCGTCTGACGGGTGGCCATCACGTCCTGATGGTCGCCGAAAATCGAAAGCGACTGTGCGGCCAGCGCGCGGGCCGATACGTGGAACACGCCCGGGAGCAGCTCTCCCGAGATCTTGTACATGTTGGGGATCATGAGCAGCAGACCCTGCGACGCGGTGAACGTCGAGGTGAGCGCACCGCTCTGCAACGAACCGTGCACCGCACCTGCGGCACCCGCCTCCGACTGCATCTCCACGACCTTCACGGTCTCTCCGAACATGTTCTTCTGGCCCTGTGCGGCCCACTCGTCGACCAGTTCGGCCATCGTAGACGAGGGCGTGATGGGGTAAATGGCAGCTACCTCCGAAAACTTGTAGGCTATGTGAGCCGCTGCGTAATTACCGTCGCACGTAATGAATTTCTTCTCTGACATAATTAAATGGTAATTTTGTGTATTTTATGAATTTTCGCGTGCATTATGTTCATATGGATGTCGGCAAAGTTAAAAATTTCCGATATCATTTCATAAATTTTTTTGTGTTAATATTCTAACAATCATATCGTGCGCCTTAATCCGCCGTAAATCAAACCCTAACCGACCGTCGTGCAAGCGGCGGATTCGACAATGCGCGGCAGCGTTGGCGATAATTCGGTAAAAATATCTATTTTTGTACCCGCCGCATGTTTTGCCGTGCGGCATCGAGCCATGATAGAATACCGAAAGACACAACTCGCCAACGGACTCACCGTCGTAGCCAACCGCGACGTAGCGTCGCGCATGGCGGCAGTGAACATACTCTATAAGGTTGGTGCGCGCAACGAAGACCCCGAACGCACGGGGTTCGCCCATCTGTTCGAGCACCTGATGTTCCGCGGCACCCGCGAGGTGCCCGACTTCGATACGCCCGTGCAGATGGCGTGCGGCGAAAACAACGCATTCACCAACAACGATTATACCGATTTCTACATCACCCTGCCCGTGGCCAACATCGAAACGGCGCTGTGGCTCGAAAGCGACCGCATGACGGGTCTCGACCTCTCGGCCGAGGCGTGCGAGGTGGAGAAACGGGTTGTGATCGAGGAGTTTCGGCAGCGCTATCTCAACCGTCCCTACGGCGACATGAATATGATGCTGCGCGCGCTGGCCTACAAGGTCCATCCCTACCGTTGGGCGACGATAGGCCTCACGCCCGAGCACATAGAGGCTGCGACGATAGACGAGGTGCGCGATTTTTACCGACGCTTCTACCACCCGTCCAACGCCATTCTGTCGGTCTCGGCCGACATCGATCCCGACGAGGTGTTCGCGCTGGCCGAAAAGTGGTTCGGCGCCATAGCCGATTCGAGATGTGCGGCGGCGCCTGTTCCGCCCGAACCCGAGCAGCTCGCGCCGCGGCGTCGGACGGTGGAGCGCGACGTTCCCGCCACGGCCATAACAGTGGCCTACCATATCGGCGACCGTCTGTCGCACGATTTTTATGCGGGCGACATGGCCTCCGACCTGCTGGCGGGAGGCGATTCGGCGCGTCTTTACGAACATTTGATCAAGGGCGAGAAGCTGTTTTCGAGCGTGAACGCCTACATAACGGGCGACGTCGACTGCGGCCAGTTCGTATTCACGGGGCAACTCCTGCCCTCTACTGGCGAGGAGCAGGCCGAAGAGGCCCTGCGGCGCGAGGCCGAAGAGCTAGTGCGCGGCGCCGTAAGCGATTACGAGATGGAGAAGGTGAAGAACAAGTTCGAGGCCAATACGCTGTTCGGCGAATTGAACGTGATGAACAAGGCCATGAATCTCGGGTTCTATGCCATGCTCGGCGATTTGGAGCTCATGAACCGCGAGGTGGATATCTACCGTTCGCTTACCGTGGACGATGTGGCCGACTTCTCGCGCCGCACGTTCCGCCCCGAAAACTCGTCAACGATTATTTACAGAGCAAAACGATGAAACGACCACCGCTTACCGTACCGACCGAGATCGAGGTTCCGCAGGCCGTTGGGCACGTGGCTGCCAACGGCACTCCGATATACGTAGTCGACTGTCCCGAATACGAGGTCGTCCGCGTGACGTTCGTGTTCCATGCGGGAACAGTGACGCAGCACTACCCTTTCACCGCCTCGGCCACGGCCAACATGCTCGCCGAAGGCACGGCGGCGCTCACGGCGCAGGAGGTAGCCGAACGGCTCGATTACTACGGATCGTATTTCGACATAAATCTCGACCGCGACTACTCCTACGTGACGTTTTGTGCGCTGTCGAAATTCTTCGACCGCACTGCCGATGTCATGGAAGAGTTGATGCTCCGTCCCGTGTTCCCCGACGGTGAGGTCGCGACCTATCGTGCCAAGCGCCGCCAGCAGCTCGCCATCGAACGCCGCAAGGTGGAGACCGTGGCCCGCGAGAACTTCGCGCGCGCCATGTTCGGCGCCGAACACCCCTACGGCATATCCTATGACGAGGCGGAATACGACTCTCTCGACCACGACCGACTGGTCGAACATTATCGGCGCACGTATACCGCGCGTAACTGCATGGTGGTTTGCAGCGGGCGTATCGACGATGCTGCGCTGCGCCGCATAACCGACATAGCCGCCGCCCTGCCTGCGACGGATGGCGAGGTCGACGAACCTTTCGCGCCTTTCTGCACCACTCACGACATGCGGGTGCGGCATGCGGGAGCCGTGCAGTCGTCGATACGCATGGGGCGCCTGCTGTTCCCCCGTACGCACGAGGATTTCATCCCCATGCAGGTGCTCGCCACCGTGCTGGGCGGATATTTCGGGTCGCGGCTGATGCAGAATCTGCGCGAACGCAACGGATTCACCTACGGAGTATATTCGGCGATGGTCAATTTCCGTCAGGCGGGATACCTCGCCATAGCCACGCAGGTGGGAACCGAGGTGACCGAAGAGGCTTTGCGGCAGATAGCGGCCGAAATAGAGACATTGCGCACCGTTCCCGTCCCCGCCGAGGAGCTGGCGCTCGTGAAGAACATCATGGCGGGCGAGATGATGCGCATACTCGACGGCCCGTTCGGCATAGCCGATGTGACGACCGAGAATCTGTTGTGCGGATTCGACAATTCGCAGACCAACCGCAGTCTCGACCGCATACGCCGCACCACGGCCGACGAACTGCTGGCACTGGCTCGGAAGTATCTGCGTCCCGAGGATCTGGTTACGGTGGTGGCGGGCGATTTCGAGTCGTGACGGACTCCTTGAGGTGTGCCCGCGCGGCGGACCGACAAAACGTAACACTGCGGGATCCCGAAGTCCCGCAGTGTCGCGTTTTATCGCTTGCAGTCATACAGTTCCATGCGTTTTCGGCAAAGTTCGCGCGTGATTGCGCCGAGCCGCCTTACGTGGCCGAGGTGCTGCGCCATCTCGTCCGTGTCGACGAAGAATTGCGGGTCGTATTGTGCATGGACAGCAAAATTATTCAGACAACATAACGTTTTCTTCGGCTGAAACTCGTCCGATTCGAACAGCAGGGGCAATTCGCCCGACAGTGTGCGCAATCGGTGGTGCAGATACCTGATGTCGCATGAGTCCGCCTCG
The DNA here is from genome assembly GCA_964390585.1 of uncultured Alistipes sp. Lineage (GTDB taxonomy): Bacteria > Bacteroidota > Bacteroidia > Bacteroidales > Rikenellaceae > Alistipes. The sequence continues at coordinate 18,946 of CAYMIH010000039.1, forward strand.
AAACCGTGGTAGACGTAGAACAGCGTCCTGTAATAATAGATTGCTGCCTGCGTCATCGCGAAAGCCGATTCGCGGATGTGCTCGCGGTCGATTCCCCGCTGCGCGTAACCGACCAGCCGATCGGCCGAAGATAGGAATGCGTCCGCATACCTCTCCGCGAGGACGGCGGCGTGCCCGAAATCGAATCTGTCTTTCGGGCGGGAGAACTTTTGATTGTGGGAGCTGTACAGCACGATTCCCTCTTTGCGCGCGAGGTGGAAAAACGGAGCGCGGATCGTCTCCGCATCGTGTCGGGTGTGGACATAGATATTTACGTACGGCGCGCCGTGACCGACTTGCGGCAGTTTCATTTTCAGATACCGTTTGGCTTCGTACCAGTCGTAATGCGTCGGCCCGTCGGTTAGCACCAGCAGGTCGTAGGTGAAGGTGTCGCTGTGCGGCGTGCCGCCCGCGAGTTTGCCGAACAGCAGGATATATTCGGGGTCCAGCAACTCGCACAGCGTCTCGGCCATGCAGGCGGCTTTCGCATGATCGTAAAGGGGTTCGGACGCTTGTCCGATCGGTTCCTGAATTTGATTTTTATTCGTTTCCATAATTTGATTTGTTTAGTGTTAGACAATAAATTAGTGTTAGACAATAAAACAGCTGTCCTTATCTCGCGCGAGGCGTGACAAAGAGAATGAAAGGTTCGATTGGCAAACGTTTGCTAATCGGGCGGGTGGGAATGGAAACAAATAGGGGCATTGCTCGGCGGGAACCGCCTGCGGAGTTCGGCACTTAGGCCTGTCTGCGTCGTAACGCGGACGATGGATTGTGTTCGCATATAAATAAAAAAGTGCGCAGCTGCGAACACAATCCATATCTCTTGCGAGTTCAAAATCGGTGCTTTTCGCGGGATTGCTCCCCAAAGGCTCTACGCACAATTGTTGTATGGTTCCGATTTTGAAAACCACTCTCAGAGATATAATTATGAATTATGTTCGCAAGAACAAAGATATGACATTTTTCCGAAATAAAAAAATTATGTTCGGTTTGCCGCAGTGAGGCAGCTGCGAATTGCGTGGTTTTGAAGAACAGCAGACGGATGATTTCGGGTAAAATTTATCTTCGGCGGCTGCGGGGGTCGCGCTTTAGCGCGAGCCGCCGAAGATAACGCCGCTTCGCGGCGCAGTTATTCAGGCGAGGCTGCGGTCCGCACGACTCTAAAGAGTCGTATTATCACGATGTTTTATGCTGTTCGCCGACGGCGGCAGGAATGCGACAGCAGTCCACCGCGAGGGGACGGCGGCGAACTGCGCGGCTCTGACGAGCCGCAAAATGTGCAATGGCGCGGAGCGTTTTCGGGCGGCAGCCTGCGGAGACCGCGTGAATGAGCGGATGCGAATAGCGGGCCTCCGCTGTCGGGAGGCTGCGGCCCGCGCAGTCCTGCGGACTGCAAATACTTTATGCTATTTCCACCTTTTGTCTGCACAAAAGGTAACATATAGAACAATCATGGAAGACTGCGACTCGCAGAGTCGCGCGGGCCGCAGCCTCGGCGCGCGGAGGCCCGCAACTCACTTTACGTTCGAAGCGGTCCC
>CAYMIH010000040.1:0-19604 GCA_964390585.1 uncultured Alistipes sp.
CATTAATTTTTGTACGTTTGTAAACCTTGTGTACACTATACTTTTTAATATAAAAAGTGAACAACCTACGCACGGGCGATCGGGAAGCTCCGCGCCGAATTTACATAATGTAACCCGTGAACGTGTCGTTTCAGATTTTTACCGTACCCGAGAGGATTCGCCTCGCACGCATGCATAAAAAAACCGTGCAGGCAATATGATGTATATCAACAATATAGATAGAAACGGCCAGAAAAATCGAAAACGGGCACTCCAAAAAAAGCCGATTTTATTTGTTATTAATAAATTTTACTTATACTTTTGCATGAACAAACGAAAGTACGGGCCGACGGAGACGATCGGGCCGAGTTTCGGAAAAGCGAACAAAGAATATATATGTATATCGGTTTGTATATTATCATCAGCCTAATTCTCGTGGTCTTGCGCAGATAACGGGAGAAAGGTTGTGTATATATACGGTTATGATTATATAAGCCTTTCTCCCGTGCGGGAGAGAGGCTTTTCGATTTGTAAACGAGTCAGAGAAGATGAAACACCAATTACGAAGCGCCGTCACGACCACGGGTCGCCGAATGGCGGGAGCCAGAAGCCTGTGGAGGGCCAACGGAATGAAAAAGGAGCAGATGGGAATGCCTGTCATAGGCATCGCCAACTCGTTCACGCAGATGGTCCCGGGCCACGTGCACCTGCACGAGATCGGCCAGTACGTCAAGAGCCTGATCGAGAAGCAGGGATGTTTCGCCGCCGAATTCAACACCATAGCCATCGACGACGGAATAGCGATGGGTCACGACGGAATGCTCTACTCGCTGCCCTCGCGCGACATCATAGCCGACAGCGTGGAGTACATGGCCAACGCGCACAAGGTGGACGCTCTGGTCTGCATATCGAACTGCGACAAGATCACCCCGGGAATGCTCATGGCCGCCATGAGGCTCAACATCCCCACGGTGTTCGTGTCGGGAGGCCCCATGGAGGCGGGCGTGTTCCGCGGCCGCGGGGTCGATTTGATCGACGCCATGGTGATGAGCGCCGACGCCTCGTGCACCGACGCCGATGCCGACGAGATAGAGGCGACGGCGTGCCCGGGCTGCGGATCGTGCTCGGGAATGTTCACCGCCAACTCGATGAACTGTCTCAACGAAGCCATAGGACTCGCACCCGTCGGCAACGGCACCGTGGTGGCCACGCACGAGAACCGCAAAGCTCTGTTCGCCCGCGCGGCGGAACTTATAGTATGTAACGCCAAGCGCTACTATTTCGAAGGCGACGACTCGGTTCTGCCCCGATCGATAGCCACCAAAGCCGCTTTCGAGAACGCCATGTCGCTCGACATAGCGATGGGCGGTTCGACCAACACGGTGCTGCATCTGCTGGCCGTGGCGCACGAGGCGGGCGTGGACTTCACCATGGCCGACATCGACCGTCTCTCGCGCAAGATTCCCGTGCTGTGCAAGGTAGCTCCCAACGGACACTACCATGTGCAGGACGTCAACCGCGCAGGCGGCATCATGGGCATTCTGGGCGAGCTCGACCGCTGCGGCCTTATCGACACCTCGGTGCGCCGAGTGGATTCGCCGTCGCTGGCCGCCACGCTCGAAAGTTACAGCGTAGCGTCGCCCGCGTTCTCGGACGAGGCCCGCAAGATATACCTCAGCGCTCCCGCAGGGCGTTACAGCCGCGAAATGGGTTCGCAGGCGGAGTATTATAAGGATATGGACACCGACCGCGCCGAGGGCTGCATCCGCGACGCGGAACACGCCTATTTCCGCGACGGAGGTCTGGCGGTGCTCACGGGCAACATAGCGCGCAACGGCTGCATAGTGAAGACCGCGGGCGTGGACGAGAGTCTGTTCCGCTTCAGCGGCAAGGCCAAGGTGTTCGAGTCGCAGGAGCAGGCCATGAACGGCATACTGAATGACGAAGTGCATGCGGGCGACGTGGTGGTCATCCGCTACGAAGGCCCCAAAGGCGGCCCGGGCATGCAGGAGATGCTTTATCCCACATCCTATCTCAAATCGAAACATCTCGACAAGGCGTGCGCCCTCATCACCGACGGACGCTTCTCGGGCGGAACCTCGGGACTCTCCATAGGACACGTGTCGCCCGAGGCGGCTTCGGGCGGCGAGATAGGCATCATACGCGACGGCGACATGATCGACATCGACATCCCCGCGCGAAGCATCAATCTCCGCATATCGGATCGGGAGCTGGCCGAGCGCATGACCGCGTGGAGCGTCCGCAGACCCGTCGGCCGCGACCGCAGTGTGCCGCAGTCGCTTCGCGCGTATTCGCTGCTGGTAAGTTCGGCCGATCGCGGAGCAGTGAGAATCGTACCCGAAGAGATATAACGAAAAAACGTATTATGACAAACGATTTCAAAGATAACACACCCGCTTCCGAGCACGCATTGCCGCGCATTTCGGGCTCGGAAGCCGTAATCCGATCGTTTCTGGCCGAAGGCGTCGACACGGTATTCGGATACCCGGGCGGATCGATAATACCCGTATACGACGCACTCTACGACTACCGCGACCGTCTGAACCACATTCTGGTGCGCCACGAACAGTGCGCGCTGCACGCCGCGCAGGGATATGCCCGCGCGAGCGGCCGCACGGGGGTCTGCATCGTCACCTCGGGGCCCGGGGCCACCAACACCGTGACGGGACTCGCCGACGCCATGCTGGACTCCACGCCCGTGGTGCTCGTAAGCGGTCAGGTGGGTTCGAAATCGCTCGGCACCGACGCTTTCCAAGAGGTCAACTTCATCGAGATAACGCAGTCGGTCACCAAATGGAACTGTCAGGTGAAACGCGCCGAAGATATCCCCGAGGCGCTGGCCAAGGCGTTCTACATCGCATCGAGCGGCCGCCCGGGACCCGTGGTGGTGGACATAACCAAGGACGCGCAGGTGGGAATGACCGACTTCGAATACCGTCCCGTCGATTTCATCCGCAGTTACCTTCCCGATACCGATATCGATGAAAGCGGCATTCTCGAAGCCGCACGCCTTATCAATCTGTCGCGCAAGCCCATGGCTCTCGTCGGTCAGGGCGTCATTCTCGGCGGCGCCGAAAAGGAGCTTCGCGACTTCCTCGAAAAGAGCGGCATCCCCGCCGCGGCCACGCTGCTCGGCCTCTCGGCCCTGCCGTCGGACCATCCGCAATACGTCGGCATGCTCGGCATGCACGGCAACTACGCCCCCAACATCAAGAACCGCGACTGCGACCTGTTGATAGCCATCGGCATGCGTTTCGACGACCGCGTGACGGGCGACCCGTCGAATTTCGGCATCAACGCCAAAGTCATACATTTGGAGATCGATCCCGCCGAAATCAACAAACTCATATATGCCGACGTGGCCGTTCAGGGCGACGTGAAACGCACGCTGCCCATGCTCACCGAGAAGATCACGGCCTGCGACCGCAAGGCATGGATCGAGGAGTTCCGCGTATGCCGCAACATCGAACGCGAAGAGATAATCGAACCCGCCGTATCGCCGCGCGGACCCCATCTGCGCATGGGCGAGGTGGTGGATGCCGTGGCGCGGCGGTTCGACGACGCGATACTGGTCACCGACGTGGGCCAGCAGCAGATGTTCGCCTCGCGCTACTTCCGCTTCAAACACACGCGCAGCATCATCACCTCGGGCGGACTCGGAACGATGGGATTCGGCCTGCCCGCGGCCATCGGCGCCAAGATCGGCGCGCCCGAAAGGGACGTCTGCCTCTTCGTGGGCGACGGAGGCTTGCAGATGACCCTGCAAGAGTTGGGAACCATATTCCAGTCGCAGGTGGGTGTCAAGATCGTGCTTATGAACAACGGCTATCTGGGCATGGTGCGCCAGTGGCAGGAGCTGTTCTACGACAAGCGCTACTCGTTCACCGAACTTGTGAACCCCGATTTCGAGCTTATAGCCCGCGCCAACCATATCCCCTACCGCATGGTGGAGCGCCACGAGGATCTCGCGGAGGCGGTGGCCGAGATGAAGCGCAGCGAGGGGGCGTTCCTGCTGGAGGCGAGAGTGGAGCGCGAAGAGAACGTCTTCCCGATGGTACCCGCGGGAATGCCCGTACACGACATACGACTGGAATAAGCGAAAATCCGAATCGAAATGGAAAAGGAGTTCATAATAATCATATTCTCGGAGAACAAGGTGGGTCTGCTAAGCCAGATCACCACGGTCTTCACCCACCGCAACGTGAACATCGAGTCGCTCACCACATCGGAATCGGCCATCGAGGGGATACACAAATACACGGTCATCGTGCGCAACGACCCCGAGAAGGTGGCCAATCTGGTGAAGCAGATCGAAAAGAAGATCGACGTGTTGAAGGTATTCTGCTACACTCCCGACGAGGTGGTGCGGCAGGAGCTGGCATTGTACAAGGTGCAGCGCAGCCGCAACGTCGAGGATCTGGTACGCCGTCACAACGTGCGCATACTCGAAATACACGACGACTACATCGTTCTGGAGAAGACGGGCCATCGCGACGAGATACGCGAGCTGTACCGCATGTTGGAACCGCACGGCGTATATCAGTTCGTGTGCTCGGGGCAGGTGGCGATCATAAAGTCGCGCCGCGAGCTGCTCAACGAATATTTGGCATACGTCGACGAGCGCTACAAGGAGCACGAGGCCCGCAAGGAGGCGGATCGGGAATAGGAAGAATCAACGAATTACAAACATCATAAAAAAACAAAACTATGGCAAAGATCAATTTCGGCGGCGTCGAGGAGAACGTCGTAACACGTGAAGAGTACCCCCTGAGCAAAGCGCTCGAAACCCTCAAGAACGAGACGATAGCCGTAATCGGCTACGGAGTGCAGGGCCCCGGACAGTCGCTCAACCTCAAGGATAACGGATTCAACGTTATAGTGGGTCAGCGCAAGAACTCGAAGAGCTGGGACAAGGCCGTGGCCGACGGCTGGGTGCCGGGCGAGACTCTGTTCGACATCGAGGAGGCTGCCGAGAAGGCAACCATCATCGAGTATCTGCTTTCGGACGCGGGTCAGATCAGCGTATGGCCCAAGATCAAGAAGCACCTCACCGCGGGCAAGGCTCTCTACTTCTCGCACGGCTTCGGCATCACCTACAAGGAGCGCACGGGCATCGTTCCCCCCGCCGACGTGGATGTGATTCTGGTGGCTCCCAAGGGATCGGGCACCTCGCTGCGCCGCATGTTCCTTCAGGGCCGCGGACTCAATTCGAGCTACGCCATATTCCAAGATGCCACGGGCAAGGCATGGGACCGCGTGATCTCGCTCGGCATCGGCGTGGGTTCGGGCTATCTGTTCGAGACCACTTTCAAGCGCGAGGTCTACTCTGACCTGACGGGCGAGCGCGGCACGCTGATGGGTGCCATTCAGGGCATATTCGCCGCCCAGTACGACACTCTGCGCGCCAACGGCCACACCCCCTCGGAGGCGTTCAACGAGACCATCGAGGAGCTGACGCAGAGCCTTATGCCTCTGATCGCCGAGAACGGCATGGACTGGATGTACGCCAACTGCTCGACCACCGCGCAGCGCGGCGCGCTGGACTGGTGGAAGAAGTTCCGCGACGCCACCCGTCCCGTATTCGAGGAGCTTTACAGCGAAGTGGCCTGCGGCAACGAGGCGCAGCGCAGCATCGATTCGAACAGTCAGCCCGACTATCGCGCCAAGCTCGAAGAGGAGCTTCGCGAGATGCGCGAGACCGAGATGTGGCAGGCAGGCGCCGTGGTACGCAAACTGCGCCCCGAGAACAACTAATATTCACGAACCCGTTCCGTCGGTCGGGGCGCATGACCGCGCGCGTCCGACCGACGGATTCATAACTCGCAACACATGAGCGAAAAAGTATATATTTTCGATACCACGCTCCGCGACGCCGAGCAGGTCCCGGGCTGTCAGCTCAACACCATCGAGAAGATCGAGGTGGCGCGCCAGCTCGAAAAACTCGGGGTCGACGTGATCGAGGCGGGATTCCCCATATCGAGCCCGGGCGATTTCAATTCGGTGGTGGAGATCTCGAAGGCCGTGACGCGCCCCGTGATCTGCGCCCTGACGCGCGCCGTGAAAAAAGATATCGACGTGGCGGCCAAATCGCTTGAGTTCGCCGAGCGCGGACGTATCCACACGGGAATAGGAACCTCGACCTATCACATCTACGAGAAGCTGCGCATGACGCCCGAGACGGTGATCGAACATGCCGTCGAGGCGGTCAAATACGCGCGCCGCTTCGTCGACGACGTGGAGTTCTACGCCGAGGACGCGGGCCGCACCGACGAGGAGTTCCTCGCACGCGTGGTGGAGGCCGTCATAGCGGCGGGAGCCACGGTGGTCAATATTCCCGACACCACGGGTTACTGTCTGCCGAGCGAATACGGCGCGAAGATAGCCTACCTGAAAAACAACGTGCCCAACATCGACAAGGCGATAATATCGACCCACTGCCACAACGATCTGGGCATGGCCACGGCCAACACGCTGGCCGCCGTGGAGAACGGCGCGCGTCAGGTGGAGGTGACGATAAACGGTCTGGGCGAGCGCGCGGGCAACACCGCACTCGAAGAGGTGGTGATGGCCATAAAGTGCCACAACAACCTCGACTTCGAGACGGGCATCGACTCCCGCCAGATAATCGCTACCAGCAAGCTGGTTTCCAACCTCATGCGCATGCCCGTGCAGCCCAACAAGGCCATCGTGGGCCGCAACGCCTTCGCGCACTCGTCGGGCATCCATCAGGACGGTGTATTGAAGAGCCGCGAGACCTACGAGATAATCGATCCCGAAGACGTGGGCGTCGACCAGTCGAGCATAGTGCTCACGGCCCGCAGCGGCCGCGCGGCGCTGAAGCATCACCTTGCCGAGATCGGCTACACGCCCGATAACGACGAGCTGGATGAAATCTACCAAAAGTTCCTCGAACTTGCCGACAAGAAGAAGATGGTCACCACGCGCGATCTGGAGGTGCTGGTAGGCACCGCCGCCACGCGCCGCCGCATGAGCATACAGCTCACGGGGTTGCAGGTGGTGTGCGGAAAATCGAGCATCCCCACGGCCACGGTGCAGATCAGCTTCGACGGCGACACCTTCACCGAGACGGCTTGCGGCAACGGCCCCGTCGACGCGGCCATCACCGCCGTGAAGAACATCACCAAGCGCCGCGTGCACATCGAGGAATATCTGGTGCAGGCCATCACGCGCGGCAGCGACGATCTGGGCAAGGTTCACATCCAGATCTCGCACAAGGGCAAGATGTATCACGGTTTCGGTGCCAATACCGACATTGTGACCGCCTCGGTGGAGTCGTTCATCGATGCGATTTCGAAAATAGCATAACACCGCAAAATGAATACACTTTTCGACAAGATATGGGACGCGCACACCGTCAAGGTTCTCGACGGCGGCTCGTGCGTGCTCTATATCGACCGCCAGTACATCCACGAGGTGACGAGCCCGCAGGCCTTCGCGGGCCTTCGCGAGCGTGGCATCGGGGTGTTCCGCCCCTCGCAGGTGACGGCCAGCCCCGACCACAACATCCCCACCGTCGACCAGCATCTGCCCATCGCCGAGCCGCAGTCGGCCGCGCAGGTTGCGACGCTCTGCCGCAACTGCGACGAGAACGGAATCACGATATTCCCCATCGGCTCGCCGCGCAACGGCATAATACACGTCATGGGTCCCGAGACGGGGCTCACGCAGCCCGGGATGACCATCGTATGCGGCGACAGCCACACATCGACCCACGGAGCGCTGGGATGCGTGGCGTTCGGCATAGGCACCAGCGAGGTGGAGATGGCTCTCGCCTCGCAGTGCATACTGCAATCGAAACCCAAGAGCATGCGCATCAACGTCGAGGGCGAGTTGCGCCGCGGGGTGTGCTCGAAGGATATTATCCTCTACATAATATCGAAACTCGGCACGGGCGGCGGCACGGGGCACTTCGTGGAGTTCGCGGGTTCGGCCATACGTTCGCTCTCGATGGAGGCGCGCATGACCGTCTGCAACATGAGTATCGAGATGGGGGCCCGCGGCAGCATGATCGCTCCCGACCAGACCACTTTCGAGTATCTCCGCGGCCGCGAGTTCGCTCCGCAGGGCGCCGAGTGGGATGCCGCCGTGGAGCGTTGGAGCGCGTTGAGGTCGGAACCCGACGCCGTGTTCGACAAGGAGGCGACTTTCGATGCCGCCGACATAGAACCCATGATAACCTACGGCACCAACCCCGGCATGGGCGTGGCCGTGAGCGGCGCGATCCCCGCGTCCGACGGCGCGTCGTTCGACAAGGCGCTCGACTACATGGGATTCCGCGAGGGCGAGAAGATGGCGGGCAAAAGGGTCGATTACGTGTTCGTGGGCAGCTGCACCAACGGCCGCATAGAGGATCTGCGCGCGTTCGCCTCGCTGGTGGAGGGACGCCGCAAGGCTCCGAACGTGACGGCGTGGATCGTACCGGGCAGCAAGCAGGTGGAGCGTCAGGCCATAGAAGAGGGCTTGCGCGACAAGCTCGAAGCGGCGGGATTCACGCTGCGCCAGCCCGGGTGCTCGGCATGTCTGGCCATGAACGAGGACAAAATCCCAGCGGGAAAGTATTGCGTGGCCACCTCGAACCGCAATTTCGAGGGTCGTCAGGGTCCCGAGGCTCGCACCATGCTGGCAGGTCCTCTGGTAGCGGCCGCGGCAGCCGTGACGGGCGTGGTGACCGACCCGCGCGAATTGATGAAACCCGATGAAACCCCACAGAAATGAGAAACAAATTCACCACTCTCGTCTCGACGGCGGTACCCCTGCCCATCGAGAACATAGACACCGACCAGATCATCCCCGCCCGATTCCTCAAGGCTACCACGCGCGAGGGATTCGGCGAAAATCTGTTCCGCGACTGGCGCTACGACGCCGAGGGGCATCCCAAACCCGACTTCGCGATGAACTCGCCCCTCTACAAGGGCGAAATCCTCGTCGCGGGCAAGAACTTCGGCTGCGGATCGAGCCGCGAGCACGCCGCATGGGCCATAGCGGGCGCGGGCTTCCGCGCCGTGGTGTCGAGTTTCTTCGCCGACATATTCCGCAACAACGCCCTCAACAACGGACTTCTGCCCGTGACGGTGAGCGAGGCGATGTCGGATGCGATATTCGGCGCCATAGAGGCCGACCCTGCCGCGGAGCTGAAGATAGACCTCGAAGCGCAGACCATCGAGATAGTCGGCACGACGCACAAGGAGTCGTTCGACATAGCTCCCTACAAGAAACAGTGCCTCATGAACGGCTACGACGACGTGGACTATCTGGTCAGCATTCGTCCCGAGATAGAGGTTTTCGAACAAAAACAGAAATGAAAAAGATGAAACACATAAACATAGCTCTGCTCGCGGGCGACGGCATAGGTCCCGAAATCGTGGCTCAGGCCGTGAAGGCGGTCGATGCCGTCGCGTCGAAATACGGTTACGACGTGAACTACACCCCCGCCCCCGTCGGGGCAGCCGCCATAGACGCCGTGGGCGATCCCTACCCGCAGTCGACACACGAGGTGTGCATGGCATCCGATGCCGTGCTGTTCGGCGCGATCGGCGATCCGCGGTTCGACAACTCGCCCAACGCCAAGGTGCGTCCCGAGCAGGGATTGCTGGCCATGCGCAAGCAGTTGGGGCTGTTCGCCAACCTGCGTCCCGTCACCGCTTTCCCGTCGTTGCTGCACCGCTCGCCGCTGCGCGCCGATCTGGTGGAGGGGGCCGATTTCCTCTGCGTGCGCGAACTGACGGGAGGACTCTATTTCGGACGTCCGCAGGGCCGCTCGGAGGACGGCGACACGGCATACGACACCTGCGTCTACACCCGCGGTGAGATTGAGCGTATCTGCCGTCTCGGATTCGAATACGCCCTAAAGCGCCGCGGCAAGCTGACGGTGGTGGACAAGGCCAATGTGCTGGCCACGTCGCGTCTGTGGCGCGAGACGGCGCAGGCTCTGGCGGCGGAGTATCCCGCGGTCGAGGTGGAGTACATGTTCGTGGACAACGCCGCCATGCAGATCATACAGCAGCCCCGCCACTTCGACGTGATAGTCACCGAAAACATGTTCGGCGACATACTCACCGACGAGGCGAGCGTGATTACGGGCTCGCTCGGACTGCTGCCCTCGGCGTCGATCGGCACGCACACCTCGCTTTTCGAGCCCATACACGGCTCCTACCCGCAGGCTGCGGGCAAGAACATAGCCAACCCGATAGCCACGGTGCTCTCGGCGGCCATGATGTTCGAGTACGCTTTTGCCGACATGGAGGCGGGGGCTGCCATACGCCGCGCCGTCGACCTGTCGATAGAGCGCGATGTGGTGACCGAGGACATAGCCCCCGAGGGCGTGAAGGCATCCTCGACGACCGAGGTGGGCGATTTCATCGCGGCAGGCATAGCTTAACATCAGACAGAGACCGAAAATGAGTGACAATAAAAGCTACTTTCCCGCGTTGAACGACGTGATGACCGCCGAGCACACGCTCGCCGAGATACTCAACCCAACGCCGCTGATGCACAACCGCAATCTGTCGGAACGATACGGCGCCGAGGTGATGCTCAAACGCGAGGATTTGCAGATGGTGCGTTCGTACAAGATTCGCGGCGCCTACAACAAGATACGTTCGCTCACGCCCGAGCAGACCGCGAGCGGCATAGTGTGCGCCAGTGCGGGCAACCATGCCCAAGGCGTGGCGCTGTCGTGCAACCGACTGGGCATCGCGGGCAAGATATTCATGCCCGTCACCACCCCCAAGCAGAAGATCAACCAAGTGAAGATGTTCGGCGGCGAGTTCGTCGAGGTGGTTCTCACGGGCGACACCTTCGACGAGGCCAATGCCGCCGCCATGGATACGTGCGAGCGCGAGGGCAAGACCTTCATCCCGCCGTTCAACGACCCCAAGATCATCGAGGGGCAGGGCACCGTCGGGCTTGAGATACTGCAACAGAGCCGCGCGGCGGTGGACTACATCTTCGTGCCCATAGGCGGCGGAGGCCTCGCCTCGGGCATAGGCAGCGTCTACAAGCAGATGTCGCCGCAGACGAAGATCATCGGCGTGGAGCCTGCGGGCGCGGCGGGAATGAAACTCTCGTTCGAGCGCGGCGAGGTGACCGAACTCGACCATGTGGAGAAGTTCGTGGACGGCGCCGCCGTGCAGCGCGTGGGCGATCTGACATTCGACATTTGCCGACAAGTGCTGGACGACATCGTGGTGGTTCCCGAGGGCAAGGTGTGCACCACGATCCTGAGTCTCTACAACTTCGACGCCATAGTGGCCGAGCCTGCGGGCGCGCTGAGCATAAGCGCTCTCGACCTCTATCGCGACAAGATCGCTGGCAAGAACGTGGTGTGCGTGGTGAGCGGCAGCAACAACGACATAGTGCGTATGGAGGACATAAAGGAGCGTTCGCTGCTCTACGAGGGATTGAAGCACTATTTCGTGGTGCGTTTCCCACAGCGCGCGGGCGCCTTGCAGAACTTCGTGAGCAACGTGCTGGGGCCGCACGACGACATAACCCATTTCGAGTACAAAAAGAAGACCAACCGCGAGAAAGGTCCCGTATTGATAGGAATCGAATTGCAGAGTCCCGACGATTTCGAGGGGCTGACCGCACGGATGAAGAGTCACGGTATCGATTACGAATATCTGAACGACAATCCCAATCTGTTCGAGTTTCTGATAGGATAGGCATTGTCTGCGGTTCGCTGTCGGCGGCAGGAGTGCTTCAGCAGTCCGCCGCAGTGGGGCGGCGGCGAACTGCCGACATCGCACAGCGATGTCGAAATACCCGACAATTTAAATTAAGCTACAAAACGAATATGAGCATCATCGGCAACATCATCTGGATAATCTTCGGCGGCCTGTTCATGGCGCTGGAATATCTGGTCGGCGGCATACTGCTGTGCCTGACCATAGTTGGTATTCCTTTCGGATTGCAGGTCATGCGCATCGGATTGTTCGCCCTGTGGCCGTTCGGCGGCGAGGTGAGGGCCAACGAATGCCCCGTAGGGTGTCTCAACACGCTGCTGAATATCATCTGGATCTTCGTCGGCGGAATCTGGATCGCGCTTTCGCACCTTTTGTGGGGGCTGCTGTTCTGCATTACCATCGTGGGGATACCGTTCGGCCTCCAACACTTCAAGCTGATGAGTTTCGCGCTGGTGCCTTTCGGCCGCACGATCATACGGCGATAAAGGTTCGGGCGGCAGCCTGCGGAGAACGTCTGCGAACGTTAAGTAAGCAGCGGGCCTCCGCGGGGCGGGGCTGCGGCCCGCGCGACTCTGACGAGTCGCATTACTTCCCGCGCCGCAACGCCGTCAGGGCGCGGACCGCATCGTTGAAACCGTCGGCCGTGAGCAGTTCTTCGAGGCTTATGTGCATGCGGTAACGCCAGTAATGGTCGGGATCAGCGGGCACATTGATACGTTCCGCATCGGGATCGGCCCCGCGCAGATTCTCGTCTATGGCCAGCCAGTCCTGCAACGGCAGGATGGCCAGCATTGACCGCGAACGCATGTGACGCTCCGCGATCTCGCGTGCCGACTCACCCGAACACTCGACGGGAGGTTCGCCCTCGTGTCCCAAAATGTCGTGCCAATACCTGCGGGTCGCCTCGCGATTCTCGCGCCACCAGCCGCGGACGGTCGACATGTCGTGCGTGGACGTGGCAGCGACCGAAAGATAGGGATACTCCGCAGGATCGCCGAACTCCTCGCCGAACCGCTTCGGCATACGCTCGATCTCCAGCGACAGAATCTGCTCCGACCGCATTACGTCGGGCACGCAGGCGGGAATCATGCCGAGATCCTCGCCGCACGCGAGCATTCCCGTCGCCGAGATCAACTTCGGCAGGCGTTTCAACGCACAGTCGCGCCAGAAATCGTTGTGGCGTCGGTAATAGAAATCCTCGTACAACTGCGCATAACTCCTTCGCGCCTCGTCGTCGAGAGCGGCGAAAGCGGCTGTCTTGCATCCGTCTATGCGCGGGAAATAACGTTGCCGCGAATACGGATACTCCGTGAACAGAGCCGCGTGAAGCGCCGCGTCGAACGGAAATCCGAACGCGCGAATCTCTTCCGCATCGTAAGGAAGCGACGGGTTGAAATGCCCCTCCAATGCGCTCGCCGCACCGCGCGGCACCTCCCATATGCGGAAAAAGCCCAGTATGTGGTCGATGCGGTAGGCATCGAAATACTCCGCCATCTTGCGCAGACGCGAACGCCACCACGCATATCCGTCCTCGGCCATGCGCAACCAGTTATACGTCGGGAATCCCCAGTTCTGCCCCTTGGCGGCGAAGTCGTCGGGCGGCGCTCCCGCCGACATGGAGAGGTTGAACAGCTCGGGCGAGCGCCACACCTCGACGCTCGACGGCGATACGCCTATGGGGATATCGCCCTTAAGAAGCACTCCGCGCCCGCGGGCATAGTCGCCCGCCTCGCGCAGTTCTCTGTCGAGCAGATATTGCACGAATTTGTGGAATCCGACGGCATGCGCGTTTTCGCGGGCATACAGTTCGGCGCGGGCGGCATCGTATCGCGCCATCGTGCCCCACTGCGTGTGGTCGGCCGTCGCATACTCGTCGCGCAGGGCGCAGAAAACGGCGTAGGGAGAGAGCCATTCGGCATTTTTGCGCTCGAAAGCCGCGTATTCGTCCGACGACATCGTATCGTCGCCGCACAGATCGTAAGCGCGCCGAAGAAAAGCGGTTTTCAATTTCATTACCGCCTCGTAATCCACGGCCGAAAGAGCGTTGAGTCGGGCGCCCTCGGCGGCGAACTCGTCGAACGCCGCTGCAAGTTCCGCCGATCGGGTGCAGCCCGAGCATCGCTTCACGACCGCCTCCGCGCTCACGTACATAGGATGCAGGGCGAAGCACGACAACGCATTATAGGGATAGGAGTCGCGCCACGTACCCATGGCCGAGGTGTCGTTCACGGGCAGCAGCTGGATTACCGACAGGCCTGCGGCAGCCGCCCAGTCGGCCAGAAGCCGCAAATCGCGGAACTCGCCGCACCCCCAGCCGCGCCCGCTGCGCAGCGAGAACAGAGGCACGGCCACGCCCGCGCCGCGCCACAACGGACTCTCGTCGCGCATGCGCAGGCCGTCGACCACTATCGCCGAGCCGTTGTCCGACGTTGCGGGAAAACGGCGGTTGAAACCGCCCTCGTACCTCTTGAAACGCCCCGTGGCGGCATCCGTCACCATGAACTTGAATTCGCTGCCTGCGACCGAGGCGGGCAGCGAGACGCTCCATACGGGTGCCGCGCCGTCGTTCATGGCAACGGCCCGTTCCACCTGCCAGCCGCCCGAGGCCTCATGTTCGCCGACGACGGCCACCGCCTCGTCCGACGTGACGGTCGGGGCCTCGACGCGCAGCAGAATGCGTCCGCCTACTGCCTCCGCCGCCTTTCGCGGATTCGGCCGACGAAACACGCCGCGCGTGAAGAACGACGAATAAAAAGGCGCCGCGGCAGGCCGTTCGTACCAATGGTCGAACACCTCCGTGCGCTTGGCCGAACCTGCACCGAGCCTATGCTCTGCACCCCACTCCCCGCGAAGCAGCGGGCCGTCGGCCGCACGCAATTCATAACGATAGGCGGCATCGTCTGCGTCGCGCGGCACCTCGGCCGACCACAGTCCTTCGGATTCGCGCCGCATGGCGTATTCGGTCCCGTCGTCGAACACCACGAACAGGCGTTCGTCCCGACGGGCATAATATTCTATATGGAAAACTATCATCATCGTCGTCTTATCTTCGTTTCAAACCCTCGGGCAGCGGCAGGCGTATGCGCGAGGCCGAGAGCAGGGCCCCGAACAGAGCCAGCCCCGCCGCCATGAACAACGCCGAACGCGTCACCTCGCCGCCGTTCATACGAAACAGCATGGCCACCATAGCCGCACCCAGAGTCTGCCCCACGAGTCGTGCCGAAGCCAGCATGCCGCTCGCCGAACCGCTTCTGTACTGCGGGGCCGAGGCGATCATTATGCTGTTGTTGGGCGACTGGAATATTCCGAATCCCAAGCCGCACACCACCAGACGCCACACTATGTCGAAATGCGACGGCGCGTCGGGCAGCAGCCCGAGCATCACCAGTCCGAAAGCCATTATCGACAATCCCGCCAGTCCCATGTATCCAGCGTGTATCCTCTCGACCAGCATACCCGCCACGGGAGCCACGATCATGATGACCATGGGCCATGCGGTAAAGAGCAGCCCCGTACCGACGACGTCGTAGCCCAGATCGTGCTGAAGGATGAAAGGCATGGCTACCATGGCCGCCATCTGCGCCGTAAAGGAGCATATCGAGGTGACGATCGAGAGCGAGAATATGGGAATGCGCAGCAGATCGAACGGCAGAATCGGCATCGGGTGCCGCAACTGCCCGCGCACGAAACGCCATGCCACGAATGTCGTCACGGCAGCCATCTGCACGACATATACGATCCGCACTCCGTGCAGATAGGCCTCCACGCAACCCAAGGCAGATCCGACCGTAAAGGCACACATGGCCCCGTCGCGCCAATCGAATCGGCGCCCCTCGACCTTGACGGGATTCTGCGGCAGGAAACGGCGGCTCAGGACAAAAGCTGCCAGACCGATGGGGATGTTGACCGCGAAGAGCCAATGCCACGAGGCCGCCGAGAGTATGGCCGCGGCGATGGACGGCCCCGCGACCGACGACACCGCCACGACGGTGGCGTTTATGCCCATGCCGCGGCCCAGCATGCGGCGGGGGTAGATTATTCTTATCAGGGTCGTGTTGACGCTCGTCACCGCCGCAGCACCCAAGCCCTGCAAGGCGCGCCACACGATGAGCGATACGAATCCCGACGAAAAGGCGCATCCGACGGATGCCGCGGTGAAGAGGGCGAGCCCCGCGATGTAGACGCGTCGGTAGCCTACGATGTCGCCCAGATTGGAGAAGACGAGCAGCATGGTGACCACGGCCAGCTGGTAAGCGTTGACCACCCACACCGAATCGGCCGACGAAATGCCCAGCTCCGTCGAGATGGTGGGCAGGGCCACGTTGGCTATAACGCTGTCGATCACCGACAGCGACACGCCGAACGCCACGGCGACGATGGCCCACAGGCGGCGCGGCATGGGAAGTCCGTCCCACTCGGTATTTCCGACCAAATCATTCATCGTTTGTCGCTTTATGCAAAAACAATTCAAAAAATCACCCCGCGCCGACGGCCGACGCAGCCTAAAAATCCTTGCCCTCGAACACTGCGCCCGAAGATACGGCTCCCGAATGCTCCTTGCTCACGGCGTTGAACGAGTAGCCGAGCGACAGCACTATGTTGGGATATTTGGGCCTTACGCGCGTGGCCGATATCAGCGTAGGCGTAACGCGGCTGTTGCGGTAGCGGGCCGTGCGGAACACGTCGTGCGCCACGACGGCCGCCGTAACGCGGTTGCCGAACAGATTCTGCCTCAGCGCCAGATCGAAGTAGCAGTAGCCCTTCTCGCGGCCCTGCGTAAGCACGGCAGGCCCCACCACGTTGGCATCGAACTGTATGCTCGTGTTGCGCCCCGCCGTGAAGTTGTTTATCATGGCCAGCGCGTAATTGGTGTTCGAGTTGTCGACGCAACCCTCGTAGCGGCTCGTGAACTTGTAACCGAACACGCTTCCGTTCACGGTCATGTTCCACCAGCGCGTGGCCTTCACGCGGGCGTTCATCTCCAGTCCGATCGAGCGGTCGTTACCCGCGTTTATCAACGAATCGAGCGTCACACCGGGCTCGTAGGCCACGCGCACGCGGTCGCGCACCCCGCGGCGATGGCGGTAGAATCCCGTGAGGGCTATGGAATGTTCCTCGGCGATGGTCTTGCGGTAGCCGACTTCGAGCGAATGGATATATTCGGGCGCGATGTCGGGATTGCCGATCTGCTTGGTGTAATAATCCTCGTAGGTGATGTAGGGCTCCAGCTGCCATATTCCCGGGCGGTTGGTGCGATAGGAGTAGCCGAGCGAAAAGATGTTGTCGTGCGGCGCCGTGTAGGCCACGTGCGCCGAGGGGAACAGCTCCAGACGCTTTATGTAGCGGTCGGCGCCCTCCACGGCTATCGTCATTTCGTCAATGGTGCGGTCGGCTCTCACGCCCGCGTCGAACTCCACAGGACCCAGCTTGTCGTTCAGCATCAGGTACCCCGAATGGATCTGCCTGCGGTAGAAGAAAGGCGCGCGCAGGTCGTCCTGCCACACGAAATCGGCCATGCCGCGGTCCCAGTATTTGATGTTGTATTCGCCGTGCTCGCTGTACGAGGTGTATTGATATCCCAACTCCAGCTTGCCTTCGGGACGGTAGTGGAGCTCGTAGGCGGCCGTGCCGTCGAAATCCCAGTGATGCTCCTTCTCGTATCCGCGCGTGCCCTCGTAACGCACGCCCGAGGTGTCGAACATGTTGCTCTCGGTGTACTCCAGCGCATACCAGTCGTAACGCAAACGTCCTGAGACCGATATTTTGTCGCCGCGCTCGTTCAGACGGAACGTGTAGTCGGCAGCCAGCTGCGCCAGACTCTTTTCGTTGGAGTAGCGGTCGTGGCTATCGTAGACGTTGTCGTTCAGCACCACGTCGCCCTGCATGCGGTGCTCGTAGTAGCTCATGTCGCCGCCGCGGGCGTTTACGGCGTCGCCGCTCTGGAACTCCACCGCCAGATCGTGGCGGCTGTTGTCATACTCCCAGCCTATGCGGCCTATGCCCGACGGGCGGCGGCTGTGACGCGTGCCGTCGGCGTCTGAGGTGGTCACGAAATCGTCCACGACGGTGGTCTTCATCTGTGTGAAGTCGCTCTTGCCCTTCATGTTCGATCCCGCGCCGCCGACATACCAGCGGTGCGCCCCCTTGCGGTAGCTGAGCAGCAGATCGCCGCTCCACGAACCGATGGTGCTGCCCGACACGTTGGCCGCACCGCTCACGCCCTCGTCCGTGCGGCGCTTGGTGACGATGTTTATTATACCCACGTCGCCGTCGGTCTTGTAACGGGCCGAGGGGGTGGTTATGATCTCTATGTCCTCTATGTTCGCCGCCGCGATCTGTTGCAGGGCCTGCGTGCCCTCCAGCATGCTCGGCTTGCCGTCGACATAGACCAGAAAACCCGTGCTTCCGCGGAACGACACCTCGCCGTCGGCATCCACACTCACCGAAGGGGTCGACTTGAGCACGTCGACGGCCGTGCCTCCCGAGGCCGACAGCACCGACGAGGCGTTTATGCGCCGGCGGTCGAGCTTGTAGACTATCTTGCTGCGATGACCCGTCACGGTCACCTCTTTCAAACCCGTCTCGACCATCGAAAGGCGTATGTCGCCGAGTTCCGTATTCTCGCCCCTGCGGAAATCTATTCTCCTGTCGTAGGGTTGGTAGCCGACCAGAAGGATCGACAGAGTATATTCCCCCTCGCGGATGCGGTCTATCGCGAAGCGCCCCTCGCTCACCGTACCCGAAGCCACGGTATTATTGTCGTCGTCGGTTATGACCACATCGGCGAAATCTATCCGTTCGCCCGTGGAGGCATCGATTACGCGGCCGTTTACGCTCGCGGTATTCTGCGCGAAGAGCGCCGAGGCGCATGCGACGGCGAGGATAGAAAAGAGAAGGCATTTCATTCGGTATTCGGGTATGTGTGTAACGTTCGTAAAAAGGCGGCCGCCGAGGCCGCTTCGATCGAGGGACAAATATACGAAAAGTCGGGTGCAGAAGCAAACCAAAGGCTTGATTATGCCGAGACGGAGTATCTAAGGTGAACGTCGCACAGCGGCGCAGTCTCTCGGACGGCAGCCTGCGGATTGCATATACAACGCCATGCCACCGACTTAAGGCAAGGATTGGCATCGCAAACAGGAAATTGTCGATAGAGATTCGGGGCGCAGCCTGCGGAGACCGCGGTGTGAGCATTCGCGAACAACAGCGGGCCTCCGCTGGGGCGAGGCTGCGGCCCGCACGGCTCTGACGAGTCGCATTTAATGCACATGCGTCAGCCTTACCCGCGGCAGAAGCGATTTAGGATATAGGGCAGTCGCAAGACCGACCCAGAAATCGTTTCACCGCGACGGCTTTTAGTGTTACCTTTTCGCTAACGAAAGATTATCGGTTGGGATTCCATTCATTTTTCTTTTTTCCAAAAAGAAAAATGTGGAATGACGGGGCAGTTCGAAGAACTGCGCGGGCCGCAGCCTCGGCGCGCGGAGGCCCGCAACTCACTTTACGTTCGCATGCGGCCACCGCAGGCCGCGTCCCGACAACGAAATCCGTCATGCCACCGAACGAAGTGAGAAAGGCTGCGGCTCGGTGGCGTGACGGGCTATTTTTCATAAAACAGGCGTTACGCCTGCGGTTCTTTGAACCGTGCAGTTCGCTGCTGCCGTCGGCGAACCGCAGACCACAACCGAAAGCAACCTGCGTCATGTCACCGAACGTAAGCGAGGAGGCATCTCAAACAAAATATTCTCGCGAAAGATTCTAAGCCGCGCGCAAAAGCAGCCTCTATTTCCGTCTCAGCGAGCGCAGGTAATCCTTGCGCTCGGGTGTTATGCGGAAGCTGTCGACGGCTTTTTGAATGGTCATGTTGTGAACGCGCTTGTCCAGCGCGCCGCTCTCCAC
>CAYMIH010000041.1:0-18913 GCA_964390585.1 uncultured Alistipes sp.
TATCTTCGGCGGCTCGCACCTTTGGTGCGACCCCCGCAGCCGCCGAAGATAAATAATTCGCCTTTGCGGAAGTCGTCCGAATGCCCCCTAACGGCAAAAGATGTTGATAAAATATCTCGGGCTGATTGCCACGGTTGGAAAAAAATGGTTACCTTTGGATGCAAAAAATGTCTTTTGCATAATATTGCTAACGGATAATGAAAAAAGTAGACGTAGTTCTTGGATTACAATGGGGCGACGAAGGTAAAGGTAAAGTCGTGGATGTTCTGACCCCGAATTACAAGGTTATAGCCCGTTTTCAGGGCGGGCCCAATGCCGGTCACTCGTTGCATTTCGGCGATAAGAGTTTCGTGTTGCGCACCGTGCCCTCGGGTATTTTCCGCGAGGGATCGGTCAATATAATAGGTAACGGTGTTGTGGTTGATCCCGTGAGTCTTGCAGAAGAGCTCCGCAACATAGCGGCACAGGGCATCGACGTGAAGAGTAAGCTTATGATATCGAAAAAGGCTCATATCATTCTGCCCACCCACCGTATTCTCGACGCCGCGAGCGAGGCGGCCAAGGGCAAGTCGAAGATCGGTTCGACGCTGAAAGGCATAGGTCCCACCTATATGGACAAGACGGGCCGCAACGGCCTGCGTTTCGGCGACGTGCTGGTCGCCGATTTCGAGGCGCGTTACGCTAAACTGAAGAACAAGCATGTCGAGATGCTCAAGCAGTACGATTACGAGTACGACGTGACCGAGTACGAGAAGACTTGGATGGAGGGCATCGACTATCTCCGCGGGTTCCGCTTCATCGACAGCGAGCACGTGGTGAACGAATATATAAAGGACGACGTTCCCATTCTGGCCGAGGGTGCGCAGGGTTCGATGCTCGACGTCGATTTCGGCACCTATCCTTTCGTCACCTCTTCGAACACCGTCTGCGCGGGCGTTTGCACGGGTCTGGGCGTGGCGCCGTCGAAGATCGGCGACGTCTACGGCATCTTCAAGGCCTATTGCACGCGCGTGGGCAGCGGTCCGTTCCCCACGGAGCTGTTCGACGAGACGGGCGAGGAGCTGCGCCGCATAGGCCATGAGTTCGGTGCCGTCACGGGCCGTCCGCGCCGTTGCGGCTGGCTCGATCTGGTGGCGTTGAAATACGCGGTCATGATCGACGGCGTTACGGGCCTGATAATGATGAAGTCGGATGTTATGAACGATTTCGATACGGTGAAGGTGGCCACGGCCTACCGCATAGGCGGCGAGGTGGTGGACCATTTCCCTTACGAGGTTACCGACGATCTGGAACCCGTATACACCGAGTTCAAGGGCTGGAAATGCGACATCTGCAAGGTGAAGCGTTACGAGGATTTCCCCGCCGAGTTCAAGGCCTACGTGGAGTTCATCGAGCGCGAGACGGGCGTTCCCGTCAAGATCATCTCGGTGGGTCCCGACCGCGGCGAGACCATCGTAAGATAGGCGACGTGTTTGTGAAATCGAAAAGATAATTCCTGAAACTCAATAATTTATAACAAATGAACAAAGCTTTGAAAATCGTTGTTCTGGCGAAGCAGGTGCCCGATACCCGTAACGTGGGTAAAGATGCCATGACCCCCGAGGGAACGGTGAATCGTGCCGCTCTGCCCGCCATTTTCAACCCCGAGGATCTGAACGCGCTCGAACTTGCCCTGCGCTTGAAGGAGGAGTGCGAAGGATCGACGGTACACATTCTGACAATGGGCCCGTTCCGTGCGGCCGATATCATTCGCGAAGCCATGTTCCGTGGTGCCGACGGCGGTTATCTGCTGACCGACCGTAAGTTCGCGGGTGCCGATACGCTGGCCACCTCTTACGCCCTGTCGTGTGCCTTGAAGAAGATCGGCTATGACATCATCATCGCGGGCCGTCAGGCCATCGACGGCGATACGGCTCAGGTGGGACCTCAGGTGGCCGAGAAACTCGGTCTTCCGCAGGTGACCTACGCCGAGTGCGTTGAGCAGGTGAAGGAGTCGTCGATAGTGATCCGCCGCCGTCTGGAGCGCGGTGTGGAGGTGGTGGAGTGCCCCATTCCCGCAGTCATCACGGTCAACGCTTCGGCCCCTGCCGTGCGTCCGATGAATGCGCGCCGCATCATGACGTACAAATATGCCATGACGCCGAGCGAGGCGGCTGCCGATCCCGAATCGGAGCGTGCCGCTATGGTCGCCGCGCGCGATTATCTGAAGATCACCGAACTTACGGTGGCCGACATCGATACCGACGAGAACCAGCTCGGTTTCGCGGGCTCGCCCACCAAGGTGAAGAAGATCGAGAACGTGGTGTTCCAAGCCAAGGAGGCCAAGTGCATGACCTCGGCCGACGAGAATATCAATGAACTGATGGTAGAACTTATTGCGAGCCATACGCTCGGTTAATCGGAAAAGTTGCAGAGATGAATAATATATTTGTATATATAGAACTCGAAGACGGCGCGATTGCCGACGTGAGTTTGGAATTGCTTACCAAGGGCCGCGAGTTGGCCGACCGTCTGGGCGTGAAGCTCGAAGCGGTGGCTATGGGGGCCAATTTGGCGGGTATCGAGAAGGAGCTTGCCAAGTACGGAGCTGATACGGTGTGGGTTGCCGACGACGAGGTGTTCGCGCCGTTCCGCACGCTGCCCCACACTTCGGTGTTGTGCGGACTCATCGAGGCCGAGAAGCCGCAGATCGTTCTGTTCGGCGCCACTCCCGTGGGCCGCGACTTCGCGCCGCGCGTGTCGTCGGCGCTGCACAGCGGTCTTACGGCCGATTGCACGCAGCTCGAAATAGGCGACCACAAGGATGCCAAGACGGGCACCGAATACAAGGACCTGCTCTATCAGATCCGTCCCGCTTTCGGCGGCAACATCATCGCGACGATCGTCAATCCCGACCATCGCCCGCAGATGGCCACCGTCCGCGAGGGTGTGATGCGCAAGGCCGAGGCTGCCGTACCCGCCGCAGGCGAGGTGAAGCCTATCGCATGGCGCGATTATCTGAAGGATGCCGATCTGGCCGTCACGATCATCGACCGTCAGATCGAGGAGCGCAAGATCAATATAAAAGGTGCGAGCGTGATCGTGGCAGGCGGTTACGGCATGGGCTCGAAAGAGAATTTCCGCTTGGTTCACGAGCTGGCCGAGGTGCTGGGCGCCGAGGTGGGTGCGAGCCGCGCCGCCGTGGATGCGGGATTCACCGAGCACGAGCGTCAGGTGGGCCAGACGGGCGTCACGGTCCGTCCCAAGCTCTACATAGCCTGCGGTATCTCGGGACAGATACAGCACACGGCGGGTATGGACCAGTCGTCGATGATAATATCGATCAACACCGATCCCGAGGCGCCGATCAACAAGATCGCCGACTATGCCATCACGGGCGACGTGAACGACGTGATACCTAAAATGATTAAGTACTATAAGCAAAATTCGAAGTAATGGCCAATTTCTTTTCAGATAACAAGGATTTGCAGTACCATCTTGAGCATCCGTTGATGCGCAAGATCGTGGAACTGAAGGAGCGCGGATTCGCCGAGAAGGATCTCTACGATTTCGCTCCGCAGAATTTCGAGGATGCCATGGACTCGTACCGCCGCGTGATGGAGATCGCGGGCGGCGTGTGCGGCGACGTGATAGCTCCCAACGCCGAAGGTGTCGATCACGAGGGTCCGCGCGTGGTGAACGACCACGTGGAGTATGCCTCGGGTACGGTGGAGAACATGAAAGCCGTGGTCGACGCGGGCCTGAGCGGCCTTACGCTGCCCCGCAAGTACGACGGATTGAACTTTCCGCTGATATGCTTCGTCATGGCCAACGAGATGGTGGCGCGTGCCGACGCCAGCTTCGAGAACATATGGGGTTTGCAGGATTGCGCCGAGACTCTGAACGAGTTCGCCTCGGAGGAGTTGAAGCAGAAGTATCTGCCGTGGGTGTCGGCGGGCGCTACGTGCGCCATGGACCTCACCGAGCCCGATGCGGGATCGGATCTGGGTGCCGTGATGCTCAAGGCCACTTGGTCGGAGGAGAAGGGTACGTGGCTGCTGAACGGCGTGAAGCGGTTCATCACCAACGGCGACGGCGAAATTTCGCTGGTGCTGGCGCGTACCGAGGAGGGCACCACCGACGCCCGCGGTCTGTCGATGCTGGTCTACGACAAGCGCGACGGCGGCGTGAAGGTGCGCCGCATAGAGAACAAGCTCGGTATCAAGGGTTCGCCCACCTGCGAGCTGGTATTCACTAACGCCCCTGCGCAGCTGGTCGGCGACCGCAAGATGGGTCTTATCAAATATGTGATGTCGCTCATGAACGCCGCCCGTCTGGGTATCGGCGCGCAGTCGGTGGGTCTGTGCGAGGCCGCCTACCGCGAGGCTCTGAAGTATGCTCACGAGCGCGAGCAGTTCGGCAAGGCCATCATCAAGTTCCCTGCCATTGCGGAGATGCTCTCGAACATGCGCGCCAAGCTGCACGGCGCCCGCGCGCTGCTCTACGAGACGACCCGTTTCGTGGAGATCTACAAGCAGTATACCCACATCTCGCACGAGCGTTCGCTGGAGTCGGAGGAGCGTCAGGAGATGAAGTTCTACAACCGTCTGGCCGACGGCTACACCCCGCTGGTGAAGCTCTTCTCGTCGGAGTACGCCAACTCGCTGGCCTACGACGCCATACAGATCCACGGCGGTTCGGGATTCATGAAAGACTATCCTTGCGAGCGCCTCTATCGTGACGCCCGTATCATGAATATCTACGAGGGTACGTCGCAGTTGCAGGTGGTGGCCGCCATCAACGGCATCACCAAGGGCACCTTCATGGAGCAGATCGCCCGCTATGCCGAGGCCGACTATTGCGATGCCGTGAAACCCGTTGCGGAGAAGCTGGCGGCGCTTACCGAGCGCGTGAAGGCTATGGTGGAGCGTGTGGAGACCATCAACCGCGAATACCCCGCATACAAGGATTTCCATGCACGCCGTCTGGTGGAGAGCGTCGGCTATATCATAATGACCTACCTGCTGGCTCGTCAGAGCGGCGAGGTGGCTGAGTATGTGTCGGACACCCGTCTGATGCTCAAGATGGCCGAGGCCTACATTGCCGGTGCCGAGACCTATATCGCCAACTCGGAGGGCAGCGATGTGGAACTTATTAACGAGGTCGGAGAGCAGTATTGATTGCGGCTCGGCCGATGCGACCAATGAACGACGGTCGGCCGCCACGGCCGGCCGTCGTTTTAATATCGATCGATTATGAAAAGATTATTTATAACCTTTTGCGCCGCGGCGGCGATCGCTTCGTGCGTATTCTCGGGATGCGCGGACCGTGCCTTGTCCGAGAGCGAGGCCGCCGCTCTGACTTCGGAGGCGTGGGCGGAGTGCCGTCGGCACGTGAAAGAAGAGTACGGCCCGATGTGGGAGAACCGCGAGCTGGTGTGCAACGACGCGCACATGAAGTTTTGGTATAAGGTGTTCGGTGAGAAGCCGTCCGACGGCCGCAGCCTCTACATATCTCTGCACGGCGGCGGCAACGTGCCCGCCGAGGTGAACGACGGCCAGTGGGAGAACCAGAAAGTGCTGTATGCTCCCGCCGAGGGAGTCTATTTCGTGCCGCGCGCCGCGGTGAACGACTGGAACATGTGGCTGCGCCCGCATATCGACACACTTTTCGACATGGCCATACGCACCGCGGTGGCCGAGCTGGACGTGAATCCCGACAAGGTCTATCTGCTCGGCTATTCGGCGGGCGGTGACGGGGTCTACCGCATGGCTCCGCGCATGGCCGATTCGTGGGCCGCGGCGTCGATGATGGCGGGCCACTCGGGCGAGGCGTCGCCTTTGAATCTGCGTAATATAGGCTACATGACGTGGATGGGCGAGCTGGATGCCGCCTACGACCGCAACCGACTCGCCGTCGAGTACGGCGCGCGGATGGATTCGCTGCATAGGGCCGACCCCGAGGGGTATGTGCACGAGACCCATATAATGAAAGGTATGGGGCACTGGATGCTGCGGGCCGATACGGTGGCTATCGAGTGGATGTCGAAATTCCGCCGCAATCCCTATCCCGACAAGGTGGTGTGGCGTCAGGAGGAGAGCAACCAGCGCTCGTCGTTCTATTGGCTGTCGGTGCCTGCGGAGGATGCCGCGGCGGGTCGCGAGGTGCGTGCCGAACTCGACGGCAACCGCATAACGGTCACGAGGAACGACTATCCGACGCTGTATGTGAATCTCAACGACGACATGATCGACCTGTCGGCCCCCGTGACCGTCGTGTGCGGCGGCAAGGAGGTGTTCAGCAGTCGGGTGAAGCGTCGCGCGTCGCATATCGCCTCTTCGGCCGAGGAGCGTTGCGATCCGCGTTATATATTCAGTGCCAAGCTGGAGATTCGAGGCGACAAGGTGCGGGCGTTGTAGTCGGACAGATATGTTTTGTTTTAGGCTTGTAATATAATTGCGGCTCTTCGGAGCCGCGCGAGCCGCAGCCTCGCACCGCGGAGGCTCGCTATACGCTTTCCTCCGCAGACTGCAACTCGCACGAAATAGAATCTTATCGCTCCGCGTAGAACTCCTTTTGTCGGCGGGCGATTATGCGGGCGAGACGGTCGTAAAGGGCGCGGTCTCGCTCGCTTCCGTTTTTCAGCAGGTGGAAAGCGTCGTTGCCTTGGTAATATGCCAGATTGCGCGTGTCGAATATGCCGTTACGCTCGTATGCGTCGATGTAGGCCGTCATGCGCGCACCGCGTCCCATGCTTTCGGCGGCATTCTCGTCGAACTCCATTTCGAGCGACATGTCGGCCTGCTCGGCCAGACGGCACGTTTCGTCCAGACGCGAGTCGGGGATCGAATTGTTGAAGAAGTGGTTGGGTTGCAGATAGGCGTGGTCGAAGCCCAGCTGTTTCCACTGGTCGTAACCGTCGGATTTGAAGTAGGGTATCCAATAGAAATCCAACCCCTTTTCGTGTATGTAGTCCGACACCTGCGCTACGAAAGTGCGGGTGTTGGTGGCTTCCTCGGCCAGCCAGTAGAAGCCGCAGAGTTGCAGGTTGTCGAGTCCCGCGCCGCCGAAACGCTCGATGAGATGGTCTATGTACCACTTGCATGCCTCCACGCGGTCGGCGTCATTGTTGAAATCGAGCGGGCGGCCGTCGATCTCGCCCCAGTCGGTCTGTTTGGGCAGCGGCTCGGGCAGCGAGAGCACTATCTTGCGGCGATGGAACTTGCCGCCTATCTTCTCGCGTATCTCGCCCACGCAGTCGTTCAGCGCGGCTATGTCGCGGTCGGGCGACAGATATTTGTCCATCAGCCCGATCCAATCCTCTTTGGTGGCGCCGTTGGGGCGGTATCCCGACGCGAAGCCGCGGTCGGCCGTGCAGAATATTTCGAGGAACAGATAGCCGTCGAACAGCCATTCGGGGCGGCTGCCGTCCTCGGGGTCGGTGGCGACGTATGCCGCGAAGTGCTCTTGGTTCCAGTCGACCTTGCGGTGGTCGCCGCCGTCGTATATCAATACCAAGTCGCGGATCTCGGCGCGCTCGACTTTCGAGCCTCCGCATGCCGTGCATGCCGCGACGGCGAGCAGGATGATCGATTTTACGATTGTTCGGATGTTTTTCATGTCGTCGGGTGTATATAATACAAAGGTACTTATAAATAATGTATATTTGAAGAAAAAAATGCGATTCGGAGAATCGCGCGGGCCGCAGCCTCGCCCCGCGGAGGCCCGCAATCGTTCGCTTTGCTCACTTGCGCTCTCCGTAGGCTGCGACCCGAAAATTCAAATACGGATGTTTTAGAATTGACATTATTTTATATACTTTTGCACATCAAGAGTTCTCCATATGAAACGAACGTTAACATATGTCTGTGTGTCGATTGCGGCCGCTTGCGCCGTATGCTGCGGGCCTCGCGGCGGAAAGACGGACGCCGCGGTCGACGGCAGGACCGCGGAGCACGGGCAGGAACGGATATTTCTGCCCGCTTTGGCTCCCTCGGTTCTCTCGCCCGAGGAGAAGACGGCATATCTGAACGAGCATTATTGGGACCGTTTCGATTTTGCCGATACGCTGTTCATCGCCGAGGTGGATACCTCCCGCATGCTGACGGCGTTCGCCGTCTACGCGGGGCGATATGTCCCCGATTCGCTGGCTTCGGCATCGATGTCGAGACTGATGGAGAAAGCATCCGCCTCGAAACGCATGTTCGATTATTTCATGATGCTCGCCGAGAAGGTGTTGCATGACCCCAATTCGCCTTTGCGCAACGACGAGTTGTACATTCCCGTTTTGGAGACGGCTTTGAAGTGCGATTTGTTGGACGAATACGAAAAGATGCCATACGAGTACGATCTCGATATGGCGCTTCGCAACCGCGTGGGACGCGAAGCTGCCGATTTCGAGTATACTTTGGCGTCGGGGAGGTCGGGCCGCATGTACGACATCGAGGCCGATTATCTGTTGATATTCGTAAGCAATCCCGGGTGCCCCATGTGCCGCGACGTGCGCGAGCAGATGGCGGCTTCGCCCATGCTCAACGAGCTCGTAGAGCGCGGTACGTTGAAGGTGCTGGTGATATATCCCGACGATGATCTGACGGCATGGCGCGAGCATTTGTCGGATTATCCGTCGGCATGGATCAACGCCTACGATAGGGGAATGGCCATATCGAAGCAGCAGCTGTACGATCTGAAGGCCATACCTTCTCTCTATCTGCTCGATGCCGGCAAGAGGGTTATGGCCAAGGACTGCACCGACGTGGAGTATATCGAGCGTTTGATATCCGCATCCGAAGAGTTATAAGCCGTACTTATGAATATATAAGAAAATGTTATTGAATAATGTATGCAAGATTGAAAAAAGAGATTATCTTTGCAGTACTAACTTTTAACAGGAGATAAATATGGCTAAGAAATTTCGTTGTACGGTATGTGGTTACATCCACGAGGGCGATTCTGCTCCCGAGCAGTGCCCTCTTTGCAAGGTAGGTAAGGATAAATTCGTCGAGATCGAGGAGAGCGACGGCGATCTTGAGTTCGTAACGGTTCACAAACTCGGCGACGGCAAGGGCGCGAGCGAGGAGTTGTGGAAAGGTCTGAACGACCACTTCATGGGCGAGTGCACCGAGGTGGGAATGTATCTGGCCATGAGCCGTCAGGCCGATCGCGAGGGCTATCCCGAGGTGGCCGAGGCTTTCAAGCGTTACGCCATCGAGGAGGCCGAGCACGCTTCGAAGTTCGCCGAATTGATCGGCGAGGTCGTTTGGGATACCAAGACCAATCTTTACAAACGTATGAACGCCGAGAGCGGCGCATGCGAGGACAAGATGCGTTTGGCCCGTCTGGCCAAGGAGCAGAACCTCGATGCCGTTCACGACACCGTTCATGAGATGGCCAAGGACGAGGCGCGTCACGGCGCAGGTTTTCAGGGCCTTTACAAACGTTACTTCGGTAAATAAGGGATTATAAACTGGGAAGGAGACCCTCGCGAACAATTCTCGTTCGCGAGGGTCCGTATTTTGCGGGGTGGGTATTTGCACCGCGCAGCGGTGCTATCTTCGGCTGCTCGCACCTTCGGTGCGACCCCCGCAGCAGCCGAAGATAATTTTGAATTATATGTTGGTTCTCTTTTCCGATCTGCGAAGGTCTTCGATGCGCTGCTCTATCTCACGTATGTCGCGCGAGTCGCTGCGGTTCTTGATCGTGTATATGACAAGTACGCCGAAACTCGTCACGATTGTCATTATCGATGCCGTTTGTTGGTCGAAGAGCAGGTTCATCACTATGGCGAGCAATATTATCTGCAAAATGACAATGGTCGGTTTTAAGTTGCGTTTCAGTCGGTTGTAGCGCCGCAGCGCGAGGCTCATGCGTAGCAGATCGTCCGATGCCGATATGTCGCGATGCGCGAAGTATAGTTTGGCGACGGCGAACACGCAGAGCAGATATTGCACTATTATCAAGCCCTCGACTGCGAGCGTCGTGCGTGAGACGATGTTAAGCCCCCCCCCGAAATCGCTAATAAACAGGCCGATATGGTGCGATATGGTTATCGCCAGACAGATGAATCCCACGGTGAGGAATATTCCCGCCACTTTGAATCCGCGTCCGAGGCGCTCCACGCGGTCGTTTATCACCGATCGGATGAGTTCGTCGGTGACTATCTTTTGCCTGCGGGTCTCTTCGCACAGGCAGAGCCAGCTCTGTTTCAAATCTTCCATGTCCATAGTTTAAGATTTTTATTCGTTCGACATTTTTTGCAACTTTTCCTTTATCCGCATGAGCTTCACCGCCACGTTCGAGCGTGTCAGGCCCGTGATCTGCGCTATGTCGTCGTAGCTGTGTTCCTCCAGCCACAACAGTATCAGAGCCTTGTCGGCAGGGGCGAGGCGCGATACCAGCGAGTACATCTCGTGTATGCGTCCGTTGCGCCCGTCGTCCTCGTACAGATCGGTATCCACGGCGAGGGGCACGTGGATCGGCCGTCGGCGCTGCTTGCGTACGAACGATAGGCATGTGTAGAGCGCTATGCGGTATACCCACGTACCCTCCGAACTCTCGCCCCTGAACGAATCGCGGCTGATCCACAGATTGGCCAGCACCTCTTGGTAATAGTCGGCCAAGGTATGGCTGTCGGTGGCGTAGATGTAGCATATGCGGTATATGACGCCTTTGTAGCGTTCGGCCAACTCTAAGAACTGTTTTTCGTCCATACGAGATTTTCACTTGTGCTGCCTCGGTGCGGCGACCGCTCGGCATGCGGGTTATGCGTTTTCGTTATTTATAGTGTCCTGAGGTGGGGTAAAGTTACTGCGGAAGGATGAAAAATTGTATTTGTCGGGGGAAATACGTAATATGGACAGCTGTTCGCCGACGGCGGCAGGATCGCACGAGCCTCGGCGAGTTGCAGTCCGCCGCATGGGGCGGCGGCGAACTGCCGACATTGCAAGGCAATGTCGATATACCGATGGATACGAAAAACGGATCGGCGTGACCGACCCGTTTTCGAGTTACTTGACAAGAGCGATTAACAACGAACGCAGGACCCTTGTTGCCGACTTATATAAGTTTCGCACCGAATAAGCCACTTCGTAAACCGTTTCCAAGCGGTCGTTTATGTAGCGGATCGATCGTCGGACCGATATCGAGTAGATGATCCAAGCCATCAATGCGAATACGGTCCCGACGATGACTGCGGCCAGTGCGCCCGAGTCGAGCAGCTCGGCCAGCCATATCACGAGCGCAGCGATGAACAGCACGACCGCCGCTGTCACGGCAATGATGAAATATACTATCGATGCCAACATTTTACGCAAGACAGGTTAATGTCGTTCGAGCTTTATCGTTTACCGACGATTACTTGTCTTCGTCGCAGCGGCAACGGATCTTGTCGGCCTCGCGATCGACATAATCGCTGATTTTTCTGCGCAGATCGGGACCCGACTGAGGAGTTACGAGCATTGTTACGACCGAGCCGACCAATGCGCCGCCCAGAAAAGAGATCAAAGAGCAAATACCATTGTTTTTCATAAAGATTAAAATTAAATTGGATTCGCTCCGAAAAGTTGCAAAATTCGGGCCATATGACTATATTGTCGAGGCAATGGAAATCGAAAAA
The DNA here is from genome assembly GCA_964390585.1 of uncultured Alistipes sp. GTDB lineage: Bacteria > Bacteroidota > Bacteroidia > Bacteroidales > Rikenellaceae > Alistipes. The sequence continues at coordinate 11,594 of CAYMIH010000041.1, forward strand.
AATATATGTGCGGCGTTCACGGGTCACCGCGGTTATCGCGGCGAGGCCGATGCCGAATTGCGGCGCGTGGTCGAGAGCCTTTACGCCGAAGGATACCGTTGTTTTCTTACGGGCATGGCGTGGGGATTCGACCTCGCGGCGGGTTTGGCCGTCGCCGAAGCTAAACGCATCCATGACGATATTAGGCTTGTGGCGGCGGAGCCTTTCGCGGGCTTCCGCGACATGTTCGACGGCCGCAGTGCCGAGGATTACGATGCGGTGTTGGCAGCTGCCGACGAGCGCGTATGCGTGTGCGACGCGAAATCCGCCCTGAGTTATATGCGGCGCAACGATTTTCTGGTCGACAACTCATCGCTTCTGGTGGCGTGGTACGACGGTTCGCCGCGCGGCGGTACGGCATATACCGTGAAACGTGCGAGACGTATGCGTGTTCCCGTTGTCAATCTTCGCCCGTCGTCGCAATTGGAGCTTTTCGGATGACATGTTGCTTTTCTGTTCGCCGACAGCGGAGGATTGCGACAGCAGTCCGCCGCGCGGGGTGGCGGCGAACTGCGCGACTCGCAGAGTCGCGTAGTGTAAGAGTCTGCGGCCCGATAAAAATAAAGGCCACCCACGACGGGGCGGCCTTTGCCGTAAATTTACAACGGTTCTACCAGTTGAGAATCTTCTTGAAATCGTATGCCTCGGGATTTGCCACGTAAGCCTTGGCGGCCTCGTAATCCTCGGGGGTGATGTAGTTCATCAGGTTGTTTATCACCTGCTGGATCTTGTCCGACTCGATGTTCACGAGACGGGGCGGAATCTTGCCCGTGGCGGGATCCTGCAAATCCTTAAGATAGAGCGGCGATACGAATCCGTCTTGGCTGATGTAGACCATGCAGCCCGTCTTGCCCTCCGAGAAGAGTTTGTAGACGCCCATACCCAGCTCCGAGCAGTAGACCAGATCGTAAGCGATGGGAGTCTGGCAGCGAACCTCGTAACCGATCTCCACGGGACGCGACTTCACCTTGATCTTCAGCTCCTTGAGCTTGTTCTCCAACAGTTCGTTGAAGATGTTGGCTTTCGACACCTTGCCCAGCTCGGGATGTCCGTGGTCGTCGTAGGTGAAGTGTATGCCCGAGTTGCGGATCTCCTCGTCGCTCAGTGCGTGGAATACACCTTCCGAGATCATGGCCACACCGTACTCGATGCCCATCAGCTTGCGCTTGATGATCGACGAAACCACCAAGTTCACGATCTTCTCGATGGTGATCTCGGTCTTGTTGAACATCTCGGGGATGACGATCATGGGGTAGTGGCATGCCGAACCGATGCCGAATGCGAGGTGACCTGCCGAGCGGCCCATAGCGGCCACCACGAACCAGTTGGCCGAGGTGCGTGCGTCGTTGTAAACGGCGCGGCCGATGACGGTACCGCCCTCCTTTGCCGATTGGTAGCCGAACGTCGGGGTGCCTGCGGGCAGCGGAAGGTCGTTGTCGATAGTCTTGGGCACGTGGATGTTGGCGATGGGGTAGTGCTTCGCCTCAAGGAATTTGGCGATACGGTTGGCCGTCGATGCCGTGTCGTCGCCGCCTACCGTGACCAGCAGCTTCACGTTGTTGTCTTGGAAGAACGAGAGGTTGAAATTCTCCTCGAAATCCTTGTCGGTCGGCTTGAAACGGCTCATGGTGAGGTACGATCCGCCTTGATTGAAGATGTAGTCGGCCTTTGCGAAGTCGAGATCCTCGTGACGGGGATTGGGGTTGAAAAGACCCGAATATCCGTAATGCAGACCGATTACGCGATAACCTTTGGCAAGGAATGTCTTGGCGACGCTGCCTACGACGGTGTTCATGCCCGGCGCGGGACCGCCACCGGTGAGAATAGCAATAGCCTCTTTCATAGTGTTTTATAAATATTAAAAAGTTTAGGTACTTCGTTGCCCGTTTTTCCGAATCCCGAATTCCCCTGCGGGGCGGAACAGGCTCGGTGCGTTGCGTTTCGCGACTTGCCGCCTGTTTCGGCGTTCGGCATTTTCGCGCAAAAATAATAAAAATTAGTTTTATACGATCGTTCGCGGCAGCTATTTTTGCGGAATGCGGACGCGGGCACGTTTCGCCGCGTCGGTCTGCCGAAACCGTGATTTCGGACAGGAATGCTATTTTTAGGGCTGTTTGTTGGTAAAATAGCGATATTTTGCATACATTTGCGATACACTATCATGAAGAGATTACCATAAATACTAATTCAAATTCAAGGCGTATGAAAAAATTATTTACCTCTGCGGTTTTTATGCTGGCCGCATTGTCGATGATCGGTTTTACGGGATGCAAGCCCGCCAAGAAACAGATCGGTCTCCAGCTCTATTCGGTTCATCAGGACATGTCGAATGTCGAGGCATCGCTGCAAAAGGTGGCCGATGCGGGTTATAACGTGGTCGAGACTTTGGGCAGCCCCGATTGCTTCGGATTGCCTGCCGCCGAGTTCAAGGCGCTGTGCGATTCGAAAGGTCTTAAGATCGTGTCGACCCATACCGCCATCGGCATGGATCCCAACGACGAGGAGGGCGTTATGAACAAGTGGCGCTCGGTATTCGAGGGTCTGAAGACCATGGGTGCCAAATATTGCGTGATCCCGGGTTTCGGTCTGGGCAGTAATTTGGAGGAGTTGCAGGGCGTGTGCGACTATTTCAACAAGGTGGGCAAGCTGGCCAAGGAATACGGTTTGATGCTGGGATACCACAACCATTCGCACGAGTACAACGTGATGGACGGTCGGGTTATCTGGGAGTACATGATCGAGCACACCGATCCCGAGTGCGTGTTCTTCCAGATGGACGTTTTCTGGACCACCAAGGGCGGCAAGAGCCCCGTGGAGTATCTTAAGAAGTATCCCGATCGTATCAAGATGCTGCATATCAAGGACGAGATGGTTATCGGCGACAGCGGCGAGATCGATTTCGAGGCTATCTTCAAGCAGTTCTATGCCAACGGCTATTCGGATTTCGTGGTCGAGCAGGAGATGCCTCACGGTCCCGAGGGCGAGACCAAGGAGGCCAAGATGGCCCGCATGTGGGACGGTGTAGCCAAGAGCGCCGCTTATCTCGAAGCTGCTCCGTTCGTGAAATAGGACCTATTGTCCGTTTCCGCTTTGTCGGCAGACCGATCGCATGATCGGCCTGCCGATTTTTTTCGGTGTCCGCATTCCCGTTCTTGAAAATTTCGCGACCGAACGAAGCATTATTTGTACGTATTTTGCACGTATGCGGTCTCGTAACCATAATAATTTATGACTATGGATAAGATCAACAACAAAAAGAACGGCGAGACGCTCAAGGAGCGTGTGGCCGACAAGGTAGACAATGCGGCCACCAAGATAGCCGACAAGGTGCACGAGAAGGCTGCGCAGATCAAGAGCAGTGCTGCCGAATCTTCGATCCGTTCGGAGCAGAACGGCATGAAAAAGCCGTCGGAGAGCTGCGGCTGCGGCACTTCGGGCAAGACAGGCACCGTTTCGGGCGACAAGAAGCCCGGGCAGGGAAAGACCTACTAAAGATCCTTGCTGCGCAACCGTTTTGCGGGCCGTCCGCTCGGCGTTCGGAATAGTGACGAGGAGAGTATGATTTTGCGCATGTCTTTTTTTGGCAAGTGTTTTGCTCTGCGACATTGTGTTGCGATCTTTTCGGAACATCGTTCCTCGCGGGATTTCGGTCGGTCCCGAACCCCGACGGCGGTGCGGATGTCGCGTCGACAAGATCGCGGTCCGCAAGCGCAGGCAGCGGCTTGCGACGGTAATGTTGAATGATCCAATAATCCCGATCGCACGCTTAATGCGGTAACGGGATTATAAACAATGTTTAATAAAAATTTTTGAGTCATGAAAGAATCGAACACCAAGACTGCCGGCCGTGCACATAGCGGTTCGAGCAAGTCGACGACGGCTAAAGGTTCGAATTCGACTGCCGGTCGCTCTACCGCGGTTAATCCGTCGAATTCTGCATCGCGCGGCACGTCGCATTCACAGCCGACGGGTACCGCATCGCGCGGTAACAATCCCACGGGCCGCAACCAGTATTCGAAGAAATAGGGGTTGGAGTCTCGATGACGGCGGGGTACGGAGTTTCCGTATCCCGTTTTTTGTCCCGATGTTCGTCGACTTCGGTGATTCGAAGCCGCGGTCGGTCGCTGTCCGCGGTCGTTTGCGAACGGATAGTGTTTCGGTGCGGTCGCGTCGGGAATCTTTAAGCCTTATTTAACCTTAAATATGTCGTTAACGAGAAATCGTATGGCCGCGAAGTGTCGGTTTGAGTTAAATTTAGTATCTTTACACGAATTTTAACTTTGCACTCCGAAGTTCGCCTCCGCCGTTGCGGGCGATGCGTTCGGAGACTTACAATTTCTCGCGAATGGAAAATTATTCGACTCTGTACGATACGTTTCTCATCGTAATGGCCGTCACGGCCGTGATCGTATTCATCGCCCTGCAATTCTTCGAGGCGGGTTACGGCTATCTGTTCGACCGCCGTTACGGACCTCCCGTGCCCAACAAGGCGGGGTGGGTGTTGATGGAGTCGCCCGTATTCATCATGATGTGCGTGCTGTGGGCATGCTCCGACCGACGATGGGATGCCGCACCGCTCGCACTGGCGGCGATGTTCCAGCTGCACTATTTCCAACGTTCGTTCATATTCCCCCTGCTCATGCGCGGCAAATCGAAGATGCCTTTGGGCATAGTGGTCATGGGTATGGTATTCAACACGCTCAACGCTTTCATGCAGGGCGGATGGATATTCTACATGGCTCCGTCCGATTACTACGACGGCTGGTTCGGCAAACCCTTTTTCTACGTCGGTGCGGTGCTGTTCTTCGTCGGCATGTTCGTCAACTGGCAGTCGGACTACATCATCCGTCACCTGCGCAAGGAGGGCGACACGCGCCACTACATCCCGCGCGGCGGAATGTTCCGCTACGTGTCGTCGGCCAACTATTTTGGCGAGTTGCTGGAGTGGACGGGCTTCGCCGTGGCTTCGTGGTCGTGGGCGGGCGCGGTGTTCGTGCTGTGGACCTTCGCCAATCTGGCACCTCGGTCGGCGTCGCTCTACAAGCGCTACGAGGCCGAATTCGGCGAGGAGTTCACCTCGTTGCGGCGTAAACGCATATTGCCCTTTATCTATTAGAAACATAAAAAGATATGGAAAAAGATTTGAAGGAGTCGAAGCTCTTCACTCCTTATAAACTCGGGTCCGTGACCCTGCGCAACCGCACCATCCGTTCGGCGGCGTTCGAATCGATGGGCAAGGACTTCGGACCCACGCAAAAACTGAAGGATTACCACGTCAGCGTGGCGCGCGGCGGTATCGGCATGACCACTCTGGCATACGCGTCGGTCAATCGCAGCGGAGTGTCGTTCAACAGTCAGTTGTGGCTGCGCGACGAGATCGTGCCCGCGCTCAAGGACATAACCGACGACATACACCGCGAGGGCGCGGCCGCGGGGATCCAGATCGGACACTGCGGCAACATGACCCACTGGTCGACGGCGGGGTGTTTTCCCGTGTCGGCGTCGACGGGCTTCAACCTCTATTCGCCCACGTTCCATCGCAGGCTGCGTCGTTCGGAGATAGCCGACATGGCGCGCGATTTCGGGCGTGCTGTGGTGACGGCCCACGAGGCGGGTTTCGACAGCGTGGAGGTGCATGCGGGCCACGGTTATCTGATCTCGCAGTTCCTTTCGCCCTACACCAACCACCGCCGCGACGAGTTCGGCGGTTCGCTCGCCAACCGCATGCGCTTCATGGACATGTGTCTGGAGGAGGTGATGGAGGCTGCGGCGAGGACCAATACCGCCGTGCTGGTGAAGCACAACATGGAGGACGGATTCAAGGGCGGCATAGAGATCCCCGAGTCGATCGAGATAGCCAAACGTATCGAGTCGTTCGGCGTGCACGGCATAGTGCTCTCGTCGGGCTTCGTCTCGAAGGCGCCGATGGCCGTCATGCGCGGGCGCATACCCACCAAGACGATGGGCTACTACATGCCGTGGACCCAATGGCCGCAGAAGATCGTGGTGTCGCTGTTCGGCCAATGGATGATTCGGCAATACGATTTCGAGGAGTGCTTCTTTCTGGAGAATGCCCGCAAGTTCCGCCGCGAACTGAAGGGCCCGCTGGTATATGTGGGTGGCATAGTGTCGCGCGAAGGAATGGAAAAGGTGCTGGACTCGGGATTCGAGCTGGTGCAGATGGCGCGTGCGCTGGTGAACGATCCCGCGTTCGTGAACAAGATGCGCGAGGGCGATATCTCCACCCGCTCGGGGTGCGACCACAAGGATTACTGCATAGCCCGCATGTATTCGATCGACATGCAGTGTTGCCATAATTGCGGCGATCTGCCCGATGTGGTCAAACGCGAACTGAAACTTCGGTAGGCATATGAAACTCGGAGAGGTTGCGCCCGCATCGAAAACGGCATTAGTGACGGGCGCGTCGAAAGGCATAGGCCGCAGCTATGCGTTGCAGCTGGCCGCGGCGGGTTACAACGTGGTGATGGTGGCCGTCGACGAGCGGGAGCTGGCCGCGGCGGCCGAGGAGGTGCGGGCGGCGAATCCCGCCGTCGGTGTACGTGTTCTGTCCAAGGATCTGGCCACGCCCGAGGCGGGCGAGGAGCTCTTTGCATGGACCGAAGCGGAGGGGATCAAGGTGGATGTGCTCATAAACAATGCGGGCATGTTCTCGTTCTGCGATATACTGAATACCCCTGTGGAGCGCATCGAGCGGATAATATTCCTGCACGATCTCACGACGACCAAGACTTGCCGCCTTTATGCCGCCGACATGATCGCGCGCGGCGGCGGACGCATACTCAACATGTCGTCGTATTCGATATGGATGCCCTACCCGGGCCTGTCGCTTTACAGTGCGAGCAAGGCTTACCTGAAGAGTTTCTCGGTCGCCTTTTCCAAGGAGGTGGAGGCGAAAGGCGTCACCGTCACGGCCATCTGCCCCGCGGGTATAGCGACCGATCTGTACGGGCTCTCGCCCCGCTGGCAGCGCATAGGGGTGAAGATCGGCGTGTTGATGACGCCCGACAATTGTGCGAGGCGATCGCTGCGCGCCATGTGGCGCGGCCGCCGATGCAAGGTGCCCGACTGGTGGTTTCGACTCTTCATACCGTTCTGCCGTATGCTGTCGGGGCCTCCGATGCGTTGGCTGAGAAACTTTACGATGAAATTTCAGAAATAGGGCGGGAGGCAGAATTTGAGATTATATTAATTTTTGCGGCTCCTCGGAGCCGCGCGAGCCGTAGCCTCGCCCCGCGGAGGCTCGCTATCGCTCTCTCCGCA